>CACAAX010000009.1 GCA_902530595.1 uncultured Alphaproteobacteria bacterium
AAATATAAAGAGAATAAGGGAAGCTGCTGAAAGCGCCCTAAAAATAGAAGGATAAAAAAAATGGCAGAAATTCCTCCAGTTTGTGATTTTGGTTGGCGAGCAAAAGAGTTTAACTTGCCATCTGTTGATGGGAAAAAATATACTCTGGAAGAAGTTAGCGGGGCTAATGGTTTATTGATTATGTTTATATGCAATCATTGTCCTTATGTGCTGGCCATTTTGGATCGAATTGTTCGAGACGCCAGTGATTTAAAAAAGCTTGGGGTTGGTATAGCGGCCATTAGTTCAAATGATGTAATTAGTTACCCAGAGGATTCCTTCGATAACATGAAAAAGCTGGCTGCAAATCATAATTTTACTTTTCCATATATGTATGATGAGACCCAAGAAGTGGCTAAGCTATACGATGCTGTATGTACTCCGGATTTTTTTGGATTTAACAAGGATCACGAACTACAGTACAGAGGAAGATTAGACGCATCCAGGAAAGAGGCCGGTCCAGTTGATTTAAAAAGAGATCTCTTCGAAGCAATGAAAGGTGTGGCTCAAACTGGAAAGGGACCAAGTGACCAAATTGCCTCAATGGGTTGTTCTATAAAGTGGAAAGTTAACTGAACCGATTAAAAGCAGGTAGATATTACGAAAAGCTATTGCATTCATTTAATTTTTATAGAATGTCCTGCGACGACTAAAGTTACGCTTTTTGCAAAACGACCTATATCTTGATTCAATTTTCCTGATACTTTTAGAAATTTCCTCGATAGTTCGTTAGCTGGTAAGATGCCAAGGCTGGTTTCCTGTCCGACTATAATCAATGTAGATTTACACTTTTTTAGATCATCTCTAATGTCATCAATGCGGCGATCTCTAAACTGACTTAGTGTTAAAATGTTCGATACCGACATTGATATACAATCAATCAAAATTATGTCCTGCGGTTTCGAGCTTTTGAGTATATCTGCACTCAGGTCAGGAGAATCTATGGTTTCAAATTTTTGGTTTCTTCTCCTCTTATGTTCACTAATTTTCTCTTGCATTTCAGAGTCATATGCAAGGCCGGTAGCTATGTAATACAATTTACCATAGGTGTTTTTTTGTAAGCTTAGCGCTGATTGTTCTGCAAACCTAGATTTTCCGGAGTTGCTTCCTCCAAGTATCAGATATGTTTCAGGCATAAATCTCAGTTCCTTATTAGTCGTTGTAGTTTATAGACATCTAAAATCCATCCTTTATCAGAACGCAACGTATTTCTTGTTTTAATAATTTCTTTTCCAATTTTTGGAACCTTGCCTTTAATAAGAGTTTGCTCTTTCATTCCGAGATATGCAGCCCACCATATATAGATATTATTGTCTTTTAAAAATGTGAATGAGCACTCTCCATCTAAAACAACGTAAATTGTTTCCGTTCCATCTGGCCATCCTCTTTCCTTTAGAAGCCGACCTGTAGTAATCAAGACCGATTGCCCGATTTCGTTAAAGGGGATTCCAAACGCAGAAACAAGCAACTGTATTGAAGAGAGTCCAGGAATCAGTTTGATGGAAGTATGGTGTAAAGTGCTTTTAAATCGTGAAGCAATTCTCTGGCTACTATCGTACAGTGAAGGGTCCCCCCATATGGGAATTCCTACGTTTATGTTTCTTCTTGCAGTACTGGAAGTATATTTCTTAATTATGTCGACCCATGTTTTCGCGATATCATCATGCCAGTCTATAACTGAATTGATATATTTTTTATTGGGCAATTGTCGCTCCGGTATATAAAATTCCTTAAACTTCACACTATTTATTTTTATGAAAGATTTACAAATATTCTTTTTAAGGTCAGCAATCTCGGATTTTTCGTCTTTTTTCTTTCCGATTAGTATCAAATTACAACTCTTGATTGTCTTAGCTGCTTCTTCTGTTACATGCTTTGCATCTCCGAAACCTATTCCTATTAGATATAAGTTAATACTCAAAGTAACGGTCCAAAAATTATAACTGCAGGATGATTGCTTTTAATATCCTTTAGATAGATTAATATCTCCTCAACCGTACCCTTTTTAATATTTTCCTCTTTTCTTGAAATGTCTTCCGCCACGAGAACTTTTGTTTTGATATCAAGACCATTTTCTAAAAGAATCTGAGCGAGATTAGGGAAAGTTTTTTTTCCCATGAAGATTACGGTTGTACAATTTGGATCAATTAAAGATGCAATATTTAAGTCATCGGGAAGTTCACCATTGAAATCATGTCCAGTGATAAACTGTACACGTCTCGACATAACTCTTCGGGTTAATGGGATTTTTGCAGCCGCAGCCGCAGCCATTGCTGAAGATACTCCTGGGATTATTTCAAACTCTAACCCATTCTCATTTAATGCTGTAATCTCTTCCTCTAATCTTGAAAAAATACTACTATCACCCGACTTCAGCCGAACAATTTTTTTTCCTGTTCTACCATATTCTACGAGTAATCTAGATACTTGATTTTGCTTTGGAGATGCAAGCCCCGCTCTTTTCCCCACACTCAAAAGTGTGGCGCTTTTTTTTGCAAGATTCAGTATTTCACCTGCGGATAAATCATCATAGAAAATAATATCCGCATCACTAATTCTTTTTACCGCCTGTACAGTAAGCAGGTCTGGATTGCCAGGACCAGAACTGACAAAGCTTATAGTCATTGTTCGCTCCCAATGAGATGAAAAAATGTTCCGGTAGCATTAGAGTTTTTGGAGCCTAACTGACCTAACTCATTTTTGTAAGCATCTTCTACAAAGACAATAGGAGCATCATTTATTTCGACAACTGTCGTATAGTGAAACTCATGTCCAAGAACAGTGGAACCCTTTTTGATTCCAAAAAAAGGCTCCATTGCCTTGGCTTTTCGATATCCTAGATTGAGCTTGCGTTTTTCAAAAGAAGTGACCAAATCAAACATACCAATCATGTCATATGCCTGACCACTTTTTCCAATAATTTTTCTTCCCAAAACCATATAGCCACCACACTCCCCGTGCACTGGTCTTTTCTTACTAAAATCAATAAGTCCATTCTTAAAATTTTTACATTCAGATAAGCGACCGAGGTAAAGTTCAGGGTATCCTCCTGGCAACCAGACCATGTCATCGCTATTTGAAGGGGGCTCATCGTTTAGCGGAGAGAAAAAGGAGATCTCAGCACCTTGCTTCTTCCATCCCTCTATCAAATGGGAATAAGTAAAGGTAAATGCATTATCTCTCGCAATAGCTATTCTCTGCGCGGGAGGAGTAATTTTTTGTAACGTTGATATTGGAGGAAAGCTATTTCTTGCAGTACAAGCTATTGCTTCTAGGTCACAATTTTCTTCAATGAGTGTTCCAAGCTTAAAAATTAGTTGCTCCAAGTCAGATAAATCTTCTGCTTGGACTAGACCTAAGTGCCTTTCTGGGATAGTTAGTTCGTTAGATCTTGGGATAACACCTAGGATTGGAACTTTTGTTTTTGAAACTTCACTGACTACTAAAGCTTCGTGCCTTTTGCTTGATATATTATTTAGAATTATTCCACCGATTGTTATGTCATGTCTAAATGAGTTGAAACCGGCAATCAAAGCAGCTACAGATTGAGCCTGCTTTGCGCAGTCGACTACTAAAATTACTGGCCAATTCGTTATACTTGCTAGATCTGCGGTGGAACCATTTCCACCTGCACCCTTGCTTATTACTCCATCAAATAATCCCATTGACCCTTCAGCAATACAGATATCCGAAGGGCCCACCATGCCAATCATATTAAGGATATCGCTAGATGACATTGCCCATGTATCTAAGTTATATGAAGGACGATCTGCCGCAACACTTTGAAATTTTGAATCTATATAGTCAGGACCACTCTTGAAAGGTTGTACAGATCCTTTACGGGCAAAAGCGTTAATAAGCCCCAGAGTTACAGTCGTTTTTCCAGCTCCCGACGCCGGAGCCGAAATAATTATACCTTGCCTATTTATGATTTCTTCCAGTGGCATCTATTTCTCTAAATCTCCTATCATAGGTTTCATCATACAATTTGCTTGCTGTAAAATTAGCAGTGTCTAAATGCGGACCAATAAGTATCAAAGCTGTTCTATCCATATATTCGGGTATCGCTTTTTCTATATTACTTAAATCTGAATGAATAATTTGTTCCTCTGGCCAAGATGCTTTCCACACAACTTTTACTGGGCAAGAACCGTTATAGAAAGGCTTTACTTTTTTGACCACTTTTGCAATATCATGAATTGATAGATGTATCGCAAGAATAGCACCACTTTTAGCAAAATTTTCTAAAGTTTCATTTTCAGGCATCTTTGATGCCCTACCTTCGGTTCTAGTGAGAACTATAGATTGGGCTATTTGGGGCTTGGTTAGTTCCTGTTTTAAACTTGAAGCGGCAGCTGAAAAAGAAGTTACTCCTGGCGTCATGCTAAAAGGGATTTCTAATTTTATTAACTCACGTATTTGTTCATTCACTGCCGACCATATAGATAGATCACCAGAGTGAAGCCGAGCAATTTCATGACCCTCATTATGAAATTTTTCTATTTTTTTAATAATTTGAGAAAGTGATAGGGGTGCTGTATTTATTTTTTTTGTTGAAGGGTCGCAATGGGATAATATTTCTTTCGGAATGATCGATCCCGCAAAGAAACAGATAGAGCATTTTTCCAAAAGTCTTTTTCCTTTAAGCGTTATGAGTTCGGGATCACCAGGACCTGCGCCTATGAAGTGTACTGTCAATTTAATCTCCATCCATTTCTGCGATTGCGATGGTAGCAAGCCTATCAGAAGAGATTTTCCGCTCACAAATAATTTTGGATGCGGTACCTCCTGCAGCAAGTGCTGCAGCTTCACAAAAACTGCCAACATTTTTAAACTTCATACTCAAATGGGAAACAGTAGGTGTGATAATATTGTAAATATCGTCTTCCTCAATCTGGATCAATTTTAGGCGGTTTGTACTGACAAATTTTAAAAAGACTGCATTTATTGCTTTTTCCTTTGAGGTAGCAACTGTAAAAGCACTATACCTTTTGATATAACTTTCAAATAACTCGTTAAATGAAGTAATAGTAACTGTAGATTTAAAGCCAATTCCTGCAATCATGTTTTAAAGCTCCATTGGATTATATTATATTGAGCTGACCAAATTGTTTTTCCCCCAATAGGCTTAGGCTTGGATATATTAATTTTTTTCAAATTACCGCCGAACTGCTTGTATTTTTTTAACAAAAGAGCCTGGGATTCAAGAGTGACAGCATTTATTACAAGTCGGCTATTTTTACCAAGGGCTTTAATCACTTGGTAAATTAAATCTGAAGTTACTCCCCCACCTATAAAAACAGCATTTGGCGTTGGTAAATCTTTGGCTATCGTTTCAATATTACCATGTTTTACAGTTAATCTTTCTTGTAAGCCAAATTTTTTTCTATTAGCTTTGATCAAAGAAATACGATCCCTTCTTCGTTCAATGGCAAAGGCCACGTTTTTAGGATGCCCCAAACACCATTCAATTGAGATTGAGCCTGAACCAGCTCCTATATCCCACAACACTTCACTTCCAAAAGATTTTAATTCTGAGAGGGTCAGAGCTCTTATGTCTTTTTTAGTTATATTCCCATCAGTTTTGAAAGCATCATCATCCTGCCCTTGAAAATAACTGATATCTGATGGAGGTTTTTTATATGTTATGCTCAATGCTAGTGGTTTTAAAGATTTAGATGCTTGTTTAAAATCAGATAGTTTTGAGTCTGTAATTTTTACTACTTTTTCCTCTGGGCAGCCAAGTCTCGACAGCATAAAACTTTCTTTAACATTAACATCATGTTTCTCTAGTACAGAAAGAATCTGCTCTATTTGCTTAAACTCTCTGAGAAGAACTATTGCTTTCCCAGATTCTGACAGTTTTGCAGGAAGGGTTTCTACTGGTTTTGCATGGAAGGCTAAGCAGTCAACAGCGTTTATAGGCCAGCCTATTTTATTGGCAGCTAGAGAAAAAGTAGATGGCACAGGGTAAGAGCGCCATTCATTTTTCTTTAAGTTTTTAGTAAGGAGAGGTCCTACACCAAACCAAAAAGGATCACCTGAAGCCAGTACCACAGCCAGTTTATATTTATAACTGAATACTTCATCAATGCTAAATGGTATAGGCCATGATTTACCTTTTGATTTAACCTCTGCAAGAGCCAATTGGCGAGCACTACCAAAAACGACGCTCGCCCTCTTCAATAAATCAGTGCTTGATTTATCAAGGCCATTTAGTCCATTCTCACCTATACCAATAATATGAAGCCAGGTTTTAGTCATGACAAAAATTCTTATAATAGGAGGCACTGCCGAGGCAAAAAATCTGCATTTTAGACTTCATGAAAAGAAACTTTTTACAATACTTTCTTATGCAGGTCTTACTGAAAGCATTGATAAAGAGGTAAAAAATATTCGGGTCGGTGGCTTTGGCGGAGCGACGGGAATGTCTGCGTTTGTCAAAGATGAAGGTATAACCCATATCCTTGATGCCTCTCATCCTTTTTCTAAAAATATTACAGTAAACTCTCTTCTCGCTGCGCAACTCGCAAAAATTGAATATTTGGGTTTTGAACGTCCAAAGTGGCAGAGACAAAATGGCGACAAATGGAAGCTGGTGAGTGATATGAATAAAGCTATAAAGCTTATAGACGAAACTGACAGGGTTTTTGTAACAATCGGTAGTAAGGAAATACGTTTTCTGAATAGGAAGCCCAAACCATTTTATCTGATCAGAATGATTAACGAACCAGAAAACAAGATGCTTCTCGATAGATTTAAGCTTATTTTTGATCAAGGCCCATTTACTTTCGAGCAAGAGCTGGAAATTATGAAAGAGTTTTCTATAAATAAACTTATAACAAAGAATTCTGGCTCCAATGCAGTAGTTGAGAAAATACATGCAGCTAGGGAACTTGGCGTTGAGGTCATAATGATTGAAAGACCTACGTTGCCGAAAAGAAAGCTTTTTACTGATGAAAATCAAGTAGTTCAATTTTTTTCTACCCCTGAATAACGTGGCGTATATATATAACCTGTGTTTCTAATCTTTTTAGTGCGTGATGATCCAATAATTACTAGAGTCTTCATTGACACAGAAGAAGCATCAGCTTCTGACAATGTAGTCTCAAAAACAGCCTCAGATTCAGTAGAAATTGAATTTGCATAAATAACAATCCGGTCACTTTTACAATTTTTTCTTAAAACATTATAAATTTCTGAAAGCTGATTTTTACGAGATTTCGATCTTGGGTTGTAAAATGCTATTACAAAGTCCGCCTTTGCGGCTGCGATAACTCTTGATTTCAAAATATCCCAAGATTTAAGATTATCAGACAAATTAATAACACAGAAATCATGTCCTATAGGAGCGCCCAATCTGGCGGATGCTGCTAAAAGAGCAGTAATTCCTGGCAGAACTACAATTGATAAGTCATCTATAGAAATGTTTTTTTTATCTACAACTTCAAATATTGCCGAGGCCATTGCAAAAACTCCAGGATCTCCCGAAGAAACAACAACTACCTTTTTTCCTTGCAAAGCAAGATTAATAGAAAGTTCAGCTCTATCAATTTCCTCCCTATTATCGCTTGGGTGAAATGACTTGCCGCTAGCATCCTTCACTCTTTCAATGTACTTAGAGTAACCCACAATGTCTGTTGAATCTTTTAATGCATCGGTTACTGCTGGTGTAATAAGTTCTGGCGCTCCTGGTCCTAAACCTACTATGGTTAAGCTTCCCTTCATTCGTAATGGTCCTCTGAAATTAGAATTATCGAGAAATATGGTGCTTCACTTTTAGTATATTCCCTTAGAGGAATAATTTTTTGTTCAGGCATAGTTGCTTTTTCAATTACTAATGCCTCATTAAGCCGATCCGTTTCTTCTAGTACAGATTTTACTTTTTCTAATTGGGTGCCCACTTTCATGATTACAACATTTTTGGAACTCTCAAGATGGCTCTTTAATTCTTCGCGACTTTGTATGCCCATTAGGATAGTTAGGGGTTGATCTCCCATTGCTATTGGTAACTTAGAATTGTTCCAAGCACCTGACATTGCAGTTATTCCAGGCACGAATTCTATATTCACATCTTTTTTCAAAAGTCTAAATAGATGAACAAATGATCCATAAAAAAGAGGATCACCTTCTGATATTACCACCACATCGTCGTTCAATAAGAGTTTCTTTAGTTTATTGGCACAGTCATCATAAAATCGATTAATCGAATGCTTATATTTATCAGATCGAAAATCGACTTCATTAGTTACAGGGTATTCCATGGCGTATTCAAAGGGCGCACTATTGGAAATTAATGTATTTATAATCGCTCTTGCTCTGCCCAACGTATTTTTTTTTCTGAAATATGCTATTTGTCTTGCATCGGATATTATTCTAGATGCCTTAACTGTCAGTAACTCAGGATCACCTGGTCCAACCCCGACGCAATATATACTATACATATTTATTCTTTCTCCTGCGCCAAGGCGTTAACTGCAGCTACCGCTACAGCACTTCCCCCCAACCGGCCTTTAACAACTAGACTGTTCAGCGTTTTTACTTCGATTAATGCTTGCTTAGATTCTGCCGCTCCAACAAACCCGACAGGGCAACCAATTATCCCCACAGGTTTCAAGTTTTTTCTCTTACCAAGAAACTCTAACAAATAAAATAATGCAGTGGGAGCGTTACCAAAAACAATTAGAGAATCTTGTATGTAGTCTTCCCATAGATGAATGGCTGCAGCCGTTCTGGTATTCGATATTCGTTTTGCAATGTCTGGTACGGACTTATCATTCAAAGTACAGATGATTTCATTGTCCGCTGGTAGTCTCGCTTTTGTTATTCCCTCACTTACCATCCTCGTATCGCAAATAATCCGAGCTCCTCTCTCTAAAGCATCTCTTACTTTGCCAACAAAATCTGGAGTAAATTGAATATATTTTTCCAGCCCAATAAAACCAAGGGCATGTATCATCCTCACTGCAATTTTCTCTTCAAGGTCTGAAAAAGAAGAAAGGTCCGCTTCTTTTCGAATAATAGAAAAAGATTGCTCATAAATTTTGTCTGGGCTTCTTTCATATTCAAATGTCATTTATTCAATTCCATAGAAATTTTTGATGCTAAATGCTGAAATTTATCATCTTTTACGCTTACAGACTTTTCCCCTTCTGAACTGTTAATAAGTATAGATGTCTGTTTTGAGAGACCACAATTTTTTAAACAACCACTTATGTGAATCTTTGCTTTATTTGTTTTATTTTTTAATCTTTCTTTTAGAAACGTAGTGACCACTTTTGCCACCTGACTGGTTTCCAAAATGCCTTGACTACAATAGGGTTTACCAGAGCAATAGCTCACGCTCAGATCATGACCTGTATTTTTTGAGAGAAAACTTAAAGGTGGTTTTGTTTTGGCTGAATAAATAAAAAAAGATTTCCATGGGGTCACTGCTACTCCTTTAACATGCGAAGCTAATTCCCTCAGTTGGTAACTTGAAAATTTTCCTCCAGGTACCGTAATCATATATCCTCCAAAACAGGGACCGAGTCTTGGAGAAAAATTTTGTTTTCTTGGTTTAATGTCTGGAAAATAAATATGGTCTATCTCTCCAATTGAATTAATTAAATCTCTGCTTTTCAGTTGGTTCGAGACAGCCATTACATTACTCAAAATCATTTCTATTTTTTCAATTAATGTTTCTGGTTCTACAACTATACCGCGGTCAGAACCGTCAATTCTTAAAATTAGATTTTTTTCTTTGTTTGTCTCTATCCTGAGGTCTGCATTGGTTTCTTGCAGGCTGGCCACTTCTCCTAAGTCAACAGCAATACCGAATTTCTTATGGGGTTTGGGGATATTATTAAGATTATCTTCTAAAATACTTGCTATCTTTTGTGTTAGTTTTTTATTTTTCGTAGAAAAGGGACTATAAATGATATTTGAAATATTCTCCTTTTTTTCAGCAGCATTAATAATACCGGCCTGATTAAGGAAATTTGATAGCTGTTCAAGATGTTTTTTTTGAAGACCTCTTACTGTGATGTTAGCTCGCGATGTCAATTCGATAAAGTTACTTCCAAAACTAGAAATTGCATCAGCAAGAATAGAGAGTTGTTTAGATGAGAGATATCCGTATTTTGGCCTGAAACGGATTAAGTAACCATCGTTAGATTTAATTGGTGAGTCAATAGTTGGGCATATTCCTAAGACCCTAGCCATTTTCAACCAGTCTTTCCTCATATCGAATAGAGTTATGAAAACTTTTCCATAGACCTAAGTCTCTAAGCTCACTAAAAGTATTTTCTAAACCTTTAAGAGCATCTATATTTTCCTCTGCCATAAAGTCAGCAACTTTTGTATTGGCTAAAGTTGAGTTATATACCAATTCTATTAAGTGATTAGGTAAATATACTCCAGATTTGCCAAAATTAGACAAGTTGAATACTAGTTCTGTTATTTCAGCCGCGCCTCTGTAACCATGCTGCAACATTCCTGAAACCCACTTATCGTCAGAAAGCTTTCCCCTGATAATTCTTGCTAATTCTTGATTTGTTGTACGAACTTTTGGAATTCCATCGGATGAAATATCTAAATGGTATAGTTTAGGATTGGTTTTCTGCATACTGGCAACAGCTGCGTTAAAACCCCCTATGTGGTCAGCATAATCCTTTGCTGACAACAAATCACTTTCACATAAATCATGAGAGTGAATTAGTGCTTCAGTATCGGCTAACCTTTTCTTGAGACTTTCTGTATTTTGGTTAAATTTTCCATTCTTTTGATAAGCCCAAGCCGAGCTTTTAATCCATGCCTCGCCAAACTTAGCCGTGTGATTGGCTAGGGGTCCTTCAATTTTTTCTTTGATATTTATCCCAAAAGATCCAGGCTTAGGCGCAAAAATTCTGTCAATCTTGTTTTTATAAGGGTTATCTTTCAATGTCTCATCTCTTTCATGAAGTTTATCGATTGCATCAAAAAATAATCTATTAAGATCTGGAAAGATGTCTCTGAACAAACCTGACTGTCTGATAGTAATATCAATTCTCGGGCGACCTAGCTCTGCTAGTGATAGAATGCTAAAACCAAGGATCCGAGCGTTATTTTTGTCCCAAATTGGTGTAAGGCCAGCAAAAGCAAGTGCCATTGAGTACTCTTGTCCCCCCGTTCGCATGGATGCTGATCCCCAAAGATCAATGGTTAAATTTTTCGGATAATCTCCATTGTCTTGCAAATATTGTCTTACAAATTCATCTGCCATTGCTTGACCATTTTGGAAAGCTATTTTTGTGGGTATCGATCTAGGGTCTACAGCATATATATTCCTGCCTGTAGGTTTAATATCAGTACGGTTCCTATATGGCGATCCCGATGGTCCACTGTTAATTCTTTTTCCCTCTAGGCATCGGAGTAAGCCATTCAGTTCGGATACTCCACAATCTCCTTTTCCAAATATATGAAGACCACTTGAAAACTGGGATTCCTTTAAATCACAAACAAAAGAGTCTATTCTTGTTAACCATTCACTATCTGATGTTATGGGATCAACTGATAGCTCTTTATCTAATTTTATTTTCTTAGCCTCATGAATTATTTTCTTTTCAATATGCTCTTTCCTTACTTGATCGAGATCACCGCTCGTAGAATATTCATCTAATAGAAATTCAAGATCTCTCAATTCATTTGGAAGATCCATAGTCTGAATTTTTGGAGGCATGTGCCCCACAGTAAGAGCCCCCAATCTTCTTTTTGCCTGCGATGCTTCTCCCGGATCATTAACAATAAACGGATAAATAAAAGGTATGTCGTTTACTAGTAACTCGGGCCAGCACTGATTGGAAAGACCTACTGTTTTCCCTGGTAGCCATTCGAGACTTCCATGCGTTCCCATATGAAGAAATGCATCAATATTTTGCATCTGCAACCAGAGATACATTGCCACATAGCTGTGACAAGGTATTTTTTCAAGATCGTGATAATCGGCTTTTTTATCCTCTAGTAAACCTCTTGAGGGCTGCACCAGCACAAAAAAATTATTGTCTTTATAACCCTGAAGAACAAACTTGTCCTTTTCAAAAAAAGCATCTTCTTCGAAACCACCCCATGTTTTAAATAATTTAGTTCTAGGTTTTAGTGGAATAAGATTTAGCACTCTTTCGTATAACTTGATGGGAATCTCTATCCTAGAGCTTTTTAACTTCTCAAAAAACTTATCAGGGTTAGAGAATTTAAATCCATTATCTCCAAGAAATCCTAAAATATGCTTTGTTGATTTAATTGTGTCTAGGCCAAGCGCATGAGCTAATTGAAAGTCACGACCCGGGTATGAAGATAATACGATGGCTATTCTTTTTCCTTCATTTTTCTTAGATCTAAGAGCATGCCACTTTTCAACTTTATTTATTATCTTTTTAGAAAGAGTTTTCTCGACTTTATGCTTTGAGATTGGAAACTGTAATGCGGGGTCTATAGCTTGTTCAGATTTAAAACTTACAATCCCTCCATTTATGCGCCCATCTACCTCTGGTATAGCAACGTGCATAGCCAAATCAGAGGAATTTAAGCCAATTGGATTCCGTCTCCAAGATTCTTTCTTAGAGGTAGATAAAATTATTTGAAAAACAGGCACACCCACATGATCTAATGGAGATTTGCCAGTTTCGCGATTTTTTGCTGAAAAGGCTGTAGAATTAAGTATCGCAATAGGGGATATTTTCAATAACATCGACTCTATCCACTTGGCGGTCGATTTGATTTTAAGTGAATTTACAAAAATACTTATGCATTTTATGCCTCTCTTTTTAAAATCTCTAAATAATTGGTCTATGGGTTCGAGGTCATCAGCCATCAGGTATGATCTATAAAATATAATACAGACAGTAGGTTTTGCATCAGTGCTCACGGTAAAATTTTCTAAAATACCTTTTTTATAGCAATAAAAACCATGAGATTTTACTTTGCTGAATTCTGTAATGGCTGGGAAGTGAAGTGATGCAGCAAGTGCCATTTGAGCTAATACCGCTTGTGCAGATAGTTCTCCGCCGTCATCACAGAGATTTTTTAAGTTTTCTAATGTTGACTTTGGCAAATTTGAATACGAGTCTAAAACCTTATCTTCCCTCCCATCGGCTGGTATTACAGCCAACGGTATCTTTTTCTTAACTGATACGCTCTTTAAATAATTTAATCCGTATGGCCAATATTGCTCACCTCCAATAAGTCTTACAAGAATACCTTTAGATTTGGAGACTGTTTTTTCAATGTAGGTATCAATAGATAAATTATGGGTTAGTTGTTTTATGTTTGCCAGTCTCAATGTAGGAACAGACTCTCTACCAAAGTCCCCTAACGTTTTTTTCCATGCATTCGCAAACGCATTTAAATCACTATCTGAAAAAGACAAAATAACTAGATCAGCAGGCTCCTGGTTCAAATCAACTGGAACACTGGAATTATCTAAATAGTGATCTTCATTAAAAATGATATGCATATTAATTCAGACTTGAGTGGAGATAGGCTGAGATTACGTCTTGATCGATCCTCCCTTTTTCACCTATAAAAACTAAGTTCCCAGTATTTTCTACAGGAATTTTAGTGTCTGTAAAATTTACTGATAATCTTTTACCAACACCTTGAACAAGTAAATTTAGTGGCTTACTTTCAACTCGCAAAAAACCTTTAATTCTCAATATGTCATTTTTCCGTATGAGTGTTTCTAAAACTATTTTAAATTTCTCTATATCTAGGATTTTTGGCACAGAGATGCTAAAAGTGTCAAAATCATCGTGCTCATGATCATCAAAGCCATCATGATGAGATCGTCTATTATCTAAATCAGTCTCCGCTGCTGCATTTACGCCTAAAATCACATCAGCCCCAATGTCACCATTTTGAACTTCTAAAATTGGAACATTCCGTTCCATTTCCTTAATTATGATATTTCTGGCGTCTGAAATGTTTTCCACAAGGTCTGGCTTTGTTAGTAGCACAACATCTGAGCAGTTTATTTGGTCCTCAAATACTTCGGAGAGAGGTGTTTCATGTTCAACGTAAGTTTTATTTTGTTTTTCTTCAAGTTCATTAGACATTTGAGGTGCAAATATACCATTAACAACCGCCTCTGCATCTACAACTGCTAAAACACTGTCAACCGTGAGGCGGCTTCGAATTTCCGGCCACTCAAAAGCTTTTAATAAAGGTTTGGGAAGGGCGAGACCGGATGTTTCTATCAATATATGTTCCGGAATATATTGGCCCTCTAAAAGGGATTTCATAGTGGGAATAAAGTCGTCGGCCACTGTACAACATATACACCCGTTTGCTAATTCGAGAATATTTTCTTCTGGGCAGGTTTCATCTGAACATTGTTTTACTATTTCTCCATCTACACCCAAATCACCAAACTCATTTATAATAACGGCCAGTTTTTTCGATTTGTTCTTAAGAATTAAATTTCGAATTAATGTAGTTTTTCCGGCTCCCAAAAAACCAGTTAAAATGGTGACAGGAATTTTTTCTAGACTACTCATCTTCAACTACCATGTAGTTTTCTGGTGGAACCCTAGCTAGTGATTGTTTTTTAAACGCTGCAGGGCGTTCTGAGAACCGGATTTTACCATCTCTTGTTTTTTTATATAATGTAAATCCAGATAAAATATCAGCTTCGTCTTGATTAGGGGTTAAGTTGCCAATTACATAAGTCCATTTATTTTTATTTGTAAGACTCAGAGTGCAACCATTAGAGCATCCTGCCAAACATTTAACAGGTTTTATATTCATCCTACTATTCAACCGTTTTAGGTTGTCATAGAGTATCTTTCCAGGACGTGGTTCAACAGCTTCACCATTTTTTTTGCATGTAATGCAAACATATAAAATATCATCGGATTCCAATTATTCCTCCTTACTGGAAAACGGGATCAAAAAAACAATATCTAACTGTTTTCAGACACGAATATCCCGTTCGCTCTTCTTTTTTTTACTGGCAGGTCTCCCGGCTATTAAAAGTAAAGCACAGCTTTATGAATACCAACTTCCCAAGATTATTTCTCAGTGTTAATATTCTCTTTTATTTACGGTCGCGGGTACGGCTACGATTTGCTTTTTAGTCTTTTTCGCATTCCCATTTAACCAAAAAAAAGGACCAGTTAATTACTAGTTGAGCAGTAAAAATATGCACTTGTCAAGAGGATAAAAAAAATGTCTGAAAACGAAAAACATAATGAAAAAATGAAGAGGCTGAAGATTTCGAAGCAAAAAATTTTCGCAAAAAAAACGGTAAAAAAAGGCCTAATAATTGTTCATACTGGAACAGGCAAAGGAAAGAGTACTGCTGCCTTTGGCATGGTTTTTAGAGGTATTGCACATGGTATGCCATGTGCAGTTGTTCAATTTATAAAGGGCGCGATGGCGACCGGCGAGCGTGACCTGATCCAAAAGTACTTTCACGAATTTTGTGAATTCCATACTCTTGGAGATGGATTTACTTGGGATACCCAAGATAAAGAAAAAGATATTGAATCTGCAAAAAAGGCATGGGGTAAAGCTAAGGAACTTATCCTGGATAAGGAAAAAAAGATAATTTTACTTGATGAAATCAATATAGCGCTCAGATATGGTTACATCGAAATCGATGATGTTGTAACTTTTTTACAAGAAAAAAAACCTGAGATGTCTCACGTAATACTCACGGGAAGGAATGCTGATGAGAAGTTAATCAATATTGCAGACCTGGTGACAGATATGACCTTGGTTAAGCACCACTTTCGAAATGGTGTAATGAGTCAAGAAGGTATAGAATTTTAACTATGGGAAAAGCGCTAATGATTCAGGGGTGTGGTTCCAATGTTGGAAAATCACTTTTAGTCGCTGGGCTTATAAGAGCGGCTAAGAAACGAGGCCTGCGGGTTGCTCCTTTTAAACCTCAGAATATGTCAAACAATGCTGCTATAACGGTGGACGGAGGAGAAGCTGGCAGAGCACAATCATTTCAAGCTTATGCAGCGGGTATTGATTTTCACTCAGACATGAATCCAGTTCTATTAAAACCAGAAAGCATGATCGGGTCTCAGGTTATTTTGAATGGGAAAAAATATAAATCTCTGAAAGCACGGGAGTATTATTCTCATAAAGATAAATTTATAGGGATAGCAATAAATAGTTTTACGAATTTGGTTAATGACTATGATCTGGTCATTGCAGAAGGCGCAGGTAGTTTAGCAGAAGTTAATCTCAGAAAGGCTGATATTGCAAACATGGGGTTTGCTTCAGTTTTGAGTGTTCCTGTAATAGTAGCAGCAGATATTGAAAGAGGCGGGGTTATTGCTCAGCTTATAGGTACAAAAGAAGTCCTTGACCAAAACGACATAAACTTAATTGAAGGGTTCATTATAAATAAGTTTCGCGGAGACAAAAGTTTGTTTGATGATGGGGTTGCCTTCATCGAAAAGAAAACAGATTGGAAGAGTTTTGGGGTTATGCCCTTCTTTGACAAGGCAAAATTATTTCCAGCAGAGGATAGTCAAGATCTGAAGAATAGTTTCGGCACCGGTAAGTGCGTAATTTCGGTCTTGAAGTTATCTCGTATCGCAAACTTTGATGATTTTGATCCTCTCAAAATTGACAATCGATTAAAATTACAATTTGTCGAACCTGGCAATCCTATACCAGCAGATACGAAGTTGATTATAATACCAGGAACAAAGTCAACAATAGCTGACCTAAAATTTCTTAAATACCAAGGCTGGGATATCGATATTAAGGCGCATTACAGAAGAGGAGGTTCTATATTGGGAATTTGTGGCGGTTACCAAATTTTAGGTAACGAAATAATAGATGATCAAGGATATGACGGTACACCATCGAAAGCAAAAGGCCTTGGCCTCCTAAACGTTAAAACAAAAATGGGGAAAGAAAAGAATCTTGGAAAAAAAGAATTTATCAGCACTATAAATGGGAAAAAAATTTCTGGTTATGAAATACATCTGGGTATTACTTCTGGAAGTGATTGTAATAATCCCTTCGCCATTTTAGGCAACAGAAAAGATGGTGCAATATCGTCTAATAGGCTCGTTATGGGCACCTATCTTCATGGCTTATTTTTTTCTGACGAATTTAGAAATAACTTTGTAGCTAAATTAAGTTCAGAAGAGAAAAAAGAAGACATCTCTTTCCATGACAGTATTGAATTTATTTTAGAGGAATTTGTGAGAGTAATAGAGGATAATCTTGATGTTGATTCAATATTATCTGTTGCCAGGAATATCTAATTATTGATTGAGCGCCTGTCTAACTCTTGCCCACTCATACTTTGAAGTTGGAATGCCAAGTCTTACCCAGCTTTTAGAATAATCAAAAGTTCTAATCCAAATATAATGGGTTGCAAATTGCTCTTCAACTTCAACACAATTCGAAGTGGCATACGTATGAAATAAATTAGTTTTTCCAACTAATTTCCAATTTTTTGTATTACAAGCTTCATGCAAAACATTACTCCCTTCAAGCAATATTTTTTCCATTGCAGATATCCAAGTTTTGTCATTCAGGGCAATTATGCCAATTTCGGCAGCTACGCTAGAAACTGGCCAAGGTCCTAACATTCCTCTTACCGATTTAATAAAATCAGAGGGGCCTGATACAAATCCAAGTCTTACGCCTGCTAAGCCAAAGAATTTTCCCAGTGAGTTAATTTGTATTACATTATCGAACTTTTGAATTCTTCTCGAAGAGAACATTTTAAAGCTTTCATCAATAATCAAAATTCTTACTTTTTTTGACAAATCGTCAAGTATCTCTTCGGCAATCACTTTACCTGTAGGATTATTAGGATTAACTATAATAGCAATATCACTAGAGGATAGTTTTGAAACCTCAGATACTGTCTCGGCTTTAATTCCGGAACTTTTGAAAGCCTTTTCATATTCATTATATGTTGGTCCAAGTATAGCTACTGAATTATAATTTTTTAAGCATATAGGTAAGAGGCTGATAATTTGTTGAGCCCCCTGAACAGCTGCGGTATCAGTGCCTTCTGCGACCTTATATGCTCTCGATGCAGCTTTCTCTAAACCCATCAAAAGTTTACTACTTGGTAAGTCTCTTAACTCGACCTTTACACTTTCCTGCCATGGATACGAGGTTCTATTTATACCAGTAGAGAGGTCTATCCAATCTGCTCTTTGCCCTCCATATTTTTTTATGGCAAGGTCAATATCACCTCCGTGTTGTATATTAAGATCCTTATTACCCATTCATGAACCAAAAATTGAGAGCAAAGAGTATTACGTATATTTGAATAATAAGATAAATATAATATTTAAGAGCTGTTGAGAGGTTTTCTTTGTTAGGTAAAGGGTGCCCAACGTTGATAGTAGGCTGTTCGATAAGTATGCCTTTTGATCGTTTTGGCCCAAGAAGAGATATCCCAAGAATGTATGCGAATGTTGCTTGTGGCCATCCAGCATTTGGAGAAGTGCTTGCTTTTGCATTCTTTAAAGAAAATAGAAATGTTTTAATTGGTTTAAGAGTAAGGGCACAAAAAAGAATAGAAGACAATCTCGCTGGCACCCAATTTACAAAGTCATCAACGTTAGCGCTAAACCAGCCAAAGTCTAAGAACTTATTGTTCTTATACCCTACCATACTGTCCAACGTATTTATCGCTTTATAAAAAACTATTCCAGGAAGTCCAAAAAGAAATGCCCAAAATAAAGGAGCGATTATTCCATCAGACGTGTTCTCAGATAAGCTTTCGATGGCGCCACCACATATAGTATTTTCATTGGAATTTGTTAAGTCCCTACCGACTATTTTTGAGAGCGCTGCCCGAGAAGCAATTAAGTCTTTTTTGTCAAGCGAATCCGCGACATCTTTTACATGTGTGTAGAGAGATTTAGTTGCTAAAAATGGCCAAATTAATAATGCTTGGATAACAAAACCATAATAAAAATTTAAAAGCATTTGCTCTATCAAAAAAGCTATCGCTGTTATTGGGAACACGGTTAGAAAAAAAGTTAAAGTCCCAAGGAGTTTAAGTGATTTTTTCGAGTATTCTTTCTTATTTAGTAAGTGTTCAAAATACGATATTACTTTGCCAATCCAAGTAACTGGGTGCCCAATATTCTCGTAAACTTTTTCTGGCCACCCTATTACAATATCAAGGGTTAGGGCTATTAAGAGTATTAAGGGGACCATAAAATAAATTTCAGAGTACATGGTAATAATCAGTTGTCTTTGCCTTAAAATTTTTATATCCAAACTATAATCGTTTTAACATATCCATATTGAGTTTTTATGAAAAAATTAGAATTAGTCCACACTATAGATGATATTTTTAATTTAGTGGATAGCGCACCAACATGGTCCAAAGAATTAAAAGAAAAAGCTGTTGAAAGGCAAAAGAATTTGTTGAAACCAGCCAATTCCTTAGGTCAGCTTGAAGACATAGCAGTTTTTTTGTCATCGTGGGGCAAAAAGACTATGAAAGACATGGAAAAAATATCCACTATTGTATTTGCTGGTAATCATGGTGTGTGTAGACAATCAATAAACCCATTTCCCCAAGAAGTTACTTTTCAGATGGTAGAAACGTTTAAATTGGGAAAAGCAGCAATAAATAAGATATGTGAGTCAAACGAAATCAATCTAGAGGTTATCCCGATCGATCTAGAAAAACCAACGGCTGATATATCCATTGGACGTGCCATGGATGAAACGGAGTTTATTAAGTCCTTTAACATAGGGTTGCGTGCAGTTTCAGAGAATATGGATTTAATTACCTTGGGAGAAATGGGAATTGGTAATACAACAATTGCATCAGCATTATGTTATTATTTTTTTAATAACGATGTAAGTTCATGGGTAGGACCAGGAACTGGCTCTAACCAAGATCAGGTGATACATAAGGGCAAAATAATTGAAAGAGCAGTAAAGACAAATCGGCCTGATATTGTGAGACCTCTCGATGCAGGAGTATCCCTAGGCGGTAGAGAACAAGCAGCGATTTGTGGAGCTGTAGTAGCTGCGAAGCATTATTCGGTGCCAGTAATTTTAGATGGTTTTATTTGTACTGCAGCAGTATTACCGATTTTCTTCGAAAGGAAGGATATCCTTGATCATTGTTTATTTGGGCACTGCTCTAAGGAACCAGGGCATCTGTTGCTACTAAAGATGTTAAACAAAAAGCCTATTTTGCGTCTAGATATGGCCTTAGGGGAAGGGTCCGGTGCTGCCTTAGCTACTTCCATAGTCAAAGCGGCTTTCAAGTGTCATGTAGAAATGGCCACGTTTGAAGATACAGGAGTTTCTGGAAAACAATAAGCTATGATTTCCAGCTGGTTATCCTTTGCATAATATTATCCCCAAGAAAAATTTGATGATAAGCAACGCCAATGAGATGGGTTATTATAAAGAGGTATAATATATTAACTAAAATTTTGTGAGCTATACCCAGATCGATATTGACAGTTGAAAAGGCCAATAGACCGGTAATAGGAATAGCAAAAAGAATAAAGTAAATCCCCAAATGCACAAAAGTTGATAAAAATTTCAATAAAGCATTTGTTTTCTTTGTGGGAGTAGGGACACCAAATTTTATTCTTAGAAAAATTCTAACAGCCATAAGTAAAAATATAAATAGGCCTCCTAATATATGAAATTGACTATTGCTTGTATTTCCATTGTTGGTGATGGCCTCATTACGAAGTGCTAAAAATTCTAAGGCAATTTTATCGCCAGTGATCATTTGGAACAAGATGATGACAACTACTAGCCAGTGGATGAGGATGTGAAATTTATTATAATGAGTTGGAATATTTAAACTTTTATTTGCAGACATTATGTCCCACAGAAAGTTTGATGCACGACTTCGCTATCTATTGGTGCATTATAAAACGTTTCATGATTTTCCTTTACTTCGAAAGGAGTAATTAAAAGATCACATAGAATCTCAAAATCAGAAAAATCACCCTTCGTTGCTTTCCCAATAGCCTGTTCTACAAGATGGTTTCTCATAATAAACTCAGGGTTACTTGAACTTAGCAATTCAATTGCCTCGGTTTTACTCTTGCTATTTTCCTGTAATAATTTTCTCCAATTGCCTAACCATTGACTAACAGCGT
Organism: uncultured Alphaproteobacteria bacterium; assembly: GCA_902530595.1. Taxonomy (GTDB): domain Bacteria; phylum Pseudomonadota; class Alphaproteobacteria; order Rhodobacterales; family Rhodobacteraceae; genus CACIJG01. Next base: position 21,138 of record CACAAX010000009.1, read on the forward strand.
GCTGGTTCTCCTCATCTGAGTTTCTAAAATTATTTAAGAAAATAGTGTCGTCTTCTTTAATTAGCGTTGCTTTGAGTGACTTGAAAGTCCCGGTAAAATCTGCTTTACCAGCCTCCATTAAATTCAGTAACTCGGAATAAAGCGAGCTTGTTTTCTTTATATTATTTTTAAACCCTAATTTGTGTGATATTAAAATATCTAAAGAATTGTTGAAATTTTTATCAAAATCAAAAAGAATTTCTTCAACTACTTTTATTGCGTCTGATGTATTCTTTGAAATTAAAAATAAAATGGTTTCTGCCAACCTGCTTAGGTTCCATGGAGCTACGCGTGATTGGTTAGAGAAAGCGTATCTTCCATACTGGTCTATTGAGCTAAAAACTTTATTTGCTTCATAAGAGTCCATAAACGCACATGGCCCATAATCGATTGTCTCGCAAGATATGGAGGTATTATCTGTATTCATTACACCGTGAATAAAACCAACTGAGTTCCATTGAGCCACTAAGGTAGCTTGACCTTTAACTATTCTCTCAAAAAATAATTTATATTTTTCCTTGTTATCAGAGAGGTCTGGATGGCTTCTTTCAATCATAAAATCAGCCAACTTTCTTATATGGTCCTTCTGATTTCTTATTGCAAAAAACTCAAATGTACCAACTCTAACATGGCTTTTTGCAACCCTTGCAAGCATCGCTCCAGGGGAAACTTCTGCTCTAACAACCTTTTCCCCGGTTAATAAAACAGCTAAAGACCTAGTGGTAGGAACTCCCAAATGGTGCATACTCTCCGAAATTAGGTACTCTCTAATAACAGGTCCTATTCCCGCTCTACCATCTCCTCCTCGAGAGAAGTATGTTTTTCCACTTCCTTTTAGTTGTATGTCTCGCCTCACACCATCTTGACAAATTTTGTCTCCCAGTAGAACTGCGCGGCCATCTCCTAATTGTGGTACCAAATGCCCGAATTGATGCCCTGCGTATGCTAGAGAAATAGAATTAGTAAGTGTTTTGGAATTTTTCCCACTGAGAAATCTAAGGCCAGATTGACTTTTTAAAAAACCAATATCGATGTTTAGCAAGTCCGCTAATTGTTCGTTTATCGTAACCACACTGACATCGGGCATAGCCTCTGCCTCTGTATACCTGAAAAACTCTTGAGGCAGAGATGTGTATGTATTCTCCAAATTAATGGAATTCATTATTAAATCTTCGTTCGATTAATTCCCATGTTTGTTTAGGGTACTCCTAAACTTTTCAATGATCTCATCAATATGTTTATGTTCAGAAATGAACATTGGAGCTACAATTCCTGAGTCACCAGTAAATTTGACGTGTAGACCCTCCCAGAACAACTCTTTTTGGAATTTTGTTCCTCTTTTTCCTGGATGCCCGTCGGCATGAAGCTCTACTCCACCCATCATCCCAATTCCTCTCACATCTTTTACTAGTGGATGATCGCAGAGTGAAAAAAGAGCATCAAGAAAATAACCAGACATTTCATTAGCTCTGCTAAATAAATCTTCCTCCTCATATATTTCAAGTGATGCCAAACCTGCTGCACATGAACCGGGGTGACCAGAATAAGTATATCCGTGAAAAAACTCAATAGTATCTGGGTTAGAGTTATCTGTAACAGTTTCATAAATATGGTCTTTGACACATACTGCCCCCATTGGCATTGAACCATTTGTAATTGCTTTTGCCATTGTCATAATGTCTGGCGTTACATCAAATTTTTGTGAAGCAAAAGGAGTTCCCATTCGACCAAAGCCAGTTATTACCTCGTCAAAAACAAGTAAAATCCCATGCTCATCACATATTTCTCTTAGTCTTTCAAGGTAACCCTCTGGGGGTACTAAGGTTCCTGTCGATCCTGCAACTGGCTCAACGAAACAAGCGGCGATAGTATTGCCACCATAAGCTTGTGCAAACCTTTCTAGGTCATTAGCTAGTTCAACTCCATTTTTAGGTTGCCCTTTAACTTTAAGCTCTTCTCCGGTCCATGTATGTCGCATTAACACAACGTTCGGCATAACTACGGGAAAGGTTCTTCGATTATTAACCATTCCGGATAAAGATACTCCGCCAATATTGACCCCATGATAAGCTCTTTCTCTACTTACAAAACGATGCCTATTTTGACCGGTAGCAGAATTATAGGACATTATTATTTTTAATGCTGTATCTATAGCTTCAGAACCTGAATTTACAAAAAATACATGGTTCATTTCTTCTGGAGTAAGTTCCGAGACTTTATCTGCTAATTCGAAACTGGCTGGATGGCCCATACCAAAAGGAGATGTGTAGGTGTTCTTCTTCAGCTGATTGTGAACTGCTTCAATAATTTTTGGATGACAGTGTCCAGCAGGAGAACAAAATAAGCCAGAAGAACCATCAATGATTTTTGTATTCTTATGGCTAGTCATATATACACCTGAGGCTTCTGTAATAAGTCTTGGGTCTATCTTAAAGCCTCTGTTATCGGTAAACGGCATCCAATGATTTTCTAATGAATTCTTAATAATGTTATTGGCCATTTGTCTAAATCCTATTATTTGACGTTAAAAAATGGTGGCGATGAAAAACTTCCCCCAAAACACTGTATTTTTTCAAACACAATACTATAATTAAAGTATCAAAATCGTAAAAAGTCAAAAGGGAATCTCTATGAAAGACACTATCGAAGTAAAAGAAAAAAAAGACAGGGACGCTTTTTTTCATTGGGCCGACCCATTTCTGATATCCGATCAACTTTCAGAAGAGGAAAGGATGATTAGCGAAACAGCTGCCTCCTTTGCTAATAAGGAGCTTAGCGTGCGAATCGAAAAAGCTTATAACGAAGAAATTATAGACGAGGGCATTTTCAAACTCATGGGCGACACCGGATTGCTAGGGTGTACAATACCGGAGGAATTTGGGGGGCTAGGAGCTAATTACGTTTCGTATGGATTAATAACAAGAGAGATAGAAAAAGTGGATTCAGGCTACAGGTCCATGATGTCAGTTCAATCATCTCTTGTAATGTATCCTATATCCAAATTTGGATCCCAATCACAAAAAGAAAAATACCTTCCAAAATTGGCATCTGGTGAAAGTGTTGGTTGCTTTGGGCTCACAGAAGCAAACTCTGGTTCTGATCCAGCTTCTATGACAACAAAAGCAAAAAAAGTAGCCGGTGGATTTGAGTTGAATGGTTCAAAAATGTGGATTTCAAATGCTCCTATAGCAGATGTTTTCGTTATTTGGGCAAAGTCGGAATTTCATGAAAATAAAATTAAAGGCTTTATATTAGAAAAGAATTTCGTTGGACTGGAAACGAAAAAAATTCCCGGGAAATTGAGCTTGCGTGCTTCTGTTACTGGTGAAATAAGTTTTAATAATGTCTTTGTTCCTGACGAAAATATTTTAGAGGATGTCGAAGGTTTGAAAGGACCCTTCAGCTGTTTAAACATGGCGAGATATGGCATAGCCTGGGGAGCAATGGGCGCTGCGGAATTTTGCTGGCATGCAGCAAGAGATTATGGTCTGTCAAGAAAGCAATTTAATAAGCCTTTAGCCGGGACTCAATTATTTCAAAAAAAATTGGCTGATATGCAAACGGAGATTTCGTTAGGTGTACAAGGAGCGCTCAGGCTAGGCAGATTGATAGATGATGGCCGCGGGGCACCAGAGGCAATAAGCCTGATGAAAAGAAACAATTGTGGTAAAGCACTGGACATCGCTCGTCAAGCAAGAGATATGCATGGAGGGAACGGCATATCCTCTGAGTACGGTGTAATGCGCCACGCGCAAAATTTAGAGACGGTTAACACTTACGAGGGTACACACGATGTACATGCACTCATTTTGGGTAGAGCTCAAACAGGTATTCAAGCCTTTTTCTAATTATGTTCGTAGTCTGTAGCCCGTTTTGAAAATTATCGCAATAACTGCTAAACAGATCGCCATAAATGACAATATAGCTACTATAGATAGGGCTATAGGTATTTCAGATGTACCAAAAAAACTCCATCTAAAACCGCTTATAAGATAAAAAACAGGGTTAAGTAATGATACCTTTTGCCAAAACTCAGGCAACATATCAATGGAGTAAAAACTTCCTCCGAGAAATACTAATGGGGTTACAAGTAGAGTGGGTATTATACTCAATTTCTCCCAGTTTTGTGCCCAGATACCAATTATAAATCCGAAAAGAGAAAAGGTGATTGCTGTCAAAATTATAAAAATAGCCATTACTAAAGGATATTTTATATCATGGTTAACAAATAGATTAGACGTAAGAAAGATCATCAAGCCAATTATCGTCGACTTTGAAGCTGCGGCACCAACATAACCAACAGTGGCTTCCAAAGAAGAGACAGGTGCTGATAGGACTTCGAAAATTGAGCCAACAAATTTGGGAAAATAAATTCCGAAGGCGGCGTTGTTGATACTTTCAGTCATCAGATAAAGCATTATTAATCCGGGTACTATGAATGAGCCATATGAGACGCCATTAATAGTTTCAATTTTTGATCCAATCGCGGCGCCAAAGACCACAAAATAGAGGGAAGTAGTGATTATCGGAGCTACCAAGCTCTGAAATATAGTCCGCCTAAAGCGAGCCATCTCAAATTTGTAAATTGTTATTGCGGCTTGAATGTTCATTGCGTTTCAACCAAATCTAAAAATATATCCTCTAACGAGTTGTCTACTGTATTAATTTCAGTAAAAGCGATACCATTCTGCGAAAGCAAATTCACGATGGATTGCAATTCATTAGACCTATTGTTGATGCCAACGAGCTTAAGCGTCATTCCATTCTCTGTAAGTGAAATCTTTTTATTTTTTTTCATAAAAGAAAGGTTCTTAAGCTTTTTACTTAATCTTATAAAAGTAGTTTTTTTACTAAATTCACTCATAAGAGCAGTTTTTTCTTTAACGAGAATAATTTCGCCGGAATTAATAATGCCAACTCTGTCAGCCAACTGTTCTGCTTCCTCGATATAGTGTGTTGTAAGAATGATAGTAACGCCCATTTTTTTTTGATCTTCTATAAGCTTCCAGATATCTCTTCTTAATGACACATCAACACCTGCAGTAGGCTCATCCAAAAAAAGGATTTTGGGTTCATGTGCCAAAGCTTTAGCTATAAGGAGACGTCTTTTCATTCCCCCCGACAGTCCAAAAATCTGTTCATCTCTTTTATCAAAGAGTGACAAGGTTTTTAAAATTTTTTCAATATGGTCCCGGCTGTCTTTTAATCCAAAGAGCCCTCTCGAAAATTGACATGAGTTATAAACACTCTCAAATCCATCTAAAGGTAACTCTTGAGGAACCAACCCAATTTGATTTCTCGTCTCTTTGTAGTGAGTTAAAGTATCAAAATTATTAACTTTTATATTCCCACTTGATTGCCTACACAACCCACATATAGCTGATATTAATGTTGTCTTTCCAGCGCCATTTGGCCCCAATAAAGCGAAGATTTCACCTTCTTTGATTTCAAGGGAAACATTATTTAAAGCTTTATGCCTTCCAAATACTTTTGAGACATTCTCAATTGAAATTTGACTTTTCATAACTTACATAGGCATTGGAATTTTTTTATAAAGCTTGTTTACTTCTGCTAACACATCGTCTTTGAGGTATATGTCTTTACCTTTTAAAATCAACTTTAGTTGATCTACGTTTGATGCACCAAATATCACGGATCCCATAAATGGTCTCGATCTACAAAAGCTTAGAGCTAAGTGAACGGGATCTAATTCAAAACTCTTAGATAATTCGATATATTCTTCTATTGCTCTTGTGGAATTTGGCGTGACCCTTCCAAACATATCAGGAACCCTAGATAGCCTTGAGTTTTCGGGCACTTGACTATTAAGATACTTTCCTGTGATCATTCCGCCAACCAACGGCGAATAGGCTAGCAACTTAACATTTTCGTGAAAACATGTTTCAGCCAAGTCCGTATCAAATATTCGACAAAGTAAGCTATATTCATTTTGTATTGATGCAATTGAGAAGTCCTTATATTTTTTCGCTTCGTTGGCAAACTGCACTGTTCCCCAGGCTGTTTCATTAGATAATCCGATATATCTAATTTTTCCCTCTTTTTTGAGATCATATAATTCCTTTACCACTAGCTCAATATTTTCTCGCTCTAAACTACTTTCCTGGCTGGTAGGGTCGTAGTTCCAATATTGTCTAAAATGATAACTGCCTCTGTTTGGCCAATGTAATTGATAAAGATCAATATAGTCTGTTTGTAAATTTTTTAGACTACCTTCTATCGCTAACCGGATTTCTTTTGGAAAAATTCCTTTACCATTTCTAACATTCTTATAGCCTTTGCCACTGATTTTTGTAGCAATTACTAATTCTTTTCTTTTTTGCAAATTTTTACCAAGCCAGTTGCCCAGGATTCTTTCAGTATCACCCGTGGTTTCTGCTCTCAAAGGACATACAGGATACATTTCGGCAGTATCTATGAAGTTTATTCCCGCGTCTAAACTCATTTCTATTTGTTTATGGGCATCCACTTCATCAGTTTGCTCGCCCCAAGTCATCGTTCCTAAGCAAAAGTCTGTTACTTTTAGTTCTGTACTTCCTAAGTTTACAAATTTCAATTTTAAGTTCCTTCACAAGATTATTTGCGTATTAGCATTTTTTTGGATTTAAGAGATGGCCTATAAGCTTTGACTATTAGTGCATAAACAATTATTTGTAAAATGTTAACAATTAATTTCTTGATGGGGTGAGCCATGGGTATGATTAGCAGTGTAAGGAAATTTTTTCAAAGAAAACCATTGGTTGTTGTTATACGGCTAGATGGGGTCATAGGTGCAGTGAGTAGATTTGGGTCAGGAGGTCTAGACGATTCCAATACTCAAAAATTATTAGACAAGGCCTTTGAGTTCGAAAAAGCCAAAGCGATTGCAATAAAAATAAATTCTCCTGGTGGTTCCCCTACACAATCATCTCTTATAGCATCGAGAATTTTAAAATTATCAAAAGAGAAAAGAATACCCGTTTTATGCTTCTGTGAAGATGTTGCTGCATCTGGAGGCTATTGGTTAGCTTGTGCTGGTGAAGAAATTTACTCGGATATAAATTCGATTATTGGTTCCATAGGTGTAATCTCTGCAAGTTTTGGTTTTTCAGAGCTTATATCCAGATATGGTATAGAGAGAAGAGTATACACGGCTGGAGAAGAAAAGAGTATGCTGGATCCTTTCCAGCCAGAAAAAGCTAGTGACGTAAAACGGCTAAAATCTATCCAAAAAGCCATTTTTGAAAACTTTAAATCTTTTGTGAGCAAGCGCAGAGGTGAAAAGATAAAAGGAAAAAAAATATTTAACGGCGAAGTATGGGATGCACCAAGAGCAAAAGATCTTGGTCTCATCGATGGCATAGGGATGATGGAAGATATTTTGGAGGCAAAGTTCGGACCAGATATAAAACTTAAATATATAAATAAAAAGAAATCATTTTTGTCTCGCTTTAGTAGTTCATTGATAAATGATATCAACTCGAAGATAGTCGAAAAATACTACTTCTCGAAATTTGGGCTATAAGCTGTCGATGGGAAGCTAATTGAAAGAACAAAAAACAGCACTAATCACAGGGGGAGCCAAACGACTAGGGCGTTCTATTTCAAAGGAGCTGGCAAGAGCTGGCTATAATGTTATTATACATTACAACAGTTCAGAGAATGATGCACTAAGCCTCAGAGAGGAGTTGCTAGAATTCGGTGTCGATGTTTCCCTTCTTCAGGCTGACCTATTAAATGACAACGAAACACTTTCATTATTTGACAAGTGTAAAAAGCTGATAAAAAGACCTGTGAATCTACTCATAAATAATGCATCGATCTTCGAATATGACAATATAAAAACTGCAACTTTAGAAAGTTGGAATCGTCATCTAAAGTCAAATCTGCAGGCACCATTTTTTTTAACACAAAAATTTGCTGAGCAAGCACCGGAGCCTGAGAAGCTAGAAAATGGTGAGTTGGAAAGTAGGTCGTGTATCATAAATATAATTGATCAAAGAGTTCAGAATCTGACAACCGATTTTACTACTTATACACTAGCCAAATCCGCTTTGTGGACATTAACACGAATTTCAGCTAAGGCGCTGGCCCCAAAAATAAGAGTGAATGCTATAGGGCCAGGTCCAACTTTGAAAGCAGAGTTTCAAAGTGTTTCGAATTATAAAAAACAACGGCTTTCTACACCGCTAAAAAGAGGCTCAAGTACGTATGAAATATGTGCAACGATTAAATACCTTGTTGATACTCCAAGCGTCAGTGGGCAATTGATATGTGTTGATGGTGGACAGAATTTACAGCAAATAAAAAAAACTGAGGAAATCGATTAATAAATTAGGTAAATTTTGCAAATGACACAAAGTGACCCGAACAAATTCTCACAGGGAGAAAAGGTAGTTTCCTCTATAGTTAAAACATTGCCGAATAAACCAGGTGTATATCGAATGCTCGATGACACTGGTAACGTTTTGTACGTAGGAAAAGCAAAAAATCTTAAGAATAGAGTCTCAAGTTATTCGAGAGTGACAGGACACTCTCTTAGAATAGGCAGAATGATTTCTGCAACCCGAGATATGAATTTTTTTATAACAGAAACGGAGCTAGAGGCCCTACTATTAGAACAGAATCTGATAAAGAAGTATAGTCCCAGATACAACGTGCTTTTAAAGGATGATAAGAGTTTTCCTCAGATTGCAATTACGAAAAACAAACAGTTTCCTCAAATAACGAAATACCGTGGGAAAAAGGTGGATGGCGTAAAATATTTTGGTCCTTATGCCTCTGCCACTGCAGTTAATAATGCTATTAATTATATTCAGAAGATTTTTCAATTAAGAAATTGCCGAGATAGTAATTTTTATGGACGAAGTCGAGCATGCCTTTTGCATTATATAAATAAATGCTCGGCCCCTTGTGTTGGAAAAATTTCTGAGGAAGAATATTCAAAAACAGTAGATGAGGCAGAAAATTTTCTATTAGGTAAACATACTGAAATCAAAGATAACTTACAAAGCAATATGCTACAAGCGAGTAAAAACTTGGATTTTGAAAGAGCGGCTTTCTACCGAGATCGGATTGAATTAATTGCAAAAATTCAATCGAGTCAAAATATCAATAATTTGAATGTTAAAGATGCTGATATTGTAGGTCTATTTAAATTGGGGAATGAAGTCTGTATTCAGGTATTTTTTATCCGATCATATGAGAATAGAGGAAATCATGCTTTTTTTCCTAAGACTGGGGGCGGAGCAGACGATATAGAAATTTTAGAAAATTTTATCGCCCAGTTTTATTCCACAAAAATTCCTGCGAGAGAAATACTCATATCTTACTCCTTGAGAAATAACGAAGTATTAGTAAGGTTTCTAACTGAAAGAAGGAAACAAAAAGTTGTAGTTAGATCACCCACTAGAGGAAGAGCAAAAGATCTCATAAAAACTGCTGAAAAAAATGCTAAAGAAGCATTAGAGCGAAAGATAGCTATGAAGGCTTCTCAGAAATCGCTTTTTGAAGAAGTCGAAACTTGGCTAAAATTAGAAGAGAAAATAAAAAAAATTGAGGTCTACGATAACTCCCACATTCAAGGGAGTTTCCCTATTGGTTGTCTTGTAGCTATAAATTTAGAGGGCTACTCCAAGTCAGATTATAGAAAATATAATATTAAGGACAGTGCTATAAATCCCAAAGATGATTTGGCAATTATGGGTCATGTCTTTGAGCGAAGATTTGGGAAGGTAAAAAGCGAAAATTTAGAAGATTTTAAAAAAAACCTCCCCGATCTAATCGTTATTGATGGTGGCCGCAATCAAATGAATGTTGCCTCGGCTGTCCTGAAGAAGTACAAACTAGAAATTCCGATATTAGCTATTGCTAAAGGAGAGAAAAGAAATGAAGGAAGAGAAGACTTCTATTTTAGAGATAGAATTTTTAGTTTTCCTACAAGTAGTAGTGTCCTTTTCTTTTTTCAAAGAATTCGTGACGAAGTACACCGTTTTGCTATTGGCGCTCATAGGCAGAAAAGATCTTCTGGTATCAACAAAAGTGAACTTGATGAAGTTTATGGGATAGGACCCAAGAAGAAAAAGGAATTATTGCAGCATTTTGGGTCAGCAAAGGAGGTTGGGAAGGCAAGTTTAAAGGATCTTTTGGGTGTAAAAGGAATATCAAAAAATTCAGCAGAAATTATTTTCAATCACTTTAATTCATGATATTACCGGTGGTTATGTATAGCTATATACCAAATTTTCTCACTTTTCTGAGGCTTTTTGCTGCGCCAATATTAATATTATACTTGATCATAGACCAATCTTTTTCTGGTAAGTATTTTGGTTTAATAATCTTTTTCTTTATTATTCTGACCGATTTTTTTGATGGCTATTTGGCTAGGAAGTTTAATACAGAAAGTAATATTGGAAAAGTCTTTGACCCAATAGCTGATAAGATCATGGTTATTTTACTATTCGCTTTCTTCCTTGGCATTAACTTAGACAATCCAGAAAAATTGTTTATGTCGCTAATGCTTATACTATTAATTACTAGGGAGATTATGATCTCAGGATTAAGAGAATTTGTAAGCGCGAAAAAAGCAGATCTAAGCGTTACACAACTTGCTAGATGGAAAACGTTTTTTCAGACCGTACTACTGATCTTCTTATTTTTCGATTACATATATCTTTTCCAAAGCACTGTAATCAGTTGGTCGATAGATTTATTTTGCTTGGTTACATGTCTTCTAACATGGTATACTGGTATGCAATACATTTTTAAAGCTTTTGACACTGCAAACAATGGGTAAGGTTAAGCTAAAATATTTTTCAAGAATTCGGGAGACAATTGGTAAGACGTCAGAGCTAGTTGAAATAAAATCAACGAATATCCAAGATTTGATAGAAGAGCTACAGGCAATGGGTGAACAGTACTCAGTTCTGAAAGGAAGAGATTTTGCTGTTTATTCAGCGGTAGACCAAAGTATAGTTACAGACGTTAAAACTTCAATCGAAGGTGCCAGAGAGATTGCTTTTTTCCCTCCTATGACTGGGGGATAAATATATGCTAAATAAGATAATCGTAGCAGTCCAAAAAAGTGATTTTGATCTAGATTCCGAATTGGAAGCTCTGAAGTTAAAAACTGAAAAAGCAGGAGCTGTTGTGATCTTTGTTGGGAAGGTTAGAGACCTTGAAGACGATAATTTAAGATATCTAGAGATAGAATCCTTTGAGGATCTTGCAAAAAATCAAATAAAAGAAATTTGTGATGATGCTGCAAATAAATGGGATTTAGAATTAATTCTAGTAAAACATCGATTTGGAAGATTGAAAATTAACGATAACATTGTCCTCGTTATTACATGTTCCAAGCATCGAAAGAATGCATATGAAGCCTCTGAATTTATAATGGACTATCTTAAAAGCAATGTACCATTTTGGAAAAAAGAAGTAGCAGACAAAACCCAAAAATGGGTCGAGAATTCTTAAATCTTTTTTTTAGCTAAAAAAACTTAGTTATAGTAGCTAACATCATAAAGACTGTAAGTATAAGTCCAGCTGTTCTATTTGATTTGAAAGTTTCAAGACAACCTTCACGGTTTCTAATGTCCAATTTTAATAGTTGAAACGTTAAATGGAGAGAGAAGAAAAAAATACCAAGCGTAAGAATAAAAATTTGAATTGGATCACCATTCGATAAAAAATAAAAAATAGGTCCGACTGTCAAAATTATAAAAACGATGAAAATTGTTAGGTATTGCTTAGGATTGGCTTCAAATAAGATACCAGTAGATCTTATGCCTACTTCTTTATCATCATCTAGATCCTGAAATGAGTAAATTGTGTCGTAAAATATTGTCCATGCTATTGCAGAGATATACAAGCCAACACAGAAGTAATCTAATGTGCCACTATTAGCAGCGTAAGCCAGCAATATACCCCAGTTAAAAGAAAGGCCTAAGAAAAATTGCGGCCAGTACGTAAATCTCTTCGCGAAAGGATAAATAACAACGGTGATAAGAGATAGAAATCCTAAAATTATTGCTAAACGATTAAAGGTTACCAATATCCCAAATGCTAAACAACATTGTAATATCAGCCATAAAAATGCCTGAGACTTTGAAACGTTCCCAGCGGGAATGGGTCTGTTTTTTGTCCGTAATACTTTTGCATCAAGCTTTGCATCCGTTATATCGTTCCAGGTACATCCTGCACCACGCATTAGAAGACCACCAATATAACAAGCGATCAAAATATATAAAGAGTTGCCATTCAATAGATTTGGGTCAACATTAGTGGATAAAAAGACACCCCACCAGCAAGGAATTATTAGCAACCAAGATCCTATTGGCCTATCCAACCGACTTAACTTAAAAAAAGGACGAATACCTTTAGGGACATATAAATCTACCCAATTGTTTGATTGTGCATCTATCAACTTGTCATTAAAAAATTTATGCATTTAAGGTCATTCATGGTAATTAAACTTTATGAACAAGAATATTAGTATAAGGCTATTCTGTGAAGTCACTTTAACAGTTGGTGAAAGGATTAATTTAGAGACTGAGCAATCTCATTACTTAAAAAACGTAATGCGTTGTAAGATTGGCGAAAAAATTCTTGTTTTTGACAATTATACCGGCGAATACGAAGCAGAGATCGTTTATATTCACAAACGTTTTATTGATATTAAAATTTTGGAAAAAACTAAATCTAGATGTATACCTGGAGATGTTTGGCTGATATTTTGTCCGCTTAAAAAGTCAAGAACAGACTTTTTGTTGGAAAAAAGTACCGAGCTCGGTGTAAGAAAATTTTTACCGACTTTAAGCGATAAGACGCAAACTAAAACGATTTCACTTAATCGTTGTAGAAAAAATATTGTTGAAGCTGTAGAACAGTGTGGAGGAACCTTTATCCCGGAAATATCACCTATAAGTTCTTTATCTAAAGTTATTGAACAACAGCCCGAAGACAGAACTTTAATATTTTGTGATGAAACATTGGAAAGTAGAAATATCAATGAGGGTTTATTGTTGAAAAGGCCACAAAAAGTTGCGGTATTAGTTGGGCCTGAAGGAGGATTTAGTCATGGTGAAAGAAAGTTATTAAGAACAAAAAAAAATATACTTCCAGTATCTTTAGGTAATAGAATACTAAGAGCAGAAACGGCGGCAGTTTCAGCTTTAACAATGTGGCATGGTATGGCTGGAGATTGGCTCAAAAAAGTGGATCATCAAAATAATGAAAACTGAGGAACGCACAGACTTTTTGGACCGAGATCAATTAAGACTTTATTTCGAGCAAGGGTGTAAACCTCATTCGGAATGGGGGATAGGGTCGGAGTATGAAAACTTTATTTTTGATACAGATTTAAATAGACCTGTTGCATATGAGGGGCCTAAGTCTATTTCAAAAGTTTTCGATGTGTTGATCAAAAAATTCGGCTGGGCACCATTATTTGAGAAATCAAAAATTGTTGGCCTTGAGAAGGACAAAGCAAATATAAGTTTGGAGCCAGGGGGACAGTTTGAGCTATCAGGTGCTATAAAAAAAAGTATTCATGAAGTTGACCAGGAAATGAAATCTTTCATACAAAATATGAAAGTTGTCTGTGAAGAATTAGGCTTGAGATTGTTTTCAATTGGTGCTGCACCCAATTGGGAAAGGGATGACATGCCCATAATGCCAAAAAATAGATACAAAAAAATAATGATGCCTTACATGAAAACAGTTGGAACTCAAGGTTTAGATATGATGTTGAGAACTTGTACCATACAAGTGAATCTTGATTACTCTTCGGAGGCGGATATGGCAAAAAAGCTTCGAGTCGCCGCATGCATACAACCCCTTGCAACCGCTTTGTTTGCGTCTTCCCCCATCTTTGAAGGTAAAAATACTGGTTATCAGAGCTGGAGAGCACAGATATGGAAGAATACAGATAGTGATAGAACAGGCATTCCAAAATTCATTTTTGATGACGATCTGAGTTTTGATAGTTGGATTGAATATGCGTTGGACGTACCCATGTATTTCATAAAGAGAGATGGAGATTATGTGAATCTGTCTGGCGAATCTTTTCGAATGTTTATGAAAGGTCAGTTGAAATCCTTACCAAATCAAAGAGCTACCTATTCTGATTGGATTGACCATCTGACGACAATTTTCACAGATGTTCGTTTAAAAAATTTCATTGAAATGAGAGGTGCGGATGGAGGGCCGAGTCAAAATGTAACGGCATTAGCCGCAATGTGGGTCGGGCTACTATATGATAGCGACTCACTGGATAATGTTTTTAATTTAGTTAAAGCTCTTGATTGGGAGTCAGTCAATGAGTTAAGTATTGATGTTTGTAAACATGGTATGAACGCAAAAATTAACGATAAGACTTTATGGGAATTTGGTGAAGAAGTTCTTAACATGGCACAAAGTGGATTACAAAATCGAGGCTCAGCTCACGATATCAAAGATGAAACTCTATTTTTAATGCCATTATTAGAACGAGTGTCAAAAAAACAATCTCTTTCAAGTCAATTAGCGAATAAATTTGACAGCAAATGGAAGAACAATTTTTCTACTTTTTATGATGATTTTAATTTTTATCACGGCCTTCGAAACTAAGTTCCTCTTTCTTTAAAAGACGCTTAATATTTTCTGAGTGTTTGAATAAAATAAATATACTCAAAAGAAGTGCTGATAATTTTATTGGTGAATTATCACAAAAAAACAATAGAAAAAAGTTTGATAAAACTATAGCGCTTATTCCTGCGACTGAAGACTTTCTTGTTAAATAAAATACCGTTATCCATGTCAATAAAGTCAAGCCACCAACGACAGAGCTGTAAGATAATAATGCTCCCAAAAAGGTTGCCACCCCTTTTCCACCTTTAAATAGTAAATAAATAGGAAAAATATGTCCAAAAACCACCGCCAGTATAGCTAGGTAAATTAGATCTGTTTCGATGTATGATGCAATAAAGACCGCAAAGAACCCTTTAAACATATCAAAGAAAAGCGTGAAAGCTGCTGCTTTTTTGTTTCCACTCCTGAGAATGTTAGTAGCTCCGATATTTTTTGAACCAAATGTTCGGGGATCTTGAATTTTAAAAAAAAATTTTCCAACCAAACCAAATGGTATTGATCCTATAAGATAAGCTACAAAAATAATGACAAAAGCCGACATCACACTATCATACTTCAAACGAATTTTTTTTAAAAATAATTTCGCCCTCAACCATTGTTAACAAGTTTTCACCTTGTAAATTAAAGCCATCAAAAGGCGTATTTTGCGATTTTGACCGAAACTGGAATCGATCGATTTTCACCGGTTTATCTGGGTCAAAAATGATAATGTCCGCTGGCTGACCTTCGTCTAGACACCCCAAACTCTTCTTAATAATATTTGCTGGGTTGAAAGCTAATAATCTAAAAAGCTGATTAAGACTTAATATCTTATTGTGATATAGCGAAAGAGATGCAGGTAATATTGTTTCAAGACCTACGGCACCCGGTGCGGCCTCTTCAAAAGGGAGCCTTTTGCTTTCCTCATCCTGAGGTGTATGCATGGAGCAAATATTATCAATCAGTCCTTCTCGTATCGCTTCCGTCAAAGCCTCTCTGTCAGCGTTACTTCTCAACGGTGGTTTTAATTTAAAAAACGTTCTATAGTTCCCTATATCAAGTTCATTGAATAAAAGATGGTGAACAGAAGTTCCGGCCGTTATACGGTTGTTTGTCGATTTTATATCTCTTAGCACGTCTAAGCCGATTTTTGTCGTAACTTGGTCTGCGTGATAACGGATGTTTAAATTACTGATCAGCGCTGTGTCGCGTTCTATTCCAATCTTTTCTGCAAAATCAGGGCTGGATGAAAGTCCTTTAATTGATGCAAAAACTCCGTTTGTAGCTGAGGTATTTTTTGTTAAAAAATAGTCTTGAGGATGTCCTATGATGAGGGTATTGAAATCAGAGGCATATTTCAAAATTTGGTGAAAAATTTTTGTATTAGGGATTGAGTTAAAGCCATCAGTAAATGCAACAGCACCGCCATCATGAAGGAAGCCAATTTCTGTCATCTTTTTCCCATTATTTCTTTTTGTTAAAGATGCAGTAGGAAATATTCTAACCTTACTAGCTTCTTTACCTCTATTTTTAAAAAATTCTAGTAGTTCTGGATTATCTATTGAAGGCTTTGTATCTGGACGGGTTACTAAACTAGTGACACCTCCAGCGGCAGCAGCACTGCTAGCAGATCTGAAGCTTTCCTTATGTTTCTCTCCAGGCTCGCATACCTTAACCCCAATATCTACGATACCGGGTGCTAAACACATTCCTTTGCAATCGATTACCTTACCTTTAATTCCATCATCTTTCTTGTCTATTAATCCACCAGTTATTGTTAAAGTCCCTGCCGTTTCTATTTCTACTTTAGGATCAATTAATCTTGCATTTATAAATGTAATTTGTTTTTCCATATTAATTTTTCCTATCTACTAATAGGTGAAGAACGGCCATTCTCAAGGCAACACCAATTTCTACCTGTTCTTGGATAACGCTTCTATTTAGATCGTCAGCAATAATTCCGTCGATTTCAACTCCTCTGTTCATAGGACCAGGATGCATAACTATTGCATCACTTTTTGCTAGCAAAAGTTTCTGATTATCAAGACCAAAGCGATTGAAATACTCGCGCCTTGAAGGAATAAAACCACCCTTCATTCGTTCTTTTTGTAATCTAAGCATCATTATTACGTCAGCATTCCTAACGCCATCTTCCATACGATTATATATTTCTAGACCCATATCCTTAAATGAGTTTGGTAACAGGTTGCTAGGACCGATAAGTCGCACTTGGTTATTAAATTTACATAATAGGGCTATATTGGATCGAGCTACACGGCTATGGCTTATATCTCCGCAAATAGCAATTATTAAGCCTTCTTTTTTTTTCTTTCTGTGCTTTATAGTCAAAAAATCTAGCAATGCTTGTGTTGGGTGCTCGTGACTGCCATCTCCAGCATTAAGAACCGAGCAATTAACTTTTTCTGACAAGAGATTCACAGCACCTGAAGAAGAATGTCTTACAATGAGCAAATCGGGTCTCATTGCATTCAAAGTTAAAGCAGTATCGATGAGAGTCTCTCCCTTTTGTATAGAACTAGTTGCAATTCTTATGTCTTGAACTATACCACCCAATTTTTTTCCTGCTAATTCGAAGCTCGCTAGCGTCCTAGTTGAGTTTTCAAAAAAAACATTAATTTGAGTAAAAGATGGTAGATGATGTTTTTGCTCAACTTTACTCTTATTTTTCTGAAGGTAATATTCAGCAAGAGCAAAAATCTCTTCTATGTCACTTCTGCTTAGATCATCTATTTGAATTAAATGCTTTGCCTGCAAAAATCTTTCCACCTAACAATAAAATGATTAGATAAAGATTTAAGTACCAGATAAAATTTCTAAAACAATAATTAAATTGCAAAGCTAAATGAGAAGTGATTTTGAACAACTTTTATGGTTATACTCAATGGGTGTTGAGGATGTTGCAACCCGTAAGCCCCAAAATTATTCCAACCTTCAACTAGTAAAGAAAATCAACGATTCGGCTTATCAAGATGGTCCCTTATTAAAAAAAAGTGAAGAAAATGGGGATCTAGACAGAGAAAGCTTTTTAAATGAGGTTTACAAAAAAGATATTAATGCAATTAAGAGTGTTGGTATTTTGGAGGCATATTGGCGAGATTCTTTGATAGATAACTTCAATATCAAGAAATTCTGGGGATATAATAAACTAAACAAGATAAATAAGCTAAATATCTTGATTATTCATGAACCCCCAAATAGAAGCGACTTCAATCAGTATTTGTTCCTGGATGGAAAAAAGAGGAATTTAATCAACAATATCATATTCAGTATCTTATCGGGTGAGAACGAAAGAGAAGTGCAAAATATTTTTGTTCCTATATTACCAATCCCCTTAAGCAAGGCGATGGAATTCAAAAATCTTCAATCTTTTCATTTAATGTTCTTGAAGCGGTTAAAGCATATAATCAAACCTTCCCTAACTATTCTAATTGGTGACAAGGCAATCTCTCTTATATCACCGAATCTGAGATTAAATAAGGAGGCCATGAAAGAAGATCATTATTTTTCAATTCCTGAGCTCGAGTATATGATGAGTGTTCCAGAAGTAAAAAAAACTGTTTGGGAAGAATGGAAACAAAAAAGAAGGACTTTAAAGAATGAACTCTTCTTATAATATGTCTCGAGAATTTAAATCTATAAATATAGCAATTCTCACCGTTTCAGATACAAGAACAAAGACAACGGACAAATCTGGCGATTTTTTATCCAATGCTGTAGAAGATGCCGGTCATAATGTAATTCATAGGCGTATTGTTAAAGATGAGTTAGTTGAAATAAAAAATGTTTTAGAGGCGTGGAGTATGAGCTCCAATATTGATGTAATAATAAGCACCGGTGGGACTGGTCTTACCAAAAGAGACGTTTCCGTAGAAGCCCACTCTCAAGTGTATGAAAAAGAGATAACAGCATTTCCAGCAATGTTTGCATCAATTTCAATGGAAAAAATAGGTACATCAGCGCTGCAAAGTCGAGCATGTGCAGGAGTGAGGAATGGAACCTATTTATTTGCTTTACCAGGATCTCCTTCAGCTTGTAGAGATGCATGGGAGAGTTTGCTAAGACCACAATTTGATTATAGACATTTACCTTGTAACTTTGTAGAGATAATGCCGCGGTTAGTAAAGGACCCTGTGGATGAAAGTTAAGGATAAGTGCTAACTCAAAACGCTGCGTCTATAATTTTAGAGACAGTGATAATTTGAAAATTTTTTAAAAGTAATATAATAAAACTACACGTTTGTGGAAATTTTTTGGGCAAATGAAGTTTTTTAAAAGAACATCAATATTTTTTATACTTGGCGGTTTAATACTTCTATTCTTTGGGTACACAGTGACCTCTTTCATCTCTTCATCTGAAAAAGATGGTAGGTATTCAAACAAAAGGAAAGGCGGGGAGAGAGAATATACAGTTTTTACGGATAAAATAAAGAGATCGGAAGAGACTCCAATCATAAACACCTATGGAGAGGTGAAAAGCTGGCGTACTTTGGAAATAAGAGCACCAGTTGTAGGAAGAATATCTGAAGTTGCCAAGGTCTTTAGAGATGGATCAACGGTGGGTGAGGGAGATTTCTTGTTTTCTATTGAAGACACAGAATACAAGGACAGCCTCGCAATAGCTAAAGCTGATCTACGAGATGCTGAAAGCGATCTGGTAAATGCCAAAACACTTTTTGAGCTTGCAAAATTGGATCTCGAGGCAGCAGAAAAGGAAAAAACTATTCGATTGGCTTCATTTGAAAGGCAACAGAAACTAAAATCTAATGGAGTTATATCAGAAACTATATTTGAACAGTCATCTTTAGCTCTTACGAATTCAGAGAAATCTCTTATCATGAAGAAGAATTCTTTTGTTCAAGCAAAGAATAAAATTTTTAAGGCTGAAGTGCTTGTAGAACGAAAGAGGGTTGCTCACGATTTAGCAAAAAGGCAGCTGGCGGATACAAAAGTTTTTGCTCCATTTTCAGGAGTGCTAGATCAAGTGAATGCAGTTACAGGACGCCTTATTTCATCCAATGATCGTCTAGGTGAAATACTCGATCCCAAAGCTTTAGAAGTGGTATTTCCTTTATCTGACATTCAATATCCCAGAATTACTGACAAGGAAGGGAATTTTATCAAACTTAAGGTTGAGTATTCTTTCGGAGGACTAGACAAAAAGAATGTCTATTCTGGAAATATAGAAAGAGTAGGTGGTCAGGTGAATACAGGTAATACAGGAAGACAGGTATTCGCTAGTATCTCTGCGCAGAATGGATTGTTTTTGAAACCAGGAGATTTTGTAAAGGTCAAGATATTTGAACCGAAGCTAAAGGGCATAGCCAAGCTTCCACTGGGGTCTTTGGGGTCAAATAATACTATCCTGCTGGTTAATGATGATCTTAGATTAGAAAAAATAAATATTGATGTTATTAGATTCCAAGAAAACCATATCCTGGTAAAAAACGTTCCATTTGATAGAAAGTTTGTAACTAAATGGTCTCCTCAATTAGATGCAGGTGTAAAGGTAAAAGTTATAGATAGTTCTAAAGGTGCAGAGGGGGTAAAGCCTGCGGAAAACGACAAAATAAAATTGACTGACGAAGAAAGAGATAGGTTAATTAATGCTGTTGAAAATAACAAGTGGATCCCAAAAGATGTGAAAAACAGGCTTGTTAAACAGCTCAGTCAGGAACTTGTTCCTAAAAAAGTCGTAGATAGGCTAAGAAAACGAATGGGAGGTTAAAATAGATGGAACGAGACCAGAGCCCATCATTATTTGGATCTTTTTTTGGATACTTCATTGCTCATAGCACAATTGCTAACCTTGTTTTAGTTGTAGTTGTGGTTTTGGGTTTTTTTTCAATAAATAAGCTGAGATCTCAATTTTTTCCTGACGTGATTATTGAAACAATTAATATTAGCGCATATTGGCCAGGTGCAGGTGCCGAAGACCTAGATACTGGAGTTGTAGGCTATCTCGAGCCTAGTTTGTTGGAATTGGAAGGAATAGAGAGAATTGTATCGCGTTCCTATGAAGGAGTATCTAGGATAACTATTGATTTTGTTTCTAACTGGGATATGGAAAAGGCATTAGATGATGTCAAGATTGCAATTGAAGAAGCCCAAAATTTACCTGATGAATTAGACGATATTGACGTCAAGAGGCGAGTATGGAGAGATCGCGTTACGAACGTTGTTTTTTCTGGTCCCTTTACTATTGAACAATTAGAAAAATATTCAGACGAATTTCTACAACTTTTATATAGTGAAGGAATTGCAAAAACTTCTACTCGGGGAGGAATGGAACCAATTGTACGAGTAGTGGTGCCAGAAATTAGCCTTCTTAAGAATAACTTGACTCTGCGTGAATTATCAAATGCTGTCAGTTCGGGCGCTTCAAGTAGACCAGCAGGTGAAACAAGTGATGGGTTAGCCAGATTGAAGGCTGGTTCCGATAAAACACAACAAATAGACCTGGCTGAAATTACTGCCAAAACGTCTTTAAATGGTGAAAGCATAAAGCTTGGGGATATTAGCGCGATTAGCATCGATGAATTTCCAACGGTGGAATTCTTTAAAGGAAAAAATCCGGCGATAATTACTAGAGTTGACAGGGGGTCCGATGGAGACGCCATCAAAATACAAGATAAAGTGGAAACTTTAATAAAAAAATTTCAGCTAAACATGCCTGAAACGCTAACTATCGAATTGTCTGGGACACGTACGGAGGCAATTAAGAATAGATTAAATATATTGATTTCTAATGGAGTAGTTGGATTAATCTTAGTCTTATTTTTTCTTTTTTTATTTCTGAATGCAGAAACAGCTTTTTGGGTAGCTGTTGGAATTCCAGTTGCACTTTTTGCTTCCTTTGGCTTGATGTACCTAATAGGTATTTCAATTAATATGATATCACTTTTTGCTTTAATTATCTGTTTGGGGATTGTGGTAGATGATGCGATTGTAGTAGCCGAACATGCAGATTATCGTGCGTCATCTCTAAAGGAAGACCCATATAACGCTGCAAAAAACGCAGCTACATTTATGGGACTTCCAGTTTTTACTGCCACCATAACCACTGTTTTGGCTTTTAGTGGCTTAGTACTTATAGGTGGCAGGTTTGGATCATTGATTGCTGACATTCCATATACAGTTATCTTGGTATTGGTTGCATCCCTATTAGAGTGCTTTCTCATTCTTCCAAACCATATGTATCACAGCTTAAAAAATAGTGCCAAAGGTATTAAGTGGTATAATGTTCCAAGTCAAAAATTTAATGAAAAATTTAAAATTTTTAAAAACAAATATTTTAAAGCTTTTATACAACTTAATTTACAGTATAGATACCTAAGTTTGGTCTTTATGCTTTCACTTCTTTTTTGTTCAGTAAGTTTGTTAGTCTCTGGTGATGTTAAATGGAGGTTTTGGAATCCACCAGAGATAGGGCGTTTAACGGCTAATATTGCAATGGTCTCTGGCGCTGAGCGCAAGCATACTTTGGCTATGATACGAGAATTAGAAAGAGCAAATAAAAAAGTAGCTGCAGGGTTTGAAGAAGAAAATGGCAAAAATCCTATTACTTTTCAAATTAGCCAAATTGGTGGAAACGAAGGTCGTGGTATTTCAGGCGCTGAAAATAAAGATAAAGACTTACTTGGTTCTTTCACTGTAGAGTTAATTGACGCTGATCTAAGGCCTTATTCGTCTTTTACCTATCTTGCGGCGCTTCAGGATGAAGTAAACAAAAGTCCACTTTTAGAAACCATAAGTTTTAGGAGATGGGGATCTGGTCCTGGTGGAGACGGCATTTCTATAAACTTGGCGGCGTCTGATACAAAAACTTTAAAAGAAGCTGCCGAACAGTTAAAAGCTTCTCTTTCTTCTTATCAGGAAATCTCTGCGCTTGAAGATTCGCAAGGTTATGACAAGACTGAATATATCATTACTTTAACTAATCGTGGGAAGAAACTAGGCTTTACAATAGATAGTATAGGTAGGCAGTTATCAGATAGGTTAAATGGAATTGAGACATTAACCTTTTTGAAAGGGAATAAAACTGGAAAAATAATAATAGAGTTATCGAAGGAGAATTTAAATGGTGATTTCATTCAAAACGCTAAGGTTAGAAGCAATAGAGGGCATTATGGAAGTTTATCTGATATTGTAGAAATCAAAGCACAGTATGGATTTTCATCAGTAACTAGGGAAGATGGGCAAAAGATAATAACAGTCACAGGACAATTGTCTGAGGAAGATGCAGAACAAGCTGAAATAGTAAAAGATAGAATACAAAACGAAATTTTGCCAGCAATCGAAGAGGGGTTTGGCGTAATAAGTAGTTTAACCGGTTTAGCTGAACAGGAACGGAGGTTTTTAGACGATGCACTTATCGCTTTTCTTTTATGTATTTTAGGCATTTATTTAACTTTAGCGTGGGTGTTTGCGAGCTGGTCTAGGCCAATGGTTATCATGCTTATAATCCCTTTTGGGTTAATTGGGGCTCTATGGGGCCACTATGTCTACGGTATAGCTTTATCTATGTTCAGTATTATTGGATTAATTGGGATGACAGGAATTATTATAAATGACTCAATTGTACTTATCTCTACTTTTAATGAATACAAGAAGAAAATGGACAATACCGGAGCTATCATTAAAGCAACATGCGATAGGTTAAGACCAATACTTTTAACAACACTCACAACAGTTTTCGGATTAGCTCCCTTATTATTCGAACAATCAAGAGATGCTCAGTTTTTAAAGCCAACTGTAATCACTTTAGTTTTTGGGCTAGGCTTTGGGATGTTAATCTTGCTGATAATAGTACCGGTGTTCATCGCAGTACAGCATGATTTATATAAGCACTATAAGTCTTTTAGGAGATTTGTTTTTTCAGCTAGGCTTAATGCGCAAAATGGGTGGAAAAACTTAATTTATGTTTCAGTCTTCTTTTTAGGAGTATTGGGTCTTATTTTTATCCAATTACTTTTTTCCTTTGATTACTTTTTTATCTTTTTTACCGCTTTCGTATGCTTAGGATTGTTTTACATTTGGTTTGCGTTTTTGAAACAAATTCAAGATAGAGTGTTTTCAATCCGAAAGCCTACATTGTGAAAAAGAATTAAGCCGGACAACCAATAGTTCTCTTAGGTACATGATTATCTAAATATAAAATAGAAAAATTCTCTTTATCTTTATTTTTCTTTGAAGGATCCTTTAATTTCAGAAAAGCCTCCACTTTCCCACTATTCGGAGAGAATGACTGTTTTTCTATAATCCACGAATTTCCCTCATAATCTACTAAAACGCTACTCACTGTTTCATTATTTTTCATAAAATTATTTTCAATGGTAATTCGGTATTCCTTATCCGTCTTTTTCTTTATTGTACATTTATTAGAATTGCCAAAACTTGTTGTCATCGTAATTCTGTTTTTTGATTTTAGAAGCTTATCTAGAACCAAATAATTAAGATCACCTTCGTCACTTATTTCTAGGGTTTTATTCTGAACAATACAGACGCTTTTGCAAATGCCAAAAGAGATATCTAAATGTAAATATATCTTTTTTCGGTCATCTAATTTTTTTAATTCTATCGGTAGCAAGAGGTTATCATCGTATCCAAGATACGTAAAACTTTTAG
The DNA here is from genome assembly GCA_902530595.1 of uncultured Alphaproteobacteria bacterium. GTDB lineage: Bacteria > Pseudomonadota > Alphaproteobacteria > Rhodobacterales > Rhodobacteraceae > CACIJG01. Next base: position 45,426 of record CACAAX010000009.1, read on the forward strand.
GCCCCATTTTTTTTGGATATGGCCAAGAAATAGAAAATGATTCTACATTTTTTTCATTTAAAATTCTTATCTTAGGCATGAACCCATTTGGCCCTGGAAACTTCCAATATGTACTCCAACCCTCAGGAAACGCTATGCTTATAGCACCCTTGGTTGAGCTATCTTTAGATATATTATAGTACTCTACATTCGCCTGAGAAAAACTTGGTTTGAGTAAGGTTAAGTTGACGAAGAGAACAGTAAAAACGAAGATTATTTTTAACAAAATTTTGTTCCTCTAATTTGGTAACTCTATTAATTTTATGCATATTTTTTTTTTCAATCTATAATTAAGAATGATTTATGAAAACTATAAAGGAAAATTATTGATTTCGTCGCCAGAAATTTCGGATGGTGTTTTTGATAAAAGCATAATTCTTATTTGTGAACATAATGCTAATGGCGCGATGGGTTTTATTTTAAATAAGCCCCTTATAGATGTTAGCCTAGAGCAAATATGGACTAATATAGGCTACAAAAAAAAAAATCATACTTAACTAATGAAGACGTATTTATGGGTGGCCCCCTAGCATCAAATGCGATGTTTGTGATCCATTCGCCTGAGTACTTTATAGACAAAAAAACGATTAAGGTTTGTGAAGAAATTTCTGTAACAGGTACTAAAGAAATTACAGATGACATCCAGAAAGGAAAGGGGCCTAGAAAAGCAATTTTTTTACTAGGTTATTCTGGCTGGGCGCCGGGACAATTAGAAGATGAAATTATGATGGATAGTTGGTTTGTATCAGAGAAATTCCAAAACCTTATTTTCAGCGTCGATCATCAAACGAAGTGGACAGATGCTTTATTACTCATAGGAATTGATCCCTCTAAATTATCCTCGTATGCTGGATCCTCCTAAATTTCACTATTGAGCTACTGCTCTCATTAGCCTATCGTTTATCGCTGCTCCCACACCAATTGATGGTATAGGAGCTACTTTTATAGGAATTCCACCTTTAGATTCGCTCAATCGATCTAAAATATGAAGAAAAGTGAAAAGGTTTTTTGCGGCCTCTTCTAAGTTCTTTGACTCAGATAGTGTTAATCCATCAATCTCTTTTGGATGAGGCCCGAAACTTAAAAATATATCTCCTCTATTAGGTTTATTTTGATTTAAAAGTAAGTTAGCATCTGGTGAATAGTGCTTTAACAATTGTCCCGGACTTTTTATCTGTTTTTCTGATTGCAAGCTGGGGGCAATTTCATATTCTAAGAAACTAGATATTTCATCAAGCGTAATATTTCCAAATCTAAGAATACAAGGTTTTTCTACTGAGCAGTCGACTACTGTGCTTTCAAGTCCTAGTTCGGCATCACCTCCATTGAGAAGAGCATCTATGCTATTTTTTAATTTAGCAAATACATCTCCTGGATTTGTACAGGTAAGCTTCCCAGATTTATTCGCTGAAGGCGCAGCTATAGGTTTTCCTAACTCTTGTATCAATCTGCTCGCAATAATGTTATTTGGACATCTTAAAGCTATAGTCTCTAGTTTCGCAGTAGCCGCTTCGACTACTTTCGATTTCTTTTTTTTTACTATTATGGTTAAGGGTCCAGGCCAATACTTTTTTACAAGTTTTTCAGCTGTATAATTGAAAATCCCATATTCCTTTGCCATTTCGTAGCTAGACACATGAATGATTAGCGGGTTGAAACTTGGCCGTCTTTTTATTTCATATAATTTTGTCACAGCCTTTTTTGAGAAGGCGTTTGCACCGAGCCCATAAACTGTCTCTGTGGGGAACGCAACAATACCATTACCAGCTAAAATCTCTGCTGCTTCTTTAATACCTGCAAAAGTATTTTCAATTATCTTCATTTGGACAATATGACATGTTGATTTGTAGAACTTTAAATACTAGAGTTCATTTATTAAATCAATTCATTAAAGAGTAAAAAAGAATGAGTTATACCGCCCCAATAGATGAAACAAAGTTTTGGCTATATGAAATACTGGAGGCAAAAAGGCTGTTCTCTCTTTCAAATTTCCGTGGTTTAAAGAAAGACGATTTGGATCTAATTCTAAGTGAGGCTGCTAAAATCACATCGGAAAGTATTTATCCTCTCAATCAGAAATCAGACCAAAGTCCAGCAAAGCTAGAAAATGGAGTATGTCGAACAACGCCGGGCTTTGCAGAAGTATACAAGCTTTTAATTCAAGGTGGTTGGGCAGGTATTTCTGGTGATCAGAAATACGGAGGGATGGGCTTACCATCCATAGTCACAAGTTGCTTCAATGAATATTTTGGCAGTGCGTGCCTTTCATTTTCGTTACTGTTTTTAATGAATCAGGGTCAGATAGATGCTCTGGAAAATCATGGTAACGAGGATATAAAAAATATCTTCTTACCAAAATTAAATTCCGGGGAATGGACCGGTACTATGAATTTAACCGAGCCACATGCGGGTTCAGATGTTGGAGCATTAACAACTAAAGCAGAAAAAAATAGTGATGGGTCTTATGCGATTACTGGCCAGAAAATATATATTAGTTGGGGTGAACATGATCTATCAAATAATATATGTCATTTAGTTCTGGCAAGATTACCGAAGTCTCCAAAAGGATCAAAAGGCGTTTCCCTTTTTATTGTGCCTAAGTATATCCAAAATCAAGAGGATGAGTGGCTTTTAGAAAACAATGTCAAGGCGATTTCGCTCGAAAAGAAAATGGGCATGCATGGATCTCCGACGGCTATAATTGAATATAGACAATCACGAGGTTGGCTGGTCGGGGATGAAAACGCTGGGTTACACGCAATGTTTACGATGATGAATAATGCTAGGCTGGGTGTTGGGATCGAAGGATTATCGCAGAGCGAATTAGCCACACAAAAGGCTTTAGAATTTGCAAGAAACCGAAAACAGGGTCACGCAAAAATTGATAATAGGAAGGGTGTTATTCTGGATCATCCAGATGTGCGAAGAATGCTCATAACAATGAAATCGCTAACAGCAGCTGTCAGGGCTTTATGTCTTGACGCTGCACTTTCTCTCGATCTTTCTAAGTCAAATGATAAACAACTTGCGAGCAAAGAGAGTGCAAGGGCCTCATTTTTAATTCCAATAGCTAAAGCATTCTCTACAGATATTGGATGTCGAGTAGCTGATATTGGCATACAAGTCCACGGAGGAATGGGTTACGTGGAAGAAACAGGAGTAGCACAGGTTTTCCGTGATGTCAGAGTAACTGCTATTTACGAAGGGACCAATGGCATCCAAGCTATTGATCTTATTGGAAGAAAATTGGCTGATAACGGAAAAGCTGCCAATGGGCTCATTGATGAAATAAAAATAACAATTAGCAATTGTAGTAATCATGAAGATCAACAAATAAGGGAGATGGGAAATAGATTATCTAAATCCTTGGTATGTTTGGAGAGCACCTTGAATTGGATGCTAAAACAAGAAGATTTTAATAATAGACTTGCAGGTGCAACTCCTTTCTTACAAGCTTTTGGAATGATTTTAGGTGCAAATTATTTAGTTAAGGCAGCGATGAAAACTGAGGCAATAGATAGAAAATCACTAGCTCAATTTTATTGTGTAAATATTCTGCCGGAAATGGAAGCCTATGGAGTTATAAGTCAAAGTGGACAGAAATCGCTTTATAATTTTACAGACAATTTTTTTGGGTTTTCTCAGTAATGAAAAAGATAGACTTTGTATTTCAGGAAAGTCCTGAAGCTGGGGAACTATATCGGATTACTGAAGGCGTATATTGGTTTCCGATGCCTCTGCCTATGATGGGACCTGACTATGTGAACTGCTACATTTTAGATGACGGGCAAGAAATAGCATTGATAGACACAGGCGCAAACATTGGAGACTCTAAACACATATGGGAAAATACTCTTAAAAAAAATTTTCCTAACAAAAAGATTAGTAATGTATATGTAACACACCATCATCCCGACCATATCGGTTTGGCTGGGTGGCTATGCAAGAAGTACAATACTGAAATGATTTGCTCTCGTACTGCCTATTTGATGGCTAAGATGCTTTCCCTCGATGTACATGAAAAGGTTAGTACGAGTACAGAGCTCTTTTGGAAGCAGGCAGGTATGTCTCAACAAATGCTTGAGGAAAAACTTAGAGCTAGACCTTTTAATTTTGGCGATGGTGTTTCACCGCTAGACAAAGGTTTCATAAGAATTAGTGAGAATGAAATTATTACTATAAATGGACTCGACTGGACCGTAAGTATGGGAAATGGGCACGCTCCTGAGCATGCAACTTTTTGGTCAAAAGAGTTAAATTTGGTTCTTGCTGGTGATCAGGTTCTGCCCGGAATTTCATCTAACTTGGGCGTTTATCCTACAGAACCGAATGCAGATACCGTAGGTGATTGGATAAACAGCTGTAAGAAATTTCTTGAGCTAGCTAGCGATGAGCACATAGTCTTACCTGGTCACGGCAGACCATTTTCTGGACTACCTCGAAGACTTGTACAGTTAATTGAAAATCATGAAGCAGCTCTTAAAAGGATAAAGGAAGCCTTAGAAGTAGAACCAAAAACTGCTGTGGAGCTATTCAAGACAATATTTAAAAGGGATATTAATAAGAGAGAATATATGCTAGCATTACATGAAGCAGTCGGACATGTTAACCATCTCCATAAAACTGGGTTAGTTAATAGACGTGTTAGGCAGGACGGAGCATTTATTTTTGAATTGATAAGGTAACTAGGAGTTCTACAATTGAATTACAAAAAAGGTGAGATGGATATAGAAGAGCAAAAGAAAATTTACTCTGGTTTCATAAAGTTTTTATTCGCTATAGTGGCGTTTTCAACATTTTCTTTGATTTTTTTAGCGCTTTTTAATTCGTAGTAGACCTTTGTTTACAGTAGGCCTTCTCTTATCATTTTTTTTCTAGCTAACTTTCTTGCCCTTCTGACAGCTTCGGCCTTCTCTCTAGCTTTCTTCACGGACGGTTTTTCAAAATGCTGTTTGAGCTTCATTTCCCTGAAAACTCCTTCTCGTTGTAGTTTTTTTTTCAGGGCTCTTAAAGCTTGCTCAATGTTGTTATCTCTGACGTTTACTTGCACGCATGAATCCTTATAAAGTTATGAAGATCATGTGTATCAAGACACTCAGTGCTTGTCTACAAAAATAATGACTAAATAAGGAAAAACAAGATATGAAAGCAGTAATTATTAAAAAGTATGGGGATTTGGGGGGTTCAATTTTAAAAACAGGCATAGAGATCCCACGACCAAGTCAACACGAGGTGTTAATCAAAGTTAAAGCTGCAGGGGTGAATCGCCCTGATATTTTGCAAAGACAAGGGTTATATAAAGTGCCAAGCGACGCTAGCCCAATCATGGGATTGGAGGTCGCTGGAGAGATAGTTGAAGCTGGCGAAGATGTAACAAAAACAAAGATAGGAAAACAAGTTTGTGCATTAGTACCCGGAGGTGGCTACGCGCAATATGTTCTAACAAATGAAGCACACTGTCTTCCAGTTCCTAGGGGTTTATCCATGGAGAAAGCTGCAGGCTTATGTGAGTGTCTTTTCACAGTTTGGATTAATGTAGTAAAGTTAGGTCAATTAAAAGAAAATGAAAGATTTCTTGTCCATGGTGGGTCTAGTGGTATAGGAATGTTTGCAATACAAGTGGCAAAGCAATTGGGAGCAACGGTACTAACGACGGTAAAAAACCAGGAAAAGTCAGATTTTTGTTACTCGTTAGGGGCTGATGAAGTTGTCCAATATTCTAAACAAGACTTTTACAATATTTTTAAAAGTAATAATGAGGGACGAGGTATAGATTTGATTTTAGATATGATTGGGGGTGACTATTTTGAAAAAAATATTGACCTTTTAAATCAAGAAGGAAGGCTGGTAAATATTGCTTTTCTAAAAGGCAACTCTGTAAAACTAGACTTAAGTAAATTAATGATGAAGAGAATTAATTTAACCGGTTCCACTCTTAGACCTAGGACGACCGAATTTAAAAGTAAAATCGCAGACGAATTGCGCGAGACTGTTTGGCCCTTATTGGATACAAATAAAATCAGAGTTCACATAGACTCTGTATTTCCATTGGAAAAATTCAAAGATGCCCATATGCGGATGGAAAATGGAAATCATTTGGGTAAGATTATATTAAGTCTTGATTGATAGATGATTTTTTTTGTATAAAGCATAATAAGATAAGAGCTAAAAGCAAATTAAAATGTTAGAGAGGAATGGATGGAATACCCACTTATGAGGAAGGCTACAGCGGTTTGGCTGTTAGACAATACAACTCTTACTTTTAGGCAAATAGCAAGCTTCTGCGGGCTTCATGAATTAGAAATTAGTGGGATTGCCGACGGTGAAGTGGCGGGTGGTATTCGTGGAATTGACCCCATTATCAATAGTCAACTTACTGTAGATGAGATAAAGAAGTGTGAAGCCAATGAAGACTTGGATCTTCAGCTTTACAAGAACCCAGCTGCGGTTGGAGAGAAAAGATCTAGGGGCCCTAAGTATACGCCTCTTTCTAAAAGACAAGATAAACCAGCAGCCATAGCCTGGCTTGTGAAATTTCATCCAGACATAACCGACGCACAAATCTCCAGACTAATCGGTACTACAAAAAATACGATTAAGGCTATAAGGGAAAGAACTCACTGGAATATAAATAATCTTACGCCAACTGATCCAGTAATATTAGGACTTTGTAAACAAATAGAACTTCAGAAAGTACTAGATAAGATACCCAGAAAAATTTCTAATGAAGCACAAGTCAATGAGATTTCCGAAACAAAAATAGGTGTTGTAGAACCTTCCCAAGCTCTATTTGGTGAAAATACTGATAAAGAACATTAAATTAGGTAAGGGAAAAGTATTTAGTAGGCAGCCTTCTCTAGTTTATTCAAAATAGATCGACCCCCATCAATTGTGATTACCTGACCTGTTAGGAAGCTAGCACCTTCAGATGACAAAAATAGAGCAAGTTCTGCTACTTCTTCGGGTTCAGCAATATACCCCAACGGTGTTGCATCAATTATTGAGTCTTGTAATTCAGGGTTGCTATGAAGATTTAATCGCAAACTTGAACTCATAATACTACCAAGAGATATAGCATTTACTCTTATTCCATTTTTTGCCAGCGATACGGCAAGTGATCTAGTCAATTGGTTCAAGGCTGCGCAACTTACAGAGTATGGCATCATGTCGGGTATTGTTTGATTGGCAGCTATAGAAGTCAAATTTATTATCGAACCAACAATCTCACTATTTTTTCTATTTTTAGTTTGCTTAATCACTGACTTTGCAAAAAGTTGACTTACGTTCAAGGTCGCGATTAAATTTTGTGAGATAGACTTCTCGAGAGCTCCCCCTTTTTCATCCAATGGGTTTGAAGGGATGATGGCTCTATTAGCATTGACCAAAATATCTACTTTTTCATATTTATTTAATGTTGTTGCAATTAGATTATTGATAGCCAGTTTATCTTGCATATTTCCGTAGAAAGAGTGAGCGCTCCCACTGTCTAAGGGAACTCCAGAGATTAAGCTTTCAAGATCAAATTTAACATAATCTGAAAAAACAACATTTGCTCCAGCTAAAAGAAACTTTCTGCCAATTTCCATTCCTATTCCATTTGACGCTCCCGTAATAATGGCAGTTTTATTCTGTAAGTAGTTAAGCATACTGTTACCTCTTGATTTTTGGTTTTAGTAATTGACAAACAAAATAGTGATTATCCTTGTACAAAATCTTAATATTATCGAAGTAATTTCGAAGTTCATTTTCCAAATATACTCCTGATACAAAAACCATCCAAACACTACCTTGGTGTGTTATTAACCTAGAGCTGTAGAAGATAAAGGATCTTAGTAAACCCATATCTTTAGGGCGTCCAGAGTGAAAAGGAGGATTGCAAATTACATGATTGAACCGTGCTTTTAAGTTTTTTATATTATACAGGCTAGCCCATCTAAATTTTGCTCGTTCATCATCTATGTTTTTTTTTGATGCAAGATATGCAGAATAATTACTTTCAAATAACGTAACTTTCGTAATTTTATCATTTAACCTAAGCGCTTCTTTACTCAAATATCCCCATCCAGCCCCTAAGTCAGCAACTTCTCCAAATAATTTTCCGTTGAATGCTGAGGTAAGTTTTTTAGAACCTTTATCTATCTCTTTTGGAGAAAACATATCGCATCGGGTATAATAGCCATCTCTATTTATATGAAAATCTTGATATTTTTTCCAGTGGCTAAATTTTTGTTTTTTTTTTTGTATATTGCTATCCTACCTTTTTTTTTAACCATCGTATGCTCTGCTGGCCAATGGTTAGAAATATTTTTGAGAAAACTTTTGACACCAATTTGATTATCACCATTTATAATTAACTTTCCTTCATCCTTTATATACTCCTCAGCCAAGGCTATAAGACCCAAATTAGTTTCTTTGCTTTTTGTCAGCTCGAGAATAATAATGTCGTAGTAGTGTTGCAAAATAGTGGAAATTACAAAACCTAAACCTTTAGCCTCCCTCAAAGAATCTTTTATATTTGAAATAAAGTGGTACAAATCTTTATCCTGTAAGCAGTTAAAGTTTTGTGGTTGATCAGAACCTATAATAGCTACTTTTTGGCCTAAATAAGATGGTGCCACTTGGCTCCAAAATGTTTCAAACCTTTGGCTTGCAAGACTATGCAATCTATTCTTTCTCCATGGTACACTGTAGCGGGTGCTGATTTTTCCTAGAATAGTCCATAACCTGAGTGACTTTGGTTTCGGCTATATCATGGGAATACACGCCAACAACAGCAATGCCCTTTTTATGCACGGTAAGCATTATCTGCACAGCTTTTTCGTGCCCAATGGCAAAAAATTTCTCTAACACATGTACAACAAATTCCATGGGAGTGAAGTCATCATTAAGTAGCAAAACTTTATAGAGTGGAGGCTTTTTTAGCTTGCTGCGCTTTTTTACAAGCACTGACGTATCTGAAAAGTCATTATTTATATCGTCATCTTTATTAGCCATTCCGTTTACCATTTCTTATTTCACTTTTTTTCTTAGTCCAGTCTAAGTATATTAAAAAGTAAAGAAAAGTATTAACTAAAATTTTCTTTTGGAATTTATTATAATTTGTATTTTTAAAAATTGTTGGCCTTTTTTTTTATATATCGTAAGTGATATGAATTGACTAACTCAACAAATATATTTTGGAATTATAAAAGAATGAAAAGAAACGCATTGTACATTTATTTTCGATTGGTCATGCATTTCATTCTAATGATCCTTGCTATATTTATTTTTGGATCAGAACTGTCGGCTAGAACTTATGCATATGTTGTTGCTGATGCGAGAGATGGCAAGATTATAAACAGCCACAACTCGAGACAAATAATTCATCCTGCATCACTTACAAAAATGATGACCTTATATTTAGCTTTCGATGCAATACGTTATGGTCGACTAAAGTTAGATCAAAAAGTTGTTATAAGTAAAAATGCGGCATCGGAACCTCCATCAAAATTTTGGTATAAGCCAGGTCAGAGGGTTTCAATAAGGTATTTAATTAGAGCATCTGCAATAAGGTCTGCTAACGATGCAGCAACAGCGCTTGGAGAGGCTATTTCAGGCTCAGAAAAAATATTTATCAGCGATATGAATACTGCGGCAAAAAAAATGGGTATGAATTCTACAAATTTTTTGAATGCTCATGGTTTAACAGAGAAAGGCCACTATTCGACTGCCAAAGATATGCTAATATTAGCCCGGAGACTTATGCTGGATTACCCAGAGTATTTCAATATCTTTAGCAGATTGGAAACATATGCTTCAGGAAAAAAAATTAAAAATACAAATTATAAGTTTCTTAGGCAATATAACGGTGCCTCTGGCATTAAAACAGGTTATACAAACGCAGCAGGACATAACTTAGCAGCATCTGCCAAACGAGGTGAAAAACAGCTTATAGGAATTATAATTGGAACCAGTTCTTCTTCTGAAAGAGCAAAAAAAATAATTGGGCTTTTTGATGATGCCTTTAAAGCTATCCCAAAAAGAAAAAATATTAGTAGTTTGGCACCACTAAATTTGACAAAAATTAATTCAACTCGACAGATAGCCGCTGTCAACATTCCTCTATTAAAACCAAAATCATTTGAAGATATGCTAAAGTCCCAAGGGAAAGAGAATGTCAATGAATTACACAAAAACCCAAATCAAACTTCAACTAAAAGTGCCAGGAGAAATAATGTCAATGTACAGATTGGAATGTACACAACTCTTGTTTCAGCAGAGAGAGATATGCCAAACATTCTTTTGTTAAATATTGATTTGCTGGCTGATATCGATAATGAATCTATAAAAATAAGAAAGAATAAGGAGGAAAAATACTCAATTTTTGTTAATGAAATTACATATGCATTAGCCGAGAATCTTTGTGTTAGAACACAGTCCCAAGAAACTACCTGCTCTATCTTAGCAAACTAATCACCAATTAAATTTAACCCAGCTAACAGCATCCTCATTTCTTGTCGTGCTGATATATGGCTTAGAGTAGGTTGCCAATCGGCCATTTTCTCGAGATCAAGTAATGTTAATCCAGATAAAAACAATTCTTTAAATATAACTCGCTCCGAAAATCCTGTGCTTAACCGAAAACCAATTCTCTTTGAGAGATTTTTTAGAGATTTACCAACCTGATGCTTATTTTTACTAAAAACGTGTGACATCCGATTTCTGAGTATAACCCAATCGATTGGTGGATGTTTTGCCGATGCTCTTATTTGTCTGCATTCCCAAACCATTTCTGAATAAATCGAGGGCCCGACCACTTTTCCTGTTGACGCCTCTATCTTCGCTAAAAGATCAAAATCAATCAGACTATCATTCATCGGTGTGACTAGTATATCAGCTACGGTGTGAGCCATCTTTACGAAATTTGATATGCCCCCAGGACAGTCAATAATTAAAAAGTCACATGTTTCTTCTAAAGTTGTTAAGGCGTCTGCAAATCTTTTCTCTTCTTCTGAATTAGACTCAGCTTTACTATCTTTATTTGATTGATCAATTTTATAAAAAGATGGTCTTGGTAAATCAGACTTTTGTTTTCTACAAAAATCAGATCGATTTTCTAAGAATCTAAACATACTTTTCTGTCTAATATCTAGATCAATAACACCTACATTCTTATTCTGGTAACATAGGGCTATGGCCACGTGTATAGCAGTTGTCGACTTTCCAGACCCCCCTTTTTCATTACCAAAAACGATAATCTTTGCCATTTTTTCTGCCAAGATTTATAGGTCTCTAGGTAGAGAATACACTACAATAAAAGATGTTAGAGCTTAAAACCCTCATACTTTTTCTTGAATTTCGAAACTCTACCACCAGTATCGAGTAGTTTTTGTGACCCTCCTGTCCATGCCGGATGAGTTAAGGGATCTATTTCAAGGTTCAGACTCTCATCTTTTTTGCCGTATGTAGATCTAGTCTTATATGTCGTCCCATCAGTCATCTTTATGTTAATAAAATGGTAATCTGGGTGTATATCTCTTTTCATTTCTTAGTCCTCTGCTTTAGTCGAGGTGCTAATTTCGTTCTTATAATTGGTCTTCTCAGCTATTCTAGCAGACTTTCCTCTTAGCCCTCTCAAGTAATATAGTTTTGATCTTCTAACCCGACCTCTTCGAACGACTGTAATTGAGTCAATGTTTGTGGAGTAAAGTGGAAAGACTCTTTCAACTCCTTCCCCAAATGATATTTTCCTAACAGTAAACGACGCAGCTAATGTAGACCCGCCCTTCCTTGCAATCACAACGCCTTCGTAGTTTTGTATTCTGGTTCGTTCACCCTCAGTTATTTTGTAACCTACTCTTATAGTATCGCCAGAAGCAAAATCAGGTATAGTTTTGCCAATATTTTCTATGTGTTCGTTTTCAATTTTCTCAATGATATGCATTTTTAGACCATCAAAATTTCTTTAACTATTTTCTTTTAATCTTTTTTTTATTTTTTTCAACGTATTTAATAAATAAATCAGGTCTATTTTTTTTTGTGATTTGTTCCGCTGTCGTATTTTTCCACTCCAATATTCTTTGGTGATCACCAGTTCGAAGAATTTCTGGTACTTTCATGCCGTTCCAGTCTATTGGTTTCGTGAATTGTGGCGCTTCAAGCAAATCATCTGTGAAGCTTTCTGAAATAATAGATTCGGCATTGCCTAAGGTGCCAGGAAGCAATCTAACTATGGTATCCAATAGAACCATAGCTCCCAGCTCACCTCCCGTTAAAATGAAATCTCCAATAGATACTTCCATCATTTTATGTTTATCAATAACTCTCTGATCGATACCTTCAAATCTACCACAGACAATTATTATTTCATTATATTGAAGCATATTCCTCACTAAATTTTGACTTAGAGGAATACCCTTTGGACTCATACAAACTATAAGCTTATTTTTACCACTGATTAAACTATTTGCTTTAAGTACGGCTTCATCTAAAACATCGGGCATTAAAATCATACCCGGCCCACCCGAAATAGGTTTATCATCTACTTTCTTGTGTCTACCCCTCCCATATTTTTTTAGGTCGATAGTTTCTAGGGACCAAAGCTTGTTCTCTAATGCTCTACCTGTAACTGACGCTGATAATGGACCAGGAAAAAGCTCCGGATAAAGGGTTATAACCTTAGCACTTAGTTGAGTTTTATACATTTTCTTTTTTTATTCGAGTTCAGGTAAGTAAGCCTTTGATGGGTGTCAATAAAATCTCCCTTTTACTTAAGTCTATTCTTCTCACATTATCCTTATCAAAAGGGATGTATATGGTTGCTTTTTTATCGTCAAGTGAAACCTCTAATACATCTCCACTACCAAAATTAAAAACATCCTTTACGATACCTTTTTGTATACTTCCATCAATTTTAATCTGAAGTCCTTTTAGGTCTTCATAATAGAATTCGTTAGCCATTAATTTAGGCAGAAATTTTTTCTCAAGAAATATAAGCTGACCTTTCAAACCTTCTGCTTGTTCTTTGTTTTTAGTTTCAGCGATGGATGCTATCCATATCGATTTTTTTGAATTCTTTAAAAATTCGATTTTGGTCATCAGTAGTGATTTACCTAGAAAAAACACCTTCGAGGTTCGTAGAAGTTTTAAATCTTCAAGATAAACATCCACTTTTGTTTGGCCCTGCAAACCGTATGCACCAATTACCTTGCCAACGGTAATAAAACTATCTAGTTGCTCCTTAGTCAGATCCTAAAACCAATTTATAACTAATAAAAAACTTCAAGGCACTATTAGGGTCGTGTAAAAGTACGCTCTCTACCAAAGCCATGTTTATTAGTCCTTCCAAAACTTTTTCATTATTTTGGTTCTTTAGCAGGAGCTTCCTCAGCTTTTGGTTCTTTAGCAGGAGCTTCCTCAGCTTTTGGTTCATCAGCAGGAGCTTCCTTGGCTTTTGGTTCTTCGGCGGGGGTTTCCTCGGCTTTTGGTTCTTCGGCGGAGGTTTCCTCAGCTTCTTTTTTAGGTTTTGCCTTTATAGGATTATTTCGTATTTTTTTCGGAAGTACGTCTAGATTTTCTAGTAATCGGCTGATCCTGTCAGTTGTTTGTGCTCCTTTGGATAGCCAATCTTTAATTCTATCCAAGTCTAAATTTACCCTATTATTGTCTTCTTTATTTAGGAGAGGATTATAAGTACCTAACTTTTCTATAAATCTTCCGTCTCTGGGCATTCTACTGTCAGCAGCGACGACGCGGTAAAATGGCCTCTTTTTTGAACCGGCCCTAGCAAGCCGTATTTTAATACTCATAAATTATTCTCCTATTTCTTTCTTTATTTGCTCGTGTTTTTTCTTTGATTCTGTTGTAATTAGGTTCATAAGATTTACTATGAATTTTTTATCGAGATCACTATCCCCAATAAGCTTTTCAAGTGTCTTCACTTGTTCTTGTTCCCTTTCTCCATCATGCGGCTCAATATTGTTTTCAGCTTTTATTAATCCAATCCTCTTTGTAACCGAAAATCTTTCAATTAAAGCATTTATTATTATTGCATCGAGCCTATCGATAGTACTTCTCTCATTTTTTAACAATAAATCAACATTAATTTTGTTTTTTTTCATTTGATTATTTTTTAAAGTTTAATCCGGTCAGGTTTGTTGGAAGTTTCGATCCCAATTGCTTTTGTAGTAATTGGGCATCAGGAAAAGAAGGCACCCCACCGTCGTTCTTTCCTGACATCTGCTGCATGAAGCTCTTTAACATGCCTTTGCCGCCCATTTTACCCATTCTTTTCATCATATCTGACATTTGCCTATGCATCTTAATCAACTTATTTAATTCGGGTACTTCTAGCCCTGCACCAAGTGCTATTCTTTTCTTTCTACTTGCCTGGAGAAGATTAGGAGCTAATCGTTCTTTTTTAGTCATTGATTGAATTAGGGCAATTTGGTGTTTTATAACTGAGTCATTTAGAGATTTATCATCTAAATTTTTCACGAGCTTCCCCATTCCGGGCATCATTCCCATTAAGCTCTGCAGACCACCCATTTTTTGCATTTGCTCTAACTGGTTTTTTAAATCATTCATATTGAACAACCCTTTTTGGAATCGGCGCATGGATCGCTCTGCTTTTTCGGCTTCCAATGTTTCAGAGGCTTTTTCAACTAAGGAAACTATATCACCCATACCTAGTATTCTTCTT
>CACAAX010000010.1 GCA_902530595.1 uncultured Alphaproteobacteria bacterium
CTTGAGAAGAGTTTTGAGAGCGGGACACCGAAAGAAAATACTGTTGTAAATGGCACAATCATCGCTATTGAAGCGGGCCAGGCCATTATTGACATTGGTTATAAAATGGAAGGTCGCGTTGATGTTAGAGAATTCACAACTCCTGCGAGTAAAGATGGGGAACTAAAAATTGGTGATAAAGTAGAAGTTTACTTAGAACGCGTAGAAAATGCTAAGGGCGAGGCTGTTGTAAGTAGGGAAAAGGCTAGACGCGAAGAAGCCTGGGATAAATTAGAGAAGGCTGCAAAAACTGAAGAGAGGGTGGACGGTATAATATTTGGTAAGGTCAAAGGTGGCTTTACAGTCGATTTAGACGGAGCAATTGCGTTCTTACCCGGCAGTCAAGTCGATGTTCGTCCCATAAAAGATACAAATCCTTTAATGAATGTACCTCAACCATTTCAGGTTTTAAAGATGGATAGAAAACGAGGGAACATAGTAGTATCTAGACGAGCGGTATTAGAAGAGTCTCGTGCAGAACAAAGAGCAGAACTTGTTGGAAATTTAGCAGAAGGTAATACAGTTGACGGTATAGTTAAAAACATAACAGACTATGGTGCTTTTGTAGATCTAGGAGGGTTAGATGGTCTTCTTCATGTCACAGACATTGCATGGAAGAGAATTAATCATCCATCTGAGATGTTGAATTTAGGAGATTCTATTAAGGTTCAAATAATAAAAGTTAATAAAGAGACCAACAGGATAAGTCTTGGAATGAAACAGTTGGAGACAGATCCATGGGCGGACGTTGAAGGGAGATTCCCAATTGGATCGAACCAAAAGGGAATAGTAACGAATATAACAGATTATGGTGCCTTTGTTGAATTAGAAGCGGGCGTAGAGGGTCTCGTTCATGTATCAGAAATGTCTTGGACAAAGAAAAATGTCCATCCAGGAAAGATATTGTCGACTAGTCAGGAAGTCGAGGTTATGGTTCTTGAACTCGACAAGGAAAAGAGAAGAGTCAGTTTAGGGCTTAAGCAAATCCAAGGAAATCCTTGGCAGAATTTCGCCCAGTCCAACACAGTAGGAGCCATCCTTGAAGTTGAAATAAAGAATATAACTGAGTTCGGCTTATTTGTTGGTTTGGGTAATGATATAGACGGAATGATACATCTTTCAGATTTGGATTGGGAAAAAACAGGAGAAGAAGCACTCAAAGATCATAAAAAAGGAGATGTTATAAAAGCGAAAGTAACCGATATAGACGTTGAAAAAGAACGAATTTCATTATCGATAAAAGCACTAGAAAGAGATCCTTTCGATGAGGTCTCAAAAACTATTAAAAAAGGTAGTACCCTTACAGCAGTAGTGTCAAAGGTAGATGAAGCGGGAATTGAAGTTGATTGTGATGGGGTTAAAGGTTTTATAAAGCGTTCTGATCTATCAAGAGATAGGAATGAACAGCGGCCAGAAAGGTTTTCTGAAGGTGACAAAGTTGATGCGAAAGTAGTAAATTTGGATAAAGCTTCAAGAAAATTCAATCTTTCAATAAAGGCATTAGAGTTGGCAGAAGAGAAAGAAGCAGTTGAACAGTACGGATCTACAGATTCTGGCGCCTCTCTTGGCGACATTCTTGGTGCAGCGCTTAAAGATCAAGACCAAAAAAGTTAACAGATGTCCATTGAGGCAGAAGTTTTCGAGCAAGCAAAAAAAAGGGCAAGGAGAACGGGATTTTTATTTGCGCTACTTTTGGTCTTTTTAATTTTATTTACATTCATAACTTTCAATAATTTCTTAGAGTTTGAAAGAAAAGGCCCGCATATAGCGAGAATTAAAATAGATGGCCCGATTTTTGATGATATAGATTTTAATAGACTGATTTACGAGCTGGGGCTTAACCCAAATGTAAAGGCTTTGATTGTTCATATAAATAGCCCAGGTGGATCAGTTGTTGGAGCAGAGTCAATATTTGTTGCCTTGTCAGAGTTGAGTAGAGAAAAACCATCTGTGTCTGTGCTGGGTGAAACAGCCACCTCAGGCGGCTATTTAATCGCAGCAGCAACGGACAAAATAATCTCACGGTCAAATACTCTAACGGGGTCTATTGGTGTAATACTTCAATATCCAAATTTGTCGAAACTTTTGAAAAATATTGGAATTGATGTTAATACCATTAGATCCTCGGATCTAAAGGCATCTATCAATTTATTTGAGAAACCAACATCTAAAGTCATTGAGAAACATAAACAAGTCATAGATGAGACTTTTTTATGGTTCAAGGGGATAGTTGCTGAAAAAAGGAAACTATCAGATATTAATTTAGAGGAAGTATCGCAGGGCGGAGTCTTTACTGGCAGAAAAGCTAAAAAATTAGGTTTAGTTGATCTAATTGGAGGTGAGAGGGAGGCGATTAAATATTTAGAAGAAAAGGTGGATACTAGAGGACTTCCGCTTGTTGACTTCTAGTACAGAGAGCTCATCATTATTTGATCTAATTTTTAGACAAGGTGATATATCTAACCTAGGAAAAAATTTTCTATCAAATAGTGGTTTCAGATTATATTCAATTCTTTTCTGATGAATATAATTTCTGTATACTAAATAAAGAGTGTAATAGGTAGAATATGATCAAATCAGATTTGATAAAAAAGCTGGCAGAAGACAACCCTCACTTATACTACAGAGATGTAGAAAAAATTGTAGGCACTATTTTTGATGAAATCATAATTGCGTTAGAAAATGGAAACAGGGTAGAATTGCGTGGCTTTGGTGCATTTTCAACCAAAGATAGAAGAGCCAGAAGAGCAAGAAATCCAAAGACTGGTTCTGATGTAGATGTAAATCAAAAAACAGTTCCTTTTTTTAAGTGTGGTAAGGGTCTAAGGCAGAAACTTAATGAAGCTTAATTTATGAAGCTTTGGCGGTATATTTTTGGTATTTTTTTATTAACTTTTTGCACTTTGTTTGCGCTAGCCAACGATGATATGGTGATGATAAGCTTACCTAAGGTACTGGGAACAGTCTCTGGTAAAAATATATATCTACCAGTTTATTTACTAACTTCGTTAGCGATATTTGCCGGAGTGATAATAGGAGTGTTGATTGAATATTTGAGAAATTTCAAGTTACGAAAGGCATTTAATGAAAATAACAAAAAGCTTTTGAAGATTGAAAAAGAATTACAGAACACCAGAGAAAAGTTTTTAACGGAAGAGGAAAAGATACTTAACCTTTTAGATTAACCGATGAAACATTTAATTAAAATCTGTGGTATTACTTCTGAGAAGGACCTTAAGGCTGCTCGAAAACTTGGAGCTAATTTTGTTGGTTTTGTTCTTGTAGAAAAGTCAAAGAGATTTATTGACTTAAAAAAACTAGAGTCACTTTCAATGATGGTTAGTAAACCTTTAAAGTCAGTTGCTTTGTTGGTCGATCCTTCAGATGATTTTCTAGAAAAACTACTTTTGTGTTCCAAAGTGGATTACATACAGCTGCATGGCGAAGAATCACCGGAGAGAGTTGATGAGATCGCAAAGATAACTAATATTCCCTTAATAAAAGCAATTGGAGTTGAAAAGAAGAGTGATCTTCCTAATATTAGAAAGTATGAGAGTTCTGTAGACTACATATTGCTAGACTCAAAAGTGAAAGAAACCGGGCACTTAAAGGGAGGAAGAGGAATTAGCTTCAATTGGAATATTATCAAAGGATTTAATTTTAAAAAACCTTGGTTTTTAGCTGGAGGACTTAATACAAATAATGTTATAGATGCAGTTAACATAACAGGGGCTAAAATGTTAGATGTCTCAACTGGTGTGGAAACTAAACCAGGAGAAAAAAGTTTTGATAAAATGAGAGAATTTATTGGAAGGGTTAATGGAGAATTTATTTAAAGATACGGGATCAAATAGTTTTCGTAATGGACCTGATGATAAGGGACGATTTGGAGATTATGGAGGTCGATTCGTTTCAGAGACACTTATGCCTCTGATTATTGAATTAGAAAAAAGTTATCGAGAGCTTAAAAAAGATGATGACTTCTGGAAAGAATATGAGGATTTGTTAAATAACTATGTCGGTAGACCAAGCCCAATGTACTTTGCCGAGAGACTTACTGCGTATCTTAATGGTCCAAAGATATATTTTAAGCGAGATGAATTGAATCATACGGGAGCACATAAAATTAACAATGTTATTGGACAAATTTTATTAGCGAAAAGGATGGGAAAAAAAAGGATCATCGCTGAAACAGGTGCTGGCCAACATGGTGTAGCAACAGCAACGGTGTGTGCCAGATTTGGCTTAGAATGTATAGTTTTTATGGGTGAAACAGATGTTAAGAGGCAAGCTCCAAATGTTTTTAGGATGAAATTATTGGGCGCTCAGGTAAGGTCGGTAACATCTGGGAGAGGAACACTTAAAGATGCTATGAATGAAGCTTTAAGAGATTGGGTTTCAAATGTGGATAATACTTTCTATTGTATCGGAACAGTTGCTGGCCCGCACCCCTATCCAAAAATGGTCCGGGATTTTCAATCGATAATTGGGCGAGAAGCTAGACTGCAACTTGAAAGATTGGAAGGAAGGAAGCCTGATACTATTGTAGCTTGTATTGGAGGTGGATCAAACGCCATTGGACTTTTTCATGAATTTTTGGACGATGAGGATATTGATATAATTGGCGTTGAGGCCGGTGGAGAAGGTATAGATAGTAGAATGAAGCATGCAGCTTCATTGACAGGAGGTTCTCCTGGTGTGCTTCATGGAAACAAAACGTATTTATTACAAGATTCTGAGGGACAAATAATTGAGGGTCATTCTATATCTGCTGGTCTTGACTATCCAGGTATTGGCCCTGAACATGCATGGCTTAATGATCTCGGTCGAGTAAAATATGTTTCTGTAACTGACTCTGAGGCGCTGGATGCATTTAAGCTATGCTGCAAGTTAGAGGGGATCATCCCAGCTTTGGAACCTAGTCATGCATTGGCTCACGTTATGAAGATTGCTCCTACATTGCCTAAGGATAAACTTATTCTTTTGAATATGTGCGGGAGGGGTGATAAAGATATTTTCACTGTTGCTGAAAGATTAGACGTCTCTCTGGTGAGTTAAGTAATCGTTTTCTGCATTATTTCTTCAAAATCCTCACAGAGCTTTTGTATTGTGGTTACGATTTTGTCTTTTTCCGCTTTAGAGAAATTTGATAGCACAAAATATGACACTTCTTCTTTTGTACGAGGACGTCCTATGCCCACACGAAGCCTGTTATAGTCTTTGGTTCCCAAGTGCTGAGATATGGATCTAACACCCTTATGCCCTGCATCTCCTCCACCCAGTTTAAACTTTATATGTCCCAATTCTAAGTCGATATCATCATAAATAACAAATATATCCTCTTCACTAACTTTGAAAAACAGCTTAAACTTTGCTACACAAGAGCCAGACAGATTCATATAAGTCTGAGGCTTTACTAAAATAATTTTTTCAGAGCCGAATAGTTTTGCCGCGAACATTCCGTCAAATTTGCTTTTCCAATCTTCAAATTGGTAATGTGTAGAAAAATGATCTAATGCCATAAAACCCAAATTATGTCTATTATTCAGATGCACTGAACCAGGGTTTCCAAGGCCAACGATTAACTTCACTATCTAAGGCTATCCAATCTATTCTTGAGCAGTTTCTTCTTTTTCTTCTCCAATTGTATCGGTAGCCGCATCATCAGAATCTGTACTCTCATTTTCACTTGATTTCAATCCGCTTGGAGCTTGTATATTGGCCACAACAAAATCTCTTCCTTTTATTGTAGTTTCAGTTCCAGGAGGAAGCGTGATATTTGATATTGTAATGGTATCACCAACCTCGAAGTCTTTTATATCTACTTCCAGCGCTGATGGGATTTCCATAGCATTCACGATCAATTCCACTTCTGGCCTAACGACAGTCAAAACGCCCCCTCGCTTTATTCCCTTGCATATGTCTTGGTTATTAAAAACAACAGGTATGAATAATTTAATTCTAGCAGTTTTTGACAAGCGCAAAAAATCAAGGTGTGTGGGCAGATCTTTCACAATATGTTTCTGAATGTCTCTACAGATTACCTGTATAGTTTTTCCTTCTATCGAAAGGTTAATCAATGTCGACATAAACTTACCTGCATTTAGCTTTTTTAATAACTCATTAAACTTTACGTTTATATTCAACGGATCTTCTGATCCTCCATAAACAATGCCAGGAACTAGGTCATTTCTCCGCGCCTCTCTTGCAGCCCCTTTTCCAACGCCTTCTCTCACGGTTGCTGTTAAAGACAAATTATCTGCCATCTTGGTAATCCTTAATAAAAAGTTCTATAGAGTTGATATATTACTTCGGTCTGAAGGTCAAAATTTTTTTAATTTGAATGAACGGATTTTGATAGGCTACTTATAAAGTCTGAAACTTCACGATCCGATGCACCCTTTTGAACTGTTTCTATAATAGCTGAACCGACTACAACCCCATCAGCTGAAAGAGAGATAGATTTTGCATCTTCGGGTGACTTTATTCCAAAACCAACACAAATAGGTAAGTCAGTATATTTTTTTATTCTACTTATCTCATCGGCAACAACCTGCTTAACAGGGACCTTAGATCCAGTAACACCGGCGACCGATACATAATAAAGAAAGCCACTTGAATTATCTAAAAGTGTTGGCAACCTCTGGTCATCACTTGTAGGTGTAAGTAACCTTATAAAATGGAGTTTGTGATTTAAGCAAAAAATACATAATTCACTATCCTCTTCAGGGGGCAAATCAACGATTATAAGTCCATCGACCCCAAGGTTCTTAATTTTTTTCACGAAATTTTCTGATCCAAACTTATGTATAGGGTTGTAGTAACCCATCAAAATTATAGGAGTATCTTGATCATTCTCTCTAAAACTCTCAATCATTTGATATAAGTTTTCCATCTTGAACCCAGCTTCTAATGCCTCATGTCCTGCATCTTGAATGATTTTTCCATCTGCCATTGGATCGGTAAATGGCATTCCTATTTCTATAATATCTGCCCCCAGACTTGGTAATTTTTGAAGTAGGTTACTTGAATATTTGATGTTCGGGAATCCTGCCATAATAAAAGGAATGAAAGCTTTTTTATCTTCAGCAGTCAATTGGTGGAATTTTCTATTAAGCCTTGACATTGTTACTCTATTTAAATTATTCACAAAACTTGTTCATTTTAGACTACAGAATAAAATTGATTAAAGTCTTATATAGTAATTAACTGGATAAGGGAATAAATAAAATGGGTTTTAAGACAGGAATTATTGGTCTTCCGAATGTGGGAAAGTCAACTTTGTTCAATGCTTTGACAAAATCCAAAAGTGCTCAAGCAGCAAATTTTCCATTCTGTACAATAGACCCAAATATTGGTGAGGTAACGGTTCCTGACCAAAGACTTTTGGAGCTTTCAAAAATTTCTGTATCTGCTGAAACAATACCTACCAAAATGACATTTATCGATATTGCTGGTTTGGTAAAGGGGGCTTCAAAAGGCGAGGGTTTGGGCAATAAGTTCTTGGCAAATATTAGAGAATGTGATGCGTTGGCCCATGTCACAAGATGCTTTGAGGATGAAAACATAACTCATGTTAACAATGCTATAGATCCAGTAGCTGATATTGATATTATTAATACTGAGCTTTTATTAGCTGATTTAGAAAGCGTAACAAAGCGAATAGAGAACTATAAAAAAAGAGGTGGTAAGAAAAATGATGAAGTGCTTACCTTGGTATTCCTCGAGAAAGTTCTTAAACTTTTAGAAGATGGAATACCAGTAAGACAAGGAAAATTTTTTGACGATGAATTAAAAATGTTGCATTTATCTCAATTTTTAACTTCAAAACCTATATTGTTTATCTGTAATGTGGACGAAAACAGTGTAAGAGAGGGAAACGAATACTCAAAAAGAGTGGAGGCTTTAGCAAAGACGTTAGAGGCTTCAACTTTAAATATTTCAGTTTCGATTGAGCAAGAGCTTAGCGAAATATCTGATAAAAATGAGCTAAAAGAGTTTTTGTTTGAAATGGAAATGGATTCTACTGGACTTGAAAAATTAATAAAGACTGGATACGAACTTCTAGGATTGTGTACTTATTTCACTTCTGGCCCTAAGGAAACCAGAGCTTGGACAATCACCAATTCAACTTTTGCCCCAGAAGCTGCTGGAAAAATACACACCGACTTCAAAAAAGGTTTTATAAGAGCGGAAACGGTGAGCTATTCCGATTTTGTATCAGCTGGCGGTTGGTTGAAAGCGAAAGAATTAGGAAACGTAAGAAGTGAAGGAAAAGACTACTTAGTTAAAGATGGTGATATTATGAACTTTCTATTCAGTTCATAATTTTTAATAATCAATTCTTGCTAAGTACAGGCCACTAGATGGAGCTAATGCAGCACATCGACTTCGATCTCTAGACAATAGTATTTCCTGTATCTTTTTGACCCCCCACTTTCCGCAGCCAACTTTCTCTAAGCAACCTACAATGCTTCGAACTTGATGGTGCAGAAAAGATCTTGCTGAAAAATTTAATTGATAAACAACTCCATCTCTTATCTCTTGAGAATGGATGCTAATTGTATCTATTGTTTTTATTGGACTAGATGCTTGACAAATTGAGGATCGAAATGCTGAAAAATCATGCCTACCAATGAGGTAATTTGCAGCTAGCTGCATATTTGATTTGTTTAAGCTGTGCTTTACGTGCCAATACTGGTTTTTCTCAAAAGTTAGATCTGTTTTCCTCGAAAAAATTTTATATATGTAATGCCGCTTTGTAGCAGAAAAGCGTGCGTGAAATTGATTGTTAACAAATCTAGCATTTAATATCGAAACTGGATATTTGTTAAGGTAATAATTAATTGCCTTTTTTACAGTTTCACAATCACGTTTAGTTGCTAGGTCAACATGAGCAACCTGCCCGATAGCATGCACCCCGGCATCCGTTCTTCCTGCCCCGACGAAATTTTCACAATTCATATCAAGTTTTTTTATTGCATCGAATACAACTCCTTGTACGGTGATTATATTGCTTTGTACCTGCCAGCCATGAAATGGTGAACCATCGTATTCTATTGTAAGAGCATACCTATACATATCTTGAGTTTCTAAAAATCTTTAATTTACGAAAAAAATATTTAATTGTATATAAATCGATTTTCTACTAAACAACTATTAAAAAAACATAAGAAATAAAATGTCATCAAACGATAAAGATTATAAAGAAACCTTATTCTTACCTAACACAAATTTTCCAATGAGAGCCAATCTACCTGAAAGGGAAACAGAGTGGTTAGCCCGCTGGGAAAAATTGAATATCTATAAAAAACTTAGAGAAGACATAAGTGACAGGAAAGTATTTGTTCTCCATGACGGCCCGCCTTATGCAAATGGAAACCTACATATTGGGCATGCGTTAAATAAAATTCTGAAAGATTTTGTTGTAAGGAGTCAACAAGTTTTGGGTAATGACAGTATTTATGTACCTGGTTGGGATTGTCATGGGTTACCTATCGAATGGAAAATTGAAGAAAAATATAGAGAAAAAGGGAGATCAAAAGAAGACGTACCGATAAATAAGCTTCGTCAAGACTGTAGAGACTTTGCAAGCCATTGGATAGAAATTCAAAAAGAAGAATTTAAAAGGCTGGGAGTAACTGGTGATTGGGATAATCCATATTCTACCATGGACTATAATAGTGAAGCAGTAATTGCAGACGAGTTTGTAAAACTGGTTATGAAGGGAGTTGTGTATAGAGGTTCGAAACCAGTCATGTGGTCCCCTGTCGAGAAAACGGCTCTTGCTGAGGCAGAGATTGAGTATAGAGATCACCGTAGTACTACTATCTGGGTTAGGTTCAGTATAGCCGATGGTGATTTAAAGGGTTCCGATATTGTAATATGGACTACAACACCTTGGACCATACCTTCAAATAAAGCAGTAGCTTTCAACAAATCCATCAAATATGGACTTTATGAAATAGAAGAGGTTCAAGATGAAAGCTGGGCCAAGCCAAAAAACACTATCATACTTGCTGATAAGCTTGCTGAACAGACGATGGAAAAATCGAGGGTTACAAAGTATAAAAAAATACGAGAGTTGAGTTTGGATGATTTCAACGAGATTATTTTAACCCATCCATTTTCAAAGCTTGAAGGTGCTGGAAGCTTTTGGGATTATGCTGTTCCATTAGTCGAAGCGGATCACGTTACCGATGATGCGGGGACTGGTTTTGTACATATCGCTCCAAGTCATGGAGCTGAAGACTTTGAAGTTTTCCTCAAGCGTGGATGGTTGTCTCGTATGACAAATAATGTCGAGGATGATAGTAGCTTTTCAACAGCTGTCCCATTTTTCAAAGGCTTGCAAATATTTAACAAGAAGGGAAAAGAAGGGGAAGCGAATAGGGCTGTAATCCAAAAATTAATTGAAGCAAATAAGCTGATTGCTAGAGGTATTTTGGAACACTCATATCCTCATAGCTGGCGATCTAGAGCTCCAGTAATTTTTAGAAATACTCCTCAATGGTTTGTAAATATAGATAAGGATCTAAAGGATGGTAAAGAAGAATTTGGTAAAACCATACGGGAAAGAGCACTTCATTCGATAGATAAATTGGTAGAGTGGGTTCCAAAAAGTGGTAGAAATAGGCTTCATAGCATGGTATCGACGAGACCAGATTGGGTTTTATCTAGACAGAGAGCATGGGGTGTCCCATTAACATGTTTCATAAAAAAGGGTTCGAGCTCTGATCATGAGGATTTCATTCTCAAGGATGAAAAGCTTAATGAAAGACTGTCTGATATACTCAAAAAAGAAGGAGCAGATGCTTGGTTTCAAGAAGGCGCAAAGGAACGATTTTTAGAGGGATTATATTCTCCAGATGACTATGAACAAGTAATGGACATCCTTGATGTCTGGTTTGACTCAGGTTCGACCCATGCCTATGTTCTCCGAGACAGAGCAGATGGAAAGTGGCCGGCCGATCTTTATCTGGAAGGGACAGATCAGCATAGAGGTTTTTTCCATTCCTCTCTCCTGCAATCATGTGGCACTCAAGGACAAGCCCCCTACCAAGGTGTATTAACCCATGGATTCATTTTGGATGAGAAGGGTTTCAAGATGTCCAAATCACTTGGTAATACTGTAAGCCCTCAGCAGGTAATCAAGCAGTTTGGAGCTGATATACTAAGACTTTGGGTTGCCCAAAGTGACTATACAGTAGACTTAAGGATAGGAAATGAAATTCTAAAAGGGGTGACTGATAGTTATCGAAAATTAAGGAACACTGTAAGATTTTTACTGGGAAACTTAGGTACGTATTCCGATCAAGAAGATATAGCTTATAATGAATTACCTAATCTCGAAAAGTATATTCTTCATAGAGTGTGTGAAGTTGATAAGAAAATAAGATCCTCTTACCAAGATTATTCTTTTCAATCGGTGTTTCAAACTTATTTCCAATTCTGTACCCAAGATCTTTCTTCGTTCTATTTCGATATTCGAAAAGATGTTTTGTATTGCGATTCAGAGAATAGTTTAAAAAGAAGAGCAACACTTAAAGTTCTTGATATCTTGTTTTTTAGATTGACAACATGGTTTTCCCCAATTTTACCATTTACAATGGAAGAAGTGTATTTAGAGAGATTTCCTGAAGAAGGAAATTCAGTACACTTACTGGATATTCCTAGTAACGAAAAAGATTGGTATGATCCTGAGCATGTAAATCACTGGGAGAAAATTAGAAACGTGAGGCGCGTCGTAACTGGGGCTATAGAAGTGTTGAGACAAGACAAGGTAATAGGTTCAAGTTTAGAAGCTTGCCCGATTATCTATATAAAAGACAAAGAGCTTTTTGACATAATAAAGTCCGTAGATATGAGCGAAGTGTGTATTACATCGAGTATAAATGTCGAATTTTCCCCGACTAGCATCGCTGATTCATGTTTTACGCTCGATGATCTTCCTGATGTTGGGGTAATTTGTAAAACTGCCCAAGGGAAAAAGTGCCAACGATGCTGGACGCTCAACTTGCCAATAGATAAAAGCGAGGGCGACGACTTATGTGATCGTTGCAAGCAGGCGGTCATTTAAATTAAAATGGAATTATTAATTTACTCTCTCTCTAGGATGAGTAGATTTATATACTTGTAGTAATCTTTTTTGTTCTATTTGAGTATATATTTGTGTGCTGCTCAATGCAGAGTGACCAAGAAGCTTTTGGATGCTTCGTAGGTCTGTGCCTGCATTTAATAAGTGGGTAGCGTATGAATGCCTCAATGAATGAGGCGTGGTTGATGAAGGAAGACCAATCAACCCTCTTGCTCTTTCCAATGCCTTCTGAAAAGATCTAGGAGACATTCTTTTTCCTCTTATTCCAAGAAAAACATATTCATTGTTAGAAATAGGATAAGGGCAATATTTTTTGTAATTTTCAATTGCTTGGTTAGCAATATCAATTATTGGTACCATTCGCTCTTTTTTTCCTTTGCCCTTGATCAAGACACTTGTATTTAATGGCAGCACATCTGTTTTTAAATCTAGTGCTTCCGAAATTCTCAGACCACAGGTATATAATAATAGAAAGATGGCTTGGTTCCTGTATATTATCCATTTCTTCTCTTTTTTGTTTTCGAAGGCTCTGAATAGTTTTTTTATCTCGTTAATATTTATCGGTCTCGGAAGTTTTTTATCTTTTTTAGGAGAATCTAAATTCGAAATAGCTGCGTTGAAAATATTATGGGAGTTCTCTAGCCATTGGAAAAAGTTTTTTAAGCTAGATATTTTTCTAGAAACTGAAGAAGCTTTAACAGATCTATTTCGAAGACTTAAAATCCATAACCTAATTTTATGAGAACTTATATTTGATAGATCAGATTTTAAAACAGGTTGAGATTCTTGAAATAAAAAATGAAGAAAATCTTTCAAGTCCAATGAATATGCTTTAACGGAGTTTTCAGAAAGATTTCTCAAATTTATGTTATATGATGCCCACTCTTTTATTAAGGCATTTAACTCCATCTTCATGTGTATAACAAGCTTTCCAAGTGCTTGGATATTACCTGAGCAAAAAACTCTAAATAATCTGTTGACTGATCAACGGAAAAAGTGGATTCGTCGACTGACTCAAAAAAAAGAAATCCTTTAAATTCGTTATTAACTAAAAGGGAAATAATTGCTTCCGATTTTGTGCTCTCTTCTCTAGCAATTAATTGCTCAGCCTCTTTTTTTTTATCATTAACTACATTTGTGAGGCGAACGGTTTTTCCTTTTGTTATTCCTATTTTCTGTGCAAATTTGATTATCTCCTCATTAGATTTCAAAATACAGTTTTGAATGTTGGAATTAGAGAATGTATTGTCGCTTACAACTATTTTTATTACATCTACTCGTAAGATTTCGGTGGCTTTTAAACATAAAAATTTAAAAAGAGTGCCTATATCCCTTGTTTCAATAGTTTTTAAGCAACACTCATGAATTTTCTTAATTCCCAATTGATTTTCGTAAGCATGTTGAATTATTTGACTGTTGGTACTTTTTAACCTTTCTACTTTCTCTCCAAGTTTTTTTAGAAAAACATTTCTGATATCGATCAGATTTTCTTCATCAGGGAAATCTGAATCCTTTAGAAGTGCAAGCAATAATTCCTTGTCCAGTAAAATTAAGTCTGGATTTTCTAATATTTTTTGTCGCTCTTCAGGAACTATTTCAATTTTATTCATATATTTTTTAAATAATTGATTGGCCAGTTTTTTTCCAGTCAGCCGTAAATTGGCTTAAGCCAGAGTCAGTTAGCGGATGCTTTACAAGCTTTTCAAAAATATCTAAGGGAATTGTTGCAACATCTGCTCCAAAGCATGCGCATTGTTTTACATGATTGATTGTTCGTATAGATGCCGCCAGAATCTTAGTCGAAAATTTATAGTTTGAATAAATTAACTTTATATCCGATATCAAATCTATTCCTTCTAAATTTAAATCATCTAAACGACCGATAAAGGGACTTACATACTCAGCACCAGCTTTTGCAGCTAAAAGAGCTTGCGAAGAAGAAAAACAAAGAGTCATATTCACACTTATACCTTTGTTGGATAAAGTTTTACACGCCTTCAATCCATCCCAAGTGATCGGAAGTTTAACAGTAACATTTTCTGCTATCTTGGCAAGCTTTATACCTTCTTGTACCATTGTATCTGAATCTAGCGCTGATACCTCAGCACTTACAGAGCCAGAAACTATTCCTGCCAATTCAGATATCACCTCGATCATGTTTTTACCTGACTTTAATATGATCGATGGGTTGGTTGTTACGCCGTCTATAAGACCGATTCCACAGTACTTGCGAATCTTATCAATGTCTGAACCATCCAAAAAAAGCTGCATGAAATCTTATCCATTTTAATATATTTTCTTGGACTTTAGTCTATATGGTGATTTATTTCAAAGGAAGAGAAAAAGTGTAAACTCAGATAAATGGCATTTGAAAGACAGTTTGGAGTTATCTTCACAAACCCGAAGGTTCCAGTTTTGGACTACAGTACCTTAGATGACAATATTGGAATTGGCAGTTTAGTAGAGGTGCCCTTAGGTTCCAAAGTGGTCATTGGCGTTGTTTGGAGTGAGGGAGATACTAAGTTCGATCATAGTCGACTTAAGAAGATTATTGGCACTGTTAACAAGATAAAATTGGAGCCTGATTTTATTGATTTCTTGAAAAAGACACATGCTTACACGCTATCCCCCATCCAATCTTTCTTAAAAATGGCCGTTCAAAACTTAAAGTTTCATAAAGATCAAAAAATGCCTATTGTCTATTCGCTGAATAGCTCTAACTATTCCCAAATCACAAAGCGTCAAAAGGAACTTATTAGCTATTTCAAAGAGCAACCCCAGAGAATCGCTCAATATAAACAAATAAAAAAAGATCTAGGCGTAAGTTCTTCAGTTGTAAGAAGTTTGGAAAATAAAGGAGTGTTATCGAAAGTCTCTGAAAACAAATATGAACAAGAAAAAATTTTCAATGAACCGATTACATTATCTTCTCAACAGAGACAAGCAGTGGCAAAAATAAAAGAAAAGTATGTAAAGAATGAGTTTCAGTCATGGCTATTATTTGGTGTTACTGGTTCAGGTAAAACCGAGGTTTATTTGAATCTAGCAAGTGAGCGCATAGAAAAAGGAGAACAAGTTCTTATTTTATTACCTGAAATTTCTCTAACTGTCGATTTTAAACAACGTATTATGAAAAGATACGGAGCGCTTGCAGGTGAATGGCATTCACAACTATCTCTAAACGAAAGACGAAAAGTTTTCAAAAATGTAGTAAGCGGTCATTTAAAGCTTTTGATAGGAGCAAGATCAGCACTTTATTTACCATTTAAAAACTTAAAACTTATCATTGTGGACGAAGAACATGATTCCTCTTATAAGCAAGAAGAAGCCCCAATATATAATGCAAGAGATCTCGCTGTTTTAAGAGCTTCAACTTCGAAATCACGAATCATTCTATCTTCAGCTACTCCCAGTATCGAGACATGGCATAATTGTAGATTGGGTAAGTACCATAAAATTGACCTTCCCAAACGTTTTGGCGAGGTTTATGAACCGAGAGTGACTTTAATTGATATGAATGTTGAAGAAACCCCAAAAAATAGTTGGATATCTGTTCCAATCATTGATCAGATAAAGATAAGTTTGGAAAAAAAAGAGCAAATTTTAATTTTTCTGAATAGAAGGGGTTATGCACCAATAGCATTTTGTACAGCATGCAGAATTTCTTTGAATTGTAAAAATTGCAGTACAAAGCTAGTGTATCATAAGACAAAAAACTGTTACCTGTGCCATCTATGTGGATATAAAGTTTCAGAAAAAACGAAATGTGTTAAGTGTAAGTCGGATGAAAATTTTATACCTATTGGGCCAGGTGTTGAAAGAATTAGAGATGAGATTTCCAGATTGTTTCCCGATGCTTTGTCACAGATTTTTTCTTCAGATAGTTTTTCAAAGGGAGAAAAACATTTAGAAGATATGGATAAAATAAAGTCAGGAGAAATTAATATCATTATAGGTACTCAATTGGTAGCCAAAGGATATAATTTTCCTCATTTAAAGCTTGTAGCAGTAATTGATGCAGACATGGGTCTAAATGCTGGTGATCATAGGGTAATGGAGAAAAGCTATCAGGTAATTAAACAAGTTATAGGGCGAGCAGGACGGTATGCCTCTGACGGGCGAGCGTTGATTCAAACTTGGATGCCTCGACATCCTGTTTTACAAGCGTTACTAAAGGATCATGGAGAAATATTTCTTAACACTGAGTTAGAACAAAGAATAGAAGCTAATGTTCCGCCTCATGGAAAATTTATATCGTTGATATTGTCAGGAAGAAAGGAAAGCACACTTATAGATTTTGGTAAGGAATTAAAAAATCAATTTTATTCATTAAAATTACAGAACTTTGAGATTTTTGGCCCTGCTGTTGCACCAATTTCAAGAATAAAAAATAAAACGAGAGTAAGGCTACTTATAAAGTCGAATAAAATAACAAAAATATCGCAGATCGAAGTGCGAGACTGGCTGAAAAATATTACAGTTCCAAATAATATTTACTTTAGTGTGGACATTGATCCGTATAATTTCTATTAGTTCAGAAGAGTTATTATTTAAAAAGACTAATGAAAAATTCTGATATTAACATAAGGCCCCTATCCCATTTTTACAATATGCCTTTGTATGAAAGCGGAGAAAGTGTTATTAGAGGCAAAGAGAATGTAGTAAAGTTGAGTGCGAACGAGAACATGAATGGCCCATGTAATGATGTGCTCAATCAGTTTGCATATTACTCTAAAAACATTTTCGAGTATCCAGATAGTAATCATTTTGCTCTACGACGTAAAATCGGCGAGATACATGATATAGATCTTAATAGAATAATTTGTGGAGCTGGATCTGATGAGATCATCCAATTATTATGTCGCTGTTTCTGTGATAAGAATGATGAGGTTATTTATACGGAGCATGGCTTTTTAATGTATAAGTTGTCTGCTTTAGCCGCTGGAGCTAAGCCCGTAGAGGTTAAAGAAAGAAATCGCACTGCATCTGTAGAGAATGTTTGTGCAGCTATTACTGCCAGAACAAAGATGATTTTTTTGGCGAACCCAAATAATCCAACAGGAACTATGATTTCAGAAACTGAAGTAGAGGAGCTCCTAAATAAAATACCTGACAACATTTTACTTGTCTTGGATGGTGCTTACTCAGAATATGTGGATTCTTGTGATGGAGGCATTTCACTAGTAAATAAATATGGAAATTTATTTGTGACTAGAACGTTTTCTAAAATATTCGGGCTTGGTGGATTGCGCGTCGGGTGGGGTTATGGTGCAAGAAATATAATAGATGTTTTGAACTCCGTTCGATCACCTTTTAACGTATCGTCTTTGGGTTTGAAAATGGCCGAATTAAGTATTGCAGATGTAAAGTTCGTTAATGAGCAAAGAGAGCTCAACAGAGTAAATCGAGAAGCACTTCGAAATAAATTGCTTGGTCTTGGATTGAAAATAGATCAATCGTTTGCAAACTTTTTGCTCCTAAGATTTCTGAACGAAGAGCAAGCCAATACAATTGATTCATTTTTAAAGGGAAAAGGTTTTATTTTAAGAAAGGTGGGCTCTTATGGCCTTCCAAAGTGCCTCAGACTTTCAATTGGTAGCAAAGAAATATGCGAAAAGCTATATTTAACCCTAGCGGAGTATTTTGAAAAAAATGAAAGAGTTTAGAAAAATATCCGTTATCGGCCTAGGTTTAATTGCGTCTTCGATATGTCTGACTTTAAGACAAAAAGATCCCACAATTAAAATTGTAGGATACGATAAGGATATAGCAGTAAGAAATAGAGCGAAAAAGATCGGTTTATGCGAAGTTGAAAGTAATTTAGATAACGCGGTGAGCGGGTCCCAGCTTATAGTACTCTGTGTGCCCGTTGGCCAAATGCAAGCGGTAACACGGAGATTAAAAAAAATTATTGAGCCCGGGACAACAATTACAGACGTTGGATCAGTAAAACTGTCAGTTATTGAAGAAATAGAGTCTAACATAGAGAGCGTTGGAGGTAAGTATGTTCCCTCTCACCCCATTGCTGGGACTGAAAGATCGGGGCCTGACGCAGGTTACGCCGGACTGTTTGAAGGCCGTTGGTGCATACTGACACCCACAAGAAAAACTAACAAGAAAGCATTGAATAGTCTTGAGACCTTTTGGAAGTTTCTAGGTATGCAAACTAAAATAATGACACCTGAGCATCATGATCTAGTTCTTGCCGTCACATCTCATGCACCTCATCTAATTGCATACACTATGGTAGGGGTTGTTGATGACCTAGAAACAGTTACAAAGTCGGAAATAATCAATTACTCAGCAGCGGGTTTCAGAGACTTCACAAGAATAGCCGCGTCTGACCCAGTTATGTGGCGAGATATTTTTTTAAATAATCAAGATGCGCATTTGGAAGTATTAGGTCGATTTACGGAGGAACTATTTTCATTGCAGCGAGCCATACGAAAAAAAGATGGTGAATATTTGTTAAAATATTTTAAAAGAACTAGAAGCATAAGAAAAGGTATAGTAGCTGCCGGTCAAGATACAGGTACACCAAACTTTGGGAGAGACTAGTATTGTGTTGGAAACTGGTAAATAGGAATAGCGTTTATATAAAATAACCCTTTATTTAAGCTAAGCTTAATGGGAATTGCTTGTAGTTCATCAGTCCTTGCTGGGTTGTTGATGATTAAAAGCAAGTTGACAATATCTATAATGCTTCGAATTAATTCATTATCTGTTTTTATTTTTGCGAGCTTCTTTGGGCTAAGTTTTAAAAGACAAGCAACATCTTCTTTAGTAGTCAGTTTAAACAAGTTTAGGGCAACCATATCATTGCAACTTAGCTTAAAAAATCCAATATTCATATCTAGTTTTTCTAACATTATGTTTTCGAGTTTTATTGGCTTATAAGGTGCTTCTCGGCTACTGGTAACACCATTTAATATTGAACCTTTAAGGATTAACTTATTTGGCTTTTCAGGATCTTTTTTATAAATTTCATCCAAAATGCTAACTCCTAAATTATCCGCTTGGAAATAAAAATCTAAATTCATTTGATCCGCATCCTTTAGCGCAAAAATCACTTCCTTAGCTTCAAGTATTTTAGTGTTTCTGTCGTCGGATAGTTGCCAATTTTCTTGTTCAGTGATTAACTTAAACTTACCAGAAAAAGGTCTGTTAGATATGCTGGCCTTCAATTTATTTGATGAGCTGTTGAATTTTGGATAGTCCATGTTGGTGACCATGGGTTTCTCTGAAAATAGAATAAAATCAGAAAAATTATAGATTAATCTTATAATTTCTAATTTCAGGAATTCCAATTTTATAGGAGTATTATTTAACTGGGATTGAAAATTCGACACTTTTATTCCAAATTTAAAAGGAAAGCCATCAGTTGTAATTTTTTCATCGCTTAAAGTTACTCCCCATTCATTACCTAAATGCTGTTTAAGCGCTTCTTTTTGAATATTTGCAGCTAGTGCCCATACCAAGTACAATGCAAATAAAAAAGCAAATAGAATTAGGGAAAAGGTATATATTTTTTTTTTCATAAAAATTTGGTATATGTGACTTTTATTTGGATTAACAATGGTAATACTTTTTCAAGTGGCTAAGAACAATTAATATGACTTTAATAAATTTTTGGATAGATATTGGCAAAAAAGAAAAAATACTCACTCAAATTAGTAAAAGCTGAAACACAAGGGTTCAGCCAGCCTATACAACAAGTTGTATTAATGCTTATTTCGTTATTGTTAGTAATGGTGGGCAGTTATTTTATGTTCCCCTCTGTCGCGCCTATTTTTTTGTCTTCCCCATATTTAAATGGGGTCATCTTAACAGTTTTCTTTTTTGGGATTCTTTGTTGTTTTTGGCAAATATTTGTAATAATTGCAGCTGTAAACTGGGTCGAAAACTTTGCTCTGGATACGCCAGGTCATGAGTTCTCAGATCCTCCCAGATTGTTGATACCTCTGGCATCTTTATTAAAAGGAAAAAAAACAAAAACTATCCTAACCTCTAGTTCTTTAAACTCAATACTAGACTCGGTGGCGACTAGATTGAATGAGGCAAGAGATCTAACACGATATGTTATTAATCTACTTATTTTTTTAGGTCTCTTGGGGACCTTTTATGGTCTCGCGATTACCGTTCCAGAGGTTGTCAACACTATAAAAAGTTTAGTGCCAAAAGAAGGGCAAACGGGGATAGAGGTTTTTGACAATTTAATGGCGGGTTTAGAAGGTCAACTTGGTGGTATGGGAACGGCATTTGCCTCATCTCTTCTGGGTTTGGCTGGTAGTTTAGTGGTTGGTCTTTTGGAGCTATTTGCAAACCATGGCCAAAACAGATTCTATATGCAACTAGAGGAATGGCTTTCATCTTTCACAAGTATAGGTATTTTTGGAGATACTGAAAATGTCGATGAGACAACCAATGATGGTAAAATAAGTCCAATTATATCAGCAGTGGGGGCACAAATATCCGAGCTTGGACAAATGTTTGAAAAATCGATCGACAACAGCACTAAAACAAATCAACAAATAAATAGCTTATCTAAGGCTATAGAAGAGCTTGCTAGTTCGAAGGTTGTAGGCTCAAAGACAGTAACTAGTACTGATGGATTTGATAAAACCTCTATTGAGAGGTTGGTTTCTTCTCAACAAGATCTGAATACATTAATTAAAGGACAGTTTGGGGAGAGGAGTACTCGAGATTTAGAGAACTTGACCCGTCTTAGGAATATTGAAGTGCAACTGTCAAGATTGGTTGATGAATTGGCTAATGCGCGTCACGATGCCCTTTCAGAACTGAGATCAGATCTAGCTCAACTCAGTAAAGCGATAATTGATTTGGCAAGGAATAGCAGCAAGGGTTAACTATGCTTACCAGGAGGAGTGGAGAGCGATTTACTACCAATATATGGCCTGGATTTGTAGATGCTATGACGGCCATATTGTTAATCTTAATGTTTATACTATCAATATTTATGATAGTTCAATCAGTTTTACGAGATACAATCTCTTCTCAAAAAATTGAACTCGATGAGCAGCAAACGGAGCTTTCACAATTAGGGAATAACCTTGAGGATTTGAGAAACCAATTGGGGATGCTAAGAACTGAGAAGTCAAATTTGCAAACCTTATCAAGCGAGCAACAGGCCAAACTGACTAGGCAAGAGGCTCAGTTACAAGAAAAAATAAATCTACTCACAAAATTACGAAACGATATGACAATTGCAGAAGCGAAAATAACAGATTTCAAATCCCAAGTTGCGTCATTGATAGCTAAACGTTTAGAGCTTAATGAAAATCTAAAACTTGAGATGGAAAAAACATCTAGAGAGATTTCAAACAGGGAAGCTGCGGAGTTAGCTTTAGCCGCTGCGAGAGAAACCATTAGTCAAAAAATTTCTAAAGAAAAAATGATGGCTGCATCTAATGAAGCTTTGGAACTATTAGTAAAAAAATTAAAATTTGAAAATCAGTCACTGGAAAGCTTAACGGAGGAAAAGGAATTTGAGCTCAGTAGGGTCAAAGAAAAGATAGAAGCGATTAATAAGGATTTGACTGATGCAGAGAAGCAGCGAGTACTGGAACAGTATGCGATAAGAAATTTACAAGAAAGTCTAATGGAGAAAAAGGAAGAGTTAGCCCTAATAACCCTTACTATTGAGCAAGAAAGAAAAAAAGCGCTAGAAACACTAAAGCTATTGGCCGCTTCGAGAGAGGCGCAAAGGATCTTAAAAGAACGGGCTGATAAATTTGAGAAAGAATTGTCCGGAAATGATAACATTATGAGGGAAAAGGATTTAGCTTTGAGGGAAGCTAGGCTGAGATTGAGTGTTCAGGAGGAAAAAGAAAAAGCTTCAATGCAAGAGGTAGCTAATCTAACACTGCAAACTAATTCCCTTAAAGAGAGACTGAAGGAATTAACAGAGATATTAGATACAACTATCGAAAAGGATTTTTCTAATAATGTAGAAATTAAGTCACTAGGAGCAAAATTAAATGCTGCCCTAGCAAAAGTTGCATCTGAACAAAAAATAAGAGCTGAGCTAGAAGAAAAGGAGCGAAAGAGATTAGAAAATGAAACGAAGAACCTGCGAGAATATAGATCTGTCTTTTTTGGGAGATTAAAAAAGATCCTTGGAGACATTGACGGTATCGATGTTGTTGGTGATAGATTTGTTTTTTCTTCTGAAGTTTTATTTGATAGAGGTTCTGCTGATATCGGGTTGGAGGGTAAACTTCAGTTGGATACTATATCAAATGTACTTAAAGATATTTCGCAAAAGATTCCTGAGGATATAAATTGGGTTCTTAGAGTAGACGGTCATACTGATAAAACGCCGGTTAGTCAGAACAGCATTTTTAAGGATAATTGGGAATTAAGCCAGGCTAGGTCGCTCTCTGTAGTTAAGTATATGATAAGCAAACACGAAATAGATCCCAAAAGAATGTCTGCTGCAGGTTTCGGAGAGCATCAGCCAATTTCCTTCTCCGACTCAAAAGAGGATCTCGCAAAAAACAGGCGGATAGAATTCAAGTTAACAGAGCGATAATTATGAGAGAATATTAGCTTTTACTTTCTTCGATTGTCTTTCGCTTAAAGGTTTAAACGCTAAATCAAGCTTGTTTTTATTTATGGATAATTTTACTATCCCGCCTTTTTTCAGCTCTCCAAAAAGCAATTCTTCAGACAGTGGCTTTTTGATATGCTCTTGAATCTTTCTAGCTATAGGCCTTGCCCCCATTTTTTCGTCATAGCCTTCGTCTGCCAACCATTTCAGCGTATCATCAGAGAACTCAATGGTAACATTTCTCTCTATAAGCTGGCCTTCTAGTTGTAATATAAACTTTTCCACAACTTGCATAATTATATCAAGAGAAAGAGAATTAAACGTAATTACTGAATCCAATCTGTTCCTAAACTCGGGAGTGAACATTTTTACAATCGCTGCGTCTGCTTCCCCCTCTCTTTTAGTTCGATTAAATCCAATTGCCTCTTTCGCTTGCTCGCTGGCGCCAGCATTTGAGGTCATAACGAGAATTACATTTCTAAAGTCAACCGATTTGCCATTATGGTCTGTAAGTTTTCCATGATCCATAACCTGCAGTAAAATGTTAAATACATCTGGATGAGCTTTTTCTATCTCGTCTAGTAAAAGAACACAATAAGGTTGTTGATCAACGCCATCAGTAAGTAAACCTCCTTGGTCAAAGCCTACGTAACCCGGAGGAGCTCCTATGAGACGAGAAACAGAATGCTTTTCCATGTACTCTGACATATCGAACCTGAGCATAGAGATACCTAAAACATCCGCCAATTGCTTACATACTTCTGTTTTTCCTACGCCTGTAGGCCCAGCAAATAGATAGCATCCAATTGGTTTCTCAGGCTCGCGTAAACCCGCTCTGGATAGCTTAATCGACGAAGAAAGCATCTCTATGGCGGTATCTTGTCCAAAAACAACTCTTTTTAGTGATTTTTCCAAATCTTTTAATACTTCTGAGTCGTTTTTTGAAATGCGTTTGGAAGGTATTCGCGCAATTTTTGAAATTATTTCTTCTATCTCCTTAACTCCAATTACTTTTTTCTTTTTGCTAGACGGTAATAAGCTTTGAGCTGCGCCAGCCTCATCAATAACATCAATGGCCTTATCGGGAAGTTTCCTGTCATGAATGTATTTATTTGCGAGTTCGACGGCAGTCTTGAGGCATTCATTTGAATATTTTATTTTATGGTGTTCTTCAAAGTATTGTTTGAGCCCATTCAA
Organism: uncultured Alphaproteobacteria bacterium; assembly: GCA_902530595.1. Taxonomy (GTDB): domain Bacteria; phylum Pseudomonadota; class Alphaproteobacteria; order Rhodobacterales; family Rhodobacteraceae; genus CACIJG01. The sequence goes on from CACAAX010000010.1 coordinate 23,904, forward strand.
TATTTTAATACTATCCTCCGTAGATGGTTCAACAACATCAATTTTTTGAAAACGTCTAGCTAGAGCTCTATCTTTTTCAAAGTGATTTCTATACTCTTTATAGGTTGTCGATCCCATACATCTAAGTGTGCCACTTTGAAGTGATGGCTTTAATAGATTTGATGCGTCCATAGCGCCGCCTGAGGTTGCACCTGCTCCAATAACAGTGTGAATTTCATCTATAAACAAAACTGCCTTAGGGTCTTTTTCTAATTCTTTCATAACCAACTTTAAGCGCTCTTCAAAATCACCTCTGTAACGTGTACCAGCAAGTAGAGCTCCCATATCTAGCGAATAAATAGTTGACCCTTTTAAAATGTCGGGAGTCTGATCAGAAATTACTTTCCGTGCTAAACCCTCTGCTATAGCTGTTTTACCGACGCCGGGGTCTCCAACAAGTATGGGGTTATTTTTCCTTCTTCTACAAAGAATTTGGATACATCTTTCAACCTCTAAATTTCTCCCGATTAGCGGGTCAATATCACCGGTTTTAGATTTTTCATTAAGGTTTACACAGTATTTAGAGAGAGCGGTTTCCTTTTCAGGGTTAATGTTGGTATTTTCAGATCTATCCTTTTGATCTCCTTCGTCAATTTCTTTTGTTTCTTCATAGTTTGGGTTTTTTGATACTCCATGCGCTATAAAATTTACTGCGTCATACCTAGTCATTTGTTGCTCTTGAAGAAAAAATGCTGCGTGACTTTCCCTTTCTGCAAAAATTGCCACCAAAACATTAGCTCCAGTTACTTCATTTCTTCCTGAACTTTGCACATGAATCGCAGCTCTTTGTATTACTCGTTGAAAACCAGTTGTTGGAACGGCCTCACTACCTTCGACCTCAGTAACTAAACTCCCTAACTCATTATTCAGAAAGTTCTCAATATTGCCTCTTAGTAAGTCTATATTTACGTTGCATGCATTTAAAACATTTGACGCGTCTTTCTCATCGAGAAGCGCAAGTAATAAATGTTCCAATGTAGCCAGTTCATGATTTCTTTCATTTGCCAACTTTAAAGCGCTATGGATACTTTTCTCGAGTGAACTTGAAAATGACGGCATCTTAATCCTTTCTAATTAAAGTCTTAGACTATATATATACTCATTAAAACTAAAATCCTAAAAAATTATCAAAAGTTATCTTTCAGAGCCCTTATTTTTGCAAATCTAGAGACTGGATCAGTGGCTACTGTATCGATATTCTCTAGAATTGATGCCTCACTTTCTCTAAGAAATGGATTGGTTTCCAATTCCTCTTCTAATTTAGAAGGAACTGTGGGAATGCCTTTTGCAATACTATTCAATACTCTGATCTTCCTAGCTTTTAATTTCTCATTTTGTGGATCTACAGATAAAGCAAACTCTATGTTTGATTTTGTATACTCATGTCCTGAATAAATCATAATATCTTTGGGAAGTTGTTTAAGTTTTTTTAGGCTTTTCCACATGTCTTCCGGCGTTCCTTCGAATAATCTTCCACAGCCCATTACCATCAATGAGTCACCACTAAATAATGCTTTGTCCTCCATCAAACCGTAAGCAATGTGACCTATCGTGTGGCCATCAACATCATAAACTTCAAATGTTTTTGACCCGATTTTTAATTGTTTCCCCTCTTCTACTTCAATGTCTAGTGGTGGAAGCCTGTGTTTATCCCTTTTCGCTCCAATAACTTTTGGTGAATATTTTATTTTTAAGTAATTTATGCCATCTATGTGGTCATTATGGTGATGAGTAATAAGTATAGCATCGAGGCTCAGAGCTTTTTTATCTAGATACGTTTCTATGGGTCCATGCTCAGGTGCATCAACCAAAATATTCTTGTTTGTTTTCTCATCTCTTATAAGATAAGCATAATTATCTGAGAGGCAGGGAATAATTTCAATCAAAGACATGTTTAGCGGATCCTTTTTTATCAACAGCGCCTTATACTAGCAATAATTTGACAGATTTAGCAATATCGGAAAATTAACAATGAGATTGGATGTTATTCAATTAAAAGAGTTTTATAGTGGCACCGAACTTGGAAGAACGACGAAGCAATTAATAAACAGAGTTTTAGAAAAAAAAGTTGACCCCAAAAATGGCTCTTTGACAGTTGGTTTTGGTTTCGCGTGTCCATTTCTCGAAAACAAAATGAAAGATAGGGAAAATAAAAATTTTCTTTTGTTGATGCCAAGTGAACAAGGTGTTATCCCATGGCCTGAAAAGTCGAAAAGTGTAACGGCTCTGGTTGATGAAGTGTCTTGGCCCATAAATACTTCCGCAGCAGATTTAATTTTAATATCGCATGGTTTAGAAGTTAGTGATAATCAAGATCTTTTGCTACAAGAAGTACTTCGTGTATTAAAAGACAGCGGGAAACTAATTATTCTGGTGCCTAATAGAACAGGCTTTTGGGCAAGGTCTGACAGTACTCCCTTCGGGTATGGGAAGCCCTATTCTATATCGCAATTAACTGCATTACTCCAAAAAAACCAGTTTCAAATTGATAGTATAACGCCCAGTTTATATGGTTTTCCTGCAAAAAAAGGTTATTGGCTTAAGTCTTTATTGCTCTGGGAAAAAGTGGGTAAAAAGCTAAATAGTTTCTTTTTGGGAGGTCTTCTTGTTGTAGAGGCAAAAAAAAATGTTTTCGCGGTGAAGAGCGTAAAGTCGTCCAAGTCAGGGAGATATTTCAGCTCAGTCAGGGTCCCTGTGTCAACAATGTCTAGATCTTAAGGTCAAAAATTTGAAAAAAAATTAAAAAAGAGCAACCAACAACTTGTCATAGTTGTTCTGCTCTGTTATTTAAAGAATGCAGTCATTTTACAATATCTACCGTACAAAACTCAATAAAAGGTGATAAGTTTGCAAGAAATTAGTGAGATAAACTCAAAGCCATCAGCAAGGTATGCACTTGCCTTATTTTCTTTGTGCCAGGAAGACAAGACTGATAATGAGATAGAAGAACACGTGCTTAATCTTCTACAGATATTGAAATCAGGTAACGGATTGAATTCTTTTTTAAGAAACCCAACTTTTTCCTCAAGTGATCAGGAAAATGTGTTTAAATCTGTAAGTAGAAAAATAAAGCTGCCTCAACACCTTCACAATACAGTTTGTCTAATGATAAGGAAGGGGCGGGGTTATGATCTAGTAAATTTTAGCGAGGATTTCTTAAAGCTATGTTCAGTCAGTAAAAATGAGCTTACAGTTCGTATTAGAACTGCAAAAAAAGTAAGTGATATAAAAATAGAAGAATTAAAAAAATCCATAGAAAAGATTACAAAGCGTGTTGTAAGGCTTGAGTCAGAAAATGATCCCAATATAATTGCCGGGATTGAACTTAAAGTTGGATCATTTCTGTTTAACTCAAGTATAAATTCGAAACTTGAAAGTATGAAAAATATTTTGAAAAGAGGTTGACTACTATGAATATTCAAGCATCTGAGATTTCAAAGATCTTAAAAGAACAGATAAAAAATTTTGGTGATGACACGGAAGTAGCAGAGGTTGGAAAAGTATTATCTGTTGGTGATGGGATAGCGCGTGTATACGGTTTAGACAAAGTGCAAGCTGGTGAGATGGTTGAGTTCCCAGGAGGTACAATGGGAATGGCTCTAAACTTAGAGATAGACAATGTCGGCGTGGTTATATTTGGGTCAGACAGAGATATAAAAGAAGGGGATCTTGTAAAGAGAACTAGCTCGATTGTGGATGTTCCTGTAGGGATGGAATTGTTAGGGAGAGTTGTTGACGGACTAGGTAATCCGGTTGACGGGAAAGGACCTATAAAATCGAAAACAAGATCAGTCGCCGATGTAAAAGCTCCAGGAATCATTCCACGAAAATCTGTGCATGAACCCATGGCCACTGGGCTGAAGTCCGTTGACTCTCTGATTCCTATAGGTAGGGGGCAGAGAGAGTTAATAATAGGAGACAGACAGACCGGTAAAACCGCAGTTGCAATTGATGCTATATTGAACCAAAAAAGCTACAATGATGCGGCTGGATCTGACGAGAGTAAAAAATTATATTGCGTTTATGTGGCAATAGGGCAAAAGCGATCAACAGTGGCTCAACTAGTAAAAAAATTAGAAGAAACAGGGGCTATTGAGTATTCCATTGTGGTTGCAGCGACGGCTTCCGACCCAGCGCCGATGCAATTTTTAGCGCCTTACTCGGCAACGGCTATGGCAGAGTATTTTCGTGATAATGGCAAACATGCACTTATTATATATGACGATCTTTCAAAGCAAGCCGTTGCATACAGACAAATGTCGCTTCTTCTTAGAAGACCACCTGGGAGAGAAGCTTATCCTGGAGACGTATTCTACTTACACTCGCGTTTACTTGAAAGATCTGCAAAGCTGAACGAAGATAATGGATCGGGATCATTAACGGCTTTACCGATAATCGAGACTCAAGGAGGAGATGTGTCCGCATTTATTCCTACAAATGTTATCTCTATCACAGACGGCCAAATATTTTTGGAAACAGAATTATTTTATCAAGGTATCCGTCCCGCCGTTAATACAGGGCTGTCGGTTTCTAGAGTTGGATCTTCGGCGCAAACCAAGTCAATGAAATCAGTAGCTGGCTCTATTAAGCTCGAGCTAGCACAGTATAGAGAGATGGCAGCTTTCGCTCAATTTGGGTCTGATTTAGACGCAAGCACACAGGCACTACTAAATAGAGGAGCGAGGTTAACAGAACTACTAAAGCAGCCTCAATACTCGCCCTTAACAAATGCAGAGCAAGTTATTGTAATTTATGCAGGAACAAAAGGTTATTTAGATAAAACACCTGTTAGTGAAGTTACAAGTTTCGAGAAAAATCTTGTGAATTATCTAAGGTCTGAGGGCAAAGCTGTGGTAGATGAGCTGAGAAGTAACGACCAAAAAGTAGAAGGTGAAATTGAAAGCAAAATCAAATCACTTTTAGATAATTTTTTAAATACACAGATTTAGTAAAAAATAAAGAAATGCCCAGCTTAAAAGACCTAAAGATACGAATTGATAGTGTAAAGTCCACTAGAAAGATTACTAAAGCTATGCAAATGGTTGCAGCTGCAAAACTTAGAAAAGCTCAGGAGTCAGCTGAAAGAGGTAGGCCATACGCTGAGAAAATGCGAGACATAGTGTCTAACCTAGCATCAAGTGTTAAAGATATTGCTGGGGACAATAAGTTTTTGGGAGATGGTAGCGATTGTAAAAAGTTTCTACTGATAGTAGCAACCGCTGAGAGAGGTCTGTGTGGTGGATTTAATTCTTCAATCGTAAAGTTAGCTAAATCAAGAATAGCCGAACTTTCAAGCCAGAACAAAGAGGTAAAGATACTAACAATAGGGAAGAAGGGAAGAGAGCAGCTTAATAGGGAATTTGAGAGTCTTTTTATTGGCCACGTAGATCTGAGTAACGAAAAAAATATCACCATAGACACGGCTAGAAAGATATCAATGGACATTATTTCAAGATTTGAAGACGGTGAATATGAAGTTGCGGAGATTTTTTACAATAAGTTTGCGTCCGTTATCTCTCAAATACCAAGCTCGTATAAACTATTACCCGTTTCATTCAATGAAAAAGAATCTGATGCCAGTAATGTAAGCTTTAATTTTGAACCCGACGAAGATGAGATATTGAACGAAATAATACCGAAAAGCATTGCGACATCAATTTTCTCAGTTCTTCAAGAAAACGCAGCCTCGGAACAGGGATCAAGGATGGCAGCCATGGATAATGCGACCCGCAATGCAGGTGAAATGATCGACAAACTAACCATAGATTTTAACCGATCAAGACAAGCGGCTATTACAAACGAATTAATTGAAATCATTTCTGGTGCTGAAGCACTTTAGATTAAAAAAACAGGAGTTGAAGATGTCAAAGGAATTAGGAGTTATAACTCAGGTTATAGGAGCTGTAGTAGACGTAAAGTTTGAAAGCCACCTGCCCGCAATATTAAATGCTCTCGAGACAGATAATAATGGATCAAGATTGATTTTAGAGGTTGCTCAGCACTTAGGTGAAAATTCAGTCAGGACCATCGCTATGGATAGTACTGAGGGTCTTGTAAGAGGTACAACAGTATCAGATACAGGTAGCCCTATAAGTGTACCTGTAGGCAATGCAACTCTTGGCAGAATTTTAAATGTTGTTGGAGATCCAGTCGACGAGAAAGGGAAAGTTAGTCAGAAGGAAACAAGGCCAATACACCAAGACGCACCAGAGTTCTCTGCCCAAGCAACTGAAACAGAGATTCTAGTTACAGGTATTAAAGTTATCGATCTGCTCTGCCCATACTCGAAAGGTGGTAAGATAGGTCTTTTTGGTGGAGCTGGTGTAGGAAAAACCGTTTTGATCATGGAATTAATCAATAACATAGCAAAAGTACACTCTGGTTTCTCAGTTTTTGCTGGAGTTGGAGAAAGGACTCGGGAAGGCAATGATCTGTATCACGAAATGATTGAGTCTGGTGTTATAAATCCAGAAAAGCTTGAGGATTCTAAGGTGGCGCTAGTTTACGGGCAGATGAATGAACCTCCGGGAGCTAGAGCACGAGTTGGACTGACGGGTCTTACTCTAGCCGAGCAATTCAGGGATCAATCAGGAACTGACGTGTTATTTTTCGTAGATAACATCTTCCGTTTCACGCAAGCGGGTTCAGAGGTTTCCGCTCTTCTAGGCAGAATACCTTCAGCTGTCGGTTATCAGCCTACATTAGCAACAGATATGGGAGCACTACAAGAAAGAATAACATCAACTAAATCAGGATCCATTACTTCAGTTCAGGCTATTTATGTTCCAGCCGATGATCTGACAGACCCGGCCCCAGCGACATCCTTTTCTCATTTAGACGCGACAACAGTTTTGAGCAGAGCAATTTCTGAAATTGGAATTTATCCAGCTGTGGATCCGCTTGATTCTACAAGCAGGATATTAGACCCCCAAATAGTAGGTGAAGATCATTATAATGTTGCTAGAGATGTACAGGGTATTCTTCAAAGGTACAAATCGTTACAGGATATTATAGCAATTTTGGGTATGGATGAATTATCTGAAGATGATAAATTAACTGTTGCTAGAGCGCGAAAAATACAAAGATTTCTGTCTCAGCCATTCGATGTCGCAAAAGTATTTACCGGTTCTGATGGTAAACAAGTTCCGCTTGATGTTACTATTGACAGCTTTAAGAGAGTTGTTGCAGGAGAATTTGATCACCTACCAGAATCTGCATTTTATATGGTTGGAGGTATAGATGAAGTTATAGAAAAGGCGGAGAAGACAGCTGCTGATGTAGCATAGCCGACTAAAGGTAATTGGAATGACAAATAAATTCGATCTCACTATAATATCGGCAGAAAGTAAAGTTTTTGAAGGCAAAGTGGAAAATATTTTAGTGCCAGGAATGGTTGGCGACTTTTTAGTGTTGGCAAATCATGCCCCTTGCATTAGTAGTATACGTCCTGGATTTTTGGAATTTTCTGAGGGAACAAGCGATAAACAAAAATATTTTGTTTCTGGAGGCATCATAGAGGTTATTAATAACATGGTCTCAGTACTAGTAGACTCTGCCGTTTCAGGTGAAAAAATTGTAAAGGAAGATATAACTAATCTTATTTCTGAAGTTGATGAAAGATTATCTGCTGCAGATACTATTAATAAAGACGATTTGGGACTAAGGAAAAATGACCTTGAAGAGGCATTAAAACAAGCCTAAATTTTTAAACTCATTATAAGGAAAATGAGAACCATACTTGTTTAAAGATATACGAATTGCGCTCATTTTCGGTGTCGTATTACTCGATATTATAGGCATTGGAGTTATATTTCCTATTATACCGGATCTATTGAAAGAAGTCGGTATAGATAAAACTTCTAGTGCCGCTTTTTGGGGAGGTCTTTTATCCTCGTCCTATGCTTTTATGCAATTTGTTTTTTCACCAACAATTGGGACATTATCAGATATTTTTGGCAGACGCCCTGTTTTACTCATAGCATCACTATTGTTAGGAATCGATTATTTGCTAATGGGATTTGCTGAAAATATTTTGATACTGTTTATTGGTAGAATTATTGGCGGTCTAGCGGGAGGAACTATAGCTACAGGTACTGCTTACCTGGCAGATATCTCAGATACCAAAGATAAAAAAAAGAACTTCGCTATCATAGGAGCGGCCTTCGGACTAGGTTTTATATTAGGACCAATTATAGGGGGATTGATGGGTGAGATTAGTGTAAGGGCCCCATTTTTCCTATCAGCGCTTTTATCTTTTCTAAACTTTTTTCTATGTTTATTCCTACTTCCAGAAACCCTTAAGCTAGGGACAAAAAATAAGTTCAGGATCAAAAAGCTTAATCCATTCTTTAATTTGTCTTATGTAATTAAAATACCTCTATTTAAAGGTTTATTTTTTTGCTTCTTTCTTATCGCTTTCGCAAACACAGTTTATCCTGCGATATGGAGTTTTTGGGGAAGAGAAGTTTTCGGATGGTCTTCAGGAATGATTGGGTTTACTTTAGCATGCTACGGCTTCTTACTTTTTATAGTTCAAGCATTTGTAATTCGATTAAAGTTTTTTGATAAGCTTTCAACAAAAAACTTAACGCTTTTTTCTTTAACCTGCGGAATTGTAGCACTAGTTTCATTCGGTCTTGTGCGAGTGGAGATTCTAGTTTTTGTCATAATACCCGTTGCGGCTTTATCGGAAATGGTTAATCCAACTTTAAAAGCGTTTATGTCAAATCAAATATCTGAAAAAGATCAAGGTATTCTACAAGGAGTTTTAAATAGTATAGTTGGATTTACTTCGATTATCGGACCAATATCCATGAGCTACATTTTTAGCATTGGAGCTTCAAAGAATTCACTTATTTATAATCCAGGCGCGCCATTTTTGTTCGCAGGATGTTTATTTTTTGCTTCTCTGATCTTAATAAGGCGATTTCTGACTTAAATATTTTGACTCAGTTTGAATATAGACCTTCATAGATAGGTTTTAAAGACTCTTCACTAAATAGCGACGAGACTGAACTTTCGTTAGATATATTTAACATAGCATGAGCCAAGAGAGGCGCAGCAGTAATTATACGGATTTTGGGGCATCTCATCACAATTTCAGTTGGTTCAATAGTATCAGTTATAACCATAGAGCTGAGGTTGGAATTAGAAATTCTTTTTATTGCTTCTCCAGAGAGAACTCCGTGAGTAATATATGCATGCACTTCTTTAGCGCCTTTTTCTATGAGAAGTTCAGCAGATTTAATCAAAGTTCCGGCTGTATCACAAATATCATCAACTAGGATGCAGGTTTTATCTGAAACGTCCCCAATAATAGTCATGGAGTTAATTTCTCCAGGAGCACTTCTTCTTTTATCCACCACCGCTAAATCTACGTCAATTTTTTCAGCAAGTTCTCTTGCACGCGATACTCCTCCAACATCAGGTGAAACTATTGTGATATTTTTATTTTTTGCGAAGTTATGTCTTATATCAATCGCGAATATAGGTGATGCATAGAGATTATCCACTGGAATATCGAAGAATCCTTGAATTTGGGCGGCATGCAAATCTAACGTAAGTACTCTATTTATACCTGCTTGTGCAAGCAAATTGGCCACTAATTTTGCACTAATTGGGGTTCTGGCTTTTGTCCTTCTATCTTGTCTCGCGTAACCAAAATATGGGATTATTGCTGTAACTCTACTTGCACTAGATCTCTTAAGCGCATCGGCAATTATAAGTAGTTCCATTAGATTATCGTTTGCAGGATTCGAAGTTGATTGAACTATGAACATATCCTCGCCACGAACATTCTCGAAAACTTCTACAAAGACTTCCTGGTCGCTAAACCGTTCTACACGAGCTTTTACGGGCTTAACTTTTGCACCAAACAACAAACCAATTCTCTTGCAAATGCTTTTTGCCAGTGAGAGATTTGAATTCCCAGATATAAGTTTTAGTTTGCCGTTTGAGATCATTATTTGCGACTCTTTTTTATGGATTAATCCTATACGTTTTTCATATTTATGAAAGAAAAAGGATAACTCTTCTTTCGTCTTTTTTATAAATTTTTTGAGGTTTATTTATCCTCATTTCCCTGTAATTTCTGCCACGATATGATCTTCATAATTTTCTTTGTCAATTGACGTTTCAGAAACACAGTATTTTTGAATTGATTGATTTGTCCTATGGACACTCTCTTGGTCTTTACTTAATAGATGGTGCCATTGGGGCAAAGGTTTTCCTTCACCTATCAATCTATAACTACAACTCGAAGGGAGAAACCTAGAATTTTTGTGTAAATTGTCTTTAGTGAGTTTTAAGCAGCCTTTAACATTTTTTTCTCTATTCGAGTAATCACTACATCTACAGCTATCAAGTTCAAGCTTTGAGCATGAAATATTGGTGATAAAAAGTTTCTTCTTATTAACTATCTTCAATAGACAGCACTTAGCGCAGCCGTCACATAAGGCTTCCCATTCATCTTGACTTAACTGATTAAGAGTATACTTCTCCCAGAATAATTTTCTTACCTCAGTCATCAGCTAGAACGTTTTCTATAGTTTTACAATCTGATTTCATCTGTAAAATCAATTCTTTTTCAGAGTTAAACTTTAACTCGGGTCTTATAAATTTAACCAATGAAATAGAAACATTTTCTCCATATAAATTTTCATCGAAGTCAAATATGAAAACCTCAATATTTGGCTCATAGTCCCCATAGGTTGGTCTTGATCCTATTGATGCTGCTCCCTTATAAGTTCTTTTCTTATCATGAGTTAAAATTTTAATGAATACTGCATAGACCCCATGTTTGGGGACAATCGTATTTCTTAACCCAATATTTATTGTTGGAAACCCGAGTTGTCGGCCTCTCTGGAACCCCTTTTCTACTATTCCCTCAATTTCATAATAACGAGACAGCATTTTAGTGACTTCATTAACAAAGCCTTTGGCCAGTTTTTCCCGTAATGAGCTTGAAGATACAACTTTACCTTCAATCATAAATGGATTAGCAATATGCAGGTCGAACTTGTTTTTTTCCCGGTAGATCTTCAATAACTTAACGGAACCCTCTCTATTCTTTCCAAATCTAAAATCTGGACCAACCACAATATTTTTTACATTTAGTCTTTCTAGTAGCACAGTCTCTATGAAATCTCTTGGAGATAAGTTTGCTAATGAAGAATCGAAAGGCAGTTCAAAAAGAGCATCGATCCCAAAAGAGTCCAAAAATCTTTTACGAGTTTCCGATTTCATTAGCCTAAATATAGGCTGATTTTTTTGAAAATATTGTCTGGGGTGAGGTTCAAATGTAACTACGCCTACAGAAGAATTATTACTTTTTTCCCTTGCAATCTCAATAACTGACTGGTGGCCCAAATGCATGCCGTCAAAGTTACCTATAGCCACAGAGTAGCCCCCCTCCTCTTTTGGAATATTTTCTATGCTCTTAAAAACCAACATGATGCTTCCTAGTCAAATTTTCTACTGGGGGCTAGGACAATTGCTTCTCCTGCTAACACTATCTTTCCACCTACTTCACACTTACAGTCTAATGTAACACGTCGATTTGAGTATTCTATATGAGTTACTAATACCGTGGTTGTGATTAATTGACCAGGGAGTACCGGTCTGATGAATTTCAATGTTTGACTCAAATAAACGCTTCCGTGTCCAGGCAACTGCTCTGCAATGACCGCCGAAATCAAGCTTGCAGTGAGCATACCGTGCGCAATTCTTCTTCCAAATATTGTTTGCTGAGCATATTCTTGATCTAAGTGCACTGGATTTTGGTCACCAGAGACTTTTGAAAATAGTAGGATATCATTCTGTGTTATTTTACGTTCAAGCATTCTGCTCATTCCTATTTCCAAATCCTCTACACATATTGTTCCTTTTTGTATACTGTTTTTCATAATATATTTGGGGAAAAGAGTGCTAAATGATTAAAAAAAGTAGACGTGATTTTTTATCGGAAAAATTTAATGGCATAGTCTACGTGTACTTTATTGGCTTCTATGGTTTGATTTAATTTTCTTTCGTCAAGGATGGTGTTATTTCTTTTCTCAATCAAATGCTTTTTTTTCAACAGCCCTCCGACTACTAGAAGTGAGTCAAGTTTTTCATTGTTAGCACCTCTTATATCTGTTGTTAGTCCATCTCCTATACACAGGATTGACTTCGCTTTAGAATCACTAAATTTATTCAAAAAAGAATAGACCTCTTGATAAATATTTTTATGTGGTTTACCGAAATAAATTACTTTCCCTCCCATTTCCTCATACATTGATGCGATTGAGCCAGCACACATTTCTCTTTTATCACCAACATCGACTACCAAATCAGGATTTGCACACAATAGTGTCAAGTCTTTATCTATCCCGATCTTGAGTGTATTTCCATAGTCAGAGAGTTGGTCTTTTGATGGATCAAATGGTTCGGTGCAAACAATTAAATCAGCATGTGTAATATTATCTATTTCAATTGAGATTTTTTTTTTATGAATCATATCTTTGTAAATACTATGATGCCGTTTCCCCCCTATGTGAAAAATACTCAACTGATTTCCAGAAATATTATTTATGTAATTTGAGGTAAGCTCTCCAGACGTTAAAAGCATATCATAGTGGGTTTCTTTGATACCAAGTTTTGCTATTTGATACTCGACGTTTGCAATTGGCCTGGGGGCATTCGTGACCAATACTATTTTGCCATTTGAGGATTTGAATTTCTCAAGAGCCTTAAGAGCTTCTGGAAAGCTTTCGACACCGTTATGCAAACACCCCCATAAGTCGCAAATGACCGCATTATATTTGTTTGATATCTCGGAAAAGTTTGCGATTACATTTGTCAAAAGAATTAAATATCCAAATAATTTTTCAATTTTCGTGTTTTGAGGTGATAAAATATAAAAATAAAAAATGCAAGAACCTCGATTATATAAAATTTTTTTAAAAAAAAATTGAAAAAAATTGATGAGAGATATTGACAAGCAAAAATTCTTGCATAAATAAGATCGCTAGGTGGGGAAGTCTCTTCCCAAGAGACTATAACCTTTGATTTATATTTTTATATGAGGAGATTCTTAATGGCTTTTAAACCTTTGCACGACCGTGTTGTGGTTCGTAGAGTTGATAGTGAAGATAAAACATCTGGTGGACTGATAATTCCTGACTCAGCACAAGAGAAACCAGCAGAAGGCGAAGTTGTTTCGGTTGGGGCTGGTGCGAGAGATGATGCCGGTAAGTTGATACCAATGGAATTAAAATCAGGCGACAAGATTTTATTCGGCAAATGGTCTGGAACTGAAGTAAAAATTGATGGTGAGGAATTACTCATCATGAAAGAAAGCGACATATTGGGTATAATTTCCTAAGAATTTTTTAATAACACTAATTGAGGAGCCAAAAAATGGCAGCAAAAGAAGTAAAATTTGAAATAGATGCACGCACAAGAATGTTAAAGGGCGTAGACATATTAGCTAATGCAGTGAAAGTAACACTTGGGCCAAAGGGAAGAAATGTTGTAATAGACAAGTCCTTTGGGGCACCAAGAATTACAAAGGATGGCGTCACCGTTGCTAAGGAAATTGAGCTTGAAGATAAGTTTGAAAACATGGGAGCTCAGATGGTAAAAGAGGTGGCGTCAAAAACCAACGACACTGCGGGTGATGGAACGACTACTGCAACAATATTATCTCAAGCAATTGTCAGAGAAGGTCTGAAATCGGTTGCAGCCGGCATGAATCCTATGGATTTAAAGAGGGGTATTGATGCAGCAGTTACCAAAGTAGTAGAGGAAATTAAAGGCATGTCAAGACCGGTAAAAGACTCTGCCGAGGTTGCTCAAGTTGGTACAATTTCAGCTAACGGTGAAGCAGAAATCGGGAAGCAGATCGCCGATGCCATGCAAAAGGTTGGAAATGAAGGTGTTATAACAGTCGAAGAGAATAAGGGTCTCGAAACCGAGACAGACGTGGTTGAAGGGATGCAGTTTGACAGAGGCTACCTCTCACCTTATTTCATAACTAACGCTGATAAGATGATTACTGAGTTGGAAGATTGCTTGGTTTTGTTGCATGAGAAAAAGTTGTCCTCCCTTCAACCGATGGTTCCACTTCTTGAGACAGTAATCCAGTCAGGAAAGCCCTTACTCATCATAGCTGAGGACGTAGAGGGTGAAGCTTTAGCAACTCTGGTTGTAAACAAGCTGAGAGGCGGTTTGAAAATTGCCGCTGTAAAGGCTCCAGGTTTTGGTGACAGAAGAAAGGCTATGCTGCAAGATATCGCAATACTAACAGGAGGCCAGTTGATATCGGAAGATCTAGGGATGAAGTTGGAAAATGTAACCATGGATATGCTTGGTACAGCCAAAAAAATCGCAATCAACAAGGACGACACTACTATAGTGGATGGTGCAGGCGATAAGTCGGAGATAGAAGCAAGAGTAGCTCAAATTAAAGCTCAGATAGAAGAAACCACGTCTGATTATGACAAGGAAAAGCTTCAAGAGAGACTTGCAAAGCTAGCAGGCGGCGTCGCAGTTATCAGAGTTGGAGGCGCTACCGAGGTTGAAGTGAAAGAGAGAAAAGATAGAGTAGATGACGCTCTCAACGCAACCAGAGCAGCTGTACAAGAAGGCGTGATTGTAGGTGGAGGTACTGCATTAGTTCAGGCTGCAAAGAAGCTTGATAAAGTCAAGACCGAGAATCCAGATCAGGAAGCTGGTGTAAAGATAGTAGCAAGAGCCCTAGAAGCACCGTTACGACAAATAGCTGAAAATGCAGGAGTTGATGGTTCTGTTGTTGCTGGGAAGATTCGAGAGTCTTCTGATATGACACACGGTTTCAATGCGCAAACTGAACAGTATGGTGACATGTTCAATTTTGGAGTGATAGATCCCGCAAAGGTTGTACGGACAGCGCTCGAAGATGCTTCATCAGTAGCCGGATTGCTTATAACAACTGAGGCAATGGTTGCCGATAAACCAGAACCTAAGTCAGCGGCCCCAGCAATGCCCGATATGGGCGGTATGGGCGGTATGGGCGGCATGGGCGGCATGATGTAAGCCTTGAAGTGTACGATTTGATTTCTAAAAAAGGGGGGGTTCAACTCCCCTTTTTTTTAATTAAATTAATATGACCCATTTTTCTTCCAGGACGAGATTCTTTCTTTCCATAAAGATAGACTTTTGCTAACTCATTTTTTACGAGATTACTAGTCACTTTTCCAATTAAGTTATACATGATAATGTCGGAATGCCTCTCGGTTGATAGCAGAGGCAAGTCCATAATTGCTCTGATGTGTTGCTGGAACTGGCTAGAGTAGCTCCCGTCCATTGTCCAATGCCCAGAGTTATGTACTCTTGGAGCAATTTCGTTAACATAAAGCTCAGAGTCTTTTAAAAAAAATTCTACCCCCATAACTCCGATATAGTCTAGATCGGCTACAATTTTTCTTGCAATGGTAATAGCGGCATTTTTAAGCGCTTCACTGGTTGGGGAGGGTAAAGTCGTGGTTGCCAGAATTCCACTTTCATGTACATTTTCTCCTGGTTCAAAAGTCTTAATATTACCCTTTTTATCCCGGACTATTATTACAGATAATTCTCTATCGAAACTAATAACTTCCTCAGCTATAGATGGAAAAAGTTTTTTGCCGAGAAAATGATTGTTAATATCATCTAGTGTTTTGACTAATATTTGTCCCTTCCCGTCGTAACCTAGCCTACGTGTCTTGATAAGAATTGGTTTCTTTAGTCTAGTAAATAGCTTTTCAATTTCAGAAACTTCATCAATTCTATAAAATTGCGTAGTTTTAATACCTAACGAATTAAGATAACTTTTTTCAGTTAAGCGGTCCTGAGAGATTTTAAGGGCTTTTACAGAAGGCCTTATGTTCTCACGTAGGTCTAATTCTTCTAATGCTTTTGTGTCTATGTTTTCAAATTCATAGGTTAGAACGTCTACATTTTTTGCAAAAGCGACTAGGTTTTTATAGTCATCATATTTACCAAATACTATTTTGTTAGCCACTTGTGCCGCAGGACAGTCTGAATCAGGACAATATATATTTACATTAAAACCTAAGTCGGCTGCAGCAGTAGCAAGCATTTTTGCTAATTGCCCTCCACCAAGAATTCCGATGGTCTTATTCAGGCTCATTTTTTACTCGATTTGTTGTATCAGCGCGCCAATCTTTAATTTTCTGACCAATAACCTTATCGGTAACTGCTAAAACCTGCATAGCAAAGATAGCGGCATTGAAAGCACCTGGAGAACCAATTGCCATGGTTGCAACAGGATAACCTTTCGGCATTTGTACTATTGAATAAAGACTGTCAACTCCTCTTAGATCGGTCGCGTTAATAGGTACTCCAATTACTGGGATATCAGTTTTTGAAGCAATCATTCCCGGTAGATGTGCTGCGCCTCCCGCGCCAGCGATCACAACTTTTATTTTTCGCCTCCTTAGCGAATTAGCGTACTCGTACAACCTGTCTGGAGTTCTGTGAGCAGATACAATTTTTTTTTCATAAGAAACATCAAGCTTTTCCAAAAAATCGCATGCCACTTGCATGATTTCCCAATCTGATTGACTCCCCATTACTACGGATACTTGTATATTTTTTTCAATTTCCATTATTGATCTCGCTTAGATATTTCTCTGCATCTAAAGCGGCCATGCATCCCATTGCAGCGGACGTTACTGCTTGCCTATAAACATTATCCACTAAATCCCCAGCAGCAAAAACTCCAGGAATAGAAGTTTTTGTAGTTCCTGGAACAGTAGACACATAGCCACTATCAAAAGTATTGAGCTGATCTTTAATAAGATTTGAAGCAGGGGAATGTCCTATTGCTACAAAGACCCCTGAGCAAGTGATTTCAGATAATTTTTTGTTCAAAGTATCTCTTATCTGAATTCCTGTTACGCCTAAAGGATGATCTTCTCCTAATATGTCAGTTACTTGCTTATTCCACATGATTTCAATTTTTTTATTCTCAAAAAGACGTTTTTGTAAGATTTTTTCGGCTCGTAACTCATCTCTTCGATGGATTAAATAAACTTTGGAAGCAAATTTTGTTAAGAAAATTGCCTCTTCAACAGCCATATTTCCTCCCCCTATTACCGCAACTATTTTGTCTCTATAGAAAAAACCGTCGCATGTTGCACACGCCGAAACCCCAAAACCTTTATATTTTTCTTCATTATCGAGTCCTAGCCAATTTGCTTGCGCTCCTGTTGCTAAAATTACTGACTCAGTCAAATATTGTGAACCACTATCGGTTTCAACAAAGAAGGGTCGTACAGTAAGATTTACTTTTGAAACATGTTCGGAAATAATTTCGCATCCCAGATTACGAGCATGATCTTCCATATTTTTCATTAAGTCTGGTCCAAGTATTTCTTTCTCTCCGGGCCAATTCTCGACCTCGGTGGTTATCGTAAGCTGTCCACCTGGCTGTATTCCCTGAAAAAGGATTGGCGATAACATAGCGCGTGAAGCGTATACAGCGGCTGTATACCCTGCTGGACCTGAACCGATTATTAAAAGTTTAGTTTTTTTGGGAGACATATTATCCTCAAATTTTTTTCATAGGTTACAAACAAATTATTGAGGCCATGCGGCCGAAGTCTCTCTCAGATTTATGATAGGCCCTTCTATTTGAAAAAAATAATTCAGAATTTTCGTAAGTACACAAACCTAGATTGTTTATATCATAAACTCCAAGTAGATTAAATCTACTTTCAATAAATAAAGTGAGATCAAAGAAATAATTACCATCTTCTTTGATAAAAAATTTTTCGAAAAGTGGATCAGTCTTGATAAAGCTCTCAACAAAATCTAATTTTACTTCATAGCATTTTTTAGAAATAGTTGGACCAATTGCAACAGAAATCTTTTTCATATCGACGCCAAGATCTTTAAGAGAATTTAGTGCATTTTCACAGACTCCCGCAAGAGCACCTTTCCAACCTGCGTGAATAGCCAAGATGAATCCGCTTTCACTTTCATGAGCCAAGATAGGAGAGCAATCGGCTGTTAGTATTCCGATACCAAAACCCTTTAGATTGGTTATGACCGCATCTACTGGCTCGTAACTTAATTTGTCAAAGTCAGCTTTTTTATCAATAAATACCACGTTGTTCGTATGCTGTTGATTCGGGAAGAAAACTTTTTGACTTGAAATATCAAGCGCATCCAAGACCAGCGCCCTGTTTGCATAAATATTGGCTTTGCTATCGTTCGTATTTTCTGACAGGTTCAAACTCGAATATATGCCTGCGGAAACTCCACCGGACCTACCAAAAAAACTATGCTTAACAGATTGCAAGTTTTTGCTTTTAAACATTTTAAGCATATCAGTTCAGGCCTTCTAGATTTCTTTTAGTTTTTGTTATCGCAATAACTTTAAAAAGGGAACCCATTTTATCAGGATCTATTAGTCTCTTTATTTCGGAGTTGATTGTTTCTGCTATGGTAAAACTGACATTTTTGGTTAGGCTTTTTAAGCGTTCCTTTATTCCAAGTTCGAGCAGAAATCTTCGTTGTTCTTTAATCGGTGAAACATACAAATTTTTTTTTAAAGCTATTTCTTTAAGGAGCCTGAAATTAACGTGGGAACTTAAGTCATTTTGGCCTGGTTTTTCCAAAACACCTAAAAATTTATGCTTGTTTACGGCTTGAAGGGTGTCCCCAATACCCGAAATGTTTCCATAATCAACCAAAAGCAAAACACCATCATATTGAATTAAATGATTGCAAATATTGGAAAAAATCGAGATGGTCTGGTCAGAATATTCAAGCGTCTCTCCTATTTTAAAATCTGAAAAAATACTGTCACTAGGTACCCAGATTTTATTATCTAAGGTGAAACATAGTTCACCATTTTTTATTGTTATTTTTTTTTCGTGCCAGCCTTCGTTACTTCTCACATATTGGTTTATAGGAAGGGCATCAAAAAATTCATTCGCAATAATTATTTGTGGTTCTAAACTCAAGCCTTTGATATCTGATATCCACTTAACATTTTTATTTTTGAGATTTTCTTTCTGCAGAGTTATTAGTCTCTCGGATTTTTCCAAAATTGTAATCTCAAGGTTTATTTTATTATTGGTAACCTTATGAATAGTTCTAATGGCGTCCTTTAGAAGTGTTCCTCTACCAGAACCTAGCTCTGTTATACATAGACGTTTTTTATTTATAAATTCTTGGTAAAAACTCAGTGCCCATAGCCCTAAAAGCTCACCAAATGTTTGAGAGATCTCTGGAGATGTAATGAAGTCACCATCTCCCCCTAATACTTGATTGGATGTGTAATATCCATTTTTATCATCCCACAAGCATATTTCCATATATTGTGATATGCTTATTGGACCACTTTTTTTAATTAAATCTTTTATCTTTTTTTCAATTTGCATCAAGATTTCGCTTGGTGATCAAAAAAATCATTAAAAGTCCAAAAATAATCATTGGAATTGTGAGAAGTTGTCCCATTGATATTCCTACACTTGGGAAAAGCTCGACTACATATCCATAGGGATTTTCATTGGTTATGAAAAAAGCGTCAGGTTCTCTTAGAAATTCAATTGAAAACCTTATAATACCGTATCCTAGCAAAAAAGAGCCAAAAATGACGCCTGGTTTTTTAAGCGCTTTATAGAAAAAAACAAGATAATAAAAAATAAGCATCAAAACGATACCTTCAAAGAAAGCTTCATACAATTGCGACGGATGCCTGAAACAGGGAATTTCATTTGAGCTTGGACAAAATTGCCCTTGACCTTTTGTAAACTGGATTCCAAATGTTGAGGTTGTTGGTTTACCCCACAGCTCGCCATTAATAAAATTTGCAATTCTGCCAAAAAATAATCCAGGAGGGGATGCAAATGCTATCAAATCACCTAAAGACAACAAGCTAATTTTTTTCCTCATGCCAAATAGAATGCCAGCAATTAACACTCCTAAAAAGCCTCCGTGAAATGACATCCCACCTTCCCATATATACAAAGTTCTAATGGGATTATCAAAATAGTATGCAGGTGCGTAAAAGAGACAATACCCCAACCGACCCCCTACAATGATACCCAAAATCATGTAGGTTATTAGATCATCTACTTCAGATCTTTCAATAATACTCTTATTGGCAAACCACAGGTCTTTTTTTTGCACAAGCTTTGCCATAAAAAACCAAGCTAAAAGTATACCGGCTATATACGATAAACCATACCATTGTACATTAAGATGCAACCCAAATAAATTTAAAGTAAAGGCGGTCTCACTTATATTTGGATATTGAAAGATTTTTTCCTCCAAAAAAATAAAATTCCAATTATATTTTTGTTTAACGTTAAAATATAAAAATTAAAAGGAGAATCGATGCAATTCAAGAACCCATTTATTGATAATCTTTCTAAAGTAATGGCGGATGCCTTTGGAGCAGCGCATTCGGCCAAAAACGAGGCAGAGAATGTTTTCAAGACCTGGTTAGATGGTTGGTTAGCTGACAGGGACTTTGTTACAAGAGAAGAGTTTGAAGCACTTAAGCTAAGTGTGGAAGAATTAAGGAATAAAAGTAAGCCGTCTACAAAAGGAAAGAAAAATTTAAAAAGGTAATATTTACAAGATATAGTGGAGATGAGGCCAGAATACCTAATTGTAGTAGAGATTTCTAAATTTTGTGGGTATACTGACAGAAAAAGAGGAGCAGTAACCCCATGACAAAAGCAACGTCAATTATATTTTTAGATGAAACGCATCCAATAGATGCCTTGGAACTACTAGCGCATGAAGAAAGTTGGGAATTCGCTAGAGATGATGATAATGAGATAATCGTTAGAATAGACGGAGGTTGGAAAAAGTATACTATCAGCGCTAGCTGGAATGTATCGCGAAACCTCTTTAAAACGATTTGTACGTTTGAAATGATCCCACCAAGAAAAAAACTGGTAAAGCTCTATGAAACTATTAATTTAGTGAATGGCAGTGATGTTGATGGTAGCTTCACCTATGATAATGTAGAACAATTAATGAATTACACTACTAACATCTTATTCTCGGACGAATTAATTATCTCCAATACAGAGCTAAGAGATTGGATAAAATCTTCTGTTGAAACAGCGGAAAAATTTTATCCGACCTTCCAAAAGAGTTGTTGGGGAGAAGTAATGCCAAAAGATGCTATGTCGGTAGCTTTTGGAAAGATAGCAGGTTACGCTTAGGAAAATATAAGTGACTGCAGAACAGAAAATTAATCAACGAATTAAAATTATTGGTTGTGGCAAGATGGCGTCTGCAATCTTAGATGCGTGGTTAAAAAAATCAATATCGCCTGAAGATATTTATGTGGATGATCCGAAACCCTCTGAGTGGCTACTTGAAAAAAAGAAACATGGGCTGAATATAAATATAAAAGCAGATGTATCATTTGATTATTGTTTTATAGGAGTAAAACCGCAGTCTCTAGATGAGATTAAACTAAAGCTAAAAGGGCTTTCCAAAAAAAATGTTACTTTTGTTTCAATGCTTGCTGGGATTAAAATAAATAGACTTGAGGATATAATTGGAAAAGATGAGTCGATTGTAAGGATAATGCCTAACTTACCAGCAGAGATACTAAAAGGTGTTACAGCAGTTAAAGAGAATAAAAGGGTTGAACCAAAACAGTCAAAGAATTTGGCTTTATTATTAGAGGCCTTTGGGGAAACAGTAAAATTTGTTGAGGAGAGAAAATTTGATGCTGTCACGGCAATTTCAGGTTCCGGCCCAGCCTACATTTTTCTGATTGCTGAGTTGATGACAGAGGTTGGTATTAATTTGGGTCTTTCTTATGATGAAGCCTCTAAATTGGTAAAGCATACAATTGATGGTGCTGGAAGCTTAATAGTCAATTCATCATTGAAGCCCCAAAAATTGAGGGAAAATGTGACCAGTCCTGGTGGAACGACCCATGAAGCATTGGCCGTAATGATGAATGAGGATAACGGTCTGCCAAAGATTTTTTCAGTGGCAATAAAAGCTGCAGCACAAAGATCAAAAGAACTAAGTAAAGTTTAAGCTTTTAATTAATGCTTTAAATCTGAAATTTTGATACT
Organism: uncultured Alphaproteobacteria bacterium; assembly: GCA_902530595.1. GTDB lineage: Bacteria > Pseudomonadota > Alphaproteobacteria > Rhodobacterales > Rhodobacteraceae > CACIJG01. The sequence continues at coordinate 46,028 of CACAAX010000010.1, forward strand.
TTTAGAAATGGCGGATTTTTTTGATACAGATTTAAGAGTTGGAGAGATCGTTAAAGCTGAAATTTTTAGGGAAGCTAAAAAACCAGCATACAAACTATGGATAAATTTTGGGGAAGAAATGGGGATTAAGACTTCATCTGCTCAGATTACGTCTCTCTATACAACTCAAATGCTTATAGGAAAGTTGGTAATAGCTGTAACAAATCTGGAGCCTAAACAAGTTGGACCATTTATTTCGGAGGTCCTTGTACTTGGTGTCGATGGCAAAAATGTTGGTGATATTATTTTAATAGCACCTGAATATAGAGCTCTTATTGGTAATAGGGTTCATTAAGAGGGACCAATTAAATGAAACCAAAAATAATCGTCACTAGAGATATACCCGATGAAGTAGAGTCAAAGTTAAAACAGTATTTTCGAGTTTCATTCAATCGTGAAGATAAAGTATTTAGTAACGAGATATTAGAAAAAGCAATGGAAAATGCCGATGGAATAGTTTGTACTGTAACAGATAATATTACAGAAAAGCTTCTTACTCTTCCCAACAAAAAAGTGAAAATCATCGCAAATATTGGTGTGGGTGTGGATCATATAGATTTACAATCAGCTAAACAAAATAATGTTATCATCACAAATACTCCCGACGTATTAACGGAGGCTACTGTTGATATAGCTACACTTTTACTTTTGTCTGTTACACGAAATGCATTTCTAATGGAAACAATGTTGCGAAAGGGTGAATGGAAAGGTTTTTCTTTAACAGAGAACCTGGGAGTCGGTGTTCGCGGAAAAACTCTTGGACTTGTGGGAATGGGAAGAATTGGTAAAGCTTTTGGAAAGCGTGCACATGAGGTATTTGGAATGAAAGTCCTTTACTATAATCGTTCCCCGGTTAAGGATCTTAAATTTGAGGCAAGTGTTCGTTTTGACTTAGATGCATTGCTGGAAGAAAGTGATGTAATTTCTTTGCATTTGTCAAGCGACAAGGGAAATAAGAACTTTATTTCAAAGAGCAGAATGAAGAAAATAAGGCCCTCATCATTTTTAATTAATACTTCAAGGGGAGATGTTATTGATCAAATGGCACTTATAGATTTGCTAGAAAAGAAAAAACTTGCCGGAGCTGGTTTGGATGTCTTTCTTAATGAGCCAAATGTTCCTCTCAGACTGAGACGCTTATCGAATGTCACTTTGTACCCTCATATAGGATCTGCCACACATGAAACAAGAACAAAAATGGGAATGCTGGCAGTTGAAAATTTAATAGCATTTTTTAATGAAAAAAAGGTTATCAACCAGTTATGAGCCGTGAATGATATTTTTGTATAGCCTTTACCGACATCTTGCTCCCGCTATTTTCTTTAAGGCTGTGAATTGTAGCAATAATTCCACGAGATGTAGTATAGTAAGGGATCTTATTATTTAATGCTAAATATCGAATGTCTTTGCTATCTTCCAGCGATTGTTTGCCCTCAGTAGTGTTCATAACAATATCTATCTTTTTATCTTTCAGTAAATCCGAGATATTTGGTCGTCCTTCATAGACTTTCTTTACAGGTGAGCTATCAATTCCCTCCCTATCTAAAAAGGATTTAGTTCCCTTTGTTGCAATAATTTTAAAACCGATCTTCTCAAGAATTTTACATGCGTCACTCATCTCTTTAGTTTTATCTTCATTTCTAATTGATAAAAATACCGTCCCAGATTTAGGAAACTGCATGCCTGCGGCTATCTGTGATTTGAAAAAAGCTCCCTCGAAGCTGTCCGCAATACCCATGACTTCTCCAGTTGAACGCATTTCAGGGGTTAAAACGGTATCGCTACCGGGTAGCCTATCAAAGGGTAACACAGCTTCTTTGACAGCCACATAGTTCAAATCTTTTCTATGAAAAGATAAACTGGATAGTTTTAAACCTATCATCAATTTTGCTGCTAGATTAGCTAGCGGTATTCCAGTCGTTTTAGATATAAATGGAATTGTTCTGCTTGCCCGTGGATTTACCTCCAATACAAATATATCACTTTCCTTTACGGCAAATTGAATATTCATTAACCCTATTACGTCTAATTCTTTAGCAAGAAGAGAAGATTGATATTTTATTTTCTCAATTATGTTCTTTCCAAGAGAATGTGGTGGTAGAGAGCAGGCACTGTCTCCTGAATGAACACCTGCCTCTTCGATATGCTCCAAAATCCCTGCAACAAAACAATCTTCTCCATCGCTGATTAAGTCTACATCAACCTCTATCGCAGCACCCAAATAGCTATCTAACAAAAGCGGAGTTTTAATGCTAATTTCTATGTTTGACTCTAAATATTTATTTAATTGCATTGGGTCATGAATTATTTCCATTGAGCTACCCCCTAAGACAAAAGAGGGTCTAGCAATTATTGGATACCTGAGGGACTCAGCAGCCTTTATGGCATTTGATTTTTTAGCAACCGTAGTATTTTCAGGCTGTTTCAGTTTTAACTTTTCAATGACTTCTTTGAAGAGTTTTCGATCCTCTGAAATATTTATGGATTTGGGTGTTGTTCCTAAAATTTTAACACCCCTTCTTTCAAGATCATCGGCTAGTTTGAGCGGCGTCTGCCCTCCAAACTGCACAATTACCCCAATCAAATTGCCCTTTTTCTTTTCTTTTTCAATTATGTTCATTACTGACTCAAAGTTTAAAGGCTCAAAGTAAAGTTTGTCAGAGGTATCAAAGTCGGTGGAGACAGTTTCGGGATTACAATTAATCATTATAGTTTCAAAGCCTTCTTCACTAAGCGAGAAACAAGCATGACAGCAACAGTAATCGAACTCAATGCCTTGACCGATTCTGTTGGGACCACTGCCAAGAATTATTACTTTGTCTTTATTTGAGGGTTGAGCTTCACATATTTGGGTAGTAAAAGTGGATAAGTCATAGGTAGAGTATAGATATGCGGCCTCGGACTGAAATTCGCCACCACAGGTATCAATTCGCTTATAAACTGGAAGTATACCGTACTTTCGTCTCTTATCTTGAATATTATCCAAAGTAGTAGACAACAATTTAGCTATTATTTCATCACTAAACCCTCTAGACTTTGCCTCGCCCAAGACCTCCCGAGTTATATCTGGGCCAGAGCTTGAAATACTTTTTTCAAATAGAATAAGTTCCTCGATTTGATTTAAAAACCATTTGTCTATTCTTGTTATTTCGTATATTTCGTCAGTAGTGAAACCAATTCTGAAAGCTTGCCCAATAAGAAATATTTTCTCAGGAGTATTTTTGGATAATTTCTTGTAAATTGCAGGTTTATCCATATTGGTATGAATAGTTGCAAGCCCAGAAGTTTTATTTTCAAGAGAGTTCAAAGCTTTTTGCAGACTTTCTTGGAACGTTGCTCCAATGGCCATAACCTCTCCAACCGATTTCATTGAAGTACCAAGCTCGTTTGATATCGACGGAAATTTTTCAAATGCGAAACGAGGTATTTTTGTAACAACATAATCGATCGTTGGCTCGAAGCTCGCGGGGGTAGTTTTTGTTATATCATTCTGCAACTCATCAAGTGTGTAGCCTATGGCTAGTTTCGCAGCAACTTTAGCTATTGGGAATCCTGTTGCTTTCGATGCAAGGGCAGATGATCTAGACACACGGGGGTTCATTTCAATAATTAGCATTTCTCCATTTTGTGGATTTACTGCCCATTGAACATTAGACCCACCAGTTTCAACACCGATCTCTTTCAAAACTTCTAAAGAGTTGTTACGCATTTTCTGAAACTCTTTATCGGTAAGTGTCATCGCCGGTGCTATGGTTATGCTATCACCTGTATGGACTCCCATAGGGTCAAAGTTTTCAATAGAGCAGACTATAATGGCATTGTCATTATTATCTCTTATTACTTCCATCTCGAATTCTTTCCAACCTAGGAGGCTTTGATCGATAAGAATTTGATCAGCTGGGGATGCGTCTAAACCATTCATACAAATTTCTCTGAAGTCATTTTCGTTATAGGCAACTCCGCCACCTTTGCCTCCCAAAGTAAAACCGGGCCGAATAACTGCGGGCAAGCCAATTATATCTAATGCTTTTACAGCTTCATCCAATGAATTAGCAATTTCAGATTTTGGGCTCTTTATTCCAATACTTTCCATTGACTGTTTGAAGAGTTTTCGATCTTCCGCTTTCTCTATTGCATCCCTATTAGCTCCGATAAGCGCAACATTATAATCCTTTAGCGTCCCTGCCTTATCCAACTCGATCGCAATATTAAGTGCTGTTTGTCCACCCATCGTTGGTAAAATAGCATCTGGTTTTTCTATCTTAATAATTTCCTCTATTACTTCTGAATTTATTGGTTCTATGTAGGTAACATCGGCAAGTTCCGGATCTGTCATAATTGTGGCGGGATTTGAATTAACTAGAATTACTCTAATGCCTTCTTCTTTAAGTGCCTTACATGCCTGAGCACCGCTGTAATCAAACTCGCACGCCTGTCCTATAACTATGGGTCCTGCACCGATAATTAAAACTGACTTAATATCAATTCGTTTTGGCATTTAAATTTTTTCTTTAATTCGTGAAACTATAAGTGTACAAGAATTTATAAACATAACCCTTTTTAAAACTGTCACTAATAAAATCAATAAGTTTTTGGTTAGTGAATAGGTAGAATAGATGCATTTGTACAGATCACATCACTGTAATGAATTACGAGCAGGAAACGATGGGGAAATCGTAAAGCTTTCTGGTTGGGTACATAGAGTACGTGATCATGGAGGCGTGCTTTTCATTGACCTAAGAGATCATTTTGGTCTTACCCAAGTTTTAGCTGATCCTGATAGTCCCGTTTTTAAAGATGTAGAAAATGTGAGAGCAGAGTGGTGCATATCAATAGAAGGAACTGTGAGAAAGAGAGATAGTTCCTTAATAAATGAAAAATTGCCAACAGGGGAGATAGAGGTTTTCATAGCAAAAATAAATATTTTAGGGGCTTCGGAGGAACTTCCTTTACCTGTTTTTGGAGATCTTCCATATCCAGAAGAAACAAGACTAAAGTATCGTTTCCTCGATTTAAGGAGAGACGGAATACACCAGAATATTATGTTGAGATCAAAGATAATCGAGTTTATACGAAAAGAGATGTGGGAAAACGGTTTCAACGAATTTCAAACGCCAATAATATCATCATCTTCTCCGGAAGGAGCGCGAGATTTTTTAATTCCTTCACGATTACATCCTGGAAAGTTTTATGCGCTACCGCAAGCTCCTCAAATCTACAAGCAGCTGATAATGGTTGGTGGCTTTGATAAATATTTCCAGATTGCACCATGCTTTCGAGATGAAGATCCTAGATCGGATAGATCTCCAACTGACTTTTATCAGCTAGATATAGAGATGTCTTTTGTAGAGGAACATGATGTATTTCAATTGGTAGAAAAAGTGTTTGTCAAACTCTTTGAAAGCTTTTCGGACTCCTATGCAGTTAATAATAACTTTCCCATTATTAGCTTTGGCCAATCTATGGAGTGGTATGGTACTGATAAACCAGATTTAAGAAATCCAATAAAAATGATGGATGTTTCCGAGTTTTTTGTTTCTTCAGACTTTAAAATCTTTGCCGATATTTTGACGAAAGATGGAACACAGATCAAAGCAATACCAGCAAAAGGTGGAGGCAGTAGGAAATTTTGTGACAGAATGAACAAGTTTGCGCAAGAGCAAGGGCTACCGGGTATGGGCTATATCTTTTGGCGGTCAGATGATAGAGGTAATTTAGAAGCAGCAGGACCAATAGCAAAAAACTTAGGCGAGGAAAAGACAGAAAAATTAAGAAATTTTCTCGGTCTTGATAAAGGAGATGCAGCCTTTTTCTTGGGTGGTGTACCTGCCCATTTTAATGATATTGCCAGCAGGGCTAGGGACATCGTTGGCATCGAACTAGACATTACAAATTCAAATTCTTATGAGTTTTGTTGGATCACTGATTTTCCAATGTATGAAAGAGATACAGAGACAGGAAAAATTGAGTTTTCACATAACCCTTTTTCAATGCCTAAGACCGATTTATTGAGTGAAGATATTGATCCTTTGAGTGTATTGGGGATGCAGTATGATTTATCGTGTAATGGGTATGAGATTTTGTCTGGCGCAATTAGAAATCATAAACTAGAGAACTTGTTTAAGGCGTTTGAAATTGCGGGCTATACAAAAGAGGAGGTTGAGAGCCAGTTTTCAGGTTTAGTAAATGCTTTAAAATATGGTGCTCCACCTCATGGAGGATGTGCTGCTGGCATTGATAGAATAGTAATGCTTTTGGCTAAGGAAGATAATATAAGGGAAGTTATTATGTTTCCTATGAACCAAAAAGCAGAGGACCCTATGCTTGGATCCCCCAGAAATCCAACCGTAGAACAATTAGATGAACTTAAATTAAAAATAATCGATCACGATCTATAAATTCGTTTAATAGAATAGATTGATAACTAAACAGGTCGGTATCCAAAGAATAATAGATACTATCGTGGTAATAGAAAACTTGCGTTTGAGATTAGGATTTACTGGAGATGAAGGTGCGGTACCTTCAATGATATTTCTCTCATCATTTTGGGTGGTAACATTTATAGGTAGAATGATAAATAATATAATAAACCAGTAAACTGATAATAGTACTATTGCAGATGTTATTGTCATTGTTTGACTTCCTCTAACTCGATGAGAGTTCCATTAAAATCCTTAGGGTGCAGAAAAATTACTGGATTACCATGCGCACCAATTTTAGCTTCTCCATCTCCTAATACAGTTGCTCCATCTTTTTCTAGGCTCACAATAGCACTATTTATGTCCTCTACTTCAAAACAAATGTGGTGTATCCCACCTTTTTTATTCTTCTCAAGAAAGTTTTCTATTGGGCTTTTTTCTCCCAGTGGTTCTAGCAATTCTATCTTTGTATTTGGTAATTCAATAAATACTACCTTAACGCCATGATCTATTTGATCGATGGGAGAACTTATTTTTACTCCCAGCATATTTTTATAGGTTTTTACAGCCTCATCTAATGTGGGTGTTGCTATAGCGATGTGGTTCAGTTTTCCAATCATTTTTACACTTTCTTATTATAGTTTTTCAAAAAATCTTTATAGATATCTTTTAGCAAAACAATATCATCGACCTTAGTATTTTCATTAATTTGGTGCATAGTATCGCCAACTAAACCAAATTCTACAACTGGGCAGTATTCCCTCACAAATCGAGCATCTGATGTGCCGCCTCCAGTGGAAAGTTTACAATTTACACCTGCTATTTCTTTTATTGAAGTAGTTAACAGGTCTGAAAGTTGGCCTGGCTCAGTCAAAAAGCTTTCACCAGAACATTTATACTTAATTTCCAGAGTCGCATTAGTTTCTTCATTATGCTTGGTGACAAGTGAGTCTATTTTTTTTGTTAGAGATAAGCATGAGTGCTGATCATTGAAACGCACGTTAAAATTAGCATAAGAATTCTCAGGTATAACGTTCAATGCTTCATTTTTTGTATCGATCGTTGAGATGTTTAAGCTAGAGGGCTCAAAAAAATCACTACCTTCATCTAGCTTAAGGGATTTTAATTCGCCGAGAAAGTGAATTAGTGCTTCGACTGGGTTAACTGCTTTGTCAGGATAAGCTATATGCCCCTGCTTTCCTTTACAAACTATAGATCCGCTTAGCGAACCACGTCTACCAATTTTTATAGTATCGCCTACCAGCTTGGAGGAGGTAGGCTCACCAACAAGACAGTGGTCAAAAGCTTCATTATTTTTAACAGCCCACTTCAAAAGTTCTTTTGTACCGTATTCAGCGTGACCTTCCTCATCACTCGTGATTAATAGCAAGAAAGAGCAACTAAGCTCTTCTTCCTCAATGATTTCTTTAAGCGCAATAAGGAACGCTGCAACAGAAGATTTCATATCTACTGAGCCTCTACCAAAAATTCGATTGTTCCTAATATCACCACTGAATGGATCGCTATCCCATAAACTTTCCTCTCCTGGTGGTACTACATCTACATGCCCATTAAAGGCCAGTGTTCTTTTGAAACCTGACTTTGGAGACCACCGTGCAAAAAGGTTTGTTACACCTTGGGTGGAGGAAACTTTTGCTTGGAAACCTAACTGCTCAACAAATGAAGAAATAAATTCTAGAGACCCATCGTCGTCTGGAGTAATTGACCTGAAACTAATAAGTTTTTTTGTCAATGCTATAGGATCATCTATCAATTTAGTCATGATTAGTCTCGTAATAAATCATTTATAGAAGTTTTACTTCTTGTTTTTTCATCGACCTGTTTGACGATCACCGCGCAATAAAGGTTTACTCCTCCTTTAGATGGAATAGAACCTGAGACAACCACGGAGTAAGGAGGTATTTCTCCATATGTTGTTTCACCAGTTTCTCTATTAAATATTTTTGTAGATTTTCCAATAAACACACCCATGCCCACTACAGCTCCCTCTCTGACAATACAGCCTTCTACAATTTCGGACCTCGCTCCAATAAAGCAATTATCCTCGATAATAGTAGGCGATGCTTGCATAGGCTCTAATACACCTCCTATTCCTACTCCACCTGAAAGGTGCACATTTTTTCCTATCTGAGCACAAGATCCAACTGTTGCCCAAGTATCAACCATTGTCCCACTATCAACATACGCACCAAGATTTACAAATGAGGGCATTAAAACAACATTTTCACCAATGAAGGCTGATGCTCTAACTACCGTGTTAGGAACAGCTCGGAAATTCTTCTTTTTCCACTCCGTTTCACCCCAGTCTTTAAACTTGCTATCCACTTTATCCCACCAGGTTGAATTTTGTGGCCCGCCTTTTTGTAATTCCATTTCTCTAAGCCTAAAACTTAATAGAACTGCTTTTTTTGTCCATTGGTTCACCACCCATTCACCTGAGGCCTTTTTTTCTGCGACTCTTAAAGTACCGTTCCCTAGTAGATTTAAAGTTTGTTCTACAGCCTCTTTAGTTCTCCCA
>CACAAX010000011.1 GCA_902530595.1 uncultured Alphaproteobacteria bacterium
TGCTACACACTCCAAGACTAGCATACGTGTTGAACCCGGTTGTCTGGTATGAAGAGCAGGCTTTTTTTTAAATAGCAAATCTACCATCTAAATTATATAAATTTGATATTATCTCTACTCAAAGACTCTCACATGCACGGCCAATACAGATAAGGGGACAAGGCATTCCTTGCTCTGGTTCCCTAAAACAGCGCAACAGCTCTCTTGCTCCATAAATACTGTTGTTTGAGGGTGCATTATTAAACTGTTCACAGCTAAGTATGTGGGCTAATCTCAGTATTTTGGATCGCATGTCTTATTCAAACAGTAATTTTATGAAGGTCTATTTTCTCTTTTCTTCCTCTTATCGAGAATTTGGAAACCACTTCAGAGGATAGGTTTTCATTGATTTCACTCATAACTTTATCAGAAAATAAAACTTCCGCATCTATCTCTTTGCAGGCATCACATATTCTACTCGCTACATTTACAGTATCACCGATAACAGTATATTCTACCCTGTCACTACTCCCCACGTTTCCAACAAAACACCCTCCAAAATGAACACCCACTCGATGCCTTACTATTGGTAGCTTATTTTTTTCTCTTTCTTTTTCCCAATCACGCATCGAGACTTGCATTTGTCTTACACAATTTAGAGCATTTTGCGCATCATTGCCTCTCGAAAATGGAGTTCCAAAGGTAGCCATTACACTATCTCCAATAAACTTATCAACAGTTCCCCCATGTTCAAATACTGCGGATACCATTTTTGTTTGGTACTCAGATAATAAAGCCAATACCTCTTGGGGTTTCATTCCTTCCGAGAGTTTTGTGAAATTGGATATATCGGTAAAAAGAACAGCAATTTGTTGCTCTTTTTCCTGATCTAAGTCATGTTTATCCTTATTCTTCTCAATTTCATCTCTAACCTCTGGCGAGAAATATCTTCCTAAAAGATTGTTAGACCTTTCGTGGGCTATTGCATCTTTAAGGTTTCTTTGCATACTCCATGCAATTGCAATTAATGCTATGGCGCTTAACGTAACAATTGCTGCATTTTGGGAAAAAATTCCGCCATTCATTGCAAAGAGGTTCGATGTTATTAATGCGGGGTCATAACTCAAAAATGTCTTCGGATGGAAGATGATGTTAGAAACAGAAAGCGCCGTGATCAAATAGTAGTAGATGATAAAAAATACTGACAGGTAAAATCTTGATAAAAGCACCCCGAGTATCATGGCATAGTAAACAAACACAAAGGAATAGTCTAACATTCTACCACCGTAAGTATTAAAGTAGTCAAGCACTCCATCATTTATTCCGAAAATAGCACGCCTAAGCCATGGAAGAACGAGCATCCAAAATACAAGTAAAGTTAGAAAATAGTTATAATTTTTTGCATTAACAAATACGGCAACTAATACAAATATGGTTGTTCCAGTCAATGTAAAAACTGTAAATAATTGCCCAGCAAGCGCACTTGCCCAACCTAAATTAGTTAAAATAGAGACAAAAATACTCGTGAAGTTTAGTCCGGCACCGACCGTGCAAGCCAACCGTAAACCGTTAACATGTCTTTTTCTTATTAAATCTTTATCATTCATAAAAAATTCACTATCTGAACTTTAGATATATTCCAATAAATATGGAGCTAAATCTAGTGCATTTTTAAATATCGAAAAAAATGTTATACCTCTTCAGCAATTTCCAAATACGCGTCAACCATTCCTTCTTTAACTGTAATTCTAGCTAATAAAACAAAAGGATTTTCACTATCAATCATTACATTTCCTCCCAATTCTAAAATAAGTCATTACTATTAAATTTAATGGATAGATTAATAGAAATTATTCGAAGGCTACTCCTGGTAGTCATATGGTTTTTTGGCAGTGGATTTTCACTGGTTGTAGTTACCCTTAGTTTAAATGAGGGCAACCCTCCATTTTACCTTGCGGTCTTAATTGTCTTTGGTTTTTTTGTGCTAAGCTATATCTGTCATACACTTTTGAATTGGATTTTAGCTCACAAGTAACAGGTAGTAGTCAAATTTTTTTTGATCAAAACAGAGATTTTTGTTGGGAAAAATGACTGAAAAGAACAATAACGGTTAAGGTGAAGAAAGGAGTAAAATAATGAACCTCAAACTTAAACACTATATCGCAACACACACGTTTCATTCTTCTGATGCTCTGAAAGGTTTTAAAAGTGCCTTTAAACACCGCAAAAAAAACTCAGACTGGTTTAATAATGAAACAGTCGATGCAAAAAAACATTTTTTTCGTACCCTAAGTGATAGAAAGATTGTTAATGAAAACAGTTGGGATGAATTTGATTCCTCTAATTACGCTGTTCTTTACCAGTTGTTCTACGGTAAAGGCGACTTTTTTTTCTGTCATTGGCACGCTATTGATGAACAGTCAATAATTGACAGACTCGCATCTAATGGTGGAGACAAGTTTTTTATTACAATGGCTACACTAATTGATCCTCCAAAAATTAATGTTGATAGAATGCAAACTTATCTTCAAAAGCTGAAGTAACTTTTATTTAAAAGAACCTCTAGGGTAATTTTTTGGATAGGTGCGTGACATCCATTCCACAACATCCGGATGTTCATCTACCAAACTGCAAATGCTTTTTATTTTTGGAAATTCATTTAAAACATCTTTTGGAATGCCATCAATTGTTCCTGACACCAACCATCCCATATTTCTCCAAAGAGCTAAGTCAGCAATACTCATATCAGAGCCAGCCGCCCAAGGTCTTGAAGCAGATAAAAAGTTTTCTAACATTTTAAGTTTCGTTTTCAGTTCTCCTGCAACGAGTTCTTCTCTATTTAATAATTTCTGTTTCTCTGAAACATCTTTTCCAGAAAATAGTATCCAATTAAATACATCTGTTTGAAAATCAATAAACTGATCGATTTGAGCAGCCAGAAAATCATCATCTTTGGGATATAAATCAGCCAGTTTTCCACAGAATCTTGCTATGCCTCCCGTCTGAGCAACAGAAATTCTATCTACTACTAATACGGGTAATTGTCCAAAAGGGATCAAAGTTCCATCATCCAAACACCCATTTGATTTTACTCTCTGAAACTCCTCTGAATTAATCCTTCTATCGTTAAACTCAATCCCACCCATAAAAAGAGCAATTCTAGAAACCTCCGCTCTCCAAAAAGGAAAATCAAGATAAATCAATGTTATATCCATTTTTCACTCTTATAATTAGTTCAAAATTAAGACTTCCTGAACTTTAGCTTAAATGCAATAAGTAACAATAAAAAAAATGGAGTGAAGAATGGATAAGAACCTTAGAGCCCAAGTGTTTGAGACTTATAATAGATATGCAAATGCTTTTAACGAAGCGGATTTGGAAACAATCAATGATTGTATTGCTTATCCCTTAGCTTATATCGGCGCAGACTCAGTTAATATGTTAGATAAGTTTCCAATTGATCCAAAAGAACTAAAAGAGAAAATTGGGTGGGCAACAAGCGACGCTTTTGAAATAGATATTGTAGCGGTTTCCGCCAAGAAAGCTCATGTTGCAATCCGCAATGTTAGAAGGCTAAGAGGCAATGGTTCTCTTATTGAGGAAGCAACCGCGTTTTATGCTTTTAAAAATACAAATAACGGTTGGAAAATTTATGCTCTTTCAGACATTACCTTCCCTGCTTAATCTTCACATCAAAGGCTCTCACATGCACGGCCAACACAGATTAGGGGACAAGGCATTCCTTGCTCTGGTTCCCTAAAACAGCGCACAAGCTCTCTTACCCCATAAATACTGTTATTGGAGAGTGCTCTGCTAAACTGTTCACAGTTAAGTATCTCTAAATCTTCACATGAAGCCCCACGCATTATGTCCGCATAATATATTACTTCATCTTGTGGCGGCTTTTTAATTGAGTTTCGGTAAGGACCAAACTTAAAACCGAGAAATTTACCCTGGGGACTGAGGTCCCCTTTTATAACACCAATAAGCCGCTCATTAACCCAAAATCTTGTAATCTCTTTGCCTTTACGCATGTCCATTTGAAATACGAAATCAAGCCATCGGTTTTTGAAATAATTACTAGTCTCCATGTTGGCTATTAACCCGGGGCGTTCGCAAAAATCTGATACCTCTCCCTGCATATTTTTAATTTTCCGACACTCTTCGCCCGTAGTTTTTAACTGAAAAGTCACTTGATTATTCGTGATGGTAAATGCTATTGCTGGGTCTCTTTGACGACCATTTTTTCTATCTTTTAAATCAAATGGTGAGATTGTGTGATAGGCGCTTCCAACATGATTAGGTATGAAAATCGAAAATTTATACCAGTATACTTCACCATCTCTCATCTCGTGCACCCTTGGTTTTTCTTGTATCTGCATGCGTTGCGCAGTCCCGGCTGCACCAAATCTGCCCCAATCATCCGGATGGCCCTTGTCATTCATGCTTATGGACATTCTAGCGGCTTTGCGTCCTTTGAAATCGACTATCTCAAACCCATCTACTTTGTTGATGTTCCTACTATTGGGCACAAATAGTTTTGCTGTTTGTTCATCCATTATTTGTAAAAGATTTTCATAAGAGATACCTAACCGACGGTCTGTTAAGTCGATATTTTTATCGGTTGCTATTTTTCTAAGAATTTGCAGTTCATTGCTATCAGCAACACCATCAAATTCAAGGCCATGCTCTTTTAAGACGCGAATTAATTGTTTTCTGGAATTTTTGCCGATAATACCATCAATCTGCCCTACGTTATAACCAAGCGCATTTAAATAACTTTGTATTTTAATATTTTGTTTAATATCAGCATAGCCAACAAAAAATGGCCACAATAAGCATACCGCACATATGAAGGTATATTTTATTAGCTGCACTGAAAAACTCCTTTTTATATCTAGATTCTAATTCCCAAATCTCTTGCGTCTATATACTGATTAAGATTGTCCGAAGATTTTTTCTCAATATCCTCTTTACCCTTTATTAAGCTCAAAAACCTAATAGCTAAGTTAGCTTTTTTAAACAAATCTATCTCCTCGTCATTTAAAGCGTCTGCAATAATTTTCTGAGAGGTAACTAATAGGTTTTTATGTGAATCAACAATCTCCGTTAAAATGCGTTCCGTAGCATTCTTTACTGCTTCGTTAAATTTATCATTCTGCCTCCATCGTGATAGCGTTTCTTCTCTAATCCCAAGTTGCTTAGAAATTAGTGATGCTTTCACACCAGTAGCTATTAAATGAATGGCAATAAGTTGATTTTCATTGAGTTTTGTTGACATTTTGTACCTGTCTTACGGGCTTATGCCCTAGAAAACCTCTTTGTTTTTTTTGCTCATTTATATAGTTTTCAATTTCTCTCACGTCCCACACGACTTTGTTTGGTCCGACTGGGAAAGGCTCTGGAAAATTTGAATTTGGTTAAGACCATCGTGTGACGGTTGACGGACTTATGTTCAGCATTCTTGCTACTTCTTTTTTACTTATAAAATTGGACTTCATAATAAAGATTCCTCTTTAAATAATTAAAATTTAAAACTTGAAACCTTCGCCACTAGATTAATAATCTATCCCGAAGTAAGAGCACATTATTGTGCGTGTTGAAATCCTCACACCCTAGGGTTTCGCCTTGCCGTGAGTAAGCCGCAAATTAATGCGTAGGTCAATAGTTTCTCAATAATAGCATTTAGTTTTTTATAAATAAAGACCACACAATGTCTTTTTTACATAAACCTACTTTTTTTCTTCGTGATCAAATTCTTTATCAATTGGTACTTTTATTCCATTAAGAAGTTGGTTCGTTCTACCCGCGAGCGACACAATTGATAAGAACTCTGCATATTGTTCATCATCCATTCCTTTTGCTCTGGCAGCTGCGGCAACTCTTGGTAACGCCTGGTGTATCGCCCCTAAGGAGAAAGACTTGAGCTGGATGGTTACACCAGTTTTATGGGGTGCTATCATCGCTCCCCCAGGGGCAAAAAAAAGCCCATGCCTAAGCAGAGCCCTTATGCCACTCCACGTCATTGAACAGCAGCTGGCTTCCGCTCATCAGTTGAAGCTTCAACAACATCAGGTGGCGTTGTTCGCATTTGAGGCGGCAATTGCCCAGGCGAAGGCCAATGCAAAGAAAGCCCAGCCTCCGCAGAATGTTCCCATGAAGCCGGAATGCCCCGAAGCAGAACGCGTAATGACCAACGACACGACCTATCAGAAGCTAGGCGATATTCTTCACTGGTCACCGCGTGGCGTGGCTATTGTCCAAGATGAACTCGTCGGACTGCTGGAAGGAATGGAAACCAAGGGGCAGGAAAGTGCAAGGGCATTTTATTTGTCGGGCTGGAACGGAGATATGAGTTTTAAGGTGGACCGTATCGGACGCCCCAGTAATGTGATCCCCCGCCCAGCGCTATATGTTCTTGGCGGTATGCAGCCCGACAAGCTGCAACACTATGTGAGCCAAGCCAGGCTAGGCGGCATTAAAAATGACGGATTGATACAGCGTTTTCAGCTTTTGACGTATCCGAACATGCCAACTACATGGAATTACGTTGATCGCCCCCATGATCAACAGGCAGCGGATGATATGCTAAACGCCGTTTTACGGCTTCGTTACCTGAAACCGATAGACGTCAATGCGCAAGATAGCCTTGACGGCCAATACGCCTACCTTAAATTCGCGGACGATGCCCAACCTCTGTTTATCAACACCATGCGTGGATTTGAAACGGCTGCGCGTAAACCTGGTGTTCCAGCTTCGATCCGTTCCCACTTCGAAAAGTACCCCCGCCTTGTCGCAGCTCTAGCGCTTATCATTCATCTTGTAGACGGTGGCGTAGGCCCAGTATCTCTCACCGCCACACGGAAGTCTGCTTGCTGGGCGAAGTATCTTATGCACCACGCAATGCGCGTCTATGCATCCGCCAATAGTGCTTCGGCGACCTCGGTGAAAGCCCTGGCCGACAAGTTGAAAAAACGCGCTCTACGTTCTGGGTTCACCCGACGGGAGCTTGAGCGGAAGAGTTGGCAACACCTGTCCCTCAAAGAGGACTTGGATGCTGCCTTGAGACATGCCGTAGATGCCCATTGGCTGCGTGAAGAAACACCCGCTTGCGGCGAAGGGAGCCGAAGCCAAATTTACATCATTAATCCGAAAACGCTTGGCGAGTAGGGATGGCGCTATGTCAGTAATGTCAGTGCCCTTTGAGGCTCATTTTATCATCCGTAAAGTTAGTGAGAATACCTTACATGTTTTCGAAACTAGGACAGGTAAAACGTACTGATATAACTGACACTTTTTTTGCAGCCACCAGTCGAAGAAAGGTTTAGTTTGATGAAAACTTACATCAAGGAACTTAAAGCCAAGACTATAGAGGCAGAACATCGACGTGAACAGTCCAATGCCAAAAGTCGCGATACAGAAATGCGGGTGTCTCCGGATTGGGCCCCTCTAACTGAACAGGTCATAACCCTCATGCGTAACCTACCACCTGCACAGCGGGAACGTCCTTGGGCGATGGAGGAGCTGTGTTTACGGCTAAAAGGAAAGTTTGAGCGCCACCCACACCCCATGCATGTTGGGAACGCGCTACGTTCCCTAGGCTGGGTGCAAATGCGGGACTGGACTAATGCAGGTGGAGGACGCAGGGTTTGGGTTAAACGTGATTGACGAATCTATAATGTTCAAACGCTCACTAACTCCTGCAAACTTCGTTGCATCGCAGCTTTAAATGCGGGGTCATCGGTGAGCAGCTTGTAGAGCTCCAGCTCATTGCGCCGGTTCTTCAGCATTACATCTTCAAAAATCTTCTGGAACGCAAGCTCTCGATTATGGGTGTCGGTGTTATTCTTATATTTCGTTTCATAATCTGGATGCGCCCTTATATGCTCGGCCAATGATATAAACTTAACTCTTTGCTCTTCAGGCGTTGCGCTCCAACCCTGAAACCATCTATCATTGAAATTCTTAATAATATCATCAAGGAGGTCTTTTTCCTCGTCCTCACCGTGAGCTCCTCGCGGGTTGGGGTTTTGCGGCTCAAGTTCAGCCTCACTGTCATCGAGGCCGATCGAATGGCTAATTTTCGTGCGTTCAAGCCCATATGAGGAAAGGTCCACCGACTCAAGCAATTCGTCAATTTTGCCTCCTACCGGGTCTATAACAATTAGTTTAGGAATAAGGAACTTCAGGAACCAAAAAAGCTTCTCCCAATCCACTACCTCAAACGGCATGATGGCAGCCATTTGGCCATAAATTTTGACGAACTGTTTTGCTTTAATTTTGAAATCGGCCTTGTCTATATCTTTAAGCTCTAGCTCCTCGTTGAAGCGCTTAGCGGCTAAGTCGATTATGGGGCTTAGTTGCTGGGCATCTGCGTCATTGAAATAAAGTGTCACAAACTCCTCAACCTCGTGCCATTCATAAACGCCAACATTCCCAAGGGTGTCTTTGAGTTCGTGAAGAACATTTACGTCCGTTGGCTGAGAAAGGCTTGTCGATGTGTAGAAGCGATCAAACGCTGACTTGATATCATCAACAGTATTAAAGAAGTCGAGAACGAATAGGTCTTCTGTCTTCTTAGCGAGCTCGGGTGCTGACCGGTTAAGACGCGATAAGGCCTGGACGCAAAGTACGTCCTGAAGCTTTTTGTCCACATACATTGCAGACAGCTTCGGCTGATCAAATCCTGTCAGGTACTTATTCGCAACTACTAGTAGACGGTATGAGTTCTCGATGGATTGCCCTTGGTGGATAATGGGCTTGCCCTCTTGATCGTATCCATCAAAGAACTCTTTACTTTTGTCATCAGGGAAGCCATTCATCTCAGTTTCAGTGTACTGGATTCCATCCACCTCTTTTGAGCCCGAGAACGCGACGATTGCTTTGAAAGGAAAGCCCCTCTCTTCAAGAAGAATCGTGATGGCCTTGTAGTAGCGTATAGCAGATTCAATATTCTGCGTAATCACCATCCCCTTGGCTTGACCACGTAGTTTTTTAGCGTTCACCACATTCTGGATAAAGTGCTCAAGCATGATCTGAGCTTTAACCTTGATCGTGCTCGGGTTCCTCTCCACGTAAGCGCGCAGTTTCTTTTGCGCCCTCCTACTGTCAAACAATGGGTTGTCCTCGATGGACTTTTGAATCTCGTAGTAGCTCTTGTAAGTGGTGTAGTTCGCCAGTACGTCCAGAATGAAACCTTCCTCAATGGCCTGTTTCATCGTGTAAAGATGGAATGGTCTGAAATTTTTGTCATAAATCTGAACACCAAACTTTTCTAACGTCGTGTTTTTTGGCGTGGCCGTGAAGGCAAAGTAAGAGGCATTGTCGCGCATTTTACGCGAGCGCATAGCCTCTAGAATTTTATCCTGCGCATCTCCCGCGTCTGGGTCTTCAGCATCCTTACCCATCGCCCGGTTCATATTATCATGGGCAGAACCACTTTGAGAGCTATGCGCCTCATCAATGATCACCGCAAAGCGCTTATCGCTCAGGTCAGATATGCCATCGATGATAAAGGGGAACTTCTGAATCGTCGTAATGATAATCTTTTTGCCTTGCTCCAGCGCAGCTTTCAGCTCAGATGATTTATATGCCGGTGCGAGAATATTCTTTACCTCGGAAAACTCTTTGATGTTATCGCGGAGCTGCTTATCGAGAATGCGCCGATCGGTCACAACAATCACACTGTCGAACAAAGGCTGCTCAGCCCCCTTCGCCCCCGGCAAGCCATCTTGGGCAGGATACGCTTCGATAAGCTGATACGCTGACCAGGTGATAGAGTTTGATTTACCGGAACCTGCTGAGTGCTGGATAAGGTAGGTATGACCCACACCATAATTGCTGGCGTGGTCAATGAGCGCCCTAACCACATCTAACTGGTGATAACGCGGGAAGAACAATGTGCGCTTGGAAAGCTGGTCCTTCGTCGAGCCATCCAGCCGAATGAAATGCTGGATTATATTGGCCACGCTCTTGCGTGAGAAAACCTCTTCCCATAAATAAGCCGTTTTATGACCAAACTGGTTTGGCGGATTACCTGCGCCCCCATCATCACCTTTGTTGAAAGGTAGGAAGAAGGTGCTCTTACCCGCCAGTTTGGTTGTCATGTACACTTCGTCGGTATCTACGGCCATGTGCACTAAACAGCGGCCAAAGTGGAAGAGTGTTTGCGTAACATCGCGGTCTTCGCGGTACTGCTTCTGCCCGTGGTAGCGAGCGGTCTGCCCCGTCCAGGGGTTCTTCAATTCCAACGTCGCGAAAGGGAGGCCGTTGATGAAGAGTCCAATATCCACCTCTTCCCTTGGGTTGCCGCTGGAGTAGGTGAGCTGTCGCGTGCAGCTGAATATGTTCGCTGCAAAATTCTGCTTAACCTGTTCGCTACTGCTTGCCAGTGGTGCGGGATACATCAGGTTCAGGTGAGCATCATCAACGCTTAGGCCTTTCTTGAGTAAGTGCAGGAGGCCATGCTTTCTCGCCAGCCGGTCAAACCTCTCGAGCACCTTGCGCTGCCAATCCGCGCCACTGCGTTTAAGCTTCTCCAGCTCTTCATTCTGAGTCTCCTCCAAGAAGCGCCAGAAGAATTTTTCGTCTATAGCATATACTTTGTTGAAATCATAGGTGAGGCCAATTTCGTAGCCGTGGCTGGCAGCATCAGTAGAGATAATATCGCTGACAAGCTGATCGCCCACCTGCGTCCACTCGACCTGGTCCTGAATATCCTCACGGCAAGTGCCGGTGAGCTTTTTCTCAATCGTGGCTTCGAGCGCCTGTTCGTTTGTCTTACTAACCATACGCCCCCCTAGACTACTTTAATCTTGCCTGTGACCGCACTGTTAATCAGTGAGGCTTTATATTCTCTGAGCTTATGTATTTGTTGTTTATTCGCCTCAATTGCTGAATTCGTTTTCCCGTCTTCAATCATGAGAGCTTCAACAATTTCCCCCTGCTCTTCTGTAGGAGGAATAGGAATATAAAATTCATTGAAGCTGTCTGCTGGAAAGCGCCAGCGCCCTTCAGAGTGAACACCCCTACCATACTTAAAAAACGTTTTAAGCTTGTATCCCATCTGGAACAGCGTCAGTAGATAACTATCATCTATTTCATCAGATTTATTTCTGAACACACGATAGTCAGGACTTGTCACCCCATAATATTTAGAGATATCAACGTAACCCGTTATCAAATCCATATGGTTCATAGCGAAGTCACCAACTTCGACGATCTGATACCCTGAGTAGTTCGACGCTAATTGCCCCTCACCGCTTTCAATGTCTTTAATTTTTATGCCTTGCTGTGTAATTGAAAGAACATCAGGGCCTTCATGCCCGATAATCCTTTTAACGATCTCCGTAACATACTTTAATTTTTTCACGCTCCAGTGAATGGGGATTTTACCGATCCAATCGACGCCGCTCTCTTTCATGGGGGCGTTGGGGTTGAGGCCACGGGTGACGGCATTTTGAATCAGGATTTGTTTGCGCTCTTGCAACAACGCAATCTGCTTTTCCTTAAGCTCAATCGCCTGGTCAATCTGCGCTGTTTTCTCATCAAGAAAATTCGCTATCGCCTCTTGTTCATTATATGGGGGAAGAATCGTATTGGCTCTTTTGAGATGATGCCAGTACAGGTTTCTTTGTATGGTGCCAACGCCCTTCGAATTAACTAAGTATTGACCAACCATAATTTGGTCCCGAAAAAGATAATTGGCATAAGTAGGGTGATAAGAACGGCCCAGAGACAAAATTATGTAAGCTGGGCTAACAATACCTTCATATGTAGAAACCCCAACAGAACCCCTCCATGCTTGCTGGTTATTTAAAACAAAATCACCTGGGCTCACGGATTGATAACTCGACAAGTCTATACTTGTCGCATTCGTTCGCTTCTCATCAACATCAGAGAACTTAACAACGCCTTTATTCAAGTAAACAGATAAGAGATCCTTATGCGGGCAATTTGCTACAGATTTTATTTTGGAAACTGTACATAGCGGAACGCTTTTCCAGTGAGCGGGGATATCTGAAACCCCAATGACTCCTGACTCTTTGTATTTTTCGTAATTAGGTAATGTGTTGGGTGCGTTAGTCATGGCCAGCACCCGTCGCGTCTTTCACTTCAACACCAAGGATGTTGGCAATTAGTCCCTCGCTTTGCTGTTCCAGAGCGATGATTTCCGCCGCCACCTCTTCGGGGCTGCGGAGCGCTTTGTGGCGGTAGAAGTATTTGTTGAAGCTGATTTCATAGCCGATCTTTACGTTATCCAAGTCAATCCAGGCTTCGTCCACATGGGGCTTCACTTCTTCCCGGAAATAGGCATGGATATCGCCCTGGAGCGGAACGCTCTCGCTGTCGCGCAGTTCGGTTGAGGCTTCATAGGTGATATATTCACCCGATGCGCCCGTTGGGTAGAAACCAAAGTCTGGCAGGTCATCCTTTTCACATTTGAGTTTTTCGAGAAGGGATTCAAGCTTATCGCCAGTAAGTTTTTGCTTCTTCTTGATGACCTTCTCGGCGGTTTCGTCATACCAGCTGATGGCATTGAGGATGGCGTTTTTCTCACTCGCTCCAAGCTCCACCCTATTGGACTTTAAGGTCTTGTCTACAAGGGCCTTAAAGGCATTAAAGTCAGAATACTCATCTCGGCCGATGGCCTCCATCAGGTCGTTAGCTGCTGCCAAGATGGCAGCCTGCTTTTTCCAAGTGTCCGTTTTAAGCAACTTGGTGCGGTTCTTGGCGCTGAGGGAAATGTCACTGTCCTCACACCATTTGAGGATGTCGTTCTGGTGGTCCTTTAAGGCTGTACCGGAATAAAGCTCTTCTCCCCACTGTCCGTACGCCCAAGCCATTGGATCCTTAAGGGCTTTATCAAACCGCAATTGCTCGATGCGCTCTGGCGTAAATTGGGCTTTGCGCCGGTCTGGCCGTTCGATGGTGACCTTATAGTAGCCAAAATCGTTGTTATCAAAAACCTGTGCGGCGATGCCGTCCTCATCCGCTGCACGTTCCTTTTCAGCCAGGCCAAGGTAGGTGCGCGTAATCTCTTCAATATGCTCAGGTGCGAATTCGCAGTTCTTCTCGCCTAAGTTTTTACGCAGCTTACGGAACAAAAGGCTGCCCTCAATCAACTGCACCTTGCCCTTGCGGCTTGCTGGCTTGTTATTGGAGATAATCCAGATGTAGGTGGTAATTCCGGTGTTGTAGAACAGGTTGTTGGGCATCTGGATGATGGCTTCCAACATATCGTTTTCAATAATGTGGCGACGGATGTTGCTTTCCCCACCACCGGCATCACCGGTAAACAAACTGGAGCCGTTATGAACGGATGCAATGCGGGAGCCTTTGGAACCACCGGTCGCAGATTTCATCTTGCTGACCATCTCCATCAGGAAAAGCAGCTGACCATCGCTGGAGCGTGGTGCGGCGTCTACCATTTCCTCGTTGCCCCAATAATCCTTGAGGCGCAACTGAAAGCGCGGGTCGATCACTTCCTTACCATCTTTGATGTATTTAAGGTCGGATGACCAGCTCTTCCCATAAGGAGGGTTGGAGAGCATGAAGTCAAACTTAGTACCGGAAAATTCATCGGTAGAAAGCGAAGAGCCGCTTTTGATGTTTGAAGGGTCGTCGCCCTTGATCATCATGTCGGACTTACAGATGGCGTAGGTCTCGTCGTTAATCTCTTTGCCATAGAGATACACATCGCCCATCACTTTAATAGTGCCCTGTTCATCTTTGATATAATTCTGTGCTTCGGTCAGCATGCCACCCGAGCCACAAGCGGGGTCATAGATGGTCATTACCGGCGGTAGGTCATCTTTAATTGGGTCAAAGATTAGGTGGGTCATTAGCTGAATCACCTCACGCGGCGTGAAGTGTTCACCAGCCTCTTCATTATTCTCTTCGTTAAACTTACGGATTAGCTCTTCAAACACGTAGCCCATTCCCAAATTGGTTAGAGCGGGCAGCTTGTATCCATTGGGGTCTTCCCGTTCGTAAGGCGTCAGGTTGATGTATGGAGAGACAAATTTTTCCAGAACGTCGAGTAGAACATCCTTAGCTGCCATGTGACGGATTTTTGCCTTTAGATCAAACTTCTCTATAATCTCCTTTACATTGGGACTATAGCCGTTGAGATATTCCTCAAAATTCTGAACCAGGATTTGCTGGTTGTTGGTGGCAGTGTCTTGAAGGGTGCGGAGCTTCCATTTGCTGGTGTTATAGAAAACATATCCGGAAGCCTTGGTGAGGCCGGAAGGATCAAAATCAGTGAACTTCATTTCATTTTTCTGGAAGTCCACCTCTTCAAGTACCTCTTCTTTGGTATCTTCCAAAAGAGTGTCCAGGCGGCGCAAAACTAGCATCGGCAGGATCACGTCACGGTACTTCCCCCGCACATAGACGTCGCGTATGCAATCGTCAGCAATCGACCAAATGAAAGAAACCAGTTTGTTGTGTGCCACGTTATCCATTCGCATCCTGTAAATCCCACACTTGTCTGCAAAACATACTAACCCCTTGATGTAAATATATTTTAACTGTCATCACAAGCAATATTTCTAAATCAGAATAATTGAGAGCTCTTAATTGTTACTCCCAAACCGAGCCTTCAAACTTTACACCGCCTAAAATAAAGCCTGCGTCATGCGAGGAGAACCTATTACGGGGGTCGCGCCCTAATCGCAATCCAACCCGCCGGGGACCTATACATTGGGTTCCGCAGGTGAATTAAGTAGTGTCTAAATTGTCCGAACGCCTAATGCGGGCAGCAGATACGAACAATACCAGCCAAGTGAAAAGAAAATGGTATTCATAATGGTATACAATTAAGAAAATCATCACAAAAGCTTTTGTTTATTGGAAAAAATGGCGGAGAGACAGGGATTCGAACCCTGGAGACGGTTTCCCGCCTACACACTTTCCAGGCGTGCGCCTTCGACCACTCGGCCACCTCTCCAGCATTAAAAGCATTCTACGTATTTTTATTAATCTTGCAAGACTACCGAAACGCGTCTATTCATTCGGCCTTTTTTTTCCACTTTTGATATAAATAGCTTACCTATCTCTCCAGTTGACTTTACATGAGTCCCCCCACAAGGCTGTAAATCAATAACATTATCTGAGCTGCCTATCCTTACTAGCCGGACAAAGTCAACATTTTGTGGAGGTTTCACTGCCATTGTTTTTATAAGTTGTGGTCTTTCTCTTAGTTCTTTTTGCGAAATTAGATCATAAGACACAGCATAGTCTGCTTCTACCATAGAATTCAATCTATCAGTAATTTCATCCTTATTAGGTGACTCCGGCATATCAAAATCCACGCGACCTTTTTCAAAAGTGATTTGTCCTCCTGTTACAGGGAAAGGAAGACATACAGACAACAAGTGAAGTGCGGTGTGTGTTTTCATATATTTGTACCTAATAGCCCAAGCCAACCTTTGGGTTACTAGAGTTCCCTCCTTCAATTTGGTAATAGAATCAGCATCGTCAATTTTAATGTAAACCCCGTCGTCTGGCCCCTTAACCGTATCAATTATCTTAAAATGTATTCCGTTAACTGAAATAGTACCTGAGTCTCCTGGCTGACCTCCGCCCCTAGGATAAAAAATTGGCTCGTCAAGTTTAATACCAAACTCAGTAGATAAACCAATAATTCTAGCTTCATGTTCTTTTTTATAAGGTGCCTTGTTATAAACAAGTTCTTGATCACTCATTTTGTATAATCCTTCCTAACCGATACTCTTTTTTTAATATTAGAAATTGAGTTACCTTTTATATTTAAATCTCTTTGCGGAAAGGGGATCTCGATACCTTCTTTTTTAAATAATTCAAAAATGGAATAATGAAGCTCTGATCTGACTTGAAACATAAAATTTTTATCTCTTACATAAATAATCAAATCAAAATCTAGTGAACTATCTCCAAATTGCTGAAATCTTACAAATGGCTCTGGGCTTTTAAGAGCCATCTCATGACTTTTTCCAACTTTCAGTAATAATCTCTCTACCCTTTTTGGGTCAGTATCATAGGAAACACCTACCGATACCCGCACCCTGCCGGTCTCGTTACTATGGGTCCAATTCAGAACCGACCCTGCGATTAATTCCGAGTTTGGAACAACAACCATCGCTCGATCGAATGTTTCGATTTGAGTTGAGCGAACGGATATCTTTTTTACAGTGCCTGAGAAACCTGAAGCTTCTATCCAATCACCTTCTTTTATCGGTCTTTCGACAAGCAAAATAATTCCAGAAACAAAATTTGATACAATGGTTTGCAGACCAAAACCAATCCCTACACTAAGAGCTCCAGCAACAATAGCGATACTTGACAAATTGAATCCAATTGAAGATAAGGCAACCACCGCCGCCAATGTGTAACCGATATACCCAACACCAGAAACTAATGCATTTTGACTTCCTTTATCCATTTTTGTTTTGGGTAATACAGTACTCTTTACAATTCTCTGGATGACCGTTGTTGCAAAGTAACCGAGACCGAATATTACACCAAAATTCAGAATAGAAGTAGGTGTTAAATTAACATCTCCTAGTGTTAAGCCTTCGTTAAATCTCACCCATAGTTCCACATATTGTGAAAACTCAACCCCTAGAGCTAGACCCAAAAGCAAGAGAGTCCCGATAAAATTAAGCAAACTAAAACCCAAAAAATATGGATTGGCGTCATTATTCTTCTTTCTCTTTTCCGGCAAAAACAGTACGCGTAAGAAAAAGTCGATCAAAACTGCGAGGATGATTATACCCGTTATATAACTCATTGCTTTTATTATCTCAAAGGCAATTAAGAGGTAGCCAAAAATACCTCCTATTAAAAAAACCCAAGTCAGAGCAATGGCTCCTTTTGCAATAAAATCAACTGATAAAAAGCTTAGACCCCTCTCCTTGTCTGGCAAAAGGCTGGTTATTGAAAAAATAAGAGTTTGTACACTTCTCAAGCCATAATTAAATACACTCGCAATTATTACTAAACCTATAGCATTTAAGGTTACCTCAGCCTCAAGGGAAAGATACGACCTCTCGGTCAGATAGCTAATTACAGTAAAAAACCCCAAGGCTATAGCTATACAAAATATTGCTCCCTGCAATCGTGAAAGATCCACGGTGTAGCCAAAATTATCATTTGATAAACGGAATTTTGCTTCTGCAACGACTGTTCTGAGAAAATTTCCTAGTAAGAAAATTAAAGCTGCCATAGGCAAAGCGTCAATTAATATTGGGAGCCCATAATTTCCACTAAGACTTTGTAAAAAATTAATTATCAACGTAGTACCGATTACTTGAATTACCAATCTAAGAAAAGGATTTAAAAAAATCAGCGTATTGTTATTTTTTATTTTTGGTGAAATGACTTTGTTGCTGAATACAATTATATTTTTTTGGAAAACGAGTATAATTAGGCCAATGAAAAAAGTTAATACTGGAAGAAGTGAAACCGAAAACATCCTAATCCACCTTCCTTGAGTATTGAAATTTCTATACAAATCAACTGCAAAATTTCCAATTAAACTTAAGAAATCAGACGCTCCCTGAGCATAGGTAGTGGGTAACAAAACAAGTTGATTAAATGAAAAAAACCTTTCATTGAATCTCACTTTCTTTAGTGCATCAATTTCCTTGATTAGTCTTTCTGCTCTTCTTAGAGAAAGCTTTGTATTAGCCAATTGAAACGTTGTTTTTTCAAGAGTACTTATAAGCTTTTGCCGCTTCAACGAAATATATGTCCCTTGTATGGAACTCTCTGCAACTAAATCATCAATTATCTTTAACTCTCCTCTTTGAATTAGATACTTATTATTTATCTCTTTTTGCAAAAGAAGAGCTTTATTTCTATCTTCGAATAAGTCAGCTCTCAAATAACTCAGAGATTCATTCGATGCTTCTCCCTTGGACAGTATATCAGTAGCTCTTGCAGCGTTTTTATCGAAATTATCAAAAACAATTTCAAGTGTCTCTCCGCTCACATTTATTGGGCTAAGGAAGAGAAATAGAGCAGCAAATAACGAAGTTAATAGCTTGTTTAATATACTCATAGATCGAACTTACCTACCTTAAAGAGGATTAACAATAATTACTTTTAATTCCACAATTAGTCCATCTCATACACAGTCCTTAGTCAATTTGCACGAATTTTTATTGTGTTGGCAGGTGTCAATGAATGTGTAAATTGATGCAATCAAAATAATATAGTATTACTACATTATCATGCTAATTAATTTTAACGGTAATTTTTAACAAAATGGAAAGACGACACTTTCTAATTTCAAGCATTTTGTCGTTAGGCTTGTTTTCGCAGCAAGCGTATGGTTCAACACCTAAGACTTCTGTGAGCTTTGATGTTTTATTAAATGGTGAAATAGTTGGTTATTCAAATCTAACTCATAAAAAGCTTAAAAATGGCTTGGAAGTCCTAGTTGACGTTGAAATAACGCCAAAATTTTTGGGGCTAAAATTTATGAAATATACTTTAACAAACCGTGAGGTTTGGAAAAATAAAAAACTAATTTCCATAGATGCTAATTCATCTTGGTTTGGAAAAAGATATTATGTAAAAGGCCAAAGGGAAGAAGGGGGGTTTAGAATCGAAGGCTCTGCTTTTTCAGGAGTTATAAAAGATACCTTCGCAACCACAAGTTATTTCACTCCAGAATTTTTAAAAAGAAAGATTTGGGTTAGTACTCAGGATGGAACACCTCTAGAGATAAAAACTCGAAAGTTAAAAAATAAAAAAGTGTCCTTTAATGATAAAAACTACCCGGTAACGGAATGGGAAATATCGGGCGATTTGGAATTAACCCTGCAATATGATGAACAAAAAAATTGGGTTGGAAGCGGTTTTACTGTTGGAAAATATCCAGCTAGTTTCATTTTGAATAACAGAGAAAGTAATATCCACAAAATATGGAAAAGCAGTTGAATAAGTCAATATTGATCACAGGCTGCTCAACGGGTATTGGTGCAGCCCTTGTCACGGAGTTTTTGAAACAAGGCTTTCTTGTGTTTGGATCGGTAAGAGACAAAAAAATGGAAGCGCCACTTAAGAAGAAATATGGTGCCAATTTCGTACCTTTAGTTTTTGATGTAACCAACTATTCGCAGATATCTAAAGCATACAAAAAAGTTAAATTAAATTTAAAAGGATCCAATCTAGGTATTTTGATTAATAATGCAGGAATCGCAAAATTGGGGCCTGTTGAACACATTTCCAGTGAAGAATTTGATCTTCACCTCAGAACAATGGTTTTAGGAACTTTCAACTGTGTTCAAATATTTTTGCCATTGCTTGGCGCAAAAAACAAACGTGCTCCTGGCAAAGTAATAAATATAAGCTCCGGGGGAGGATCGATCGGACAGCCTTTTATGGCGTCTTATTGTTCAAGTAAACACGCTCTTGAAGGGTTTTCCGAGTCTCTACGTCGAGAACTCTTGATTTATGGTATCAAAGTAGTAATTGTCGCGCCAAGAGCTTTTAAAACCGCAATATGGGATAAATCGAACATAGACGGAAGAGCCGTTGATTTTAAGAAGACTGTGTATAATCAAGCCTTCGTTAGATTTACAAATTTTATCAAAGAATTATCAGAGCAAGGACAAGATGTTCAAGTTTTAGCACAAAAAATTTATAAAATTTCCAGTCTAAAAAGGCCTAAAGTCAAATACTCAATGGGACCATCAGGTCTTCAGTTTTACCTAATCCGTACTTTACCAAAAAAATTAATAGATAAAATACTAGGGAAATACTTTCTTCTTATTAGATAGCTTGATCCCTGTTTGTTTCGGGAAACCTAAACATTAGTAATAATGGCAAAACCTTCAGAGTGATTGGAGCGATAGCGTATAAACAGGTCAACCAAAATAATATCTCCTCTGAATTACCACCTAAGGGATCAAAATCAACTGCATAAAGAAACAACAAAACGAAACCGCCTGAAAAAGCTGCAGCGGTTTTATTAATAACTGATAAAATTGAAAAGAAAGTTCCCGACCGATTACTTTTTACTATTTTAAGATCTTCATCTAAAAGGTCTGCTTGAATAGACGTAGGAAGAGCAGAGTCAGCACTCACACAAATACCAGTCAAGAGACAGATCACCGAGAATAGAACAATACTTTCAGTATTCATAAAGAATACTAAGGAAAAAACAATCATAGAAAAAAATATTGAGGCGCACCATAAGTCACTTTTTTTAAAGAGCTTACTTATTTTAATCCATAGTGGTACGCTTAACACACCCGATAATAAATATAAAAGCATAAGTAACCCTACTAGATCCTCTCTTTGTAGTTTATGGATTACAAAAAAAGCAAACAAAGCTCCCGGAATTCCATTCGCAGCGGCATTAAAAAACTGACTTAGGAAAAAGTATTTTAATTGTTTGTTAACTAGTATGGCTTTGACCACACTAAATATTTCTGACTTGTTTTGATGTGCTATAGAGCTTTCTTTAATAACAAAAGCGGAAATTATTATCATTAGTGGGTGGCTAATAAAAATTACTGTGGCTATATTTTTAAGAGCTTGTGTGGATCCCTCGGCCATAGCATACATTAGAGCTGCTAAAATTGTGCCCAAAAGAAAGAAGCCTTCACGAAAAAAGGTTATTCGAGATCTCTCAACATACTCTCCACTTAATTCCGCTCCTAAACTATAAAAAGGGGGAGTTAAAAGTGATAGCCCTATGGTCAGTATCACTATATAAAACGCAAAGTGTTGGAAAGCAAATGTACTCAAATTAGATCCAAAGAGACCCCAGACCCCAAAGAGAGTGAAGGGTAACGATATCAACAACCAAAACTTCCTTTTTCCAACGGGAACATTCAAGTTGTCACTTGCCCAACCTACTAAAGGATCTAAAATTCCATCTAACAATCGTACAATTAAAAATATAACTCCGATACCTAGAAGAGAGATACCAAATTGCCTAGCATAATGCTCGCTGACAAAAATAAAGAGTGGAAATATTATCAGTGCCAAAGGCAGTGCGTTTGATGCATAAATAATGTGTTGTAAATAATTTTGGCGCAAAAGAAGCTAATTTTTCTTTAGAGTCACCTGGGTTACATCACCAGCACCAGAAAAAAAGAATGACGCACATGAGGTTAAGTAAAAGTTCCACATCCGCCTAAATCTATCATCAAATCCCAGCTCAGATATTCTGTCCCACTTACTATTGAATCTTTGGGACCATATACGAAGAGTCTTAGAATAACTTTGTCCAAATTCCTTACTTCTTATAAATTCCAAGTCCGCACTACGAATTTGGTCAACAAGAGCCGTATAACTTGGGAGCATACCTCCTGGAAAAATATACTTTTGAAGAAAATCAACACTTTTCCTATATTTAGGAAAATACTTATCATCAATGGTTATAACTTGTAGACATCCTAGACCACCACTTTTGAGAGAATTTTTGATAGTTTTAAAATATGTAGGCCAATATTTTTCTCCAACGGCCTCAAACATTTCTATTGACACAACACCATCGTAAACACCCTTTTCATCTCTATAATCTTGCAGAAGAAATGAGCTTTTATCCGCCATACCCAATTCAAACATTCTTTTTTTAGAATAATCTAATTGTTCTTTAGACAACGTCAGACCCGTGAGTTTGACACCTCTAGTCTTGATAGCATGTTCAGCAAATCCTCCCCAACCACAGCCAATTTCCAAGACGCTGTCACCCACTTTCAAATTTAAATTTTTGCATATTGATTCATACTTATTTGTTTGCGCGCTAGATAGCACTTCTTTTTTGTTTTTGAAAAGCGCAGACGAGTAAGTCATCGTTTTGTCGAGCCATTCTCTATAAAATTGGTTGCCTAGATCGTAATGATAGGAGATATTTTTTCTTGCTTGAAATTTCCAATTAGACTTCAACCAGTGGTTAAGTCTTTCATACAACCTTACAACGCTGGTTCCGATTAAATCATCATATATATCATCGCCTGCTAGAAGGAAAAAATCTAATACTGCTTGAAGGTCTGGTGTATCCCACCAACCATCCATATATGATTCTGAAAATCCATTTTGACCCTCGCGCACAAGTCTGGAGAAGAAATGTTCATTCTTCACCACTATGTAGGCATTGGCTCCAGGTTTTTTGCTCTCAACAATAAACTTTCTGTTGTCTGGAAGTTGGATTATTAGACTACCCGCATTAGGGCTTTGTATCATTTTAAATATTGAAGAAAACCATCTTGGCAGATTAGGTTGGCCTTTAACATCTTTTAAAAATTGTTCCTCCATCTTTCCCCCCAAATTAACCTAACTATAAGGTACAATTTTGACTCTCTTAAAATACAAAATTAAAGCATTCCAATGTATTAAAATCAACACTTTTACCAACATAAGTGGATAACAAAAAAAAGCCTTAGCTAACGTCCAGTCATTAAAGTCCTGATATCTTCCCGTTTGACTAGCAATTAGAAGTAACCCTTCTTCATCTTTTTCGTTAATCTTAATAGAAAGCTTTTCGTCAGGAGGTAAAATCGTAAAATGGTAAGTTTGAGCCATATCTATAAATGGAGATACATACATATTTTTCTTGACAGAGTGCCTGACCCTTCCGTCCGGGTCAGGTTGACTATCTGATATATATTCGATTTGCTCCCCATATGTATTTTTTACTTCGTAAATAACGGAATTTAATTGGTTCTTGGAGTAGCAGTAGAAAACGGACAATGGGCTAAAACCAAGTCCTAAAACCCGGGGAAAACTTAATAAATAGACTTTATCCGGTTTAGTAAATCCCGCCCCCATAAGCTTTTTGTTAACCCAATCTCTTAAGTGTAAGGTATTTCTATCTCCATGATCCTTTTCATATAGAGAAACCATTCCCCATCTGTTTAATCTGAAAAACCAAGATGTCTCATCAAACTCTGCTAATTTATCAATATCCAAAAAAAGGCTAAAAACGTTGTAACGAAATAAATGTCTTCTCGGCTTTAATCGCATGTGCATAACAGACCCAAAATAAACACACGATTTTACCATAAGTTCTACATCTTTCTCTTGGACCAATTAGGCTCACAACCTAACAGCTTCGCAACGTATAGGCCCGAGTTTAAGCCATCTTCATGAAAACCAAAACCCATTTTTGCACCTGCAAAGTACAAACCATTTTCACCCTGTAGCGCGTTTAGTTTTTTTTGCGCATTGAATGTATCAGAGTCATAAACAGGGTGAGAATATGACGTTTGATAATATACAAGAGTTGGGTCAATTTCTTTGCTAGGGTTCAGTGAAACAAAATAATTTTTTTTACCTTTTATACTCTGAAGTTTGTTCATCCAGTAGGTGACCTCAATTGGTTTATTGAGAGAGTTTTGAATATTACTTGTAATAAAATTCCAACTAGACCATACGTTTTTTAACTTCGGCATATGCGTGTTATCAGAGTGGAGCACCACTTTATTCTTAGATACCTTAAACAATTTTAAAGTATCTAGCTCATCTTTACTAACATCTCCAATTAAATCTATAGTTTCTGGACCATCACACGCTAAAATAACTTTATCAAAAACCATCTCACCAAACCCATTTCCTGCAAGTAAATTACACTTTTTTTTGCTTCTTGTGATTGCTTTTACGGGAGTGCCTAGAAATACCCTTTTCCCAAGCCTTCTTATAATTTTATCTACATATTGCTTTGAACCACCGTCAACTGTTCTCCACTCAATTGGGCTAGAGAGAAGGTCCAATAGGCCATGATTTTCAAAGAATTTCAAATAACTTAATGCAGGAAAATCTAAGATACTACCTGTTGGCACAGACCAAATTGCAGCACCCATTGGAACAACAAACATTTCCGAAAACCAACTGCCAAAATTGTAGTGCTGCAAAAATTGGCGCATATCAAAATATGAAAATTTCTTATCAGCCATAAATCTCTTCGAAATATTTTTAAATCTATAAACATCGTATAGACCCCTCAAATGATTTATATTTAATAAGTTTCTGCGTTGAGCAAAAAAAGAATTAAAATTTTGACCTGCGTATTCTAGTTGTCCATCGGCTAACGAGAATCCGAACGACATATTTGAACTTTTTGTTGCTACCTTTAATTCGTCAAATAGACTTGTGAGGTTAGGATAATTTTTTTCATTAAAAACAATAAACCCAGTATCTACCTGAATATCTTCTTCGTTTAGCTCAATTTTTACCGTATTTGAGTGCCCGCCGAAGTAACTGTTTTTTTCAAATAACGATACCTCATGTTTTTCAGATAGCGCCAATGCTGCTCCAAGCCCAGATATTCCTGACCCTACTACCGCTATCTTCATCTCATATATCCGAAATAATTTTTTTAAATTCAGAATATTTATTAAGGGCTCTGTCACGACCAAACTTTAAGTCAACGATGGAAGTGGAAGGGCGACTTTTTTCTTGAATATTCCAACTTTTGGGCGCCATCTTACAAAACTTTTCACTTTCGGGAGTAGGTTTGAAAGTTAGTCCTAAGAATTTCATTTGATATTTACTATCAGGATCAAATTTTTTTGCTTGCAATTCAGGGTTAAATACTCTGAAAAAAGGACTAGCGTCAGGACCTGAACCAGCCACCCATTGCCAACCCATAGCATTTGAGGCTGGATCCCAATCAATTAAACAGTCTTCAAACCATTTTAAACCATGCCTCCAGTCAATAAGGAGATGTTTAGTCAAGTATGAAGCTACTATCATCCTTACCCTGTTATGCATTCTACCTGTGACATACATTTCTCTCATTCCCGCATCCACAATTGGTTGTCCGGTCAAGCCTCTTTTCCAGCTATTTAGCTCATCCTCGTTCACTCTCCAAGGGAAATGATCCCATTCGGCTTTCCAATTTTTTCTAAGAATGTGGGGACTGAAGTAAGAAAGATACCAAGCAAAATCACGCCATGCTAATTGCCTTATAAACATCTCTTTTTCTTTGAACGCTACATCTTTATGACCAACGGCCGAATGCCAGATTTCTCGGGCGGAGATTTCACCATAGGCAAGGTTCTCAGAAAGGTTTGAGCTTTCTGTCAAATCAACCCTATCTCTTGCTTGTCCATAATTTTTAAGTCTCTGATGCAGAAAGCTATTCAGATTTTTTTTAGCTTTTTCCTCACCAACATGTACCCTTTCAATTAAATACTCTTTTCCTTGGCCTATATCCTTATCCAATTTCCACTCGCTAAGATAATCACTCTTTGGCCATTTCATGGGTGAAATAAGTTTAGTGGGTTTTGGTACCGTTGGTTTTACCTCTTGTTTTGATAATGCTCTCCAGAAAGGCGTAAATACTTTATAGTATGATCCCGCATTAGTTTGAGTTTTCCAGGGTGAGTGCAAGAGAAGTCCTTCGGTAGACTTTACTTCAACTCCTTGTTCCTTAAAATAGGATTTGATTTCAGTATCTCTTTTAACCGAATTTTCATCATATAGCCTATTCCAAAAAATTTTAAAGTCGCCAATCAACGATCTTAATTCTTTTAACACATAAAGTGGATTACCTTTTTTTAAAATAAGTTTTGAATTGTGTTTCTCTAAATCTAAAGAAAGGCTCTCTATTGACAATCCCAGCCTCCACTTAAATGCTGCCCCAGCATTATCAGTATGCTCATCCAATATAAACAGTGGGACTATGGGTCTACCATCTAGCGTCGCACTGTAAAGAGCTGGGTTATCACTCAAACGAAGGTCTCTTCGAAACCAAACTACATTTACACTCATAATAAATCCGATTATCTAAAGGTGTCGATCGAGGCCACTCATTAATTTCTCAACATCGTTGCCCGAGGTGTAGTGAACAAAACTCAATCTTATTACTCCCTCATGGATATCTACATCGAGCGCCTGAAGGAGACGGACCGCATAAAAGTCACCGCTCCCTACCGAGACATTTAGTTCGTTTAATTCTTTTGCAAGCTCAATATTTGATTTTTTTGTTACTATGGCAACTGTTGGAACTCTATCTTCAATTTCGTAAGAGCCCAACAATCTAATATCTTTTTTGGTTTTCAAAAAATCGAGCAAAGGTTTCAGTAATTTCCTTTCTTGATTAGAAATTAGATTATTTAGCTTATCAATACATGAACTTGATGATAATTCGCTATTCAGATGATGGTCACTGAGAGAGTGGTAGTAGTCATAGATGCCACCCAACGCGGCGACTTGAGCATGATCAGGTCCAGCAGGTGTAAATCTCTTATTTGGAAATTCTTGATTAAAATAATGACATTGGCTCTCTAATTCTGTAGCCAAACTATCTGAAACATACATAACGCCAAGATGTGGCCCAAATGTTTTATAAGATGAAAATAGATATATATCCGGACAAAAATCATTGATTTGCGGTATCCCGTGAGGTGCATAGCTTACTCCATCCACACAGGTAAAGGCCCCTGCTTCTTTAGCTATTGTACAAATGTCTTTAACGGGGTTTACTTGGCCTATTATGTTAGAAACATGCGGAAAAGCTATCAAACAAACAGTTTTATCAACTAGTTTTTTCAAATCATCTAAATAAAGGCTGCCATTAGACCTTACTTTCCACTCTCTGACCTCAAAGCCTTGGCTTGCTAAATTTCTCCATACGCCGGTATTAGACTCATGATCTTGATTGGAGACTACGATGACCTTTTTTTTATTTTTTGATAACCGAAGCGCATTAGCTAAAACGTACGTATTTTGAGAAGTTGAAGGACCCACGTGAAGATTTTTTAACGGAACTCGCAATAATTGAGCAATCTTTTTACAACTGTTATCCATTTCTTCACCAGCCTCTATAGACCCGTTGAAATACCCATAAGGCTGTACCTTTGTTGTTTGATAAAACTTTGTAAGTTTATCTACCACAAACTTACAAGGAAAACTTCCCCCAGCATTTTCAAAGAATGCTTTTTCACTAAGGGGGTTATCTACGTCGAAGGCATAAAAATGCCTTCTCACAAAGTTTAAATCAAAATCTTTCATCTCACAAAGGTGGTTTTACTTAGATCCTTGACCCCTAGACGTTGCATTAACTAAACACGCCATATTTCCACTTGGATGCTTGTTTTCATGCATTAACTGATGCGCATGACCAATCTGCTCAAAATCATATGTTTCCGACAAGCACGGATCCACCTTTTTTTGGATAACTAATTCATTAACTGCACTTGCTTCATCGTCATTTGCTACATGTGATCCCTGCAACCTTTTTTGATGCATCCAATGATATCTTAAGTCGAGAGTGACATTGTAGCCAGTTGTACCAGCACAAACGACCACCATACCACCAAGAGCACATACAAAACCAGACGTAGGCAAAGTAGCTTCTCCTGGATGTTCAAATACAATTTTTGGGTTTGTCCTCTCTCCAAGTATGTCCCATATAGCTTTACCAAAAGATCTAGCTCCTGCCATCCACTCATTGAATGCAGGATCATCTGTATCAGGTAGTGGTCCCCAATGGCTAAAATCATTTCTATTTATTACACCAACAGCTCCTTTATCCATACAGAACTGTCTCTTCCCTTCATCAGATATTACAGCTATTGGCTTTCCTCCTAACGCAGAGACAATCTGTAATGCCATGGCACCGAGTCCACCAGCCGCTCCCCAAACAAGAACAACATCATCTTTTTCCACAGTATGTGGAGCCCAGCCCATAAGCTGCCTGTAAGCTGTTGATGCACAGAGCATATAACACGCCGACTCCTCCCAGGTGAGATGGTCAGGCTTCTTCAAAATTTGATGTGATTGTGCTTTGGCAAATTGACAATATGACCCATAGTTAGTTTCGTAGCCCCACACCTTAGCTGAGGGCGCAAGCATTGGGTCCTTGCCCGATAATACCCAAGGGTCATCAGCTTGCCAAGTACCAGAATGAATCACTACCTCGTCGCCCACCTTGACATTGGCAACGTCATCTCCAACTTGATATACGATACCTGAGGCATCTGAACCACCAGCATGAAAAGTCTCAGGCTCACCTTTCTTTTGTCGTGTTGCTATAACATCTACAGGGTACCCAAGAGCCGCCCAAACATTATTATAATTTATCCCCGTAGCCATAACATAAACCAAAACATCTTTTGGCCCAATCGATGGAACATCTATTACTTCACTTTTCCATGCATCAATCGGCTTACCAAATCTATCCTGTCTAACCATAAATGCATGCATTTTTGATGGAACCTCTCCAAGAGGTGGTTGGTCGCCTAAATCATATAGTTCTTTCGTGCTCACATTACTCTCCATAAATTTGTATTTTTAAACTAGTGTGTTCCCCATTTAATTTTGCATAATTCTGCGCTTCTACCTTCAAAATCCCATACACGACCAAACGCTCGAACTCGCCCTTGTTCAGCTGTTGAAATAATAACCTCCGGCCCCATCCAATATGTTGAGTTTTGGAAAGTTACTGGCTTCCCTTTCTCCAAGCCTTCAATAGGCTTAATAACCCCCTGAATTTTTTTTCCAACATTCACTATTCGCTTTTCACCTTCTGTTTTGTACTCAACTGGAGATCGCTCACTACCAAGGTATGTTCCTGTCAATATTGAAAAAAGACCTGTTGTACCACCAACTTTTCCAGAGAATATTTTATCAAGAGCGTCAAAAGCCTCATCTCCTGCACTATCATCGATAAATGCCCCGATAGTCCAATTTCCTCTTGCCATTTTTCCAGGAATTTCCATCAGCATTCCTACATTAAGGCCTGAGAGATCTACATCACGAAAGTGTCCGTTATCTATTCTTACAGCTAACCAAGTTTGACAATAACCCTCAGTAGGAGGATGATCTCCAAGACTTACAGCACAAGGACAAAACACAGTACAATTACAATTTAGTGCGAGCTCCCCATTAATAGCCCAATCTACTTTCTCCGAACCCATATCCTATACTCCTAAAGTTTCACCACCAAACTAACACGGTTCCAGAACCAATCAAGATTAAAGATAGTGGTTTTGAGATATATTTTCCATAATCAGGAATTTTCTCTAACATCATGAAAAAAGTCATTATAGCCATAAAAGCTAAATTCATAACTCCCCCGACAAAAGCTAATGCCATTAGAGCCCAACAGCAGCCAAGACAAAACAGTCCGATCGATACCCCCATGTTGAAGGACCCGCTATTCCCACTCTTCCAGTTCTGTAGGAAGAAAGTAAAGGGCCTTTGGCATTTGATTAGACATGCTTCTTTATATGAACTAAGCTGATATAATCCTGCTAATACTAGAAAGCCAGAACTGATCAGAGTGCTCACAAACGCTCCCTGAGCATTTAGCAAATAAAGCCTTCCAAGAAAAACCTGTGTTAAAGACATTAAAATAGAAAAAATCATCCAGATACTTAAGAAACCTGTAATGAACCACCAAAAACTATTTTCTCTTTTTCCACCACTTTCCAATATATCTTCATATGTTTTGAGCGTTGGAATTATAGTAGGTGACATCATTGCGATACTCATTAAAAACCACATAAAAAAAACCCCAATGATATTTAAGTCCGAAACCGAATTGCTGCAAATCTCTACTACCCTTGTGACGAAATTTGCATTATTTGGCAAAAGACTCTCTAGTGCCATTACCACAATTGCAATCCATGCAATTAATAAGACAGTGTAGAAAATAATCCAATTATTTATGCGAGTGGTTATATTTGCCATTTGTATAATATTAACGGAATAAAACGCTTTTCTTATGATATACTTTTTTTACCAAAAACTATCCCTTACATGATGCGTTGCATAAAAAGTCAAATATTTTTTTATGCTTGAATGTTTCTAATTTAAACGTTTTTCTATTATTATTATGCTTTAGCAATTTTCACAAAATTAAATGTCTTTTTCATATTGTTACCTTTTATGCTATTGGTACTTATCAATAATCAAACCCATAATCGTTATTCAATTCTTTTAGATAGACCATAAAAAATCCAAAATGAAACAAGCTCAAAGTTCTATTTCGATAAATTCATTATATTGCGCGATTGATAGCAAAGTAATACTCAGTGATATAAATTTCAATTTAAATTCGGGGCAGTCGATTACTATTACAGGCCCAAACGGAGTTGGCAAGACACTTCTTTTGAACACAATTGTTGGGTTCAAATCAATTTTCAAAGGCAAAATATCGATAAACAAAATTAATCTTTCCAATGATCCCTCAAATAGGCAGGAACACATAGGATACTACGGGCACAAAACCTCTATCCATACTGGGCTAACAGTAATGGAGACAATAGAATATTGGAAAGCATATTACAGCTCGGATGCTAATACTAGCGAGTTGATAAAATTCTGGGATCTACCAAATAAACTTGTTGAAAGTTGTTCCGAGGGTCAGCGAAAAAGACTAGCCTTGGTGAGACTTTCCTTGATGAATAGAAATATTTGGATACTTGATGAGCCAACAACAAACCTAGATTTTGTTGGCAAGAAAAAGTTTTTGGAACTACACACCTCTCATCTTAGGGCAGGAGGCTTGTCGATAATTACTTCTCATGAACCGGCACAAGTTAAGGGACATAAAATAATTAATCTAGAAAGACATAGCGGTAAAAATTAAAATGCTAAATATTCTTCGACTAGAATTTCTATTGGTAATAAGGACTGGTGCACACGTAGTTTTGGCTTTTTCCTTCTTTTTATTCTTTATCCTCTTATTCGCGCTTTCGGCATTTGGTGATAACTTTGTGCTTAGTAATATAGGTCTAACTGCAGTTTGGTTAAGTCTTTTAATGTCTATCTTGCTTACTCTAAACAAAGTCATTCATGAAGATTACGAAAGTGGTATTTTGGACTATCTTTTGATCGCTGATATTCCCCTAGAAGTAACAATGTTTTTAAAAACGATTGTTCATTGGGTTTCAGTTGTTATTCCGCTCATAATTATAATTCCAGTTGTCTTGATTACATTTCAAATAAGCTCTGATCATATTTTAAGAATTTTTATAGTGCTACTGTGTGGATCTCCTTCACTCAGCTTTACAGGAACAATGATATCCTGCCTAACGTTATCAAACCGCAGTAATTTTCTTCTTACAACAATTACTATACCGTTTTATTTCCCAACTCTTCTTTTAGGAATTTTCTGCTGCAGTTCCAGCACCACCGATTTATTTGCCTTGGAATATTTGCTACTATACGCAAATACACTATTTACTGTGGTACTCAGTCCCTATATATCTGCGTATGCAATTAAACTGAATTATTAACAAAATGAAAAACAGCGCGTTAAATAAATTTTGGAAGTTCTCTAACCCGGTACTTTTTAAAAAACTAACAAAGATAATATCACCTCTTGCAGGTTTGATAGCTGTTTTAGCAATTATACCTGGTTTAGTTTGGGGGGTGTTCTTTACTGGCCCTGACTATAAGCAACTGGAGACAGTGAAAATAATTTTTATCCATGTTCCTGCAGCATTCTTAGCAATAAACGTATATCTTATGATGACTGTAGCCTCTATAGTTTGGTTGATTAGGCGCCAATACGTGAGCGCATTAGCAGCTAAATCGTCTGCAATGATTGGTTTAATAATGACTATTGCTACGATAATAACAGGAAGTTTGTGGGGTAGCAGCACTTGGGGAACTTACTGGGTTTGGGACCCTCGACTAACCTCATTTGCAGTTCTGCTATGTTTCTACGTGGGGTACATCATCTTATGGTCGGCTATCAAACCTTTAGAACGGGCAGCAAATGTTACTTCTTTATTTTGTATATTAGGATCTGTTTTCGCTCTTCTATCTCGGTATATCGTGTTTTTTATAGATCAGGGTCTACATCAAGGCCCAACTTTGTCTCTTGACGAAGAAAAGAATATTGATGACAGCTACTATTTTCCACTTATTTTAGCATTAGTTGGGTTTTCATCTCTTTTTGTTTATCTTTTACTTGTACGAACAACTACGGAGCTTAATAAATTGAAGCTAAAATTAATGGGATAGTCCGGGACCAATGTTAGGAATTTTTGGGAAGTTTTCTTTTGTAATCATTGCATCTTATGTGAGCACAATTGCTCTTATATCAGCCCTGATAATACAAACCCTAATTTCTAAGATAAAAACAGATAAAGAATTAAGAAAAAAAGAAACTAAAAATGAGTCAAATTAGTTTCAAAATTATTTTAGTAATACCCATATTTATTTTACTTTGCCTCTCTTTGTTCGTGGTTTTTGCTTACGATATCGAAATGGCAAATGGCAAATTAAGTATTAAATCAAATATATCGAAACAAATAAAAAGTAATCTGATCGGTCAAAAAAAGCCTAACTTTTATTTAACTCCTCTGAACCACTGGGAGACTCCCCAAGAAAAACATCTTGATGTTTCAAACTACAAGTTGGTGAACTTCTGGGCTAGCTGGTGTGCTCCCTGCAGAGCAGAACATAAATCCTTAATGTCAATTCAAAAGAATGGATACCATATAATTGGCGTAAATTATAAAGATAATCCTTTAAACGCACAAAAATTTCTTACAGAACTAGGCAATCCATATGTAGCAATCGGTTCAGACCAATCTGGTAAAACAGCTATAGACTGGGGAGTTTATGGAATACCCGAAACTTTCCTTCTTGATAAAGAAAACAATATCTTACTAAGGATTGCGGGACCGATAACTAGTACCATATACGAGAATAAGCTTAAAACTTATCTTGAAAAATAAGTCTAGTTTTCCTTATCAATAAGATATTTCTGAAATAACTTATATTGAAAAGCAAAAAACAGTAGGCTTAAAATTGGCATTCCAAAAGTTTTAAAATTCACCCATTGATCTTGGCCAAAATACCTCCATACCAGTTCATTAAGAAAGGCAAGGCTAATAAAAAAAATAATTATTCTCTTTGTGAGAAGCATCCACCCTTCTTCTTCTAAGGCTAACGTGGATCCCATTAAACTTTGTAATAAGCTTCTTTTTCTCATTAGACCCATGATCAGAACTACCGCAAAACTGAGATAGATAATTGTAGGTTTCATCTTTATGAATGTGGGATCTTTGAACCAGATTGTTAATGCACCAAAAAAGATTACTACAACCGCCGTAATAACAGACATTTTGGATATCGTTCCTAAGATCAGGTAATTTAATAACGATGCAATTAATAAGATGGGTACGAATACCTTTGTGGCAAAGATTATCTTTTCAACCGAAAGGTCTTCACCGGTCAGATTATTTGAGTTGGGAAAATAGTAATAAGCCAGAAAGAATGCTATCAATGGAACAAACTCTAAAATACTTTTTGTGAACGAATTTTCTTCTTTTTTTTCCATTAATAATTACTCTCTAAACTCACCAATCAAAGCCGTTGCAAACTCTTCAGGATCAAATGGCTGAAGGTCATCTAATGTCTCACCAACCCCTATAGCATGTATTGGCAATTGAAATCTATCGGCAACTGATATTAGTATTCCCCCTTTTGCGCTGCCATCCAACTTAGTCATTATTATTCCCGTTATATTGACCATTTTCTGGAAGATCTCTACTTGAGAAATAATGTTTTGTCCAGTGGTCGCATCGAGAACTAATATTATATTTTCAGGGGCTTCGCTTTTTACTTTTTTTATAACAGTGACAATTTTTACTAACTCCTGCATAAGATCTGTTTTGTTTTGCAATCTTCCTGCTGTATCGATAAACAAGAGGTCCGTCTTTTCATTTATAGCTCTTTCAACTGACTTATACGCTAAAGAAGCTGGATCAGATCCTTGCTCGGCCTTGATAATTGGGACATCTACCCTCTCCGCCCAAACAGATAACTGTTCAATAGCTGCAGCTCTAAAAGTATCACCCGCTCCAATCATTACTGATTTTCCAGCCATCTTAAATTGTGATGCAAGTTTACCAATTGTTGTTGTCTTACCAGATCCATTAACGCCTACCACCACTACGATTTGCGGAGCCGTTTTATAGATTGGAATGGGCTTGGCTATTGGCTCTAATATCTTAGTTATCTCGTCTATGAGATATTCTTTAAGCTGCATTACCTCTATTTTTTTTCCATATACTTTTGACGAAATTTTTTCTGAAATCTTTAAAGCGGTTTTACTCCCTACATCGGATGAAATCAGGATATCTTCAAGTTTCTCTAAAAACTCATCATTAAATAAAATTTTCCTTGGGTCTGGCTTTCTCTTTAATGAGTCAAGAGCTTTTTTTACGACTGATTTAGCTTTGGTGACTTTTCGACCATCTTTAACGATATCTTTGTTTT
This sequence comes from uncultured Alphaproteobacteria bacterium, assembly GCA_902530595.1. Lineage (GTDB taxonomy): Bacteria > Pseudomonadota > Alphaproteobacteria > Rhodobacterales > Rhodobacteraceae > CACIJG01. The sequence continues at coordinate 34,168 of CACAAX010000011.1, forward strand.
GATCAGTATCACCGTCTTGTGCGAACTGACTTTTTTCTGATTCACTAATTTTCTTCGAGTTAATTTCATTTTTTTCTGACTTTTCTACTGAAACTATTTTCTCAATATTCACATCGGCTTCAGCTTTAGATACTTCGTTAACGGCCTCATCTAAATTTTTTGTAAATTTTGAACTGGAATTAAATAGTTTATTTTTAAGTTTTTTGAAAAATCCTGTTACCATTTTGTAATACCAACTTTCTACTTATCTGCTCTTACTCTTACCTTACCATCAGCCCATTCAATTGTAAGAGCACTTTTACTTTTCAATTGAGATTTGGTGCTTACAATTTTGTCATTTTCATCTCGTATGACAGAGTATCCCCTGGACAGTACTTTTTTATAACTTACGCTCTCTAACAATCTGGATGCTGCCATAAAATTTTCTGATTTTTTTCTAAAGTTATTCCAAAGATGCTTCAAAGCCATCTCATCTAATAAACCTAATCGTTTTTTTGTATCAAAGACATAGTGGAAAATTTGCTTTAGCCTCGCTGAAAGATCCTTATCTAATAATTTTACCTCGTTAGACATCTCAGAAAAAGCATCTTTAATAATACTGTCGAATTTTAGTATGTTCATTGTAAGTGATTTTTTCATATCGTTCAGGTTTTGGTATGGGCTTTTAAGCTTTGCAGAGCATTGATTAAGCAAAGACATTTTTAAAAATGTTATCTTTTCCGCACTGTTTCTTAAATTTGTAGAAAGGTAACTTAACTGCCCTAAAATTTCTGTTCGATTTGGTAAGGCAATCTCTGCCGCTGCTGTGGGAGTGGGCGCTCTCACATCCGCAACAAGGTCTAATAGCGTTGTATCGGTTTCATGTCCAATAGCTGAGATAATGGGTATCTTTGCTTCTGATACGGCTCTAATGAGACTTTCGTCATTGAAAGGCCATAAATCTTCAAACGATCCCCCTCCCCGGGCAATTATTAATAAGTCAGGTCTAAGGCCTTTGGTATTGGCTTTTTCCTGATGGAAGAAGTTAATTCCTTCTATAACATCTTTCGCACAACTATCTCCTTGAACAGTAACTGGGAAGATAATAACCCTTACAGAAAATCTGGCTTCAACTCTGTTCAAAATATCTTTAATAACTGCCCCAGATATAGATGTTATTACTCCGATACTTAGAGGGTACGTTGGTAAAGCTAGTTTTCTTTTTTCACTAAATATACCCTCAGCCGCAAGTTTTTCCCTTCGCTTATTTAACATTGCAAGTAGAGCCCCAATCCCCGCTGCTTGTATATCCTCCACTATTATTTGATATTTGCTGTGTCCAGAAAAAGACGAAATGCGACCTACTAAGACAACTTCATTTCCTTCTTCGATTAGATCTCTTTTGGTTAGTTTGGTACCTCGCCATACAACGCTAGCTAATATTGATTTGTCATCTTTAAGGTCAAAATATACGTGGCCAGAGGCAGGTCTGCTAACCCTGCCGAGTTCCCCCTTTACCCTGACATATTCAAACTCCGTTTCTAATGTATTTCGTATCGATTGGGATAGGGTCGTAACAGTAAATTCCGGTATGTTCTCTTTTGTCATAGCCTTTAGATCACAACTGATTTTTATTTCTTTATATAATCACTCCTATGAGTATCATGATCGAAAAGGATTGGAAAGAGAATGAAAATTTTGATTATTGGAAATGGTGCACGGGAGCACGCATTGACTTGGGCTATATCCCAAAATCCAAGATGTACGAAAATTTATTGTAGCCCAGGGAATGCCGGGACCACCGAATTAGCGACAAATGTTGATATTGATGTAACATCAAATAACGAAATCCTGGAAATGTGTTTGCTGCATTCAATTGATCTTGTAATAGTCGGGCCTGAGAAGCAATTTGAGCAGGGTCTTACAAATGCTCTCAAAGAAAAAAATATATTGGTATTTGGGCCAACCATGGAAGCTTCTCAATTAGAAGCCTCAAAATCCTTTACCAAGAATATGTGCAAGCACAAAAAAATACCTACTGGAAATTACGAGATTTTTTCAAGAGTTGATGACGCTAAGAAATTTTTGAGAGAACAACCTACACCCTACGTAATTAAAGCAGATGGACTTGCTGCAGGTAAGGGAGTTTTAGTTTCAAGCGATATTGAAGAGGCCGACAATTTTATTAGTTCTATCTTTGCAGGAAAAATTGGAACAGTGAAAAGTAAGGTTATAATTGAAGAGTACCTTGAGGGCAAAGAAATGAGCGTCTTTTTTGCTATTGATAAAAAGACAATAAAATACATCGGAAGCGCACAAGACTATAAAAGAGCTTTTGATAATGACCGTGGGCCTAATACTGGTGGTATGGGTGCCTTCTCGCCGTCTCCTTTACTAACAAAAAAAACTTTAGACAAGATCTTGAATAAAATCATTAAGCCAACAGTAGGGTACATGAAGGAAACTGGTAATGAGTTTTCCGGGATACTCTATGCAGGACTAGTTTTGAATAATGGAGAGCCAAAACTCATTGAATATAATGTGCGTTTTGGTGATCCCGAATGTCAAGCTCTGTGTGTTCGATTAGGTGCTCAGATATTCGATATATATTTTAGTGGAGCAAAGAATGAATTATCTAGTTTATCTATTAATGAGGCATGTGACAGTGCTATCACAGTTATTGTTGCAGAAAAAGGATATCCAAAAAATCCAAGAAGTGATTGTGAACTCAACGACATAGTTGATATAAAATATAATAAAGCGTTAAAGATATTCCACGCTGGCACTTATTTTAAAAATAACTTTTTATGCAATACTGGGGGACGAATTTTTAGTTTTACAGTAAGAAGCAAAAATCTTAAATACGCTAGAACAATCGTGTATAAAGCGCTAACTAAGATAGAAAATGAAAACATTTTTTACAGAACAGATATTGGTACCTATTAAATTAAATTTGTTTTTCGGGCATCCTTACAATTAAGCCTTCTAAATCATCAGTAACTGTAATTTGGCATGTTAGCCTAGAGGTTTTATCATCGGGGGAAAAGGCAAATTCTAGCATATCACTTTCCATATCTTCTTTTTGAGGAAGTTTATCAACCCAATCGTTATCAACATAAACGTGGCAAGTGGAACAAGCACAGGCTCCGCCACAATCAGCTTCAATACCTGGAATATCGTTGTCACGAGCACCCTCCATCACTGTAAGCCCATCTTCTACATCGACAACGTGTTTGGTCCCATTGAACTCTATATAAGTAATTTTAACCATTGGAGAGGAACTTAATATTATTTTTTTAATTATACAATCTTAAATTTAATCTATTAATAACAAAAAAAATGTTCTATTTTTGTTCTCATGAAAAATGCTCAAAAAAAAGATGCAATCTTGACTTGTGCTGAATTATGTACTTTAGAGAATAACTCTTTTGCAGCAGTTGCAGGGTTTGTAATTGTTAAACAGATGCCCTCAACAGCTAAAGGGACAGTGTTTCTAACATTAGAGGATGAAACAGGGACCTCAAATATAATTTGTTGGAATAGTGTTTACAGAAAGTTTAGAGATCAAGTTGTATTCTCTTCGTTTTTATTAGTACGTGGACAACTACAAAGGGAAAACCAAGTCTCTCACCTAATTGCTGATGATATAAGAGACATCTCAAGACTTCTCGAACTTATTCCAAATATAAAATAAACCCACACTATTGAGTTGGTAGACCAATAAATCTTCTCATACCGTTTCTTAGTATCAACATAAGTATGGATGTTTTGTTTGCCTTTTTTGCCTCTTCGTTAAGTTTGTAAAGTTCATCTGTGGAAGAGATCTTTATCCTGTTTATTTGGATAATTACGTCTCCCTTTTTCAACCCTTTCTCCTCGCCAACAGACCCTGCCTTTACATCTACTATAACAACACCCTTTATATTTCGATCAATACCAAACTGTTCGGCTACTTCTCTTTCTAAATTAGACAAAGTCATCCCTGCAAACTCAACTTTTTTTGTCCTTTGTCTCGATGGTTGACTTGACGCAATGTTATCTTCTAATCGACCTAGCTTGACGGACAAGGACACTTTCTTTCCATCCCTCAGTACCTTCACTGACACCTGCTTACCTACAGGACTGTCCCCAACTATCCTAACGAGCTCTCTGGTGTCCTTTATTGTCTTACCATCAAATTCAATAATAACATCTCCTGATTTTATACCCCCAGTTTTAGCAGGCCCATCAGGGACATCAGTAACTAATGCACCATCAGTTTTTTCAATACCAAGAGCTTCCGCGACATCTTCAGTAACATCTTGTATTCTTACCCCTAACCAACCTCTTCTTGTCTCACCAAAAGTCGTGAGCTGGTCTATTACTTTCTCAACTACAGCCGATGACATCGAGAAACCTATACCTATAGACCCACCATTCGGAGAAAGAATCGCTGTGTTAACACCAATGACTTCACCATCCATGTTAAAAAGTGGTCCTCCTGAGTTTCCTCTATTTATTGCCGCATCGGTCTGTATGAAATCGTCATAAGATCCACTTAAAGCCCTGCCCCTCGCAGAAATAATACCTGCAGAAACAGAGAACCCTTGACCTAAGGGATTACCTATAGCTAAAACCCAGTCACCTACTTTAGCCTTGTTGCTATCTCCAAACCTAACAAACTTAAGCTTATCTTTCGCCTTAACTTTTAAAAGTGCTATATCTGTCTTAGGGTCAGTTCCAACAACTGTTGCTTCCATTAACCGGCCATCAAAAAATTCAATCTCAATTTGATCAGCATTTTCTATAACATGGTTATTAGTTACAACATATCCGTCAGCTGATATAATAAAGCCTGAGCCCAGCGCTGTGCCCCTCCGCTGCCTTCTAGGTGCACCATTTTGTTCTCTATCCATAAAGTCTCTGAATAAATCTTCGAATGGCGAACCAGGTGGTAGTTGTGGGTTGAGCTCCTGCCTGTTAGGCACGGTGGAGCTTGTGGTAATGTTAACCACTGAAGGACTTAATTTCTCCACGAGATCACTAAAACTACCCGGCATACCCTTTCCCTGGGATATACCACTGACAAAGATAAAAAATAAGAAAGTACAAATCGGTAAAAAGGCATAAGAACAAAATTTCTCTGCAGTATTTTTTCTCAAGACGTTCATGTGAGTTCCATCCTAAATATCTGTTACACCTATAATTATTATCCCAATAGCCATCATTACTAAGCCAATTCGAGAAAGCTGTTTATTAGGAATGATCGAAATTTGACTCAAAGTTTTTTTTAGCCGTTCTGGAATAATCGCTAAAAAAAACCCTTCAAATGCTATCACGGATCCCAAAGCGAATAGCACCTTTTCTATCACTCTTTTTCACTTTCCTTTATATAATCAAAGAATTCAGAGTTAGGACTTATGACCATTGTGGTGTTTGATCCTGTCATTGATTCTTCGTATGCTATCAACGATCTGGTAAAAGCATAAAACTCTGGATCTCTACCAAACGCATCGGCAAAAATTTTGGTCGTTAGGGCATCAGCAGTACCCCTTATTATTTCAGCTTCTTTCTTTGCTTCAGATACCGTCTCAACAGCTTTTCTATCAGCTTCCGCTCTGACTATTTGAGCAGCCTCTTGACCTCTCGCTCTCTCGTCCGCTGCCATTCTTTCTCTCTCTGCTTGCATTCTTCTAAAAGTGGCTGCTAAGTTCTGTGTGGGTAGATCAGCTCTTTTGATCCTGACGTCAACTATTTCAACACCTAGACCTTTCGATTCTATTTTTGCGCTTTCCGTTATTCTCGTCATTAGCTCTATCCTATCTGTTGATAGAACCGCATTAGAGGTCACAGAACCGAGCACTTCTCTTAATGCGGCATTCAGAATTCTTTCAAGGCGACTTTCAGCCGTAACAATTCCCCCAGTCCCTACGGCTTGCCTGAACTGGACAACGTTGATAATTCTGTATCTTGCAAAAGCGTCTACCACCAATCTTCTATCATCAAGCGGTGTTACTTCAAGCGGCATGGTGTCGAGCGACAGTATCCTATCATCGTACCTCACAACTTGTTGTATAAATGGTAGTTTAAATGCTAACCCAGGTTCTTCTTTAACGTCAGCAACTTGTCCAAATTGCAATACAAGCGCTTTTTGCCTTTCGTCAACTACAAAGACTGAGGAGTATGTAACGAACGCTATAAGCGCTACTACTACTGATATAACCCGTAAAACCATTAATTATTTCCTCCTGCTCTGAGTTGATTGAGTGGAAGGTACGGCACAACCCCTTGCTCCCCTCCAACATTTTGGTCTAGGATAACTTTATCAACATCACGCATGATTGACTCCATTCTCTCCAAATATAACCTTTTTCTTGTAACATCTTTAGCCTTGACATACTCTTCGTAAACGGAAACAAATCTAGCGGCCTCACCTTCACTTTCATTGACTACCCTGGCCTTATATCCTTCTGCCTCCTGAATTAATTGAGCTGCCTCTCCACGAGCCTTCGCTAACGCCTGATTAGCGTAAGCGTCTGCTTGTTTCTCCAATGTATCCTTCTCTTGCTCTGCAGCTTGCACGTCTCTGAAAGCGTCTATAACTTCACCGGGTGGGTCAGCTTTATCAAAGTTCAAGCGTACAATGTTTACTCCGCTGTCGTAACTGTCCAAAGTGGTTTGTATCAAAGTTCTGACTTCTGCACTGATTACAGCCCTATCTCTATTTAAAATGGGAGCGAGTTCCGATTTGGCAATCACCTCTCGCATTGCCGATTCAGAAACGGCTTGAATAGTTTCGCGTGGTTGGGCCAAGTTGAATAGAAATTTTGCTGGATCAGCAATATTCCATACTACTGAAAAATCAATATCTACTATGTTTTCATCTCCAGTCAGCATCAAACCTTCATCTTGGTTAGATGACCTGTTACCAACTCCGATATCCTCGGTATTTTCTCTTGTAACGGTCAATACCTCATGCGTTATGAAGGGCCATGGGGCAAAGTTAAGTCCCGATTCACCCGTTCTGTAGTATTCACCCAGTAAAAGTTCAATGGACTTTTCCTCTGGCTTCACAGTGTAGAAAGAAGCATATGCCCAAAACAAAACAAGCGCCAGGCCGATTAACCCGTAGGAGCCTTTTCCGATTCCGGGGGATTTTTGGCCTCTACCGCCCCTACCGCCTGATCCACCACCCCCGAGTAGAACTTTGAGCCTTTCTTGACCTTTCCTTACCATATCGTCTATTTCAGGGATAGATGTAGGTTTGTCATCTCGAGGTCCCTTTCCACCACTGCCGTTACTATTCCCCCAAGGGCTTTTATTTCCAGAATTATTTCCTCCACCCCATGGGTTGTCATTATCATCGTTGGGCATTTCTATTCCTTTACTACGTAAAAATCACTTGTTTGGTATAAATGCTCATTAATTTGAGAATTTCAAGTGTACAAAGTTAATTTAAAGTAACTAGTTCTTCTGCAGCAGTCGGATGTACCGCACAAGTTGCGTCAAAATCTTTTTTTGTTGCTCCCATTTTAACGGCTACAGCAGCAACTTGTATAAGTTCCGCGGCACCCTCTCCAACAATGTGGATCCCAAGAATTTTATCGGTTTTCTTTTCAACTACCATTTTCATGAGCGTTTTTTGTGGATTTCCTGATAATTGATTTTTCATCGGTTTGAATTCGGTCTTAAAAACTACATAAGCTTTACCTACATTTACTACCTCTGACTCCGACATTCCAACTGTTCCAACCTCAGGCTTAGTAAAAACGGCTTTTGGAACCAAGTGATGGTCGGGCACTGTAGGTTTATTTTTAAAAACCGTATCTACAAAAGCAATACCGTCGCGTATGGCTACTGGCGTTAAATTTAATCTGTCAGTAACATCACCGATAGCATAGACATTTGATACATTAGTCTTTTGATACTCATCAACCACCACCACACCTTCATTCAGATTGACCCCTAACTTTTCGAGTCCAAGATTTTCAATATTTGGCTTTCTACCAACAGCACAAACAACTTCGGTAACAACCAAATGGCTTTTGTCACTCAAATCCACTGAAAGTCCTTTTGAACATTTGGTAACACTATCGATCACAGTATTAACTATCACCTTTATACCTTTTTCCTGTAATCCTTGTTTCACTAAGCGTTGAATGTCGTAATCAAACCCTCTTAATAAATTTTCGCCTCTGTAAACTAGTGTAACATCGACACCCAATCCATTAAAAATTGTAGCAAATTCACAGGCTATATAACCGGCACCATAAATTACGACTTTTTCTGGCAAGCTTGACATCATGAAAATATCATCAGATGACTTTGTAAACTGAACACCTGGAAACTCTGGTTTCTTAGGCTTACCACCAGTCGCTAAAAGAATATGTTTTGCCTTTATAACTTTCTGATTATCTAGCTCAACTTCGTTCATTCCTCTCAATTTTGCAAAGTTTTCATAAATTTCAACACCAGAGTTTTTCAAATTCATTTTGTATGCTGCCTCTAGCCTGTCTACCTCCTTGTTTCTAGCTACTACCATTCGCTTCCAATCAAAATGTGCACCTTTAATGGTCCATCCATAACCCTCACTATCGCTAAAATATTGGCTGAATTCTGCGGCGTGGACCATCAGCTTTTTGGGAACACATCCTCTTATTACGCAAGTACCACCTACGCGAGAGGACTCAGCAATACCAACACTAAAGCCCTGAGCGGCAGCTAACCTTGCTGAACGAACTCCACCTGATCCTGCTCCTATAACGAATAAGTCATACATTCTAGCCTCCTAAATTACCTTACAGCTTCCATCATCATTACCAATAATAATTTTAGAAGCCATGTCTATAAATAAACCAACTTCAACAACTCCAACAATTTGAAGTAACCCAATAGATAACGTCTTTGGGTCCAGAATTTCATTTAGATGCAAATCAAGAAGGTAATTTTGCTGATCAGTTACATATTTATTTGACGCAGATTTCCTGAAAGTAACTTTGGGCATTTGATACCCTAGAGAAATTAAAAATCTTTCTATAGAAGCTTTAATCCTTTCAGAACCAAATTGAACCACTTCAACTGGCAGGGGAAACTTTCCTAAGTTGGAAACAATTTTTGAAGAGTCAACTATTATGATAAACTGCTTAGAACAACTCGCTACAATTTTTTCCATCAAAAGCGCACCACCACCCCCTTTAATTAAATTATTTTCAGGATCAACTTCATCCGCTCCATCAATAACGACGTTAAGTTCGTCAACTCGATCAAGATCTATAATGCTAATTCCAAGACTGGAAGCGAGATCAGTTGTTTCTGTTGAAGTAGATACTGCAGTTATTGATTGACCATTAAGTATGAAAGTTTCATGGATTTTTTTAATAAGGTGATTTACAGTTGATCCAGTGCCGAGCCCAATAATTTTCTTTGGATCTATAAATTCCATAGATTTTATGGCTGCAATTTTCTTTCCAGAATTTATTTTTTTCTCCACCTTTGTTGATTAATCTTACATCGAATTATAAAAAATATCCAGATGCAGGCTCGAAAATATACCAAGCATCCCTGACCCTTGATAAGAAATTCTTATGTTTTCACTCGTTGATATATTGGAGGTTCCGATTTTACCCATAGGAGAGAATTTATGGTTCTCAACAGGATACTTCAAACCAACTGCTTCTACTGTTTTTATTTCATTCAGAGGAAATAAAGAAACACGTGAATTAACAGGCAGTTTAATAGAAAGATCATTTGGCAGGTGAAAAATAACATCTCTTTTTCCAACCACAAAAATCACGCGTCTATTCTTCACAAGCGATGAACAAACAGCTAAAAAGTGATCTAACCTTTGATCCATGAAGCCTAACGCAATGATTTTTTTTGACTTAATAAGTGATGTGCACTTATCAAAATCCGTTGAGTCTTGATCTTCAATCTTAATTAATTCACTTCCCTTTCCAACCCACTTTTCCGGAGACCTTATAGAATCTAAATCCCCGATTATATATTTGGGAACTGTATGCGTTGGCAGAAAATTTGCTCCTCCATCAGCTGCTATCAGATCGTTGGTAAGAGCCAGGCTTTTTGAAAGAAGAGTTTTGGAAAAGCCTGCACCACCTACTAGCGTTACAGCATCTCCTAATTCAAGTCTTTTTTCAAATTTTTTGGACATTGCAAACGTATTGCGCTTTCACATTTCTTAAATTATTTTTTTTTGTTTGGTTGTCCTATTCCTTTAAATAGAGCTTTGAAAGGCCAAGCCCAAAACACACCTACTATAATATATATCAAAAGTTCTATAAATAAGTTTGGTCTTTCAAAAAAAGTAAGCAAGTTCAAAACCAACACTATGTACAAAGGTAACCAAAGCAATAAAACTAAAAGGGCGAATAATCTTTTTAATCTATATGAAGACATCTCTATACTGAATTATTATTAAAATGGGTCATTTATCAAAATAGTTTGGTTTCTTTCTGGCCCAGTTGAGATTATCGAGACCTCAGTCTCAGAAAGTTCCTCTATCCTTTGAATATACGCCCTTGCCTTTATAGGCATCTGATCAATTTTTTCCAATCCAACCGTACTGGTGTTCCAACCATCGATTTCCTCGTATATTGGAGACAGTTTATTTAATAAAGAAGTGGAAACAGGAAAATCCGTATATTCTTCCTTTTCAACTCTATATCCTACACAAATCTTAATTTTTTCAAGCTTATCTAAAACGTCAATTTTTGTGAGAGCAAGACTAGTAACACCATTAAGCAAACAACTTCTTCTAACCAGC
>CACAAX010000012.1 GCA_902530595.1 uncultured Alphaproteobacteria bacterium
AATTTTTTTGCTATCTTTCAAGATCTCCTGTTTTAACATCATGCTGACTCTTTTAAGTTCTATCAAAGTCGTGCAAATTACTAGCTTATCTCCAAAATATGCAGGCAATAAGTAATCGGCTATAATATTTTTTACAACGAAAAATTTATTTTCTGCTAAAAGCATTGCTCTTTGATCAACATGCAAGGATTCAATGAACTTACTTCTCGCACGTTCAGTGAATTTCAAGTAATTGGCATGATACACTCTCCCACCCATATCTGTATCCTCGTAGAAAACTTCGCAATTATACTGAAACATTTTTTCTTCCAATTTATTTTCTACCTAATCACCTGGTTTTTCTAGTCCAAGATATTCCCATGTCTTTTTACCTAGGGCACGACCTCTCGGCGTCCTCTGTATCATACCCTCCTGAAGTAGATAGGGTTCTAAGACTTCTTCTATTGAGTCTTTGGACTCCGAAAGCGCAGCAGCCAGAGTATCTAAACCTACTGGTCCACCTCCATATTCGCGTGCTACTAAATTTAAATATTTACGATCACCTTCATCAAGTCCCACATGATCCACACCAAGCCTATTAAGTGCGCTGTCTACTAATACATCAGTAATAACACCACTATTTTCAACAGTAGCAAAATCAATTACCCTCCTTAAAAGCCTCCCCGCAATTCTTGGAGTTCCTCTTGACCTTTTTGCAATTTCAGCGGCGCTTAATTGATCGATTTTAAAATTCAAAAGATCGGCTGCTCGGCTTACAACCAAAATTAGGTCCCTAACCTCGTAAAAATTTAAGCGAACTGGAATACCAAACCTATCTCTCATAGGCGTGGTCAGAAGACCTAGCCGAGTTGTTGATCCTACCAGAGTAAAAGGCTTTAATTCTATTCGTAAAGAGCGCGCAGCAGAACCCTCTCCCACGATTAAATCGCAACTAAAGTCTTCCATAGCTGGATATAGAATTTCTTCAACGGCTGGTGACAATCTGTGGATCTCATCAATAAAGAGAACATCATTAGCCTCGAGACTAGTAAGAATTGCCGCTAAATCACCAGATTTTGTTAAAACGGGACCAGAAGTCATTTTAAAATTTACCCCTAATTCCCTCGCAATAATTTGTCCCAAAGTTGTTTTTCCCAAACCGGGAGGACCATGAAAAAGTACGTGGTCTAATGCTCTTTTTCGTATCTTGGATGCTTCCAAAAAAATCTTCAGGTTTTTTTTTAAATCGGCCTGCCCAATAAATTCGTCTATACTTTTAGGCCGAAGAGTATTTTCATAGTCTTCTTTTAACTCATCCGGCGACAAAATATTTTGTTCATCATTCATAGGGACTATCCTTTTGCAAGCGATCTGAGGGCTTTCTTTACCAACTGCGAAGCATCTATAAAATCATCTTCGATTATAATTTTGTCTATCGTGCTCTGAGCCTCCGCTGTTTTAAAACCTAAGTTCTGCAAAGCAGATAATGCATCTTGCTGAACCTCCTTTCTCTTAATAATGTTGATCGTCTGCTCATTATTATCGTCTTTTATCTCTTTGATTTCTTCATCCTCTAAAACTATTAAATCTTTTCTACCACTTAACTCTACAACTAGTCTCTGAGCCATTCGAGATCCGATTCCGGAAACAGAAGAAAAGGCCAGTTCATTTTTCATTCTTAAGGCATGCAAAAGTTCTTTAGTATCCAGTGTATTTAAAATAGTGAGGGCAACCTTCGCTCCGATGCCCTGAACTGATCGTAAGATATTAAACCAATCTTTTTCTATCTGAGTTATAAAGCCTACCAATTGTAATAAGTCCTCTTTCACTAGTAACTCAGAGTAAAGCGATATCTCTCTCGATTGATTATCCAGATTTAGGGACCTTGCGGTTTTTTCAGTAACATAAACAACGTAACCAATTCCATGAACATCAATGACAACGCTATCTCTTTTTTTCTCAATGAGCTGACCCTTTATTCTACCTATCATTTGAGATCACATTGCTTTCTTTATTGCTCTATTAAGATTAGCATTTAATTTCAAAGTATGCATATGGCATATAGCTATCGCAAGAGCATCTGCCTCATCGGACTGGCTAAAGCATACTTTTGGGAACTGTAACAAAGCCATTCTTTCAACCTCTTCTTTGGTCTTGGGCAATCATTATTCAGAAAATTACAGACTATAGAAAATCAAAAAGAGAAAAGAAAACTTTTTTAGATGAGTTCTGGTCTGGGGGCTCTTTAGAAGAATTATATAACGAAAAAAGAGACAACCCCAAAGGTGCTTGTGAACAAATATTTTGTGCTGCAATGGATGAATGGCAAAGATCCTCTGACGGTGATGGAAAACTAATTGACGGAGTGCAGTCTAGGTTAGAGAGAGCAATGTATGTGGTTTTAGATCGTTGGAACGAGAAACTAAGCTCTGGATTATATTTTCTTGCTACAGTTGGGTCAGTTGCACCCTTTGTGGGCTTATTTGGTACTGTGTGGGGTATCAAAAATGCTTTTCAAGAAATTGCAATTCAAGAAAGTAGTAATTTAGCGGTAGTAGCTCCTGGTATTGCTGAAGCCCTCTTGGCTACTGCTTTAGGGCTACTAGCGGCAATCCCCGCAGTTGTTTTCTATAATAAGCTATCCGGTGACTCTCAAAAAATTATAAATGGGGTAGAAGAATTTTCAGAAGAATTCTCTGTTATAATTTCAAGGCACATCGACATGAATAAAAATCATAAAGAGTAAGTATGCAAATTGGACCAAAGTCAGCAAGCCGCTCAAAAAAAAGGCAAAAATTTTCTAGCAGGAATTTTGTTCCAATGTCAGAAATTAATGTGACACCTTTTGTTGATATAATGTTGGTGCTTTTGATTATATTTATGGTAGCAGCGCCTCTATTGAGCGTAGGCATAGAGGTTGATTTGCCTAATACTCAAGCAAAACCAATAGAAACTGAAAAAGAAAGACCTCTTACTCTTACGCTGGATGGTGAAAGCAATCTGTTTATAAATGAAGTAAAAATAGAGAAAAGCGAGCTCCGCTCTAAGCTTTTGGCGATTAAAAAAGAAAGAGAATCGAATGAGATTTATTTGAGAGCTAGTAAAGATATCGAGTATCAGAATGTTGCAACCATTCTGGCTCTCGTAAGCAATATTGGGTATTCTCAGATATCATTAGTTACCGATGTAGAATAACGCAAACGAGATTAAATATGAGACAAGGTCTTTATACTTCTGGATTTTTTCATATATTTTGGGGTTTTTTATTGATAGTTAATTTCCAAGTATTAGAAGAAAATCCAAATGAAGTGTTAAATAAAGTAAGTGTGAAATTATTATCTGAGCAAGAGCTTAATGAACTTACTGCGTCGGATAAAACAAGTGCTCTCAAAGTTGAAAACTTTCAGCCAATGACGATTGCTGACTCCAACAATAATCCAAAAAAAATATCTATTCCTCCCAAGGAAAAAGTTGGCAATGAAATAAAAGGTGTAACTGAGCCGAATATTATTGAAATTAAAAAGCGTAAAACAAATGATGAAATCATCACTAATCGTGCTAAAAGAGGTGAGAATGATGTTGAAGAGCAGGTTAAAGAAAGAGTAAGCAGGTCTATTCAAAAGAAAGACTCTTCAGAAAAACAAAATAATGATCAAGCAAAACAAAAGAATACTAGTTCACATATTTCGTCAGAAGGTAAAAATGTGGAGATTATTTCTGGTGCCTTAAATATTGCAAAATTACCCCCATCGAGACCGACATTTGTTGAGTTAAGCGATCAAGATGACACTAATGAACCTACATTACAAAAAAACAGTAATGAAGTGTATGATAACTTAATCGAACAAGTGGTTAATAATAAGAAAAACGAAAAAGTTTTAGAAACTTCAATCCAAAGATTGACTAAGGCCAGGATTCTTCAGAAGTTAAACGAGAATTGGAATGTTGTTTCGATAAATAGACTAGCAAATTATGAAAAGTATGTAATTATTTTGGAGTTAAAGATTGATAAGAATGGATATATAAGCGGTCCAATAAAGCTGGTTTATCCACAAAAAGCCTCTGGAAACTTTCTTATAGCGAAAAGATCTGCTATCAAAGCGGTTTTAGAGTCGTCTCCTTTTCCAGTTCCAAAGGAAAGCTTTCCTAGAGGTTTGGTCTTAAGAGTAGTATTTGATCCTGAAACAAATGTGGGTGTAAATAATGGTTAGACATAGTGTTTTAAAATTCCTAAAGATTTTTTCTTTTACAAGCATCTTATTCATAAACTCTAGCTTTGTAGCCGCTCAGAAAAATGACGCTCCACAGCTTGACATGACAGTAAATAGGGGGGTAATAAAACCTTTATCACTGGCCGTTCCAAGCTTTATTAAAGAAAGCGGTGCAAACTCGATTATTAGCAGAGAACTAGCAAAAGTAATCTCAAATAATCTTGATAGCACCGGATTATTTAAATCTATTCCACAGTCTGCTTACGTCAGTATGCCATTGAGTTTCAATACACCAGTGCAGTTTAGTGACTGGTCGATAATTAATGCTGATGTTTTGGTCATGGGATCTGTTGGTTTAAAGCCTGATGGTCGCTTGGAAGTTAAATTTAGATTGTGGGATGTATCTCAGCAAAAAGAAATTGGAAAAGGAAAGCAGTACTTCACAAATTCCGAGAGCTGGAGAAGAATTTCGCATAAAATCTCTGATACTATATATACTCGAGTTACAGGTGAGGGGGCATACTTTGATAGCAGAGTTGTTTTTGTTTCTGAGACTGGACCAAAGGATAATAGAACAAAGAGGCTTGCTATTATGGATCAAGATGGAGCAAATTTTAGGTTGTTAAAGCACCCACCTTCTCTAGTAATTGCACCACGCTTTTCTCCAACCACGAATAAAATTATTTTTACTGGATATGAAACAGGTAAGCCAAGGGTTTATTTGATGGACCTTAGCTCGGAAGAGATAACTTCTCTCCCTGAATTAAAGGGAATGAGTTTTGCTCCAAGATTCTCTGCGGATGGTAGTCAAATAGTATTATCAATGACTGAAAATGGTAATACCGATATTTTTATAAATACTTTGTCTACGGGAGCGAAAAGAAGACTAACAACAAACAATGCGATTGATACCGCACCAAGCTTTTCACCAGACGGGAAAAGTATTGTGTTTGAAAGTGATAGAGGAGGTGGCCAACAACTTTATATTATTTCTAACCAAGGAGGAGATGCAAAAAGGATTAGTTTTGGCAAAGGTAGATATGCTACTCCCGTTTGGTCACCAAGAGGTGACCTGATTGCATTTACAAAGATTAAAGAAGGGAAATTTCATATTGGAGTGATGCGGGTTGATGGAACAAAGGAAAGGTTGCTGACTACGTCATTTCTCGATGAAGGCCCTGCTTGGGCTCCAAATGGCCGAGTTTTAATGTTTTTCAGGGAAACGCCAGGTAAGGCCGGAGCACCTTCTATTTACTCGATTGACATATCCGGACGTAATCTTAGAAAAATAAAAACTTCTTCCTTCGCTTCGGACCCCAATTGGTCTCCAATTTTAAATTAATGTTATCGTTTAAGATTTATGGTATAAAATACTAAAATTCGAACAGTAGACGAGGCAAAAATTATGAAAAATGTTGGACTTGCTATTTTCATTATCTTACTGCTTGTGGGATGTGAAAATAATAAGGGTTTTAAAAACTCACTTGATAAAGCACAAATCTCTGAAAGTGATATAGAATATTTCCAAAACTTAGTGGGAGACACCGTTCTATTTACTGTTGACCAAAGTGGATTACGTCCAGACGCGATAAGTATTTTAAACGCACAAGTGAATTGGCTCAAGGAAAAGAAGTTTTTACCCATCACTATAGAAGGACACGCCGATGAACAGGGAACAAGAGAATATAATTTAGCTCTTGGTGCACGAAGAGCTACTGCAGTTAGAGAATTTCTCTTAGCCAAAGGAATTGAGCAAGATCGGATCAGTATAGTTACCTATGGAAAAGAGAGACCTTTGCGTGTTTGTTCCAACGAGGAGTGTTGGTCAAAAAATCGTAGAGCAGTAACAGTAGTCGGTAAAAAAATTGTAGAGTAGTCGTTGAAACAGAGATTATAAAGTTATTATGCTTTTAAAATCATTAATTATTATTTTAACACCGTTTTTATTATACGTTAGCAAATCATTAGCAAATGAAGCTCCTGAATTGGAGGCCCTTCAAAAAAGATTACTAATACTTGAAAAGGAGATACTCGACTTAAAGATGAAAAACGTTGTTGAAGATAAGTTTGAATGGCAATTTTTAAAAATGACTGAAATAGAAAATGATATCAAAAAGTTGCATAACAGATTTGAAATCCTAGAAAACAACTATTACAAGGAATTAAAAAATTTGAAAGCATTGATAGTAAATTCACATACAAGCAATGTTGAAAAAGTTGAAGACTCAAACGAAGATATTCAAACAGAGACGGTAATAGAGCCCTTAAAAGATAGCTCTGCGTCTTTAGAGAACCTCGAAGTTCGTAGTAGAGAGGAAGAGCTGTATATGAGAGCATTAGAACTCTTTGAAAGAGGCCAAATAAGTTTGGCCGAGCAACGTTTTTCAGAATTTATAGAGAGTTACCCAACTAGTATAAAGCTTGCAGCTGCTTTGTTCTGGAGAGCGGAAACCAGAGTAAAAGACGAAAATTGGATTGGTGCTGCTAATGATTATTTAGAGAGTTTTACAATAAATCCTGATGGAGATATCGCTGCAAAAACGTTATTTGGTTTGGGAGTAAGTTTAGGGGCTATTGGGGAGAAAGAACAAGCATGTTTAACTCTTGATGAAGTTGGATCAAGATTTGAAAATATTGAAAAAACTCTGTTGGTTGAAATTGTAAAAGCAAAAAATCTCTTGAATTGTGATCAACCAAGATAGCACAAAGATGATTGAGCATGTTGTTAGAAATTTAGCTAGTCTAAAACTACGATCTTGTGGGATAGCAGTTTCTGGTGGCAGCGACTCAATAGCTCTTTTTCATATTATGACAGATTGGGAGTCTGAAAATAAGCCTGAAATATTAGTGGCATCAGTAGATCACGGGTTGAGATCAGAGAGTAGATCGGAGGTGGAATTTGTAAAAAAAATCTGTGAAATGAAAAATGTTAAACATTTTTCGTTGAAACCGACTGCGAACATATCAGAAGCAAAAGGAAATTTGCAAGATAATGCTCGATCAGCAAGATATCAATTATTAAGAAATTGGGCTATCTCGAATGATCTACAATCTATCCTTGTTGGTCATACATTAGACGATCAAGAAGAGAATCTCCTGATCAGATTTTTACGAGGATCTGGTGTTGATGGATTGGCTAGCATGGAGAATATGGTCGTTAGAAATGGGATTTCATGGATAAGGCCATTATTAAAATTTAGAAAAGAAGAGTTGAGAAATTATTTGAGAAATAACAATTATAGTTGGATTGACGATCCTTCAAACTATAATGAAAAATACAAGCGCGTAAAGATGAGACAACTACTCAAGCAACTAAAATCTAATGATCTTATTACACCAAACTTTGTAAAAACCGCTGATCACATGTTAAGGACCTCAAAGCTATCCAAGGAAATAGCTAAATCTAATTCCAAAACACTTTTGTCGTTTAATGTTGTTGGTCAAATTACTTTCGAAGTTGAAAAATTCTCTAAGCTCTTTGAGGATACACAATTTAGAATACTTTCGGGTATAATCTCGTGGTTCTCTGGAAAATTCTACAAACCCCGCTTCTCACAGCTCGAGAATATACATAACAAAATACTTAACCTGAAACGGATGGGTGCCACTTTAGGTGGGACAGTTTTTAAGAAAAAAAACGGTGTGGTCACTGTGATGCGAGAATTAGCGTCCATTGAAGAAAATTACTTAGTTAAAGAAGAAAAGTTTATTTGGGATAACAGGTGGCTAATTACGTTAAAACCAGAAACGAAAGGAAAATTATACGTAAAGCCTTATGGGTTATTAGGTCTTGATGACCATAGCTTCTCTATTACTAGTGAATTTGATAAAAGTGCATTGGCTCCAATCCCAACAATAACAACAAATAAAAGTGTTAAATTTGTGCCTCTTTCTAATTTGGAGTATGATATCGATATAAAATTATTAAATCAGGATAATGAGTTTTATAAATTCTTTTAAAAACAGTTGAATTTGAGTTTTTTTAGCATACTTATAGGGTGTTCAAAAATTAAAAGTTGGTATCAAACACATGAATAACTTCAGAAACATAGCTTTTTGGCTAATCTTATTCTTCCTTCTAGTCGCTTTATTCAACGTTTTCAGCGGCAACACAATAAACAACAAAAGAGAGTTATCTTTTTCTCAGTTTTTGGATCAAGTTGGTTCAGGAAAGGTCTCCGAAGTTGTCCTTGATGGAGAAACCATACATGTGAGAGAAGCAGATGGAACAAGATATGAAGTCGTGCAACCACTAGGTACAAACCTAGTAGAAGTTTTAAGCAGATCAGATGTCGAAGTTCGTGCAGTGAAGCAAGAGAAGTCAGGATTGATGAGCGCGATAAGTGTTTGGTTGCCTTTCATTTTACTGATTGGAGTGTGGCTCTACTTGATGAATAGAATGCAAGGCGGTGGTCGCGGAGGCGCCATGAGCTTTGGTAAGTCTAAAGCAAAACTTCTAACTGAAAAACACGGCAAGGTTACGTTTAACGATGTTGCTGGTATTGACGAAGCAAAAGATGAATTGGAGGAAATAGTTGAGTTTTTAAAAGATCCACAGAAATTCGGAAGGCTCGGTGGGAAAATACCCAAAGGCGCGTTACTAGTAGGCCCCCCTGGAACAGGTAAAACACTATTAGCTAGAGCCATCGCAGGTGAAGCCGGAGTGCCTTTTTTCACTATCTCTGGCTCAGATTTTGTTGAAATGTTTGTTGGTGTAGGAGCTAGTAGAGTAAGAGACATGTTTGACCAAGCTAAGAAAAATGCACCTTGTATCGTGTTCATCGATGAAATTGATGCGGTGGGGCGTCACCGAGGAGCCGGTTATGGTGGTGGAAACGATGAAAGAGAGCAAACTCTTAACCAACTACTTGTTGAAATGGATGGTTTTGAGTCGAATGAAGGAGTTATATTGATTGCTGCTACCAATAGACCTGATGTTTTAGATCCAGCGCTTTTGAGACCTGGGCGCTTTGACAGACAAGTCCAGGTACCAAATCCTGATATACAGGGCCGTACAAAAATATTGAATGTACATGCAAAGAAGACTGTTTTGGGACCAGACATAGATTTAAGAATCATTGCTCGAGGAACACCTGGTTTTTCTGGGGCAGATCTCGCTAACCTAGTAAATGAAGCAGCATTAATGGCAGCAAGGGCCGGAAAACGATTTGTTGCTATGATAGACTTTGAAAATGCAAAAGATAAAGTCATGATGGGCGCAGAGAGACGATCCATGGTGATGACCGATGAAGAAAAGAAATTGACCGCTTATCATGAAGCAGGGCATGCTATCGTGGGTTTAAATGTCCCTCAGCATGATCCTATACATAAGGCTACTATAATCCCTCGAGGAAGAGCTTTGGGTTTGGTGTTGAGCTTACCTGAACGAGATCAGTTGTCAGTCACTAGAACTAAATATAAATCAAAGATAGCAATGGCTATGGGAGGTAAAGTTGCAGAAGAAATGGTTTTTGGACCCGAGAACGTAACATCTGGGGCTAGTTCCGATATTCAGCAAATAACTAAAATAGCTAGAGCAATGGTTATGCAATTTGGGATGTCCGATAATTTAGGAAACATCGATTATGCCAACGAACAGCAGACTTATTTAGGCCCAACAAGTCCGGGCAGTCATCTAGGTCCCGAAACACAAGAAAAGATTGACATTGAAGTAAGGAAGCTCGTCGATGAGGGTTACGCGACTGCAAAAAATATTTTAAAGAAAGAAAAAAAGAAGCTAGATTTGCTAGCTAATGGCTTGTTAGAGTATGAAACTCTCACAGGAAGCGAAATAACACAGGTGCTTTCAGGAAAACCACTTAATAGAGATTTGGATGACTTTGATGAACCTGATGATAAACAGAATAAAAATAGTGTAACTTCGATACCAAAAACGGGTACAATTGGTAGAAAGAAAGGTGGAGGCTTGAAGTCCCAACCACAGTCGTAGGTTAAAACAGGACCCCTTCCAAGTCATATTCGGAAGAGCCTCTAATCTTAACGGTTACATGTTCACCTACGCTATAATGAGTTTGTTTTGTTGGAACGGAGACTACGCCGTCTATCTCCGGAGCATCAAAAATTGATCTACATATAAGATGGTCTCTTTCTACAGAGTCTATAACACAGGTAAATGTTTTACCTACTTTTTCTTTAAGCTTCAACTCGGATAGTTGTTGTGCCCTAGACATAAAACGGTCGTATCGATCTTGTATTATATCATCGTTAAGGTGACCCTCCATTACGTTCGATCTTGCGCCAGAAACGTCTTCGTATTTAAAGCAACCCACTCGATCAATTTTTGCCTCTTCTAACCAATCAAGAAGAAAATTAAACTCACTTTCAGTTTCTCCAGGGAAGCCTACGATAAAAGTTGACCTGATACTAAGATCTGGATTAATTGAACGCCACTCAGAAATTTGTTCAAGGTCATGCACGTTATTTGACGGCCGAGCCATTCTTTTTAACACATCCGGGTGTGCATGTTGAAAAGGGACATCTAAATACGGCAAGACCCTATTTTGATCCATAAGAGGTATTAATTGCGTCACATGAGGATAAGGATAAATATAGTGAAGTCGCACCCATACGCCAAGAGACGCAAGCTCGTTCACTAGATTATAAATATTAGTCTTAAGTTTTCTCCCACTCACGAGTGTCTCTTCAAACTTTAGATCGAGTCCGTAAGCGGAAGTATCTTGCGATATTATAAGTAATTCTTTAGTGCCGCTTTCAACTAAATTTTTTGCTTCAGAAAGTATTGAAGTCATTGACCTAGATTTTAAAGGTCCTCTCAAGGAGGGAATTATACAAAATGAGCATTTATGGTTACATCCTTCAGAAATTTTTAAATAACTATAATGTCTCGGTGTAAGTTTAACATAAGACGAGGATGGTTTGGCCTCAAATTGATTGGTTTTTATTGGAACGTTCTCCGTTATTGAATCCAATACTTCATTAAACTTTTGAGGTCCTGTTATGACCATTACATTTGGATGAGACGCTCGGATAAATTCTGGTGTTGAGCCTAGACAGCCAGTTACGATTACTTTCCCATTTTTGTTTAAGGCCTCACCAATAGCATTCAAACTTTCAGCTTTTGCTGAGTCGAGAAAACCACACGTATTAACAACGACTGCATCTGCATTATCGTATGTTGGTGATATTCCATAACCTAATTTTTGAAGCTTGTTTATTAAAACCTCGGAATCTACAAGTGCTTTTGGGCAACCGAGACTGACTATACCAATATTAGGGGAGTTTTTATCCATATTGAGTTCATATAAATGGTTTTAGCTTGGAATTAAAGGGTCTTTCTTTAACAAAAGCATCTCTTAACTTATTATCTATAAGGACCTGGAGCTTGGTCCCCTCGACAGCGTACGCAACATCAACAATGCCAATAGCGACATTCGTATTGAACTCAGACGAGAAAATTCCAGATGTTATTTCTCCCACTTTTTTATTATTAAATATAGGCCAGTGATCATGACAAAACGGTACCTTATCACCTTTTATGTCAAAATATCTCAATACTTTTGACGGTCCATTTCTGGCTATATTGCCCAATTCTTCCGAACCAATACACGTCGAATTTGCTCCAATCTCACAAAACCTTCCAAGACCGCATTCGAAAGGAGAATTTTGGATTGTCATATCGGATCCATATGATAAAAGGCCAGATTCAATTCTTTCGATCTGGTTGGGACAGCCTGGTCTAACATTCAAATCCTTCCCATTTATAAACAATTCCTCCCATAGCTCATTAGCATATTCCGTGCCTTCAACATATATTTCAAAACCACCTTGCTTAGACCAACCAGTTCTAGCAACATTAACAGTGTGTTTTCCAAATTTTAGTTTCCTAAGGTCAAAATAACTGAAGTAGTCCATTTCATTTCCAAATATTCTTTTCATAAGTAGTCTAGATTTAGGCCCCTGAATTGCCAGAGGCGCAACTGAAGGTTCTGACACCTCAACATTTAATTTCAATGCAGCAGCAATCCCTGAAACCCACAAAAGAACATCACTATCAGCTATAGAAATCCAGTAACGGTCTTCATCTACTCTTAACAGTACAGGATCATTTATCATGCCCCCATTTTGATTGACCATTGGAGCGTAAAGACATTTGTTTGGGTTCATATCCTTTACATTTCTTGGAGTTAAAAGTTCTAATAGCGTTGATGCGTCTTTTCCTACAATCTCAACTTGTCTTTGGACGGATACATCCCATACTTGAACTTCACTCTTTAAGTGTCGGCAGTCTTCCTCTGCGTCTTTAAAGATAGTCGGTAAAATCATATGGTTATAAACTGTTACACCCTTAACTTGATCTTCTATTTTAGAAGAGAAGGGCGTGCGCCTTATTCTTTTTGTTGGAGTTAAAATTTTACCTTGCAACACTTTCTCCTATCGTAAACAAACTCGAACTCTGATATAAATCATTAATAGAACTATGCAATGGTTTTTATAATATTGGACGAAGTTTTGTTAACATGACCAAACAAAAAAATATCTTAATTTTAAATGGGCCCAACCTGAACCTACTTGGTACAAGACAACCTGAAATATACGGATCTCGAACTCTTGAAGATTTAGAGGAAATGTGTTTGAGTAAAGGCAAAGCTTGTTCAATGAATATAAAATTTGAACAAAGCAATTCCGAATCGGAATTAGTGACTTTTATTCAGGAGGCAATAAAGACTTCAGATGGTATAATTATAAATGCTGCTGCATATTCACATACTTCAGTTGCAATCCTCGATGCCTTAAATTCTTTTACTGGGTATGTAATCGAAGTTCATATATCTGATATTTCTAAGCGAGAAGAGTTCAGGAAATTCTCATATGTATCTTTGAGGGCGGACTATGTAATTATGGGTAAAGGTCTAGAAGGATATATTGAAGCATTAGAAAAAATGCAACGAGAACATTAGATTGAAAATATGAAAAAAGATAATTTAAAACAATTTTACAAAGAGTTTCCAAGTAATCCAGACGTCAGGGTTAAAGCTTTGAAGGCGATTTTAGAAAAAGAAGGACTCATTGATCAAAAAGCGCTGGATGAAATTCTCGATACCTATCAGAACAAGGTAGGGCCCTTAAATGGTGCAAAAATAGTTGCCAAAGCATGGGCAAACAAAAAGTTTAAAGAGGACCTTATAAATAATACAGATCAGGTGTTAAAGGATATGGATCTTAATGGTCGTCAAGGTGAACATGTTGTGGTGGTAGAAAATACTGAGACAGTCCATAATCTTATAGTCTGTACCCTTTGTAGTTGTTATCCGTGGCCTTTGTTGGGGCTACCACCTAGCTGGTATAAGTCCGATGCCTACCGAAGTCGAGCAGTGAGAGAACCGAGGGCAGTTTTAAGCGACTTTAATGTCAAACTTCCAATATCAAAAAAAGTTAAGGTTTGGGACTCGACTTCAGAGATACGGTATCTTGTACTGCCACAACAGCCACCTAGTTCTAAGGGATTGAGTGAAAATGAATTAGTGAGTTGGATTACGCGTGATAGTATGATAGGGACAGGCTTTCCAAAGCCTCCAAAAGGTAAATAATGTCTAAAGCGCATGACATGGGTGGTCGGGTAGACCCGCGAAGAATTGATATCACGTCAAGTAACGCAAATTTTAAGGCAGATTGGGAAAAGGAAGTTTTCGCTATAACTTTAGCTTTGGGTTTTTCGAGTTTATGGAATTTGGATAGATCTCGGTACGCGCGAGAGTCTTTGGAGCCACAAGACTATCTACAATTTGGTTATTTTGAAAAATGGCTTGCTGGACTGATCAACCTATTGGGTGAAAACGGTATTATTAAAGATGGGACAGAAAGTGAAGACAATTTTAAGAAAAGCTCTTTTCGCGTTTTAGAAGCAAAAAATGTAAAAAAATTGTTGCATATCGGGGGACCAACCAAGAGAGACAGCACCACAGAAAAAAACTTCAACTTAGGAGAGACTGTTTCCGTAAGAGCTAATAATAGTAATACAAAAGTTGAAAAAGGTCATACAAGACTACCAGACTATGTAAAGGGAAGAACTGGGAAGGTCATTGCCTATCACGGTAGCCATGTATTTCCAGATGCAAACGCTCATTTTTTAGGGGAAAGTCCGGAAGCACTCTACTCAGTAGAATTTAAGAGCCAAGATTTATGGGATAAATGTGAGCATGTTGAGGATGCAGTAGTAGTTGATTTATGGGAAAGTTATCTTGAAAAATTCAATTGATAAATCAATACAATTACCTCAAGGCAGCGAAGTTTTTTCCGCACCATGGCACTGTGAATTATTTGCACTTACCATTTCTTTGCATGAAAAAAAAGTTTTCGATTGGGCACTTTGGACTGCCGCGCTGGGTAATAAGCTTAAGGACAAGTCAGTGAGTATGGAAGACGATTTAGATTACTATTATGGTAGCTGGCTTGAGGCACTGGAAGAATTGATTTTGAGTAAAAAGATGACTCATCGGGATGATTTCAAAAGAGAAGTTTTGTCCCAAATGAAGCATCTCCGAGATGATAACCATTAATATAAAGTTATCTTAAATCTTTAATAATACGTTTGACAATTTCACTAATATCTTTTTCATTGAAAGTTTCTTGATTTAGTTTCTCATGTATTTTTTGATCAAATAGGCTCTTTTCTATTTTTTCATAAAGTATTTGACGTACGAACCACAAATAACTTTCTTTGCTTTTCTCTAATTTTAATCTTTTATCTAAAAAATTTTCAATGTGGGTAATTATTTTAGTATTTTCTTCTCGGTCTTTTTGATTAGTAATCATTATTTCGATATTTTTACCATCGGGAGCCTGAGCCATATCAATTATAGACTTTAATTGGTGGAATGTTTGTGCGGATTCTGGTTTGTCGGATTTATTAACTAAGATTAAATCTACTATTTCCAAAACACCACCTTTCATCGCCTGGATACTATCTCCGAGTCCTGGGGCCAAAGTAAGAATTGAGAGATCTGCTAGTTTAGTAATATCTGATTCAGATTGCCCAACCCCAACAGTCTCAACGAAAATAAAATCAAAGTCGAAAGTGGCCATAACCAGTGATAGAAGAAAGCTTTTGTGAGATATTCCACCCAATGCTCCATCCGACGATAATGACCTTATAAAGACATTATCATCTGAAGAATGCTGTTCCATTCTAGTCCTATCACCGAGAAGCGAGCCTCCAGAAATTAAGCTGCTTGGGTCGACAGCAATCACGCCAATTTTCTTTTCTTTCGATCTCAGGATACTTATGAAGCTATTTATCAAACTCGATTTGCCTGCCCCAGGGAAGCCAGTTACGCCAATTATTGGCGTTGTGCGCTCTGCTTTATTATAAAGCTTCAAGACCAATTCTATTGGATTGTCACTAGTCTCTACATGGGTTAAGAATTTTGATAAAGCTAGCCTGTCGCCTGCTTTGAGGTCTTCTATTGTTTGTTGTAACTCCATTGATTTCATAACGAGGTTATTATTTTATTACATCACTTTTCAAAACCATAAAATGTAGTAAAATTATCGACTGCTTCACGGTCGGTTCTCCATGAGTTAATAGGATGATTTTCATCAGCATACCCGATACCCATTCCACAAAAGAGCATAAATGTGTTATCTACAACAAGGTGTTTGTTTACAGTGGAATGCCACATCGCCCATGCCTCTTGAGCACAACTATGTAAGCCTTTCTCTCTTGCTATTAACATAATAGTTTGCAGAAACATTCCAACATCTGACCATTGGGGAGGTCCCATCTTTCTGTCGATGTAAACAAATAGCCCGACAGGGGCACCAAAAAAGCATAAATTTTTAGCCAATTGGTTTAACCGTGCGCCCTTATCTTCCCTTGGTATATTTATGCTTTTGTATAAATCTTCGCCACATTTAAAGCGTCGACTTCTATAAGGTTCCCAAAGGTTTGGCGGATATACGTCATATTCCGTCTTTTCCCCCATAGGCATATCTGTGATTTTAGATTCAATATCCGAAACTATCTGATCAAGTTTCTTTCCTGATATTGCATGAATATGCCATGGCTGAAGGTTGCCCCCCGAGGGAGCTTGTTTAGCGACGTCTAAAATTTCCTTGATTAATTCCTTAGAAACAGGTTTCTCAGTAAATGCTCTGCAAGAAAATCTTGATTTTACAGCTTCTGAAACATACATTTTAGTCAATACCCCACTGGCTAAACACCTCGGCTTCAGTCAATTTAATTTTATGCTTTTCTGTAATGTTTGGTGCTGGAGTTACGGATAGATCAGGCGCTGGTTTTGGCTGAATAATATTAAAAGCCTTAGGAAAAATTTCTCGGTATTTATTATGAGGATCGACAAAAGCTTCCTCAAAGTTTAAAACAGGGGCAACGCATGCGTCTGTCCCAAAGTAAATCTCCTCCCACTCTCTCATAGTTTTTGTCTTAATAATTTCTTGAAATATATCTTTTAGCTTCGGCCAATTAGATTTATCTGTTCTGTTTGGAAGTTCATCAAGTTTTAAATCAAGTTTTGTAATAAACTCTAGGTAAAACTTATCTTCAATAGCACCAACTGAAATATGCCGACTATCAGAAGTTTTATAAGTTGTGTAAAAAGGCGCACCCCCATCAAGAAGATTAGTGTCTCGTCTATCTTCCCATTGTTTAAAATTAAACATAGAGTACATCATTGCCATCAAATTGGCAGTTCCGTCCACGATGGAGCCATCGACGACTTGACCCTGACCGGTCTGCTTCGCATGTAAAACGGCACATAGGATTCCAAAAACTAAATACATTGAACCTGCTGCAAAATCCCCCAAAAGATTTAGTGGTGCTATTGGAGTATCTTTGGTCCCAATAGCGTGAAGTGCGCCAGATATAGAGATATAATTAATATCGTGACCTGCTGTATTACTGAGAGGCCCTTTCTGACCCCACCCAGTCATTCTTCCATAAACGAGCTTTTTGTTTGCTGAAAGCATCTCTGAAGGTCCTAAGCCCAATCTTTCCATAACGCCTGGTCGAAACCCTTCTATCAATATGTCAGAATGGGATACAATTTTCTTCGCAATACCGATGTCGTTAACATTCTTAAGATCAAGCTCTATATAAGATCTATTCCTAATAACAATATCAGTAAATTGATTAGCAGCCTGGGTACCTGTTTTTCGAGCAATTCTAATTACATTGGCACCCATATCTGCTAACTGCATAGCAGAAAACGGAGTTGGTCCAAGCCCATCGAATTCAACAACTTTTAAGCCGGATAAAGGTCCGCCAGTGTTGTTCTGATCCGCCATTTTAATTAGTCATCCAACGATCTGGCAATTAATTCCTTCATGATCTCATTAGTCCCTCCATAGATCGACTGTACACGGGCATCGGCGTACATGCGAGCGATAGGGTACTCCATTATAAAACCGTATCCGCCATGAAGCTGTAAACATCCATCCATAATCTCATTTTGGGTTTGGCTTCCCCAGTATTTTGCCATTGAAGCCGTAGCAGCATCAAGAGAACCCTGCTTAACCCTATCAACACAATCATTAATAAAGGACCTAAGAACCTCAGCTTTAGTTTTCATTTCAGCGAGTTGAAAACGAGTATTTTGAAAATCCATAATTCGCTTATCAAAGGCTTTTCTATCTTTGACATATTTAATTGTCTCTTCGAGCGCAAAGTCTATGTTTCCCAGAGCGCCTATTCCAATTGCTAATCTTTCCCATGGCAACTGTTTCATCAATTGATAAAAACCTTGGCCTTCTTCACTCCCAAGCAAATTTGTTAAAGGAACCTTAACATCTTCAAAAAACAACTCACATGTGTCATTACCTTTTTGACCTAGTTTCTTTAAGGGCTTTCCTCTTGAGAAGCCTTCTAGGTCTTTTGTTTCAACGACTACTAATGATACACCTTTCGATTTTTCATTTTTATTTGTCTTTGCCGCTAAAACAATGAGGTCAGCTGAGCCACCATTTGTTATAAATATTTTCGATCCATTAATTTTATATTGGTTTCCATCTTTTTCTGCAGTTGTTTTAATTGCTTGAACATCCGACCCAGTACTGGGTTCGGTCATGGCAAGAGAAGCCACGTATTCACCAGTTGAAAGTTTAGGAAGCCATCTTTTCTTCTGTTCATCGGTACCATAAGCATTGATGTAATGAACAACTATTGATTGAATCGCATATCCCCAGCTACCAGAGTCTCCCGCTGTTCTTCCAAGCTCATATAAAGTGATAGCATCGAATCCTAAATCACCGCCGAAGCCACCGAATTCTTCAGGTATTGAGCTTCCTAAAATTCCAGCATCTCCCGCCTTATTCCATAACGTCCTGTCGACTTGTTGTTTTTTACCCCACTCGTCCAGATTGGGCTTTACTTCGTCTATAAAAAATTTCTTTACACTATCTGTAAATAATTGGTGTTCTTCCATTTGCCATTTAGAAGTTGGGGTAAATAATGTCATAAAAGTTCCTCAAAATAATTAGTATGTGAAAATGCTACTACAAAAAAAATTTTGTGAACATCTAAATTTTGAACTTTTTTGTAGATATTTGAGGTTTTCTCCCCCAACATGTATTGATGTTGGCTTTGATAGTGAAATATACTTCTTTTCTTGTGATTTCAATATTTATTACATGCCTGGCCGTGGGCGAATTTATACTGTGGCAAGCTTTACCGGTTTCATGCTCAAACCATGAAAAAATAGAAACGAATAATCCTATCAAGTTTGTAACGAATGCAAAAGGCCATGGTCCCTTCAGAGGTGAGAGATGGTCACAACTAGTGGATATGGACCTTTCACAGTGGTACCTAAAAAACAAAAAATACGAAAGCGTAACAATAAAAAATACAGAAGATGGTATA
Source organism: uncultured Alphaproteobacteria bacterium (assembly GCA_902530595.1). Classification (GTDB taxonomy): domain Bacteria; phylum Pseudomonadota; class Alphaproteobacteria; order Rhodobacterales; family Rhodobacteraceae; genus CACIJG01. Next base: position 19,045 of record CACAAX010000012.1, read on the forward strand.
GATATTAGTTCTTGGTGGATACCCGCTGGTGAAGAAAGTGAAAAGCGAACGGTTATTGTTGTGCATGGCATTAATGGTTCAAAGAAACAATTTAATCAATTGATACCAGCAAATATTATTGCCAATTCTGGATTAAATGTTTTGATGATAGATGTTAGAAATCATGGGGAAAGTTCATGTCCAGATGGATGGCACTACGCTGGAATTGAAGAATGGAAAGATGTTGATGCCGCAATTGAATATCTTATCGATAAAAAAGGAATACCAGAGAGAAATATTGGAATTCATGCGGTCTCAGGTGGAGGTCTGGGTACTTTCTTTTTGATAAAAAATAGAAAAGATCTTGGAGCATTTTCACTTGATAGTGGAGTGTTTGATTGGGACTCTATTGTCCAACATGAGTTGGAATACCATGGTGTGCCTGGGTTTACGTGGCAGCTTGCTATTTTTGTAGCTAAATTTCACGGCATTTTCTTTGATAAGAATTTGCCTAAAGAAGCGCTTAATGAATTGCAGGAAAGGCCATTGCTCGTTTTTCATGGGAAAAAAGATTCTAGAGTGCCCTTCTTCCATTCCGAGAAATTAGTTGAATATGTGAAAAGTATTAATGGTAAAATAATATTTTTTCCATTAGAAGGAGCAGACCATACAGAGGGTGTGCTATCACACTCCGAGATTTATGAGGATAATCTCCCCAAATTTTTCAAAACAAACCTTTAATGGGTAGGATGGAATATGAACAGAAAAATAATTCTTAAATCACGACCAGAAAAAGAACCTCTAAGAGAGAATTTTCAAATTGTTGAAGAGGATTTGAAGCCAGTTCAACCCGGTCAAGTACAATTAAAGTCAATTTATTTGTCTTTAGATCCCTATATGAGAGGAAGGATGAACGCAGGGCGCAGTTATGCAAAGCCCGTGGAACTAGGAACTGTAATGGAGGGAGAAGCTGTTTCTGAAGTTATAGAAAGTCAAAGTGATACCTTTAACAAAGGTGATATTGTTATCGGTAGAACTGGATGGCAAACAATGCCGTTGGTTTCGGATAAAGCTATAGAAAAGGTTCACAATCCTGATCTTCCTCTAAGTCTAGCTCTTGGGACGTTGGGAATGCCGGGTAGAACTGCCTATATAGGAATGATGAATATTGGGAATCCAAAAGAGGGAGAGACTTTAGTTGTATCTGCGGCTTCGGGAGCTGTTGGATCTGTTGTAGGACAAATTGGAAAAATTTATGGCTGTAATGTAATAGGGGTTGTGGGTAATGAAGAAAAATCGATTTATGTAAAAAATGAATTAGGCTTTGATCATTGTCTGAATTACAACGATGATAATTTCGAAAAAAAACTAGGCGAAATTTGTAAAAATGGCATCGACATTTATTGGGAAAATGTTGGAGGGAAAACATTCAATGCCGTTTATCCTCATCTCCGAGATTTTGCAAGAATTCCAGTTTGTGGTGTAATCTCAATGTATAATAATCAAAGCCAGCAATTGGAAGAAGATCGTCTGCCGATGTTTTTTAGAAATGTTCTAACTTGGCGATTGAGAATACAAGGATTTATTGTGAGAGAATTCCCTGAGCAACAACTAGAAGCAATGCAGCATTTAGAAAAGTGGTATTTGGAAGGGAAGCTAAAATACAGAGAGGATATAGTAGAAGGCTTGGACAATATGGTAGAAGCTTTTCAAGGTCTTTTAAGAGGTGACAATTTTGGAAAGTTGTTAATCAAAGTCAACTGAGTAACAGAACGCATATTTAGAGGAGGAAAAAATGTTAGACACTAACTTAGATGTTGAAAAATTAAAAAAACTTCAGTTTAAGATAATGAAAGATGTTGCAGCATCAGCATTAATACCACTTATGCGAATAGGTGATCAGTTAGGGCTCTTTCAAAAACTTTCTGCATTAGGACCTATCACTTCCAAAAAGTTTGCTGAAGAAGCCAAAGTTGATGAGCGTTATTTGAGGGAGTGGTTGTATGCTTTATCCGCTACTGACTTTGTCTCTTATGATGGAGAAAAAGAGGAATTTTCATTATCACCTGAACAAAAAGCAGTTTTTGCAGATGAAGAAGGGCCAGCTAATATGTTAGGTGCGTATGAAGTTCTAGCAGGACAAGTATATGCTGAGGAAAAAGTACTAGAAGCCTTTAAAACAGGAAATGGTGTAGCCTATGAAAATGCTTGCCCTCTGTGTTTTACCGGAACTGCTAGATTTTTTAAGCCATCTTATCAAGTAAATCTTATAGAGAAATGGCTTCCTATGATTGATGGTTTCGGCGAAATAATGAAGTCTGGTGGAAGCTTTGCAGACGTTGGGTGTGGACACGGACTGTCTACATTAATGGTTGCACAAGCATTTCCAAATGCAAGTGTAGCGGGGTTTGATATCCATGGACCATCAATAGAGGAAGCAAAAAAACTGGCTGATAGTGCTGGAATATTAGATAGGATAAAATATGAGATAGCGGATTCAAAAAGTTATGAAGGCAAGTTTGATTATATAGCTTTTTTTGATTGCCTTCATGACATGGGCGATCCTGTGGGAGCCGCAAAATATGCCTATGATCATCTAAACAAGGGTGGGGGGGTTATTCTGATTGAGCCAACAGCAAATGATAAACCAGAGGAAAACTTTAACATTTTTGGACAAATGTATTATTCCTTCTCAACTATGGGATGTATACCGGTTTCAAAATCTCAGGAGGTTGGCTTAGCATTGGGTGCTCAAGCTGGACCCGCTAAACTAATTGAGGTTTTGGAGCAGGCAGGCTTTAAGGACTGCAAGATAGTCAAAAAAAATGCGACAAATATGGTATTAGAGGCGAGAAAATAAAAGTCTATAATTGATCATGCATATTCCTGCCATGAAAAGCGAGCAGCCAGATAAAAGCATGGCGTTTTGGTAGTCTCCAAAAAAGTCGATCATTAAACCTGAAATGTATGGTCCAAGAATCTGGCCAATGCTAAAGGTGGTAGTTAAAAAAGCCACGGCAAATTTTATTGAGCCAGCATGCCGGATCTTTCCTTCCATTAACACTAAACCAACGATGCCGACTACCCCAAGTCCATAAGCTAAGCAGGCAAATAATGAAGCTCCAATTCCATCAAAAAAGTACAAGGTAAGTATCCCTGTAGAGCAGGTGAAGCAGGATAAGGCTAAAGAGATATGATTACCAGTAAGTTTACTGATAGCTTGCCAGATGAAAATGGCTGGCATAGCAGATATCCCAACTAAGATCCAACTTGCATGCTGAATGTTCTCTAATGCGGGGGTGTTGACTGCCAAAGCTGCGATAAAGGTGCCAAAAATAATGTAGCCAAACCCAAAAAAAAAGTAACCTACGGAGATACCGACGAATCCCAAAGAGAGTTTATTCGACTCAGAGGTCTGATCAATGCTTGGTTCTGAACCTTTTTCTAGTGGACTTGAAATGATTGGTATCGTTAAAACCAAGCAAATTAACGCTATCACAAACCATTGGTAGTGCCATTGCAAGTCAAACATAGAGCAGATCCATACAGCTATAGCACTTAAAAACATTCCAACACCAAAACCCGATATATGAGCTAAACGAAGATCTATGCGACCGGTAACTGTAATCTGAGAAAAAATTAGATTTGTCGCTATAACTAATCCAATTGCACCTGAAATTCCCTGAAGGAATCTTAATAGAACGAATATGTAAAAATCGCTAGTTGAACCCATAAGGCCAAGTGTCAAAATGGACACTACAACCGAAAAATAAAGTGTAAGCCTTTGTTTGTTTGCAAAAGAATAGATAAGGGGAATTATCGAACCAATTAGATATCCCAAATAGTTAGAAGAAGCTATCAAACCGATATCTGCAGAGGAAATATTAAGAGTATTTTGCATGTAGGGGATTATAGGAGTATAAGCAAACCTGCCTAAGCCACCAGTAATTGCCACAACACAAATTCCTACTACTGCTAATCTCAACTGTGAATTTGTTGTTAAAAATGACATTTGTTTTTATAGTTCCTATGATTGAAAATAGCTTTTTATGCCTTAAGAATATGCAAACAAAAGGATAGCCATAAATGAATAGTGAGGAAAGTTTTTTTGAAAGAGACTTGGTTCTCATCGGAGCGGGGCATACAAATTGTCTTTTTTTGAAAATGTGGGCAATGAAGAGTAATCCTTCTCTTCGAGTGACTCTAATCAATCCAGATCCTAATTCCTCTTATACTGGTATGCTACCTGCTCTAGTAGCTGGTTTATGTACTAAAGCAGATGCTCAAATAAATTTATTCAGTTTGTGTAGAGCTACAGGAACAAGACTAATTATCGATACTGTTAAAAAAATCGATAAGAGAAAAAATGAAATTTTGTGTAAGACAGGGAGGATTATAAACTTTGATCTCCTATCCATAAATATTGGATCTAACTCTGTCCCTTTGATTAATGGGTTTAAAAAATTTGGATGCAGTGTTCGGCCTCTAGCTGCATTTCAAGAGCGTTGGGAAAACTTTTTGGAGTCTGTTAATGAAAAATCTTCTCCAGTTATTTGTGTTATAGGAGGAGGCCTAGCATCAATTGAGTTGAGTTTCGCGATGGATATTCGATTGAAGAAGACTGAATTAGAAAATTTCAAGATTAAAATTTTTGAAAGTGGTAAAGCTTTTGAAAAATTGAGCTCAAATCAACAAAAATATTTGAAAACCAAAGCCAAGCTACGAAAAATTGAAATAATTGAAAACACAACAATAAAAGAAGTCTCAAATAATGGATTAGTACAAAAAAATGGTAACTTGGTTCATGCAGATTTTATTATTTCTTGTATAGGACCTCAACCAAATGATTTGTTTAAAAAGTCAAAAATTGAAAATAAAGATGGATATGTTTGCGTCGACGAAACGCTAAGAGTTATAGGTTTTCAAAATGCGTTTGCAGTTGGCGATTGTGCATATTTCCCTTCCGAAGCAGTAGATAAGTCAGGAGTTTATGCAGTTAGGCAAGCACCAATTCTTCATAAGAATATCCTTAAGCTTTTTAAGAACAAGCAGCTAATTCGATTTAAACCTCAAAGTGATTATTTAAAGCTCATTGTCTATGAAGATGAATCCGCGATTTTCCTTAGAAATGGGGTTGCCTTTTCAGCAAAATGGGTTTGGGCATTAAAAAGTTTTATCGATAAAAAGTTTATAAAGAATTTTAAAAAACTTAGTGAGATGGTCATTAAGGATATGGAAAACGCTCGAAGCAATAACCAAAAAATGCTTTGTGGTGGCTGTGGCTCGAAAGTCGGAAATGTTATTTTAGAGTCTTCATTAAGAAAGTTATCAGATCCTAGCTCAAAACATATTGTTAGTAAAATAGGAGATGACGCAGCAATTATAAAATTTAATTCCTTGTTTCAAGCTTTGACGACCGATCATCTAAGGTCATTCACAAAGGATGCATGGCTTCAAAGTAAAATAACGGCGATCCACGCTTTGGGAGATATTTGGGCAATGGGATCCGATCCCGAATTCGCTCTCACAAATATTATTATTCCAGAGTCCTCCAACGACATACAAAAGCGAACAATCGAAGAAATTATAGATGGGGCAAATAGTGTTTTTGGTGCTGAGGGAGTGAAGATAGTGGGTGGTCATACCTCTTTAGGAAAAGAGCTAGTGATCGGGTTCACGTTGGGAGGTCTTTCCAAAAACCAACCCAAGACTGTTGATAGGGCAAGCGTAGGTGATCAAATAATATTAACAAAACCATTAGGCTCTGGGGTTTTATTGGCAGGGGAAATGCGTTTTGAAGGTGAAGGGCAGGATCTAAAAAATCTTTTTGATGCAATGTCTAAGTCACAAAGTTCTATCGCAAATGTGTTGAGGAAAGTTGCAAACTCCATGACGGATATCACTGGGTTTGGCTTAGGTGGCCACCTTCTAAACATAGTTTCAAAGTCTAACGTAGGAGCAAAACTATATTTGGATCAGATACCAGTATACCCTGGTGCCAATAATCTAATAGCCAAAGATATTAGGTCTTCGATTTTCGAGAACAATTACATGTATTCTGAGAGAATGATTATTAAAACAACAGCGAATACAGATATCCTTTTTGATCCCCAAACATCCGGTCCATTACTTGCTACCGTTCCGAAGAGCAAAGTAAAGGGTATTATTAAATCTGGTGAGAAGTTGGGTTTTGAGTGTAAAGTAATAGGCGAATTGACAAATGGAAAGCCCTACATAGAGGTATTATAGAGTGTTCATTCTATTATTTGCTATTTGTAATATTCTATCCACCATTAAACTTAGCCCTCTTTGGGATATATCATCTAATCTTAGGGTAGCAAATACTTCTTTTTTCTCTCTTAAGAGTCCCCGTTTGTATCTGGGGTCATAATGCTTTTCTATCAATTGTTTTGCAAGTTCAATAAACTCTTTATTTTTTGCCATTTGTAACCAACTTTCTACAATTTTAGGTCCCGCTATGGTCGAAAGGCTCGTAATCTGTTTTTCTAATAAATCTAGATCACTTGTTATTTCTGAATATTCTTCAACTAAAAATTGTGCCCTCTGTTCAACTGTAGCCGATATTTCAATTTGTGGAGAGCTTTTCATTAACTTCCAAAATTCTTTAGGTATATGCAAGTTTCCAATTTTATTGGATTCTGCTTCAACAAATATAGGTTCACCAGTTTCGAGGTTTTTGACTTTATCGTAAATCAAAGTTTCGAATAACTTTTGAGACGGTTGTTTCTGTCCTTGTGATCCAAATACTGATCCTTTGTGATTGGCTAGGTTTTCTAGATCGATCGTTTGCCCATTTCTTTCCTCTATCAAATTAAGCATTTTTGTTTTTGCTGTACCTGTATTACCCGTAAGGAGTATTAGAAAGTAATTTTCTATATTTTTATTCAGGAATTCACTGACATGTTTTCGAAATGATTTATAGCCTCCATCCACAACTCCTACCTTCCATCCTATTTGGTCAAGTATAGTTGCAAAGGCATAGGATCGCTGTCCACCTCGCCAACAGTAGATTAAAGGAATCCAATCTCGATTTTTTTCTCGAATATTCTCTTTTAAATGATTTGAAATGTTTTTTGAGATAAGAGCGGCACCGAGTTTTTTTGCTTCAAACTTACTACTCTGCTTATATATGGTGCCTATTATCTCACGCTCTTTATCAGAAAGAACCGGTAAATTAATTGCACCAGGTATATGATCAACCTCGTACTCGGATGGCGACCGAACATCTATTACATCATCGAGTTTTTTCAAATCGATATCGGAAAAACTTATACGTTTAATTGCCATATCTTTATTAAAAACCTCTTTAAAAACTTTCAACACGATGTGCTGTTAATGGATTAGTATTAACTTAGGCGAAAAAATTGAAGGATACAAAAATGTTTTCAAATTTACGAAGAGTTGTTACTGGAAATGATGCAAGTGGAAAATCGTTGATAACTTTTGACGGGCCACCCCCTGCGTCGTATGAAATGGGTGCAGGCGGACTCTATGAATTATGGAACTCTGCAGGAAATGTCCTAAATTCGCGGGATAAACTTGATCGTGGGCTAGGAAAAGTAGTTCTGGGTCCACAATCTGGGGGAGTAAAGTTTCGGTATTTCGCAATAGCGCCAACTCCAGAGGGGATCTCGAATGATGAGCTAAATAAAATGTTTGCTAAAGTATTTGGAGACATTAATGCAGCCGATGACCGTGTGGATGTAACTCGACATCCTGGAATGCATAAAACTAAAACTTTGGACTATATAATCCTCCTAAAAGGAACTGCTAAATTAATTTTAGATAATGATGACGCTGATCTTAAGCCCTTTGATGTTGTAGTACAGAGGTCTACTAACCATGCTTGGGTATGCACCAGTCAGGACCCTGCTTTATTTATAGCTGTACTTATAGCAACTGAAGTGGATATCTAAATCGCCCTTCCTTTTGGTTATATTTAAATGAAGATTTGGTTTTACATTGTGTCAATTTGTCGCTAACTTTTTTAATATAAGAACAAATATAAAAGGGGGGAAACGATGAAAAAACTATTTTTTGGTATTTTTTCTGTGTTAATCATTTCTATTACTTCACAACTAGCGGTAGCTAAAGAGATAAGTGTTACTTATGTTGCTGGACATCCACCGGTATTCAGATGGGTGAAACACGTCAATCAAACATTTATTCCAGCAGTAAACAAATCTTTGGAAGGTAGTGGTCATTCTATAAAATGGAGTGAACAATATGGGGGATCCTTGGCAAAAGTTGGAGATGAGCTTGAAGCGGTTGAAGAGGGGTTAGCTGAAATAGGAGGAATATCAAGTTTATTTGACCCTGCTAAACTAGCGGTGCAAAACGTCACTTATTATTCTCCCTTTGTTTCAAGTAACGTCGACAAAGTATCTGAGTTAATGACAAGAATGCAGTTCGAGAACAAAGATATGAAGGCAGCTTGGGAAGCGAATGGATTAATTCAGCTAGGTGGTTCCATTGCAATTGATGATTACTTACTAATGACAACCTTCCCAGTCAATTCGATTGCCGATTTAAAAGGAAGAAAAATTGGAGCTCCTGGTCCTGCTGTTACTTGGTTGAAGGGAACAGGAGCAGTCGGAGTATCCGGTAATCTGACCACTTACAACAATGAAATAAAAGCAGGGGTATATGACGGAGTAATAGTTTTTGCTTCTGCAGCATTGCCTGGCAAACTTCATGAGGTGGCCCCATATATAACAAAAGTTGGGTTCGGAGCTCAATATGCTGGCTCAATTGCGGCTAATAAAGATTGGTTTGAATCTCAACCCGATGTTGTGCAGAAGGCTCTAATAGACGCTGGTGAAACATACCGAGTTGCATATCAAAAAGATCTAGGTGCATCAGTTGCTAAATTTCTGTCTATAATGGAATCTCAAGGAGCAAAGGTTTCTGAAGCTAGTCCCGAGATGAGGAAAAAATGGGCTGCTGGAATGGATAATGTTGCTATGGAGTGGGCTAAAAAACTAGACTCTTCTGGTGTGAATGGAACTGCAGTTCTAAAAGCCTATATGGACACGATGAGAGATGCAGGAGCAAAGCCGGTTAGAAACTGGGATAAAGAGTAAAGACAAGTATCTTTTGTATATTTGAGGTGCCTTTTGAATAAGGCACCTTACTTTTTTTAAATTTTATTTCTTCATATACAGATGGGTTTAACAAAGCTTTTATTTTCAAAAACAGAACTGTTCTTCAATTTTATTACGCAGAGTTTTAATATAATCGGGACGATATTAATCATTTTTATAATGATAATAGTCAATGCTGATGTAATAGGTAGAGAATTGTTTCTAATGCCTATTGCGGGCGTCCCAATGATGGTATCAATGTCTATTGTTGCAATAGTTTTTTTGCAAACGCCTCAAACATTTAATCGAGGCAGACTTACTCAAAATGTATCTATATTAAATGCCATTGGACGAAGAATGCCTTTAGTAAAATTGCTATTAGATATCACATATTCTATAGCAGCTTTTTTCTTAATTTTACAGATATTCAAGTCGACTTATCCTTTATTTATAAAATCTTGGGTAAGAAATACGTATGAGGGAACCATAGGAGATTTTACAGCACCAATCTGGCCCATAAAACTTGTCATCCTTTTGGGGTGTTTTTTACTGATGGTGCAAATCATGTTATTTGGTATTAGGCAAGTGATAAAATATTATGATCCAACACATCAAGAAAATGAATCAGAAAAGATTAATGCAGAGGATATGGCTCTAAGGTTAGTTGCACAAAATACGAAAAAGATAATCACGGGAACTGAGGAAAAAGAACCCGCAGAGAGGAACTAAATTGATTGTTTTTTCCTTCAGAGATTTCTTTATAAAGAAGCGTTGCTAATGACCCCTTTTGACATTGGACTATACTCACTGGTTGCAATTGTAATACTTGTTTATATGGGCTTTTGGGTTCCCTTTGCTTTGATGCTTTCTTCCTATATAGGAGTTTGGTTAATAAAAGACTCCTCTATTTTAGCAGGAAAATTGCTAGCACTGGCAGCATCTGAAGCCATTTCAAGCTATTTTTTTGGCGTAGTGCCATTGTTCGTATTCATGGGAAATGTTGTTTCAGCTACAGGGATGGGAGAAGATGCCTATGACGTTGCTAATCAAGCATTTAGAAAAATCAAAGGTGGTTTGGCTATCGGAACAGTTGGAGCCAACGCAGTATTTGCGGCTGTAACGGGAATATCAATAGCATCAGCTGCAGTATTTACTAAAATTGCGGTTCCCCATATGGTCAAGTTTGGTTATTCACCGAGGTTTTCGGTAGGAGTGGTTGCAGGTTCTTCAGTTCTTGGAATGCTTATTCCTCCAAGCTTGTTGTTAATTTTATATGGAATTTTAACGGAACAATCAATTGGGGATTTATTTGTTGCTGCAATTATTCCAGGGATCTTGTTAGCAATAGTTTTTGGCTTTGGAATTTTTATTCTATGTATTTTTTGGAAAAAATTTGTATTTTCAGAAGAAGTTCAAACTTTTGGTGATATTGAATTAATGCCATTGAAAGATTTTTGCTTAAAATGTTTGCCTTTAATTTTTTTAATTTCCATAGTTTTAGGGGGTATTTACGGAGGGATTTTTACTCCGATAGAAGCGGGTGCGATCGGTAGTCTTGGAGCAGTAATAATAGGTATTCTGAAAAGACGGCTCTCATTGAAAGTTCTTTGGGAGGTGCTCGTCGAAACTGGCTATATAACGGCTACAATATCTTTCATTATCATAGCGGCACAGATGTATGCCAGAATGCTAGCTCTTTCTGGAATGCCAGCAGAGTTTGGTTCGTTTGTGGTTGGTTCAGACCTAAGCATAATGGGTATAATAATTCTTTACATAATACTCATTATACTGATGGGAACGATATTAGATAGTGGATCAATAATGTTGATACTAGTGCCTTTAATGTATCCTATATTGGTCTCTCTGAATATTGATTTGATTTGGTTTGGAATAGTCACCGTTATTGCCGTTGAGGTAGGGCTCCTTACTCCTCCTTTAGGCATATCTATATTTGTTATTAAGTCTTCTCTAGATAATGATAAAATATCGTTGGGAGACATATTTGCGGGTGCAGCACCATTTGCTTTAATGATGGTTGCAGTATTGTTACTTGTGATTGCGTTCCCAATTTTGACAACAATTCTTTTATAAGAGGAAAAAATGCCAAGAAAATTTATTGATCTTTCGGTAGCCTTAGAAACGGGTATTGTTTCAGATCCCCCTATGGCTCTTCCCGAAATAGAGTATGTAGATCATGCTATGTCAGCAGATCAAATCTGTTCCTTTTTTCCAGGACTCGACAAAAAAGATTTGCCCGCTGAAGAAGGTTGGGCCGTGGAAAATCTGAAAATAAGTACTCATAACGGTACGCATTTAGATGCTCCTTATCATTACCATTCTACAATGGATGGTGGAAAACGAGCCATTACAATTGACGAGGTTCCTTTGGATTGGTGCTTTAATGATGGTGTAAAATTAGACTTCAGGCATTTTGAGGACGGTTATGTGGTTACTCCTAACGACATAGATGCTGAATTAGATAGAATAGGTTATCAAATTAAACCCTTTGATATAGTCTTGGTCAACACTTCAGCTGGGGAGAGATATGGTTACGATGATTATTTACTCAAAGGCTGCGGTATAGGTCGAGAAGCAACGCTTCATCTAACTAGTAAGGGAGTTAAAGTTACTGGAACGGATGCATGGAGTTGGGATGCGCCATTTTCTCATACAGCAAAAAGATATGCTGAGAGTAAGGATCCTTCTATAATTTGGGAGGGACATAGAGCTGGTATGGAAAGAGCATATTGTCATATTGAAAAACTGAGCTCATTAGAAAAACTACCTGACTTTGGTTTTTTGGTTTCTTGCTTTCCCTTTAAAATAAAGAAAGCATCAGCTGGCTTCATTAGAGCAGTAGCAATCCTGGAAGAATAATCAGAAAGAAGAAATATGAACAATAAATTAGATTTAGAAAATTTACCAGACGAAGCAGAAGTAAAGTTTACTTGCAATGGCCAAGCCGTTGGAAAAATGAGAAATGAACTTAAAGTAGATATGGTGTCTCCAATAAAGGAGTCATTCCATTTGGCTACTGACGAAGGTTCTTTTCATGGAGGTGATGCTACTGCCCCACCGCCACTTGCTTTATTTATAGCAAGTCTTACTGGTTGCATAATGACACAAATTAGGGCGTTTTCTAAAAGAATGAAAATTGAAATAAACGATTTAAAGGTTGATAGCCGAATTATATGGAAATGGAAAAAACTCGATAATATTTATGAAACGGCTCCTCAAAGTTTCGAATTAGATGTATTCATAGAAAGCACTGAACCTTTAGAAAGAGTGAAAAGTTTAATCGCGGCAGCTAAAAAGGGATGCTTTATTGAGCAAACTTTAGGTCAAAAAAATATTATTAACCATAAGTTAAGGGATGGTGACAGCTGGGTTGATGTATGAAGTTGACTTAGGTTGGTAAAGCTCTTTTTATAATATCGTCAAAATTTGTATTTGAATTTAGAGTTCCAAAAGCTCCAGTCCAGTTGCCTCCAAGGCGACTACTACAAAAAGCCGAAGCTATTTCTTCATTACAATTTTTCAAGAAAATAGAAGCCTGCATCAGTGTTGCTAATCGTTCTGTTATAGATCTTGATTTTATTTCTAAATCCTCTGGGTTCTTTAACTCAAGAAATAAATTATCAAAATTCAAATCATAGTAAGCATTTAATCCTCTCGCTTTCTCTAATTCGTTGAAAACTGAAGAAATAGCGTTTTTATCCTTTTGCATGGCCCTCAAAACATCGACACACATAACGTTACCACTTCCTTCCCAAATACTATTTAGAGGAGCTTCCCGATATAATCTAGGCATAATTGACTCTTCTATGTATCCTGGTCCACCATGACATTCCAAGGCCTCAAAAATCAGGTACGGCGCTCTTTTAGTTATCCAATACTTACTCACAGTCGTGAATATTCGCGATATTGATTTTTCGTTTTCATCCTCTTCCTGACAATCAACTGACCTAGCTACCCTCATAGCGAGATTAGCTGCCGCGTCGCTTTCTAAAATCATATCTGCTATGACATTCTTCATAAGAGGTTGATCAATCAATTTTTTCTGGAAAGCCGATCTATGGGTCGTGTGGTGTAGGACCTGAACAACCGCTTGACGCATTAAAGACGCTGAGCTGACAGCACAGTAAATTCTGTTTCCTATAACCATATCGAGTATAGTCTTAATTCCCTTACCTTCTTCTCCAATCATTGTGCCAAACGTATCATCAAGCTCAATTTCAGAGGATGCATTCGACCTATTTCCAAGCTTGTCTTTTAGTCTTTGGATGAAAAAACTATTTCGTTCCCCATCTGGTTTCCATCTTGGAACAAGAAAGCATGACAAACCGACATTAGTATTAGCTAGCACAAGAAAGGCATCGCACATTGGGGCTGAACAAAAATACTTATGCCCAGTAAGAAGATATTCCGATCCATTGCCAACACTTGAGGACACCGGTTTTGCTAGTGTAGAGTTGGCTCTAACATCTGATCCACCTTGTTTCTCAGTCATAAACATGCCTATTGTTCCACCCAATTTCTGATCAATAGGGATATCTCGATCGTCATACTCATTAGATAGTACCTTTGGTAGCCATTGAGCTTCTAAGTCTGGATTATGCTTCAGTGCCGGAATAACAGAATACGTCATTGCCATTGGACACATAACACCTCCCTCAACCTGGCTAAACATATAAGTGAGTGCCATATGTGCGACCTGTGACCCTTCTTTTTTATGGTTCCACGCAAAACTTGGGATTTCATTCTTTATAGCTACTCCCAAGAGGTGATGGTAAGAAGGATGATAATCAACGTAGTTAATTCTATTGCCATATTGATCGAATGCCTTTAATTCTGGCGGATTCTTATTTGCCTTCTCAGCATGATCAAACATTTCAGTGCAGCCCATCAAATGTCCAAAAGCACTTAAATTTTTCTCTGCCCAACCAGCGCCTTCTCTATTAACAGCTTCTCTAAGATTTTTATCATTTTTCCATAAATCTTGATTGCCCATATATGGCGGCATGTTTTCAACTTCATGGGTAGGTAATTGTTTAATTGGTCTAAGATGGTTCATATTATCATTCCATTTTATTAAGTGAAAGCACACTATTTATTCTTATAGTCCCGGGTGTTCTCACACTACAGTAAACGCCAAAATCCTGGTGGCCAAAACGTTCATTAAGTATACCTATGGTATCACAATTATGTTGGCCTGTCTTAGTATTAGTTTTTGTAGCGTTACATCGCTCAATTCTATCAACGACCTTTAACTCTACTTTATCAACTTTAATTAATTCACCAACCCAATCAAATTCAGTCCATGGCTTCCCGGTTCGTATCCATATATTTCCTCTAAACCTTTCAGGTTCCAAGCTAATCCCTGCTTTTTTAGAGAGGTCTTCTAGAGAGTCCAGCGAGTTGATAGAAATTGACTGGAAAGGAGTGTCTGTGAGAGCTGTATCGGCTACGCAAACTAATTTGGTAGGTTTCGGAAATTTATCAGAACAAATAGGGAGCAACCAGTTCACGAAAGATCCTCTGTCAGTATGATCACTAAGGTCTAATGATATAGGTTTTAGCTCAGGATGTTTAAAAGTATATTTTTGATCATCAGTCCTTATTGACTCGACGGCTGATAGCGTAGGCATAATTGAGCCTCTGAGAAACTTAGTACACGGTTGCCACTCATTTGATAATTCGTCAAAAGAACTTTTTTCATGCACCAATGCCCACATCCTGTCTAACGGTAGAGCTTTTCTTCTTTCTAACTTAATCTGTGTAATTTCTTCGCGACTTATCGATTTTATTGGATGCCGAAAAATCTTTTCCACTCTAACAGGCAGGGTGCTTCGTAAATTCATTATGGTCTCATTGTTATAAGGTAAGGTTTTGGTCTTTTCAATCGGTAAGCTTTAAGCGCGAGTTCTAACCAAGATATTAGTCGTGGACGCGTTTCCCTGGGATCTATCAAATCATGGGCAGAAAAACCTTCTGCTCTTGGAATTGGTGATTGTCGTTGAGCTAATTGATCCTCAAGCTCCTTTTGTTTTTTTTCAGGATTTTTAGCCATAGCAATTTCCTTTGAAAATGCAACAGCAACGCCACCTTCTACAGGTAAAGCACCACTTAAGGCACTGGGCCAAAGTAATGTGAAGCTATCAGGCCCATAGTGTGCAGTAGCAGCTACTCCAAAAGATTTATGCATATGGACGGACGCCCATGGCACTCTTGATTGCATTATTGCGGATATAGCAGCTGTGCCAAATCTTATTGTACCACTTTTCTCTGATTCTGGACCAATCATGAATCCAGGTTCATCTACCAAACTGATAATAGGAATATGGAAACTGTTACAAAAATCAGAAAATCTCTCTAATTTCTTTGAGGCACTGGTTGTCATCGCCCCTGCGTAGAACATGCAGTCATTAGCGATAACGCCAACTGATTGACCATTAAGTCTACCTAAGCCTGTTACGAGGCTTGGACCATATTTTTTACCGATCTCGAAAAAGGTGCTTTGATCATCATTTATATCTAGTAGGGATGTGATGATCTTTCTGACGCTGTATGGTCTACGTCTATCTTTTGGTATTATATCGATTAATAAGTCATCACAACGATCCTCCTTGTCATTAGTAGAAATAGAGTCTGGGAACGACCAAGCATTATCCGGCACGAAGGAAAGAAATGTTTTTATTTGTTCGAAAGCGTCATCTTCAGTTTTTGCAAAGTTGTTTATTACTCCGCTTTTTAAGTGTACCTCAGGTCCACCAAGAGCTTCTTTCGTAACATCTATATTTAAAGCTCTTTTTACGACTTTTGGCCCTGCTATAAGTACTAACGAGCTCTCTGTCATTACTGAAAAGTGTGAAGCTACGAGACGAGATGCAGGTAGTCCAGCTACTGGTCCCAATGCAGCCGTCGCTACGGGGACTTCTCCCAAAGTGTTAGCGAGCGAAATAAATCGTGAAGGCGTATATACAGCATCACTTGTAGGCCGATTACTTTTTTCTTGATCGGTGCCACCAACGGACCCACCAGCTCCTTCGTGCAATCGAATTAAAGGGACCTTGTATTTTAGCGCTAGTTCTTCTATGTAAATACTTTTCCTTAACCCGGCAGCATTTGGTGATCCACCTTTTAAAGAAAAATCTTCTCCTCCTATGACCACTGGTCTTTTATTGATTTTCCCAAATCCTAGGATAAAGTTTCCGGGAGTAAATTTCTTGAGTGATCCATCATCATTATACTCTGAGAAACCAGCACTTTTACCAATTTCATTGAAAGATTTATTATCTAGTATCCTGTTGATCCTTTCTCTTACAGGTAGTCGACCTTTTTTATACTGTAATTCTACAGCCTCTTTGCCACCCATCTGATCAGCAAAATTTCTCTTCTCATTGATTTCTTTTGCTTCTTTTTCCCACGTCAATGTCTATCTCCAATTTAATATGTCTGGATACTGTTTAGTTTCTCAACAAACTCTTTTTCGTTATAAAAATTCTTTTTACCGATTACAACAAACACAGGATCTTTTTCATTTTCTATTTTTTTAATTTCCAAAGTTAATCCATCATATTGGATTGTACATAATTCTCCCTTATTATCTTTAAAAAATCCTTTCGCTCTTTCGATATTATAAATTGGATCCCGCAAAAGCGTGCTGAGAGCATCGGCGTTTATTGTTCCAGTAGGTTTTATCGTTGATGAAATGAATTCATGTGCTTGCTTTTTCTCTAATTTTGTTTTGTCACTTTTATCTTTTTCACTGGGGGCAAAGTCTAGAAGCATATCTTTTTCTTCAATATGTGCGTTTACCGTTTTGAGAAACTTTCGTATTTCAAAACGTTTTGATAGAGTGTCGATACAATTTAATAGCTCATCTTCTGTAATCAAATCTGTCTTATTTAACACCAAAAGATCATGTTGCTCAATTTGTAAACCAATAGTATCGCTAATATATACGTCATTTAATTGCGCTTGCAGGCGGGATGCATCTGTTAACAACACCGTTCCATGAAATGACAGGAAGTCCATGAGCGATATTGTTTGTATGATTTTAGAAGGTAAAGCAATCCCGCTTGCCTCAAGCACAATATGATCTGGTAAAATCCCATTTGAATTCATACTCTCCAAAGTTTCTATCAACTCATTTCCATAGCTACAACACACACATCCACCCGCGATGCTCAGAACGGAGTCAGTTCTAGCTTCAATTAAGGACTCGTCAATGTTGACGTCACCAAAGTCATTTACCAGTAGAGCTATTTTTTTCTTAGTTGTCCTAAGTAAATTATTTATTAATGTCGTTTTACCCGTTCCAAGGTAACCGGAGATCAATGTCAGAGGAATGCCCACAATTACGCACTATTTTCAATAATATGTGGCTTGCCACCTTTGATTGTCCCTACAATTTTTTGATCTTTGAATTTAATTTCTTCAACATCAAAAGGATCCTCCTCTAAGATGCAACAATCTGCTTTTTTCCCTGTTTCTAAGGACCCTACTTCATGATCTATCTTAAGAGTAAACGCAGCTCCTAAAGTTATGGCATATAATGCTTCCATTTTATTAATTTTTTCATAATCCCCTAAAGTTCTTCCTGAAAATGTTAGCCTATTCATAGCACACCAAGCCGTAAATAGTGGGCCTAGGGGAGTTACCGGGGCATCTGAGTGTATTGCCAAAGGGACTTTTTCTTGCAGTGCTGTTTTACAGGCATTCATTCGATGAGCTCTTTCTGGACCAACCGTTAGGGAGTAATGTTCATCTCCCCAATAAAAATGATGGTTAGAAAATAAGTTTGCGCACATACCAAGCTTATGCATCCTTTTAAATTGAGCAGTTGATGCAAGCTGACAATGTTGAAGAGTAAATCTATGATCATTTTTAGGAAATTTAGCCAGAGCACCTTCTAGACAATCGAGAGCTAATTCCGTAGCCTCGTCTCCGTTAGTATGCGTGTGTACTAATATATTATTTTCTAATGCAAGCTCATAAGCTTCTTGTATATGTTCTGGAGCGGTATACCACATCCCATTGGGGGCTCCATTATAATATCCGGGCCACTTCAGTCTGGCCGTGAAGCCTTGTATTGAGCCATCGGCAACAATTTTTATTGAACCAAGTCTTAAATTTTCTGTAGATTTTTTTTTGAGCTCTAAGACTTTAGGGATTAATTCCTTTGGGTTTATCCCCTGCATGTATCGTAATGAAACGATCCGAGCTGGAAAATCTGCTTCCGATGTAACCTTTAGCATCATTTCAACAGCCTCATCTGTTTGAAGGTTTGCAAGGTCAGCAGCAGTAGTGACCCCGGCTCTGGCACATATTTTCCCAAAGTTCCTTAGACCTTCTGCATCTCCTGAAAGCCAATCCTTGCCTAAGCCTACATGCCTAGTTACCAAAGCAATGGTTTCAGCCCCTCTTATCTCCCCAGATGGAAGACCATCGTCACCGAGAGGAAGGCCCTCATGATTTATGCCTGTTCTTAAAAATCCCGCTAGCTTTAAGCCTACTGAGTTTACATTGAGTTTATGTCCAGACGCATGTAATATTCCTATTGGTCTTTGGTCTGAAACCACATCTAGTATTTTTCTGTCTAATGCTTTGTCGTCAAAATAAATTGGGTCTAATCCCCATCCTGCTAGTGGGTCGTTCGGGTCCAATAAATTTTCATTCTCTTGTTTAAGCTTCTGAATAAGATCTTTTACATTTTTAATGCCAAGGCTCATTGTTCCATCCGGCTTTTGTCTATCAAAATACCCACAATATAATTTACTCCACAATGCACCTTCAAATAAATGACTATGCCCTTCAACAAGACCCGGCATTAAAACGCAATTTTCAAAATTTTTATCTAGTTCGTATTTGCCCTCAGGTTTAATTGTGTTGAGGTCTCCCACCTGAACAATTTGACCATCCAGAACACTCATGTATTGTGCCTCTGGATTTCTAGGGTTCATTGTAATTATTTTTTTTGCCTTAAAAAATTTCAACAAAAATAAACCTTTCAAAAAAAACTTCTGTTTATACGAAAGCTTGATATCATTAACATTAAATGTGACTTTTGAATGATAATCAATCAAATGTTTCTATTGCAAATTGGTTTACCTGTGGTCAATCTAATTAAATGGGGGCGTTAAGCGAAAATCGGGCAAAAATTCAATTAACAGAAAGGTCGAGAAATGAAAAAACATTTTTTAAAAACGTTACTTCTCACTGCTACTCTAATTTTTACGTCATTAGGCGTAAGCTTTGCAGAGCCGAAAAAGGGCGGTACTCTGATAGCTGCTGTAGGAAATAATCCACGGCATTTAAATCCAGCTGTTCAATCAGGAATTGTGACTGGGTTTCCAGGAGCACAACTCTTTGCAACACCAATTCGATATGACAATAATTGGGAACCACAGCCATATCTTGCGGAATCATGGGATATAAGTGATGGTGGAAAGACAGTTAAATTAAACCTTGTAAAAGATGCTGTTTTTCACGATGGGGTTCCGATAAAGTCTAGTGACGTCAAGTTTTCACTGGAAACGATTAAGAAGCACCATCCGTTCAAAACGATGTTCGCTCCGGTGGTATCTGTCGAAACGCCTGATGAGCATACTGCGGTTCTAAAATTATCTTCTCCACACCCCGCTTTAATGCTAGCCATGTCATCACAATTAATGGCTATAATACCTGAGCATGTCTATGGAGATGGCCAAGATCCAAAAACACATCCACAAAACTCCGAAAATGTTGTTGGGTCGGGTCCTTTTAAGCTCGTTGAATTCAAATCAGGTGAGCATATCATCTTGGAAAGATTTGATGATTTTTTCATCGATGGCAGACCATACTTAGATAAGATGGTTCTAAAAATCATCAGAGATCCAGCTACTAGAACAATCGGTCTTGAGAATGGCGAAATTGATTTCTATGCTTTCGAAAATGTACCTACAAATATTAACAGGTTAAAAAAGAACGCAAACCTTAACGTAACACCTGATGGATACGCAGCCATCGGACCAATTGATTGGTTAGCTTTCAATACCAAAAGTGGAAAAACGGCTGACGTGAATGTGAGACGGGCCATTGCCTATGCGATAGACAGAAACTTTATTCTTAAGGCCATTATGCTTGGAGTTGCTGATGAGGCACGTACAGGTATTCACCCAGGAAGCCCATATTATGAGCCAGATGTCGAAGCGTACGATATTGATATTGATAAGGCAAACAAGATTCTTGACGACGCTGGATACAAAAAGGGCAGCGACGGGATGCGGTTTGGATTGAATGTCGACTTTGGTTGGCCCGGTTTAAGGCCCAATGCGGAATACACAAAGGCGGCACTCAAGAAAATTGGTATTGACGTTACAGTTAGGCAGTCTGCTGACTTTCCAACATGGGCACAAACTGTAAGCAACCATAATTTTGATCTAACCTGGGATACCGTTTTTAATTGGGGAGATCCTGTTATAGGTGTTCATAGAACCTATCAGACGTCTAACATAAAAAAGGGAGTCATCTGGTCTAATACTCAACAATATAGTAATCCAAAAGTGGATGCTATAATGGAGAAGGCAGGAGTAGAAAACGATATGGATAAGCGAAAAGCTCTATATTCAGAACTTCAAAAAATGCTGGCAAACGACTTGCCCGTATATTGGACAAATACGCTTCCTTATCATACCATTTACAGCAATAAGGTTGGCAATCCCCCTATGGGAATTTGGGCAACCAGCTCTCCAATGGATATGACATATATCAAAGATTAAACCAAAACGATGAGAAGGGGCAAAAGTTGCCCCTTCCCATTTCCCACTAACTTATTTCAGCCATTTATACATGCCATTTTTTGTTTCACTGATTAGGCGCCTTGTATCCATGCTCTTGGTTTTGCTTGTTGTAGTCATCTTAAACTTTCTAATGCTCCATTTGGCTCCTGGTGATATAGCCGACACAATTGCCCAAACAATGGGGGGTGCAGATGAACAAGATATGGCCGAGCTGAGAAAGCAGTATGGGCTTGATCAACCGTTTTTTATTCAGTTATTTAATTATGTTGTTAGAGTCGCCTTATTGGATTTTGGACAATCCCACTTTTACAATCTACCAGTATTTGACTTGATCATGGAGAGATTTCCTGCAACCTTATTGTTAGTTTTTTCTGCGCAGATACTGTCTTTATTCGTAGGCATACTTTTGGGAGTATACGCTGCTCAAAACCCTAATGGACTATCAAGCCTTTTTGTAAATATGTTTTCTCTATTTGGATACGCAGCTCCTGTGTTTTGGACTGGAATTCTTTTATTGATTGCGTTTTCACTTCACATTCCTATTTTTCCAGTCTCAGGTATGAGGGATATAACAATTGAAAGCGGTAATTTCTTTGTTCATTTCTTTGACGTACTTAAACACTTATTTTTACCCATGATAACGCTGGCCTCTATATTTTTTGCCTATTATTCGCGTCTTTGCAGAGCGAGTATGTTAGAGGTACTGGGTGCAGACTTTGTTCGAACCGCTAAAGCAAAAGGACTATCCAAGAAGAATGTATTACTAAAGCATGCACTGAAGAATTCTTTATCCCCAGTTATAACTTTTGCTGGACTAAGCTTCTCTGCCGTTGTCTCAGGAGCTATTCTGGTAGAAACGGTTTACAGTTGGCCAGGTTTAGGAACATTAGCATTTAATTCAATTATATCAAGGGATACACCGGTTTTACTAGGTATTCTGATTTTCTCCACTCTCATGGTAACTGTGGGAAATCTTTTAACAGATTTAACGTTAAAAGCCTTAGACCCAAGGATAAAAATTTGAGGTTTCAAAATGTTAGAAAATGAAGAAATTGAAGAACCTACAATCAAGCCTGTTAAAGAAATTTTTCTGACATTCTTCAAGAGTTACTCAGCGGTCACAGGACTGATTATTCTTATTGGTATCGCGGTAATGGGCTTTATAGGACCACTATTTTATCCTACTGACCCCTTTGATATGGTATGGATGCCATTTTCGCCTCCAGGAACCGATGGATTTTTGCTGGGAACAGATTATTTAGGTCGTGACATTTTATCTCAAATTATCAACGGTGCGCGTGTTTCGATCGCAATAGGTTTTTCAGCGGCTTTAGTTTCATGTTTTATAGGTGTTGGTATAGGTTCATTCGCCGGGTTCTATGGCGGTTGGGTAGAGGAGACATTGATGAGACTAACCGAATTTTTTCAAGTTTTACCTACCTTATTGTTTGCCATGGTAATCGTTGCATTATTTGGCTCATCTGTACTCTCGATAACTCTCGCGATAGGAGCAGTGAGCTGGGCGAGTGTTGCTAGAATTACAAGATCCGAGTTTTTAAGAATAAAGGAGCTTGATTTTGTCTTGGCCTCACGTGCCTCGGGAAGTAATAATTTGGCTCTTATTTTCAGAGTTATTTTACCGAACGCTGCAGCACCAATAATTGTACAATCAGCATTGTTGGTAGGAGCCGCAATTACATTTGAGGCGGGCTTGGCTTTTCTAGGTTTATCAGACCCAAATGTTATAAGTTGGGGTCAGGTAATAGGGTCGAATAGAATATATATTCTTGATGCGACATATACAGTAACAATTCCAGGAATAGCAATTTTTATAACAGTGCTCGCCATATCACTTGTAGGTGATGGTCTTAATGATGCGTTAAACCCAAAACTTAGGTCACGTTAATGGAAGACCTAGTTTCAATAAATAATCTGAATATAGAGGCAAGGACAAGAGCCGGCACTCTAAAAGTGGTAAATGATCTCTCTTTTACCATAAAAAAAAGTGAGACTTTGTGTGTTGTCGGAGAGTCAGGATGTGGAAAGTCTGTAACTGCATTGTCCTTGATGAGCTTATTACCCGAGGGAATATTAAAGGTTTCATCAGGAGATATATTATTTGACAATACTAACCTAGCTCAATTATCAGAGGCAGAGCTTGAGGGTATAAGAGGCAATGAGATTTCAATGATATTTCAGGAGCCGATGACTTCCCTCAATCCTCTTTTTACAGTTGGAGAACAGGTTTCAGAAGTTATCAGGCGGCATAAAAATCTCAATAAAGAAAAAGCATGGGCAAGTACAGTCGAGCTACTAGACGCTGTGAAAATTCCTAATCCAGATAAAAGGGCTTTTGATTATCCTTTCCAGCTTTCTGGTGGACAAAGACAAAGAGTTATGATTGCAATTGCGTTAGCGTGTCAGCCAAAAATCTTGATCGCAGATGAGCCAACAACAGCTTTGGATGTGACCATTCAAGCAGAGATACTCGCTTTGATTAATATGCTTAAAGAAGAAACTGGTACGGCAGTGATGTTTATTACGCATGATATGGCAGTGGTAGCGCAAATGGCGGATCGTGTTGTTGTTATGCATCCAGGTAAAAAAGTTGAAGAGGGAACAGTGCATGAGATTTTTAATAATCCCCAGCATGAGTATACGAAGTCTCTTTTAGCGGCGGTTCCAAAACTAGGAGAGATGGCGAGCAAGAAATATCCCGAACCCATGCGGTTAGTTGGGGAGAAAAAGACAAAGGCCCTAAAGCCTATTGTAGGAACGAATGAGCCACTACTTAAAGTCAATAATTTAGTGACCCGCTATCCGGTAAAAGGGGGTGTGTTGAGACGAACGGTAGCACGTGTTCACGCTGTTGAAGATGTATCT
>CACAAX010000013.1 GCA_902530595.1 uncultured Alphaproteobacteria bacterium
AAAATGTTGGTAGGCCAGATTTTTGGGGAGGTATACGCATTAAGCCAGTTCAAATTGAATTTTGGGCTGATGGACAATATAGACTGCATGATAGGTTTCTGTGGGAAAGAAAGCTTGGAGAAAAGTCTTGGAGTGTTCGTAGGTTGTATCCTTAATTCTTTTACTGTTTTTTTTTTTAATTCTGATATACTTTATTCTAATTGTCCTTGTAGCGTAGGAGTGGCTGATTGAGTGTTAAATTGAAGGGAACAGTTAAGTGGTTCGACACTACAAAGGGGTTTGGTTTTTTACTTGTTGATGATGACAAGGGTGACGTCCTTCTGCATGCTAATGTATTAAGAAATTTTGGAAGAGGGTCGGTGGTTGAGGGTTCAACGGTAGAGTTTGAAGTTCAGGACACTGACAAGGGTAGACAGGTATCAATTATTCATAGCTTAGATGTTCCTAGCGAATCTACTGAGGGTTTCGAAGAGAGCGAGGAATTTGGCATACCAGATGTGTCTGGAGTTGAGATGGTTCCAGCACGTGTTAAATGGTTTGATAAATCAAAGGGGTTCGGTTTCGCAAATGTTTACAAGTCGCATGAAGACATCTTTCTCCACATGGAGATCCTTAGGCATTTCGGTTTTTCTGATTTGCAAGCTGGAGAAGCTGTGGTTCTTCAAGTAGTGGACGGTCCAAGAGGAAAAATGGCTGGAGCTGTGCACTCTTGGGATAATATCACTTGAAAGATAGCTATTTTTGGTCCAACAATGGGGCACGAAGTTTGCATAATTTCCGATGATTCGCGGGGCGTGGCGCAGCCTGGTAGCGCGACGGTTTTGGGTACCGTAGGTCGTGAGTTCGAATCTCGCCGCCCCGACCACCTAACAAGGCGAGACCACCTAGGGTCGAGAATAAAACTTATTTAAAAACAACAGCTTTTTTTAAAGAATGGATGTCAACAAAAAAATTTTTGTTTTTTTAAAAAATTTTTGTTGACCAGAGGGTGCATTATCGCGCAAGTTGTAGGTCAGGCATAAAAAACATCAAGATGTAGTATGTTGGGTAGCAACAATTAAATTGCTGCGTTTGCACAAAGCTGTTGTTTGGTCAACTAACCATCGTAGAAAAAAATTTGGGGACGAGCATTATGAAATTCGAACGAAAAAACACCGTTGAAGGCAGAGAAATCTATGAGAACATGGGTTTCAAAATAACTGATTCTGAGATCAGAAACCCAGATGGGTCAATTGTGTTTAGCGCAAAGAACATTGAAATTCCGGAAGCTTGGAGCCAAGTTGCCGCTGATGTATTAGCGCAAAAATATTTCAGAAAAGCGGGTGTTCCAAAAATACTGAAGAAAGTTTACGAAGAAGGAGTGCCAGTTTTTCTACAACGAAGCGTCGAAGACAAAGACGCGTTGGGGAAGTTAGACCCTGACCAAAGGTATTCCAGCGAGACGACTGCAACACAGGTCTTTGACCGACTGGTTGGTGCTTGGGCATATTGGGGCTGGAAAGGGAATTACTTCGATAGCGAAGTTGATGCGAGAATTTATTACGATGAGATGAGGTATATACTCGCCAACCAGATGGGAGCACCTAACTCTCCACAGTGGTTTAATACTGGGTTGCATTGGGCTTATGGGATTGATGGTCCAAGTCAGGGCCATTTTTATGTGGATTACAAGACACACAAATTGACGATGTCTAAATCAGCATATGAGCATCCCCAACCGCACGCATGTTTTATTCAATCAATCCAAGACGATTTGGTGAACGAAGGCGGAATAATGGATTTGTGGAAAAGGGAGGCAAGACTATTTAAGTATGGCTCCGGAACGGGAACAAACTTCTCAACATTGAGGGGTAGCGCTGAAGGTTTAACAGGTGGAGGAAAGTCTTCGGGACTGATGTCTTTTTTAAAAATAGGTGATCGATCCGCAGGCGCGATAAAATCGGGAGGGACAACAAGGCGAGCCGCAAAAATGGTAATATGCGATGTAGATCACCCTGATATCGAGGAATTCATAAATTGGAAAGTAATTGAAGAGCAAAAGGTAGCAGCGTTGGTTGCAGGGTCAAAGCTACACGAAAAAATGCTTAACAAGATCTTCGCCGCTGTCGATGCCGAGGATATCGATAAAAAAAATGGCACAAACCCAAAGCTTAACAAAGAACTCAATAAAGCAATCAGAGAAGCGCGTCAAAGTATGATACCCGATACTTACATAAATAGAATATTGGAATACGCAAGACAAGGATATAAAGAGATAACTTTTCCGACCTATGACACTGATTGGGACTCTGAAGCATATTTGACTGTATCGGGCCAAAACTCAAATAATTCAGTGAGAGTGACAGACAGATTTTTAAAAGCCGTAAAAGAAAATAAAGATTGGGAACTTTTAAAAAGAACAGATGGCAAAGCACTTAAAAAGGTCAAAGCACGAGAACTGTGGGATCAGATATCACATGCAGCATGGTCCTGTGCGGATCCGGGTATCCAATATCATGACACCATCAATGCGTGGCATACTTGTCCAGCGGATGGAAATATAAGAGCTTCTAATCCGTGTTCTGAATATATGTTTCTTGATGACACAGCTTGTAACTTGGCGTCAATCAATCTCCTAAAGTATTTGAAAGAAGGTAAGTTTGACCACGATAGATTTACGCATTCGGTTGAACTATGGACCCTGAGTTTAGAGATCTCAGTTATGATGGCACAATTTCCCAGCAAGGAAATAGCGGAGGGGTCTTTTGACTATAGAACTCTTGGGTTAGGTTATGCTAATCTTGGGGGGTTACTAATGAATATGGGACTATCGTATGATAGTAAAGAAGGTAGAGCTATTTGCGGAGCAATAACCGCTTTAATGACAGGTACCTCATATAAAACATCAGCAAAACTGGCCGGAGAGGTTGGATCGTTTAAAAGATACACAAAAAATAAAAAGCACATGCTGAGAGTTATAAAAAATCACAAGAGGGCAGCATTTGGCAATAACAGTGGTTACGATGAGGTGAATGTGAATCCGGTGCCTCTAGATATAAAGAATTGCCCAGACTCAAGTCTCGTTGCCGTCGCTCAAGAGGAGTGGACACAAGCATTGTCTCTTGGAGAAAAGCATGGGTTTAGAAATGCGCAGGTTTCCGTGATTGCGCCTACTGGAACGATTGGTCTGATAATGGATTGTGATACAACAGGAATTGAGCCAGACTTTGCCTTGGTTAAGTTCAAGAAGCTTGCAGGAGGTGGATATTTTAAAATAATAAACCAATCAGTGCCTAGCGCGCTAAAAGTACTTGGGTACGATCAAGAAAAAATCGACTCCATAGTTAATTACGCTGTTGGCAATGGAACTTTAGAAAACTGCCCAAAAATAAATGCTACTTCCTTGGTAGGACACGGGTTCTCTTCTAAAGAAATTGAAAAAATTGAAAGAGCTCTGCCGACTGCCTTTGATATTAAGTTTGTTTTCAATCAATGGACATTGGGCCAAGAATTTTGTCGAGATACACTCGGAGTACCGATGGACAAACTCAATGACCCGAGCTTTAGTCTATTAGCACACCTAGGCTTTAGTAACGAAGATATATCGCGAGCAAATGATTATGTTTGTGGAACAATGACTTTAGAAGGCGCTCCATTTCTTGAAGAAACACACCTTCCAGTTTTTGATTGCGCTAATCCTTGTGGAAAGAAAGGGAAAAGATATCTTTCAGTTGAGAGCCACATTTACATGATGGCTGCTGCACAATCATTTATTTCTGGAGCTATTTCAAAAACAATAAATATGCCAGGAGATTCATCTATAAAGGATTGTAAGGACGCCTATGAATTAAGCTGGTCCTTGGGGGTTAAGGCTAATGCGCTATATAGAGATGGTTCAAAGCTTTCCCAACCTTTGTCGTCAGCATTAATTGAAGATGAATCTGATGAGCTGGGAGAAAATATAATTCCAGAACCTAATGCTCAAAAAGTGTTGGAACAGATTGTCTACAAAGAAATAGTAAAAGGTCGATCAAAACTTCCTGAGAGACGGAAGGGATATACACAAAAAGCAGTTGTAGGAGGACATAAAGTTTACCTTCGTACAGGAGAATATGGTGATGGAAAACTAGGAGAGATTTTCATAGACATGCACAAAGAAGGCGCTGCTTTTAGAGCTATGATGAACAACTTCGCTATCGCGGTCTCGGTAGGGTTACAATACGGTGTACCTCTTGATGAGTTTGTAGAGGCTTTTACGTTCACTAGATTTGAACCTGCTGGGCTTGTGCAAGGTAACGACACAATTAGAAATGCGACTTCAATTTTGGATTATATTTTTAGAGAGCTGGCTATATCTTATCTAGATAGAACAGATTTGGCTCATACCATACCTGAAGATAATCTCGATACGTTAGGCGATAAAGTAGAGGCTAGTATAGCCTCTAAGGACCTTGGTGTAGGAGGAACAGAGGATTCTCTTGAAATGATTAAAGAGCTTTCTAGCTCAGGCTATCTAAGAAAAAGATTTCCAACGGTGAGTGATAAGCCTCAAGAGAAGGTGGTAGCCTCAGGTAATTTAAAAGGTGCTAACGTAAAAGGATCTCTACAAGTTTCAGATCAAATAACGAAAGCAAAGATGCAAGGATATGAAGGCGACCCCTGCAATGAATGTGGTAATTTCACATTGGTGAGAAATGGTACTTGTTTAAAATGCAACACGTGCGGGAGTACCTCTGGTTGCAGTTAAAAACGCTAGTTAGAATTGTCGCCTCTAAGTAACGCAACAATTCCTGTTCTGGCTATTTCTTTGAGACCTAAAGGAGCCATTAGCTCGGCAAATGCGTCTATCTTCTCTGACGTGCCCGTTAGCTCGAAAGTAAAGCTTTTCAGAGTGCTGTCCACAACTTTTGCCCTAAAAACGTCCGCAAGCCTTAAAGACTCCACTCGCTGATTGCCATTTCCAACAACCTTAAATATTGCAAGTTCTCTTTGAACCGCCTTGCCTTTAAGGGTGAGATCTATCACCTCATGCACTGGAACCATTCTGTTCAGTTGTGCTTTAATTTGATTTACAACTTTTGGAGTTCCTGTTGTAACTATTGTAATTCTAGATCTATGTCCATTGGGATCCACCTCGGCCACAGTTAAACTGTCAATGTTATAGCCTCTGCCAGAAAATAAGCCAATAACCCTTGCCAAAACACCAGATTCGTTATCAACAATAATCGAAAGAGTATGTGCTGCTTCATAGTCGAGATTAGGATCCCTGAGATTGTAAGCGCTTTGTTTATTTACCCCTTTTTTCAACTTCAAAGACATTTTTCTAAGCTCTTTCTATATTAGTTAGACCAATACAGCACCATCATCTGAGATACTGTTTTTTTCAGTTTGTTCCCCAAGAATCATTTCATTATGGGCTTTCCCAGATGGAATCATAGGAAAACAATTTTCATGTTTTTCAACTAAGCAATCGAATATTACTGGGCCAGGACACTCAATCATTTCTCGGATACCATCGTCCAGCCTAGCAGGATCTTCGCATCTTATGCCTTTTATTCCGTATGCCTCTGCAAGCTTAACAAAATCTGGCAAAGCATCGGACCAACTATGAGAATAACGTTCTCCATGTAGTAGTTCCTGCCACTGTCTTACCATACCCAGTCTCTCATTATTTAGAATAAATTGTTTTACGGGTAATCGGTATTGTACCGCTGTTCCTAATTCCTGCATATTCATTAGCCAACTTGCCTCTCCAGCGACATTTATCACAAGAGAGTTTGGATGGGCAATTTGAATTCCGATCGATGCTGGGAAACCATACCCCATAGTTCCTAATCCTCCCGATGTCATCCATCGATTAGGCTCCTCAAATCCCATAAATTGCGCAGCCCACATTTGGTGTTGACCAACTTCAGTCGATACAAATCGACTGTAAGACTTAGTCAGTTCTTCTAATCTTTGAACAGCATATTGGGGCTTTATAACATTTGAAGAGTTCTCGTACCCAAGCGATTTCACCCCTTTCCAATCATTTATGGACTTCCACCAAGCGCTTAATTTTTTCTTATTTACCTTAGAACCTCTCTCCTTCCACCTAGCAATTAGCGTGCTTAATATACGCGAAACATCACCAATTAATGGCGCTTCTACAGTGATATTTTTATTTATCGAAGATGGATCAATGTCTATATGAACTTTATACGAGTTGGGGCTAAAAGCATCAATTCTTCCTGTTATCCGGTCGTCGAAGCGAGCGCCAATACAAAGCATAAAGTCACAATCATGCATAGACATATTCGCTTCATAAGTTCCATGCATCCCTAACATCCCCAACCAGTTTTTTCCTGAAGCAGGATAACTACCCAACCCCATAAGGGTAGAAGTTATGGGAAAATTTGTACCTGCAACCAAATTTCTGAGTGAATTTACTGCAGATTGACCAGAATTTATAACACCACCTCCACTGTAAATTATTGGCCTTTCCGCAAGTTCTAATCTATTAATTGCTTCATCCAACATATTGAGATCAATAGGTGGTTCTTTCTTAATAAAGTCCCTTTTTATTTCGTTTTTCTTAGTGTAGCGGCCAGAAGCAAACTGAACATCTTTTGGAACATCTACCAAAACAGGCCCAGGCCTACCACTACCTGCAACTTCAAAGGCTTTGTGTATAGTTTCTGCCAGCTTGTTTGTATCTTTAACAAGCCAGTTATGTTTTGTGCAGGGTCTAGTAATACCCACGGTATCTGCTTCCTGGAAAGCGTCATTTCCTATCATAAAAGTTGGCACTTGACCACTAATTACCACTATTGGCACGCTGTCCATAAGGGCATCTGTAAGTCCTGTAACTGAATTTGTAGCACCAGGTCCAGAGGTAACGAAAACCACCCCGATTTTTCCGGTGGATCTTGCGTATCCTTCGGCAGCATGTGTAGCGGCTTGCTCGTGTCTAACAAGAATATGTTTTATTTTCTTTTGCTGAAATAGTTCGTCATAAATTGGCAGAATCGCCCCCCCAGGATATCCAAAAACTGTATCCACACCCTGATCAATCAAAGCTTTTATTACTATCTCTGCACCAGTAATTTTATTTGCCTGTGTCATATTAAAGTCTCTTTGATTAAAAACATTGTTTAGACTATGACTTTAAGGCAAGAGTTCTTTTTTTTAAAGAGTTTATTTAAATTTTGATTTTAACTTATGTAAAGTTCGAAAGTACCATTTTCTAGCGTACAAGGTTCTTAAAGGTATGCACTGTTAATATATCGGATGTAAATATTTTATGTGCTTGATATTAAATACCAACTAGGCTATATAAGGAGGTTATTTAATTAGTTTATTTACAATCAACAACATGTTTGGAGGAAATATGAAACGACGTGATTTTATAACTAAGGCGGGGCTTGGAACCGCTGCGGTAGCTGGCGCTACATTAGCAGCACCAGCTTTAGCTCAAGAGAGAAAAGTTCTCACCTGCGTGTCAAGTTGGGGAAGAGACTTCCCTGGACTCGGAACTTCAGCTCAGCGATTAATGGAAAGAATTACTCAGCTGTCTGAAGGACGTTTGACAATGGAATACTTTGCTGGTGGAGAAAAAGTTGGTGCTTTGGACGTTTTTGATGAAGTTGCCTCCGGAAACTCTTCTTGTTACATTTCTGCCGACTATTACTATACAGGAAAACATCCTGGGTTGGCATATTGGACATCAGTCCCATTTGGTATGACTGCCCCTGAGTGGTGCGCATGGGTCAAGTTTGGCGGAGGCCAAGCACTGTGGGATGAGGTATCTGGAGAATTTGGAATTAAGGCAATTACGTGCGGGTCGACTGGAACTCAAGCTGGTGGATGGTTCAACAAAGAAATAAACAGCGCTGACGACCTTAAAGGTTTAAAGATGCGTATACCCGGACTTGGAGGTCAAGTTATTTCAAAGCTGGGTGGAACTACTGTTACTCTACCAGGAAGCCAGATTTACGAAAATCTAGTGTCAGGAGCTATTGATGCAACTGAGTGGGTTGGTCCATATAATGACTATTTCCAAAAGTTTTACGAAGCTGCAAAGTTTTATTACACAGGTGGTATGCATGAGCCGGGCGGAGGACTATCATTTGGCTTTAATGCAAGCCTATGGGGTAGCTTGTCAGAATGGGAAAAGCAACTGCTTACTACATGCGCCTATGAGGAGCAAGCCAATCAATATGAGGAAGCACTTGCAAGAAATGGTGAATATCTAGGAAAACTGATCAATGATCATGGTGTCGAAGTGAAATCTTTCCCTGACGAAGTATGGGATTCATTCGGCGAAGCATCTGCAGAGGTTTATGAAGAGGTTAGAGATCACAGCGCATTGGCTAAGAAGATTGACGATGCATTTCAAAAAGCTCTGAAAGAGATTGGTGGAACAATAGCCCAGTTCGAGGGAACTTTTGTTAATCAACGAAACAGAGTTCTTGGCTTAGAGGCTTAAAATTATTAAAGGCGAGCAACAACGTTGCTCGCCTTTATTGCAGGTATTAAATGAGTGAATTGACAAGTTCAGATCGGTCCATAACAGACCCTTGGCAAAAATATTTGGGATGGCTTTTGATAGCTCTTCTCCTGGGCTATGTTACAAACAATTTTCTTGAGATATACTTAGGTTTCAACAAACCCAATAGCATAACCAATATTCTTACGTTATCTGGTGTATCCGGATTAGTTGTTTACATGGTATTTATCTTTCTTGCAGTCTTGAAAGTGAAAAGATCCCGAGAAAATTCTTTTCGTAAAGAATCACTAGAACTTCATAGCTATAACGTATTTTTTTTAAGAGGTTGTTTTTTTGCCGTACTTTTCGTTGGATGTGTGGATTTCACATTAGCACTTGTCAGATCGCTAGATGTACTCAAGTATATTGTAGGAGATTCGACGTCTAGAGCGCTAGGCTTAGGGAATGTAGTAGGCCCCTACATCCACGTCCCTTTAATATTGTTAGGATTTTTCGTCGCTAGGTTTTCTAGAACCTTAGGGTGGACTTGGTTAGCACTTTTAATTGTCTTCGCCGAGCTCATAATTGTACTATCGAGATATTTATTTTCCTATGAGCAATCGTTTATGGCCGACTTGGTAAGATATTGGTATGCGGCATTGTTTCTTTTTGCTTCAGCCTACACTCTTTTTGATGAGGGTCACGTGAGGGTAGATGTATTGTACCAGGGATTTAGCATAAGAACTAAGGCGTTCATAAACGCTTGGGGCTCATTAGTTTTAGGTATATTAACCATGGTTGTAGTGATCGTGATTGGTTTCAACGGAAAAACTTCAATTATTAATTCTCCTTTGCTAGTTTTTGAGATTACCAATCAAGGAATTAATGGAATGTATATTAAGTATCAGATGGCATTCTTTTTAGGTATATTTGCTGCTACGATGCTGGTACAGTTCGTTGTTCAATTCTTTGACAGTGTTGCGGATATATACAGCGAGCCCGGAAAGCGGGACACCTCAATTAAGATAGGAAAATAAACACCGATGGAATTATTTTTCCTAGCATTTTTGTTTATTACCATGGCATTTGCATTGGGTTCCGGTTATCCGGTTGCTTTTTCGTTGCCAGGTGCTGCTATTATTTCAATATTAGCTGCTGGTTTAGTAGGAGTTTTGCTGGAAGGAGAAGCAGATGCATATTTTCATATCGGAACTCCTTATGAGTGGCTATCAGCTGGGGTAACTAATTTACGGTTTGTATATTGGGATGTGGAGCGAGATACTCTTATAGCTATTCCACTATTTATATTTATGGGAATAATGCTTCAAAAGTCTAAAATTGCTGAAGATCTACTTGTTACGATGGCAAATCTTTTTGGACCAGTCCCAGGAGGGCTAGGTATTTCAGTTGTCTTTGTTGGTGCATTATTAGCGGCAACAACTGGCATTGTTGGCGCTACAGTGGTCGCGATGGGTCTGATATCGTTGCCAGTAATGCTCCGCAACAAATATTCGCCAGCTCTTGCTACTGGGACGATTGCCGCATCGGGTACCTTAGGCCAAATTATCCCACCGTCTATTGTTCTTATTATATTGGCAGACCAATTGGGTTCTGCCGCTGATCAAGCGAGTTCAATTAGAAAAAACCTACATAAAGAAGCAACGGGTGACCTAACCATGCCATCAATGATGGATGTTACCTCTACAAGCGCAGGAGAAATGTTCTTAGGTGCTTTCGTTCCTGGTATAGTGTTGGTCTTGTTATATATGATATTTATTCTAGTTCTTGCATTATTTTTTCCCCGTTTAGCGCCGTCTGTGCCTTATAACGGTAAAATGAACGGTGCTTTTTGGATACGAGTTGGTTTTATACTAATCCCTCCTTTAACATTAATTATACTGGTTTTAGGTTCAATTATCTCGGGTATAGCGACCGTAAATCAGGCCGGAGCAATAGGCGCTGCTGGAGCCATTGTTATGGCAGGGTACAGACTAAATCCAAAACAGGATTTCACAGCTTATCTTCCAGCCTTGTTACTCCTTATTTCCATATTGATAATGGCTTTCGCTCTTATAAATTTCGACATGAATGTGCTTTTAATCCAAAATGCGAGAGATCTTTCCGGAATACTCATTGGTTTTGTAGGATCAGTTATGTTTATCATCTCGTTGGTATGGAGCTGTGTAAGGCTTTATAAAATAGAGGGTACGTTGAATGACGTGATGCTCGAAACAGCAAAGACAACATCACTGGTCTTTATTATTCTGTTAGGAGCTGCTGTTCTGACAGCAGCATTCAGGGCTTTTGGGGGTGAAGAGTTAGTCAGAGAGTTTCTCAATTCCTTGCCGGGCGGTTTTTGGGCAAAATTTATCATAGTGATGGCGGTAATCTTCGTCCTCGGCTTTTTTTTAGACTTTATTGAAATTGCTGTGGTTGTGGTGCCAATTGTAGCTCCGATACTTTTGGCGGATCCTTCCGCAAATATCACTGCGGTATGGCTCGGAGTTATGATAGGGCTAAATATTCAAACATCCTTTCTTACTCCACCCTTTGGATTTGCCTTGTTTTATCTAAGAGGTGTCGCTCCAGCAATTGTAAAAACCGTACAAATGTACAAAGGTGTTGTTCCGTTCATTTTGCTGCAAATACTTGCTCTTTTCATTGTTGGATACTACCCCGCATTGGTTAATTATCTACCCAATAGGACTAGCTTTTTGTCCGAAAATTCGCCACCACCAAAAAACCCTAGACTTCAATTGTGTATAGAGGAGTACAGTGCAAATATATTGTACAACGGCGACAACTCGGTGCAGAAGGCTATAACGAAGATGAAATCTTTAAACTTAGAGGTTCTACCTGAAAAAGTTTCAAAGTCCCTCATTGGGGCTGTTGCAGACGCAGAAAAGGCTGTATTGAGCCTTCAGAATGCTATAGACCAAAACGCGAAGATACAGACTGCTGCGCTTGATTACCAACCAATTCAAAGGCTTGTCAGAAGAATAGAGGGCAAAATCAATATACTAAAAAAAGATATAAAAGATATAAAGAAAGACATAGTACTTCAGAAAACGCTTAAAAACTCCGATAAAGTGAAAGAACTTGAAGGGGAAGTACTCGAACTTGAAAGTGAAATTAAGCTTCTTGAGACGGAGATACCTAGAAGCTGGTATAGTACTTACAAGGAATTTAATGCTCTAATGAAAGAGGAAGAAAAACTTAGAAATATTTATAGAAGATCTGGCGATAAAAGCTACCAGACTGTAGAAGAAATTTTACTTATCTTTTCAAACTCTGCAGCAATATCAAAAAAGAATACCGAATTTGACCGCTTGGTTAAAGATCTATCAAACTATGACAAAGATGAAAAAATTGAGCTTCTAAAGAACTTTTCAAAAAGTATAAATTCAGTTGCAGGGCTAAGTAGCGTAAAACGTAGCATTTCGAAAGCACTAAAAGAGTTGAAGAGGAAAAACGTCAAGCAAGATAAAGTAGATAAGGCGCTGGTAAAAGCTGAAGAGGAGATGGATTTTTTGGCTAGTTGGGTGGGCAGTGCCAGAGCAGAATTGGAGATGCCATTGGAAGAGTTTAGTGTCGCAATATCGACCAGTATAGGGCTTAGATCTCAAGAGAATTTTAGTAAAGAATTAGCTCTTTCTCTCGCTGCTTGTAACGCAAACCATAGAGATCTTTCACTTTACTTTTAGTAAAATTTACTGATCTGAAGGTAAGTAAATAGGCACGCCGAGCTTTTCTTTAGAATCTTTTACATTATCGGGTCTATTAGGACCAACTTTGGTAGAGCAAATCCACTTATCTTCTGTGAATACCTCGAGAGGACTAAACCTTTTTTTATAGTCCATTTTAGAGCTTCCTTTAACCCAATAGCCCAGATAAACGAACTTAAGAGTCATTTCTAATGCTAGTCTGTTATGATCTATAATCATATATGTCCCAAGACTTCTCTCCTTGAGATATGGGTTAAATACTGAATAGACCATCGAGATACCATCATCCAAAATGTCGACTAACGAAAAACTAATTAGTTCTAACTCACCATTTTTTTTTGCATAGTATTCAATTAACTTGGATTCAACATTTGTCTCTTCAATCATTGCAGTAAAGTCGTCAGCATCCATATCCGACATTCCTCCATTGGGATGTCTTGCGGTTATATATTTTTTGAAAAGATTATATTGGGCATCGGTTGCCAGTGGAGGATTAACAACTCTTACAATATCTGAGTTTTTTGAAAGTATTCTCTTTTGTGACTTTGAAGGTTTGAATTCGCTACTTGAAATTCTTGCTGACATACATGCGCTGCAGTTTGCACAAGAAGGCCTATATAATACATTTTGTGATCGTCTAAACCCTTGTTTTGATAAAGAATTATTAAGACGTCTAGAATTAGTTCCATATAAAGCTGTGAACAGCTTCCTTTCGACCTGATTATCTAAATAAGGACAATCTTGTGGGGCAGTAACATAAAATTGTGGATTTTTAGGAAGAGTGTGTCGCATAGCTAAGAATAACCTTAAATTTAGAGTTATTTCAAGCCAATCTTTTCTATCTCAAAAGGAGTAGTCTGATATATCTCGTTTATCCAGTTGCCGTATAAAAGATGTGCATGACTGCGCCACCTATTTATAGGATCTTTTTTTGGATCATTGTTGGGGAAATAGTTTTTTGGAACCTGAAAATTTTTTTCAGTGTTTTTATCTCTCACATACTCTTCGTTTAGAGTGTTGCTATCATACTCCAAATGATTGAGCAAAAATAAAAAGTTCCTTTCCTTATCTTCTATGAGACAAGGTCCGACTTCATCGGATTCCAAAAGTATTTCTAGGCTCTTGTTCTTAACGATTTCATGTTTTGATATTTCTGTCCAGCGACTCACTGGAACAATCAAATCGTCTGAAAAACCTCTTAAAAAATGCGAGGTAACTTTTTTATTCTTATGCCGAAACAATCCTAAAGCCTTTTTTTCTAACATGATTTTTTCTATAGTGTAAAAATAATAAAGCATAGCCATAGCACCCCAACAAACTCCAAATACGGAGTGGACAGACGATTTTGCCCATTCGAAAATATTTGTCAATTCTCCCCAATAATCAACTGCTTCAAATGGAAGATGCTCTATAGGTGCCCCAGTAATTATAAGGCCATCGTATTTGTTATCACGAACGCTATCAAAGGTTTTATAGAAGTTTTCAAGATGCTCTTTAGATGTATTTTTTGAAACGTGTGATGATACTCTTAATAAGGTAAACTCTATTTGCAGAGGAGTGGCTCCGATGAGCCGTGCAAATTGAGTCTCCGTTTTTATTTTTTCTGGCATTAAGTTGAGTAATATAATCTGTAGAGGACGTATATCTTGCTTCTCGGCTAATTGATAAGACATTACCATAACACCTTCATTCTGAAGAATATCAAAGGCTGGTAAATTTTTAGGAATTTTTATCGGCATTATTGGCCCTTAATTTTACTCTGATCGCAAACTCTATAGCCCCTATTAAATCGGCAGCAGTTTTTACTTCACGCAATCGCTCGACATTTAATGATATACCCCAATTTTTGGATATTGTATCGAAAATTGCTTTTCTTCTTTTAATAAGAGCCTTAAATCCATAGATCATGAAATCATCTGGATTTATCTGATCATTAATATTTGAAACATCATTCCTAAAATTTTGCCATAAAGAATTTAAGAAATCTTCCTGAAAATACATTGGTTTAGGTTTGGCAAGAAATCTCTCAATTAATACTTGATGCATCGAGTCGGGTGCTTCAAGACAGATTATGAGGAAGTTCTTGGATAGTGATTTTAGTATTGTATCATTTTCGTCGGAAGGGTTCACTAACTCACAAATTGAACCAGATGTATCACACACAAAGTGCGACAATTCCGGTGAACGTTCTACTAGTGAACTCGCATTGAGCGTTGCCTTAATTTCTGCATCGCGATGTAGTTGTTGGCGGGTTAAATATTCCGAAAATGATATTCCTCCCATCGACTGAGAGCCCGGTTTACCGAGAAAATTAGATAAATTCGTTAAATTACCAACCTCAAAACCATCCAGTAAATTTCTATGCGTATTTTTAAATAAAATTTTACCTATTTCATAATCCACTGAATAGTGCAACCAATCATCTTGTTTTACCAAGGTGCGAGAGATAAATGTTTTCCCAAGCCCAGACATGCCTAGCAAGGCGAAACGCTTAAACTGGAAACCAGGGCTTTCATTAGCATTTATTTTCATATGACTTCAAGAATATCAATCAAAGTTGATATATCATGCACTGTTCGCTTTAGCCAGTGCATTTTGAATTTTATCTCGTAGCTCAAGGCGTTCATCAGGGCTCAAAAATGCCCCCAATTCAATACGCTTTCCTTTCCCTGCTAATGTTAGGTAATTTTTTAATCTTGGATTATTAATATCGAGATGCACCTTAGTCCAATAAGGATTACACTCCCAAGTCAGTCGCTCCTTATTTTTTTCTTGGTGCACTACTTTAATCTTTCTTTTTGAAATCAAGATTTCTTCGAAAGTGCTACCCTGTTGAAAGTTTTTTTGAAGTAGGGTTAGAAAAAGATAGAATGTCAAACCCGAAAAAATCGTAAGTGTTGTACCTATTGGACTGCCAATAAAAGGTATTATAGGAAGCAAAAAACCGCATGCTATTACAGCAAAAACTACTTTAGTTCCATTTGAATTTAGGGATCTATTTGGCACCAAACGAATGTTTATGAACGGTGCCTCATTTGCGTCACCCCAATTATCCGATATTTTCAACATGAAAACCCTAATTAGTGGCTAGTTGATTTGGACTCCCACATGTCTCGTGTAGGTAATGTTTCAAAGGTGTGCTCGGGCGGTGGATTTGGTAATGTCCACTCCAACGTATCGGCGTGCTTCCCCCAATAAGCTTCCTCTGTTACACGTCTTCCCCACATTAATGTATAAAAAACTATACCAAAGAAAAATATAAATGATCCAAAGGATATGAAAGCGCCAATAGATGATACATAATTCCATAATGCAAATTGCTCTGGGTAATCTATGTACCGTCGGGGCATACCTTGCCGCCCAAGAAAGTGTTGTGGGAAAAAAGTGATATTTGAACCAATGAACATGGCCCAGAAGTGTAGTTTTCCTGCCCATTCTGGATACTGACGACCAGACATTTTCCCTATCCAATAATATATCCCGGCAAAGATGCAAAAGACGGCACCTAAAGACATCACGTAGTGAAAGTGAGCTACAACATAGTAAGTGTCGTGGTAGGCTCTATCAATCCCTGCTTGGCTTAAAACTATGCCTGTCACTCCACCGACCGTGAAAAGAAACAGGAAGCCTATCGACCATAACATCGGTGTTTTAAACTCAACTGATCCTCCCCACATTGTGGCAATCCATGAAAAAATTTTTATCCCGGTAGGAACCGCTATAACCATTGTTGCAAGCATAAAATAAGCTTGCTGCGTAACAGACATACCAACCGTATACATATGATGGGCCCAGACAACAAAACCCAAAGCACCAATTGCTATCATAGCGTACACCATTGGTAGATATCCGAATACTGGCTTCTTAGAAAAAGTTGAAATAACATGACTTACTATTCCAAACCCAGGAATAACAATCATGTAAACTTCTGGGTGGCCAAAAAACCATAATAGATGCTGATAAAGTACTGGATCACCACCTCCTGCAGGATCAAAAAATGTCGTGCCAAAATTTCTGTCAGTTAGCAGCATTGTAATCGCACCGGCTAATACAGGTAGTGACAAAAGTATTAGAAAAGCCGTAACTACTATTGACCAGGGAAAAAGAGGTGTTTTGTGAAGTGTCATACCTGGTGCGCGCATATTTAAAAATGTTGTAATCATATTTATGGCGCTTAGTATTGACGAAGCTCCAGATAAATGAATAGCGAATATTGCTAAATCCATTGACATCCCCTGCTCAGAGGTTGACAAAGGAGCGTACAATACCCATCCAACACCAGATCCTAATTGACCATTTCCTCCCGGTGCTAACAAGCTACATACTGCGAGTGATGAACCTGCGACATATAACCAATAAGATAAGTTATTCATTCTTGGGAACGCCATATCAGGTGCCCCAATCATTAAAGGCATGAAGTAGTTACCAAAACCACCGAAGAGAGCTGGAATGACAACGAAAAACATCATCAATACACCATGGCCAGTAATTAAAACATTCCACATATGCCCATTTGGCTCACCATCGGCATTAGTCATATACTGGACCCCTGGTTCCATAAGCTCTAATCTCATATACACGGTAAATGCAACCGCGATAAAACCCAAAAGGGCCGCAGTAAATATATATAAAATACCTATATCCTTATGATTTGTTGACATAAACCAACGAGTGAAGAAATTTTTCTTTTCGTGTTCATGTGAAATTTGATCTGTAACATCAACCATTAAAAGACGCCCCCTTTAGCACTGACAGTAAATTGATTAATCTATTCATATATAGTACATCCTTATTAAGTTTTCCACCCAAAATTTAGAGACCGTTCGACGCACGTGAGAGATTGCTCATTTTGTAAAAATTT
Source organism: uncultured Alphaproteobacteria bacterium (assembly GCA_902530595.1). Classification (GTDB taxonomy): domain Bacteria; phylum Pseudomonadota; class Alphaproteobacteria; order Rhodobacterales; family Rhodobacteraceae; genus CACIJG01. The sequence continues at coordinate 17,033 of CACAAX010000013.1, forward strand.
TTGAAAAAGTTTGCTTAAATATCTTATCAACATCGGCCGTTTTTATTTTAACTCCAAGCTCGTGTAAAGATGTCACTCCTTTTCCAGATATACCGCAAGGATTAATGTTATTGAAAAAGTTAAGGTTGGGATTTACGTTTAATGCTAAGCCATGGAATGTGACCCATTTCTTTACCCTTAGTCCAAGTGCTGCTATTTTCTTATCACGGGTTCCATCTATGTTAACACAACCAGGACCCTTAACCCAAACCCCAACCATTCCTGGAATTCTATACCCTAAAATGCCTAGTTCTTTAAGGACCAAAATAAGCCATTCTTCAATATTCCATACTAATTTTTTTATGTCTTTGTTTCCGTTTCGCAAATCGAGCATTAGATAGACAATTCGTTGACCGGGACCATGATAGGTTGTCTGCCCACCCCTTTTTGTTTGATGCATCGGAATATTGATATGATTCTTGAAGTCGCTCCTCTTCGCAGATGTGCCAAGCGTGAAAAGGCTGTCATGCTCTAAAAACCAGATAAGCTCTGTCTTTTGGTTTGAAATTATATCTTCAACTCGTTTAGACATCATATCCTCGGCAATTTTGTAATCTACAAGATTTTTATCGTGCTTCCATTCTATCATTTGTGCCATAAGTATTAACGTGTTGCTTTTTTTGGGAAAATATCATATCTAACTCCAGATTGAAAATGGTATTGATTATGCGGCTGTGGCGGAATCGGTAGACGCGCAGCGTTGAGGTCGCTGTGGGGTAAAACCCGTGGAAGTTCAAGTCTTCTCAGCCGCACCACAATTTGGACCCAGTTTGGCGTTTAGAACTAGTTAAGAGTAGTTTACTCTGGTTGAGCAAAAGAAAAAAACGAGAAATTTTCATTTTAAGAGCACGATGGTATATCAAGTATCAAAAGCAATTATTTTTGGAGACTAAATTTGGAAAAGTACATAAAGGTGCTTAGGCTATTAGAGGAACGAAACTGGGAAGAGATGAAAGAATGGCTACACGAAGATTTTATGTATATAAAAGAAACAGCTTTATCAGATCGCTTAGAACATGTTGAAACATTAGAGAAACAATTTACAGAAAAAGCTGCTATACACGAACCTGAATTACTACATGAAGATGAAGATATGATGGCTTTTAAGCATTTGGTTAGTCAAAAAAATGGTAAAAAATATAGAGTTACTCAAATCCAACTTTATAAAGATGGAAAGGTCTGGAGAGAAATCAGTAATGCTATTGATACAGACAAAAAATAATTGTTAGTGCTATCCCATTAGCTGTAAACGAGCAAAATATAGAAAAGAAATTTTTTTTAGGTCTCTAGTTCTGGGAAAACAGATAAATTATCAAAGCGCCAAGTTGCATAGTTATTATTAATAATAAAGGTATTACGATAAAGACTAAGTAAGTTCCTAGTCTATCTAATCTCTTCTCCACCTTTTGAGTGTATATATCTATAATCTCGACAGCTTTTTCAGTAGCCACTTCCATCTCCACCATTACATGCTGATAAAAATAGGAAAGCCACTATAAAGGCTCCGGTTAATTTGTATTTAATGTACTCCATTACATCTCCTAAGAATTCTTTTGTAATTCTAGTTGCCTTTTAGTTTATCTTTAACGGTTAGAAAGACAAAAACAGCTAGAAATACCCTAATGAATAGAACAGCACTTAGCTCATCAAAGCTAGGATATAGATTAAAGTAAAGAAAACCATCCTTCATAACTATCCAATAAAGATCAAAATATCCCTCGTATTTTGTATAACCAATTACTTGGGAAATTAATCCGAAGGAAATGGCAATCCAAATATTAGAATAAAATGCATTCCCAAATAATATATTTTTCGAAACAGATACTAATCGGCTTGCCATCTGAAACCTTCTTCTATACAAAACAAACGCCCAAATTTACACTTTTTGTCACTTCGACAAACCTTTTCATGCTTACTATTTTCCCAACATTCGGTTGTGGCAGCAGAACCATATTTATCGATAAATCGGTCCCATGTGTCTCCAACCGACAAAAGTACAATCGAAGGCAATATAAATGCGACTAATATTATCGTTACGAATGCTATACCGAAGCCCTCATTATTTTCTTCCATTTGAAACCCTTTTTTTTTTACATGCAGAGCAGTTAAGTTCGTTTCACTATTTGTCAAAGGAATTAAGTTAGCTTTTGAGTAAAACACACCCCATCTGATGCATCCTTCAATGACACGCTACCTTTACACCCTTTACTGACATAATAAGGAGTAGTAGACAAGATTGACGATACATTCTTACCCAAAAAAATGTGATTTTAATACTTAAGCGAAAAATTTGTTTGCAACAATAAGGTTTACTAACCGAGACAACGTACATTCATTTTTTCGAGACAAATTTAAAAGCAACAGCAAAGCCAAGGAAGGTCAGTGCACCTATAAAGTAAAAATTAATTTTTATAACTAACTGAATAAAAAGGCTAGTGTTAGTAAATGCGTTTGCAATCTTCTAATATTTATTAATAAAATAACAAGTAACTATATTATCAATTGAATAAGGTTAAATAATGAAACTCAAACATTTCATTGCGACTCACACATTTCATTCAGACAAAGTTAAAAAGGAATATTTAAAGTTTGTTAAGCATCGAAAAAAAAATGCTGAGTGGTTTGAGAATGTACCTAAAAGGGAGAATGCGCAACTACATCAATTGTTTATTGGAAAGGCAGATTTTTTCTTTTGCCACTGGTACGCCGAAAGCGAGAGTGCGATTATTGAGTCATTATCTGAAGCTGGAGCTGATCAATTTATTATGACAATGGCTACTGAAGTAGGTGTGCCTAAAATTGATTTAAATAAAATGACTGCTTTGATGGGAAAAATTAAATAATGTCTTCCCTCCAATTCATACCAGTCTCAGCTAAAGACACTCGAACTCCCAAAAAACTGATATTTAATTTGCTGGTCTAGTAAATATGATTATTTGTTTAACATATGAAGCATATCGGGTAGCTCGTCTTACTAAGACTTTGACTAAAGGATCTCACTAAGTTTATGGATTCAAAAACACTAATGGAAACTTATTTGATGGAAGTTGGTCAAAATGGCCGATTAGATTTAATTAAGACTATTGCACAACCAGATATGATTGATGAAGCAAATAGAGCGTTTGGTGGGCCAGTTGGGCGAGACGGGCTTATAGCTCACGTTAAGACGTTTCGTAGTCAAATAGGACAGTTAAAGCTTGAGATTAAACAAATTGTAGGAAATGAAAATGAAGTCATGGCACATTGGTTTTTTACTGGGATCCATAGGGGGCCCTGGTTAAGGCGTGAGGCAACAGGGAAAGAAGTTTCAGCGGATGTATTTAGCTTCTTTACACTGAAAGACGGACTGATCAGCTACTATCGTCTTTGGCTACATGCTATGATTGATGGGCCAGTAATTTTCGATTCATCTTGCCCACGCATGTAAAAAAGACAAATTTCAAAGTATTAGGTATATCTTTTAAATTGAAAAGTGGACAAATAGGCAAAACTGAAGCCTAATACTATAAGTTCACAACATAAACTAAAAAAGGAGAGCAGAATGAATGTAGATCAAGTCCTTGTAGCTGCAAATAATAGAATACATGATGTATATAAAACACTTTATTGTTCGATAGCTAGCTATTTGATTATAGTAATAGGGTTAACAGTATCAGCCTCAGGTGAAGTAGACTTAATTTGCGCTGTGCTTGCCGTGGCAATAGCTATTGTACAAATAGCTGCCGGAGACGGTGCCATAAAAGATATTGAGGCTTTAAGAAGCGATATGCCTAAAGAAATGCAAAATTCAAATTTCGCAGAAAGTTGGCGATCACAACCGGTTGGGCTTTTTAGATTATTGAACGTCATTGTGCCGATAGCCGTGAGCGGTGCAACTCTCTTAACTATTTATAATTAATTCAACATAAATTGGAGTGGCTTTTTCAATACTTGTGGTTCTAGACTTATCTGAGAAAGCCACTCTTTTGTCAAAAGTAACTATTGAGTATTTTATTTTATTAGTATAGCAATCTATAGAGCTTATTTTTTCCTTTTTTTTTTTGATCTTAGGAAATTTATTTTCTCAAAGTGCTTATTTAGGAAAGGAAAGATATTATGGTAAACGGAACAGTTAAGTGGTTTAACACTAACAAGGGATATGGCTTTATTGAACCTGATGATGGCGGTAAGGATGTATTCATACACGTAAGTGCTGTTGAAAAATCGGGTTTGAAGACACTTCTAGAAAACCAAAAAATAACCTTTGAAATAAATCAAGATAAGGGTAGATCATCAGCTGCTAATATAAAGATTGTTAGTTAAATATAATTTAACTAATCTTAATAAATGATAAATGATGAGCGCTCACTCTATTTTAGTTATGCAGAGAGATTAAAGCAGCCAAACGAGCTGGTACCTATCATTACCAGTTTCTTCCATGAGGATGCGACAATTAATATTGTTCATCCCTTCAATCAGATAAATGGGCCAAAGGGCTACCTTGAACATTTTTTTTTACCACTGCAAGACTCATTACAGGGACTTTATCGACGAGACGATATTATTATGCTTGGTGAGTTTGAAGGTATCAAATGGATTAGTTCAACAGTCTATTACGTTGGCCATTTACAAAAACTGGGTTGGCATAAAGGCCTCAGGTAATTTGTCATATTTACGTTATCGAGAATTCCATCGTATTGGCAATGGTAGAGCTGTTGAAACCTACATTTTTTTTAGACATCCCGGAACTAATGATTACCTGTAATCAATGGCCATTGGATATAGGACCTGGACATTCCAGGGGATATACGGGGTTAATAAAAGGACCTGCATCGCATGATGGCGTACTCAAACAAAATTGTGATCCCAAACAAGGAAAATTGAGTTATCAGATTGTTACAGACATGTTATCAAACTTAGCAACAAAAGACGAAGCTTGGCGTCCATATTGGCACAAAAATATGGTGTGGTATGGGCCAGGAGCTTTTGGCTCTTTTATTGGTGTAGAGGAGTTTGCTTCATTCCAGGTTCCATTCGAGTCCCAATTTGAAGGATGGTCAGGAGGGTCAAAGAATAATGGTCTAACTAAACATTTCACACGATTTGGTGAGGGAAATTACACTTGTTCAGGAGGATGGCCCTCCCTAACGGGAATAAACGTCAAACCCTTTCTTGGACAAGAGCCAACTAATGAACGGATATTTATGCGAGTATGTGATTGGTGGCGACGTGAAAATCAATTGCTAGTTGAAAATTGGGTATTTGTTGATGTTCCACATGCTTTATTGCAACTAGGATACGATCCATTGCCAAATTGGCAAATTAACTAAGAGTCTTTATTATATGTTTGGCAAAGAAAGTTGAAGGATGATAGAGTTATTGAGGTTGCATGATGAAAAATCTGCTCCATTAGCAAGCAAGCATATACTTGAGAAAGTCAAAGCGTCTTTTGGAATTATTACAGGACTTTATATTATATTAATAATACTCTTAATGGTTAAGCCAGCATATACTGGATCAGTGTCTGAGCAAAAAATGCAGGATAGCAAAGTAACTTCTGGCGAATGTCTAGAAGTTCTTGAAAAAGGAAATTTTATGCCCGTGAATGATACAAATTTTTATCGCATTTTCTATGATGGACATTTATATATTATGACAATTAAGTACATGGGGATAATTAAGCACTATAGTTGCGATATTAAGATCAAGCTTATAAAAAATTAAAAATTTTTCTATTCAAATACGTTGGTTCTTTTTGTGATGACTTGGAAAATGAAACGTAAAATTTTTGCACAAAATTTGAGAAGCAAATAATTTCCACTCAGTACAGATCTTGAAGAATAACGTTTCTACTGGACTCGATAACCGGACTGATAGCTTCAAGTTCTTTCATTATGCTTTGCCGAAAATTATCAATGGCTTTTTGACAATCCTTATATGCTTGTGGACTATTATATTCAAAAAGTGTTGATGTCTTATAAGTACCCTTTTTATTCCAAATTTGATTATAGCAGAATCTTGTACATCCTTTTTGTTTGAGCTTTGCAAAAAGGAGCTTTCCTTTTTCTTCCCATAACCTTATGTGCAGAAGCATTTGAGCCTCCGTTTTAAAAGTAAAGGTATTGTACGACATGAGATTGGGTTCAGTCATTTTATTGCCTCTCATAAGCTAACTATCAAATAATTATTGTTTCCTTAGTTGTTGAATAACATCGCCGTCAAATACGATAGTATCTGTGATTTTAAAATCGTATTGTTCCCTCCATTCTGACATTTCTTTAAAAAGCAAATCACCTTTTTCCTTAGTTTCAAAAATAGCAAACATCAAAACAGACTCTGGACTAGCTCGAACCCAAGTGATTTCTAATAAACCACGTTCTAAGAGTTCGGGAACTTTGGTAGTGTGCATGGCAATAAATTTCTCGCAGTCTGCCTCTGTGAAAAAGTTAAACATACCAACCCTACCAACACTCATAATGTGCACATACTTCCTTCGACTCGGTTAGATAACAGTACTAATTTTTCATCTTACCATATTCATAAAGAATTTCTCCATCAAAGGTAATTACGTCAACTTTAAAATCGTACTTTTTACGCCATTCATTTGCCCTTCTTAAAATTTCTTGAGCACCTTCTTCGGTTTCAACAACAGAAAAATATAGTAGTGAGGTTGCACTTGCTTTTACGTAGGTAGCTTCAAGAAGACCACACTCATCCAAAGAACTTGCAAACTCTTTATGAAGAGCAAAATATTTATCGAAATCTTCTTCCGAAAAAAAGTTTATAATATTAGTCCTAGCTACAGCCATTTTTTCTATTTATGTAGGAAATTTGTTTCATTTAATTTCTAGATGCGATCTACCTTCTCCAAATCACGAACGCTGACAACATCTCTCCAAACTTTATTATCTTTCCATAATTGCACATTGGTAGTTTCCCATTTTTTACCTCCGTGCTCTATCAACACGTCCCTCCATGCCAGTAGATCTTTATTTTCAATTATAAGGTCAAGCTTTTCAAAAGTTAAACCGTCCTCAAATCTTTTTTTTATAAACGAGACCATTTCATCTTTGGAAATCAATGTCGTTTCTCTTAGATATAAATATTCATCATGTAATATATCCTGAAGTCCCTCAAAGTCTTTATTCTCAATCAGGCTTTTAATTGTGTTCCATTTGTCCATAAGCACCTCTAAATTCCTGTTTCACGCTCATAATAAATTTTATTGATTAGCTCCCCAAAAGGTATTGTATTAAAGTCTTCATTTTATTTTTATTACATATTCAGCAATACATATTTCTGCGGTAGCTTTTACCTTCCTAGGGATAGAACTTGGTCAACCTCCCAATTATACGTAATTGTTTTTGGTGCTAGTCGATCTCTAAAAGGTACGATAATTTGCTCTCCTATTTTCATAATAACTTTTTGGTCTGCCTTTTGTTTAAAGCTCCAGAGCGCCAACATTCTATTTGGCATATCTATATCTCTAACTATTTCCAGAGTGCTCTCAGGAACTGACTCTTTATATTTTGGCCACTGCTGTTTTAATACCATAATGAACATCTCACATTCATCTTCGGAAGAAAATGTATTTATGATAGTTGTTTTAAACATACTTTATTTAACTACTATATGATATGACTTTCAACGGTGAAAATTATTTAAAAACAGCGCAATTAATGCTCAAAGATTTAATTTAGAAAAAATTATATGTATCAATTGGTGAGAGTTGGATAGCAATAGTACCGGTGGTCGCCAAGCACTTCATCCGAATTCTGAAAACTCTCCAAGACCTCCCCATTGTTTTTTATATAGAACCGCGGGTCTTTTTTGAGTTCATATGCTTGTCTCATACATTCATTTTTAGATAAGTTATTTTGTATGATATGAGACTGAAAATTCGCATTTGGCGTAATCCCAACGTTTGGGGTAAGGTTTATAATCAATATAAGTGAATACCAAACAGTCATAGAAATCTCCGTTGTATTATTTGCTTTGAAAAGCATTAGCTGAAAGCAATGAAATTAATTTAAATTTGATCTTTTAACCATACCTTTAAAGCCGATATAGTTTTAAGTTCGACAACCCTCTCTAAATTAAAAGTCCTGTCAACTTCCTCATGTTTCCATGTCAATTTATGAGGAATATAAATTCCCGTTCCCCCAATATTTCTTACAGGTAGAACGTCAGATTTTAATGAATTTCCAACCATTAAAAAGTCCTTCGGTGAAATATTATTCTTTTGCAAAATTTCCAAATATGTTTGCTCATCTTTCTCTGAGACGATTTCTATTGAGCTAAAGTATTTCAAAAGCCCAGATTTTTCTACTTTTCTCTGCTGATCAAGTAAATCTCCCTTTGTTATCATTATAAGCATATAGTGCTCTGAAAGATGTCGAAGTGTTTCTTCAACTTCAGGTAAAAGCTGAATAGTCTGTGCAAGCATATCTTTTCCGGTTTTTATTATTTTATCTATATTCTGGAAATTGGTTTGGTTATTGGAAAATCGTACTGATGCTTCTAATAATGAAAGTATAAACCCTTTTATTCCATAGCCATAAAACTTAATGTTTTCCTTTTCAATTTGAAAAATAACTTCTTCAGGATCTTTGATATGGGGATGTAGTTCGATAAACTTCATCTGTGCTTGGTGAAAAAATACTTCATTTTCCCAAAGGGTATCATCGGCGTCGAAACCTATTATTTGTTTGTTGTTCATTACTTATTTTCCAATCCACTCGAATTGTAATTCCGGTATGCCATCCGAACCGCGGTCTTTTCTATTTTTGAATTTAAATCCTTCTCTTTTGTAAAACTTATGTGCCAAATTATTAAATTCATGACTCCACAGATGTAAATATTTGTGGTCAGATTTAATTCGGTCCAGAAGTATCTTCCCAATGCCTTCGCCTTTTTTGTTCACATATAATGCAGAAATTTGTAATAAGTCAGGATTATAGGAAATATACCCATTAATTGGCTGACCAATTACCCATACTTCTCTCAGTGGAATTGCATTTCTAATCATTTCGGTAAGCTTGTGTTTGTCAAAAAGACGTGGCATCTCTACCGTTTTTTCAATCCAGTCATCAACTATCAATGCACATGCTGATGCATCATCAATAGTTGCCCGCCTTAATGTGTAAATTTCATCGTGTATCATTATTCTATTTTTCTAACTGCAAGCACATTCGATAGTAATTAAATTGCGTTGTTTTACAATTGTGTTAAAAAATAGAATATTATTGCCAAGTCCAGAAAATAAATAGATAAGTTATTTATGTTCAATAATTTTTTGAAGAGGCATGCAATTGGTTGCTTTCTATTAAAGAAATGCATTATTTGGGTTTTCCTAGCAATCTTTCCACTATGCTTTATACCAACATATGCTTCTGAGTTTGAATTGAAGGGAATAACAGTTAGCAATCCACACTTAGTAGTTTTTGGAAAAAATGCTAAATCAGGGGCAGGCTATTTTGTTATTTCAAACAAAAATTCTGATCCTGTAGTTTTAAAAAAAGTTACAGCTGATTTTGGAAAGGCTATGTTGCATAAGACCGACATCGATAAAAAAGGTGTAGCTAAAATGAAGCACTTAAAAAGTGTAGCCGTTCCAGGTAATGGTTTATTGAAACTTGAGCCTGGAGGAACCCACATAATGTTTATGAATATTTCGATTGAGTTTGATGAAACCCGAAAATATCCTGTAACCTTGGTTTTTGAGGAGCAGGGGTCATTAGATATTGATCTTAAACTTAAAAGTGCAAAGAAAAGCCAAAAAGCGCACAAACACAAAAATGGACACGCGCATAATCATAAGCACGACCACTGAATAGCTATGTCCATTTAAATTTCAAGAACGAGTTAAATTTTGGAAATAAATCTACTATTTTTATTTACTGTAGTACCTGCAATTATTTTATTTGGTATTGCAAAATCCGGACTCGGCGGGTCTGTATCGTTGATATCCATTCCTCTGATGACATTTATGATGCCATTAAATCAGGCTCTGGCAATCCTTTTACCTATATTGATTTTTTCTGACTTTATTTCAGCCTTTAGATTTCGCAGGGAATTTGATCTTAACACATTAAAGTTGATGGTTCCCTTTGCTGCGGTTGGAGCAATTATTGGGGCATCTACGTTCTCATTTTTTTCTGAGGATTATCTCAAATTTATCTTAGGTATAATGGGTTTTTTATTCTCATTTCATTATTTTTTTTTAAAAAAAGATGCTGATAAACCAGCAAAAGAAAATTTTATAAAAGGCGCTATTTGCTCTTCTATTGCTGGGTTTACCTCTTTTTGTGCTCACTCCGGAGGTACTCCGACTAGCATATATTTGCTTCCATTAAGATTACGAAAAGAGACTTATGTTGGAACAAGGATAATGTTTTTTACCAGCATAAATTTGGTAAAGCTGCCTTTTTATATTCATCTATCAATGGTCAATTCTAATTCTTTAATCCATTCTCTCGTGCTCTTACCTTTATCTGTTTTTGGTATATTTATTGGATATAGGCTTTTAAAGGTGATAAAAGAAAGTATCTTTTATAATGCTATTTACACTTTTATTTTAGTAGCAAGCGCCAAATTAATAATTGATTTCTTTTATCCTCTTTGAATTAAATCAAAAAATTGCCACTTGTAGGATTGTCCATAGCTTGCCTAAACCACGGAGCTTTATAAATATAGATTTTGCTGAACAATGTCCTTCCTTTAAACTAAAAATTAGTTTTGACTAACAGAAGAAATGAGTCGGATTATATGGTGGATTTTGTTTCCCTTTTAGGAGTAAAAGGTGGCCCGGCGATAAGACCGGGGTCGAATATGCCTACCTCTACTTTAATTCACATCAACGGAAAAAATTTTTTAGTGGATACAGGATTAGGGGTCTCACGATCTATCTGTGACCAGGGCGTTGAACTTAATGAAATAGATGCTATTTTCATTACGCATATGCATTCAGATCATTACCTCGAGCTTGGACCTTTGCTTCACACAGCATGGGTATCAGGCCGCGTAAAACCTATACCTATCTATGGTCCAAAACGGCTAAAGCATTATTGGAGAGCTTTTCTTGACTCAATGGTTGATGATATTGCGCTTAGAATAGAGGATGAGGGACGAATTGATTTAGAGAAACTACCTTCATTTTATAGTTTTGAAGATAGACAGTCTTTATCATTATCCAATATCAATATCCGAGTTATGCGCAATCTACATCCCCCGATACGGGATAGTTTTGCACTTCGGGTTGAGTGGGGACATTATTCAATTGTGTTGTCCGGCGACACAGCTTACATGCCAGAGATGATAGATTTTGCTGATCAAGCCGATCTCTTAATACACGAGGCGATGTTATCGGAAGGAATTGACTTAATAATGACTCGTTTAGGGCATGAAGATAATAAGCTTAGAAACCATCTACTACAAAGCCATACGCTAGCTGAGAATGCAGGATTAATTGCCAAGTGCGCCAAAGTAAAATGCTTAGCTTTAAATCATTTTGTTCCCGATGGATTTGCAGAGTTTAATGACGAAGATTGGTTGAAGGCTGTTAGAAGGCATTGGTCTGGAAAGACTATCCTTGGCAGAGATGGAATTAGAATTCCTTTATAAAACTTCTCGATATGTCACGCTTTGGATAGGGCTAGTAAGACCAAACTTTCTTGATATTTCTAATATTAAATCCAGACACGTTAGCAAAATGTTTACTTGCTATAGACCTGGCCTCATCTAAAGAACACGCTTCTACTATCCATATACTATTCTCATTAACAAATTTTCCATTACATACGGAATTGATACTATAATCAATTTCATACTCCGATTTCCAATGGGAGACTTTTTTCTTGCTAAAAGTGCATTCAACTATTGTTTTAAAGGAGAATTTCTCTTGTAAGCGTTTTGTAGACACTAAAACCCAATTTTTTTTTGCCATTGAGTTTAGAGCATTACTAAAGTAGGGCTCTTCTTTGTAAAGGATAAGCTTTTTCGTCGTCAATGGTATCTTCCGAAAGTTTTGTATTCACAGGAAATAGTGCTCTTTAGTCATTTTTCAAAAGTTTTGTTTTTTATTAAAAGAGAAAAAAGTTCTAACTCCACAAAAAAGCCGTAAATAATTTCACACAAAAATGAAAACAACTGAACTAGCCAAAGAATTTCAGGGTAATAACCTCTGAACAAAGGAAAACTTGTAGGAGTAATAAATATGCATTAGATGTAAAATACTGAACAACAATTTGTAGATAATATTATGAAAAAGAAGGTTTATATCGCAGGGCCTTTATTCAATGATCATGAGAGAGATTTTTTAGAAGCGATAGCACTCTGTCTTGAAGAAGAAGGCTTCAAATGTTTTCTCCCACATCGAGACTTAACGGGTGTAGAAGAGTCTGAATTAAAGACAACATCTATGACCCAAGAGTCCAAGGATAAAATATTTGTTGCAGATTTAACTGCTCTTAGAGAGTCGGATCTAACCGTTGCATTAATAACGGGTTGGGACATAGACTCAGGGACTTCTGCCGAAATAGGGTATACGTTTGCACAGGGAAAACCGATTATTGGCATTGATGCTTCGGAGAGAAGATTTAGAAATTTATTTGTAGAGGGAATGATTACGGAAAAGGTACAAAATATCAATGCTATCCTTCCGGCAATTAAAAGAACATTTTCTTAAATAGTTCATTAGATATGCCTCGTAACTCCTCCATCAACCCTTATACTTTGCCCGGTTATATAGCTGCTGTCATCTGAAAGTAAGAAAGCTGCCGTTTTTGCTTGCTCCTCTACTCTAGCGAACCTTTTGAATACAGACATATGAGATAGTTTTCTGGCAAATCCAGGCTGTCTGTAAATCCAGGTAATAAGCAATTCATTCTAATATTGTCTGATCCATACCGATCAGAGTAGAGTTTGGTGTAGGATGATACTCCAACCCTATAAACGCTTGATGTCGGAAACATTAAGCTAGGCTCAAAAACTGAAAATGTTGTTATATTTAAAATTGAGCCATCTCCTTGAGATTGCATAATGGGGGTTATTAACTTGGATAACCGGATTACAGGCATTAGCACCATTTCATTAGCTTTTTTCCAATCATCCTCTGAAATTTCAAGAAGATCCCCCTTAGGAGGACCGCCTACATGAATTAAAAGGCTATCTATCCTACCAAATTTCTCCATCGTAAATTTTATAAGGTTATCGGTATCCTTGGAGTTTTCTGCCCTGCCGCGATATGCTATTCCGTCAAGTTCCTCAGCAAGATTTTCACAATTGTCTGATGGAGACATTAATGAGAGCCTGTAGTTTCTTTTTTTCATTTCACGCGCAATCGCCGCGCCCATTCCCTTGCCCCCACCAACAACAATACAAACTTGATCGGTCATGATAAGCTCCTTATTTAATTTTTGCCTTTTAGCTTAGTAGAAATATTTAGTAAAAAGAATATGATAATTAAGAAGATATTTATCAATAACAGCTTTCTGATTTCAGAATTAAAAAGTTTAGTAAGAGGATTCAAAATATTATATATTTTCTTGTAAGCAGTGATCTTAACGTTGCTCTATTTTTTAGGGTTTCTCAATGATAACTTGGATTACTCATCCTGAATATGATATTCCATTGCCTCCGGGCCATAGATTTACGTCAACAAAATTTTCAGATCTTTTCGAATTATTAAAAAGGTCTGAATATATGGAATCTGCGACCATTCTAGTACCGGAAAAGGCGAACGCAGAACAAGTTGGTATCGCTCATTGTAGCGAATACGTTGAGAAGATAGCAAATGGCTCATTGGATGAAAAAGAACAGAGGAGGCTAGGTTTGCGTTGGAGCCCAGTGTTGGCAAAAAGATCTTTTATTGCTGTAAATGGATCCTTATTAGCTGCGAGATCTGCTTTGCAGTACGGCATTTCATGTCATTTGGCAGGGGGCACTCATCACTCTCATTTTGATTTTGGGTCAGGGTTTTGTGTATTTAATGATCTAGCTTTTACCGCATTAACCTTGACTAAATCAAAAGAAGTAAAAAATATTCTGATATTTGATTGTGATGTACATCAAGGAGATGGAACAGCGAGAATATTAGAGACTAATAATAGAACATTCACGTGTTCAATACATTCTTCAAAAAACTTTCCCTACAGAAAGGCTAACAGTGATCTTGATATCGGTTTAGAAGATAACATGTCTTGGTTGGGGTATAAAAAGTACTTGGTAGAGGGATTGAATAAATGCATAGAAAGATTTTCTCCAGATTTAGTTCTATATGTAGCAGGAGTGGATATACACACTAAAGATAAGCTAGGCAGATTAAATATTGATGATGAAGGTCTTTTTGAAAGAGAAATGATAGTATTGAACTTTTTTAAGAAAAGGGATATTCCTATTGCAACCGTGATGGGCGGTGGGTACTCCGATGATAAGCATGAACTTGCATGTCGTCATTCAACGGTGGTGAAAGCTGCGCATCAGATTTGGGCATAGGCATAGAGAGGAACGGGTTTTACAAATGGAACTAATGGATATCTTTATGTTGATTAAGATATTTTTGATTTTTGGCTTTGTGACTTATTTGTATTGGTCTTCAACGAATATAAAAAAGTAATTTTGTCACACTAATGTAAACACTATTTGACAACTTTTTTTTCCATGCCATAATCTCGTAGCTCAAGAAAGCCATCCTTATTATGTTTGCCAGTTGGGGGAGGGCTCTTGTCTCTTTATCATTAAGAAACAAGAATAATATACGGGATGGTTTTCTTTGAGAAAATGGGCCAACATTTGAATGTTAGCCCAATTAGGGGAGGATAAATTCACGTTGTGAATGCTGATAGATTACATGAAATCATTGCCATTTCAAGCATAACGTGACGTTAACGTAAACATAAACTAAGCTCTTTGAATGAAGCCAGTGATATATCAAATTGATTGAAAAAATTTAGGTTGTCTGGTTTTAAACTTTTCTAAGTCTTTGCCTGTATCCAAGTCATCTTTAAGACTATCTACTGGAGCTAAAATTGATCTTATGGAAATCTTTTTTGCTTCTTTTTGATGTTCAAAAAATGAGTTTGGACCAAATTTGAAATTTAATCTTGTTGGCAGAGATAGGTACAAAGCGTTTGTACCGAAATCAGTCGAGGGACATATTACCATGCTATTTCTTGATTTTCTTCCCATATCCAAAATTTTTTTAATATCCTCAGTTTCTGGATCAATTATATCACCAGGAAGTATAAGGCTTGAGTCATAAAGTTTTTCTGAAGACCAGCATATACCCTTGTTTACAGCTGAGTTCAGTCCATTTAAGTTTTGTTCTTTAAGAACACGCACATGAAAGTCCTTTGATATCTTTTCTACCTCCTCACACGGTGTTATAACCAGTATATCCGAATAGATAAGAGGGCATTGATCTTTCAATGTTTTTAGCTTTTTTAAAAGTTGTGTGAACAAAAGTTTTATAAGTTTTTCTCTCTTATTAGGAGAAAGTAAATTGGATAAACGCGTTTTACCTTCGTTTATTGATCTCATTGGAATTAAGATTGAGGTTTTACTTTTCTGGTATTTTAAGTTCATGCCAACACAGCCTTAATCAATTTAAAAAACTAAGTGGGTTAGATCCATTTCTTGATACTAATGGATCGTGACCAACTATAGAAACCTCTGAGTCATAGGTTTTTAGTTTTCTATATAACGTGTCTCTCTTAATTGGTATCTTTGAAGCTGATCGAATTATCTCAACCATTTCCGTCTCTGTAATTTCTTGCCCGTTTTTTGATCCCGCTGCCCGCGAAATACTTTCATTCATCAAAGTACCACCCAAGTCGTTAACGCCCATAGATAGTAAATTTCTCGCCTTCTCAGCCCCCAATTTCGTCCACGACACCTGTATATTATCTATAAACCGGTGCAAGACAATTCGTGCAACAGCATGCATAAGCTCTATCTCGTTATCAGTTGCACCTGCTCGTACCAGCGAGGGGCTTTCCAGGTAAAGCGGTGAGTCATAATGGACAAAAGATAGTGGGACAAATTCTGTAAAACCGCCGGTCTCAACTTGAATACGACGAAGGATATCTAGGTGGACAGCCCATTCTTTAGGAGCGTCTATATGGCCATACATTATTGTAGCTGTAGATGGAATGCCTGAGCGGTGTGCGGTCTTAATGATTTCAATCCATTGATCGGCAGTTAACTTATTTTTTGTCAGCTTTTTTCGGATTTTTGTATCAAGTATTTCAGCTGCTGTGCCTGGCATTGAGCCTAATCCACACTCCTTTAAATCTTCAAGAAAATCTGCATAACTCATTCTACTTTTCTTTGCACCATACCATATCTCAAAAGGTGAAAATGCATGAATATGCATTTTAGGTAGTACTTTCTTTATAGCAATTAGGATCTCTCGATAATAAGTGCCAGGAAGTTTTGGATGAAGTCCGCCTTGTATGCAAACTTCCGTAGCCCCTCTTTCTGAAGCTTCCTTTGCTCTTCGCACTACTTCATCAAAACTTAACCATTCGGCACCAGGTTCGTTTGATCGCTTTGCAAACCCACAGAATTTGCAGCCCATGTAACATACATTTGTAAAATTAATGTTCCTGTTAATTACAAAGGTTACGTTATTGCCGTTGACCTTATTTTGTAAAAAATCCGCAAAATTCAAAACAGCCTGCTTATCTTTGCCTTTTGTTAAGAATAGCTTCTCGATATCATTTAAAGAGGGTCGCTGGTTTTTTAGACAATTTTCCAATATTAAACGAGTGTCTATTGACGCCTCTGAAAGAGTATCTTCAAGATGCTTTGAGTGACAAACTGTTTGTAAATCTTTCATGCTGTTATTAATTCCTTAAGCTTATTGTCAGGATGAAGGTAAGCAGAATGTTTTAACATATGGCTTCTAATAATTGTGGATAAGAAATCTTCTGTATTAAATTTTGGATAAACAGTAAGTCGTTCCATTAAACGAAATCCTATTTTACTCATCATTGATTCTAGCACATTAATATTTGGCCAAGGATGTTGAGGATTGATAAAGTCTTTAGTAACCGGAGAAATACCACCCCAATCATTTATTCCTGCTTTTACATACTCTAAATGCTTTTTCTCTAGATTTGGGGGCGCTTGTATGCTGATGGTAGGGTTTAAAATAATTCTGGCCAAAGCAATAGTTTGTAGCATTTCTTTTAACTTAGGCTCTGGGTGATTCGACATAGGAATGTTGGGTTTTGTTTGGAAATTTTGGATAATTACCTCTTGAATATGTCCATACCTGTTATTGATTTTTTCTATTAATAGAAGTGCCTCAATCCTTTCTTCAAGAGTTTCCCCTATGCCTATAAGAATACCTGTAGTAAACGGCACCTTATAATAACCAGCGGAAATTAAAGTTCTTATTCTTTGGATTGGAACTTTGTCGGGGCATCCATAATGCGGGCCTCCTTTTTTAGTTAATCTTTTACTGGTGGTTTCAAGCATCATTCCCATTGATGCACATACATTTTTAAGCTTCATGATTTCATACTCACTAAGTGTTCCTGCATTTACATGAGGCAGGAGTGGTGTTTTTTCTATCACCAATTTACACATTTCAATTAAATAGTCTGTCATTGCTTCATAACCGAGAGCTTCTAAGGCACGCTTTGGTTTGGCATACCTTTTCTCAGGTCTTTCTCCCAAACTAAATAACAACTCTTTACACCCCTTTTTCTCTCCTTCGTGAGCAGACAATAGAACCTCCTGGGGGGACATTATTTTTGAATCGGGATTATCTGGATGTTTTACAAAAGTGCAGTAACTGCAGGTGTCTCTGCACATATTTGTTAAGGGGACAAAAATTTTTCTGGAGTAAGTAACCACATCACCCCAATGGACGTCTCGCTTATGCGAAGCGGTACCGATAAGTTTTTCTAAAGGAGTGTTGAGGACCATATGTTCGTAGTAAGCAACTTCATCCTTATCTATTCTCCACAGGTCTTTGTCATTAAGATGAGTTGACACACTCGTCATTTTTCCCCCTAAAATATAAATCAAATTATGACACGGTTGATAACAAAGGGCAATAATATAACAATTTACATCGATTTAAAAAAAAGTCTGAATTTAACCTTTAGTACAGCTCTCTTTTATACTGAGCTAAGATCTTCTGCTCATCCTTAATTTCACAATCAATACCAGTCTGATCCTCTATCATTTCAAAAAGTGTTGGTATCGGGCGTATTCCAGGCCACTTTCTTGGATCCCATAAGCCTCCTCTTAACATTGATTTTCCGCAGTGTAAGTGTGCTTGTGTAACTTTCACTTGCAGAACTGTTTTGGGAACATTGGTTTTTAATCTGTGTCTTTCTCGAGCATCTATATCTTCACTTATTACCGCTTCGCCTTGCACCCTCAATGTCTCGTTTACGCTGGGAATTAAAAATAAAAGAGAAATAAAATTATTTCTCACAATATTTAATAATCCATCGATACGGTTGTTGCCTGGCCTATCTGGAATTTCCAAAATATCATCACTCATTACCTTAACAAAACCATAAGGGTCTCCTTTTGGTGACAGGTCAATGCTTTGATTATTTTGTGTTCCAATAATAACGAAGGATGAGTTTTCAATAAAACTTACACAGTGTTTATCTAATTTTTCTAAGATTTTAGCTGCAGCTTTTTCCTTAGCAGGGCCGTAAATTTCTCTCAATCTTTTCTCATCCATCGCTTTCACCATTTTTAATTAAACTATTACAGCATCACTTTTACACTTAACGATAATTCGGTAACAAACTAAAAATACAAAATTACTCTTATGAATTTTTGATTACTCTGCAGCCTGTTCAGTCGTGATAAAACCTCCTGACTGTTTATCCCAATATTGTCTATATAAGCCATTTATCTTCAGAAGCTTTTTATGTGTACCTTCTTCAACTATCTGTCCATCCGAAAGAACAATTATTTTATCCATTTTCGCCAAAGTAGATAAGCGGTGTGCAATAGCTAAAACAGTTTTATTCTCCATGACTAACTCGAGCGCATTTTGTATTGAGTTCTCAACTTCGCTATCCAAGGCACTAGTAGCCTCATCCAAAACAAGAACAGGTGAGTCTTTTAAAATTGCTCGCGCAAGCGCAATTCTTTGTCTTTGGCCTCCAGATAGTTTTACACCTTGTTCGCCTAAATGTGCTTCATAACCTTTTCTTCCCCTATAATCCTCTAAATCTTGAATGAACTCATGGGCCTCTGCTTGCCTGCTCGCTCGAATAAGGTCCTTCTCTGTCGCGTTGGGATTTCCATACATGATATTGTCGCGTGCAGACCTATTAAAAAGAGCGGTTTCCTGCGTTACCATTGCTATTTGCTTTCTCAAACTTGACTGAGTTATATCGTTTATATTAATAGAATCAATTAAGACGGCTCCTTTTTGCGGTTCATAGAGCCTCAGTAAGAGTGATACTAAAGTAGATTTGCCAGCTCCAGAAGCTCCCACAAGACCAATTTTCTCTCCTGCTTGAATAGACAAAGAAATATCTTTTACGGCAGCCAAATTTTGGCCATAAGTAAAGCTAACCTTTTTAAAGTCTATCGATCCTTTTGATACCAAAAGATCTGGAGCATTATCTTTATCACCTAACTTATATGACGTAGACAATGTTTTTACTCCATCTTCAACTTCTCCTAGGTTTGCGTATAAAGTCATCAGAGTGAAACTTACCCATCCAGTCATCTGTGATAATCTTAAAGATATTGCGCCTGCAGCAGCAATATCGCCTGCTGAAACATTACCTACGCTCCAAAAATAAAGGCTCCCACCAACTAACATTATCGGTAAGACTCCCGAGAGTCCGTTTAAACAGAACCTAAACCAGGCAGCAATTACACCATAATGGATAGAAAAGTCTCTGAAATTATCCATTGCATCAATCGCCGCATCATCTTCTTTTTTGTCATGAGCAAATAACTTTACCGTTTTTATATTGGTAACCGTATCGACAATTTGTCCAGTCACCAAAGCCCTTGCGCCAGCTTTCTCACGTGATCTTTTTCTAATCTTGGGCATGAAGTATCTAATGAGAAAAATATATCCAACCAACCAAGCGAATAGACCTATTGAAAGTGTTATATTAACAGTTGTAAGCATAAAAGCCGCCCCTACCACTGAAGCCAAAGCTAGCAATATAGTATGAATTATTTCTATCACTACGTCTGTTGCGGCTCGAGCAGTTTGCATTTCCTTTTGTGCAATCCTTCCAGCAAAATCATTTTCAAAAAAGGTAACGGATTGACCGAGTGTCCATCGATGGAGCCTTGATAAAATTAAATTAAATATGTTTGGTGACACAATGACCGTTTGCGTATATGAAAAAGCTCCGAATATTATTGGTCTAATTACTAAAAAAAACAGCAAACCTGATGCTAAAAGTAAGATCTGGCTACTTATTGGGTTGTCGGATGAAGAGGCTAGAGCTGCATCTATAAGAAGTCCTAATAGGACCACAGCAGATACCTCAATAAAACCAGTCAAAACAGAAACAAAACCGGATACAAATAATACGGGAAAACTTCCTTTTAGAGCCCAGTGGAAAAAACTTAGAGTATTAGATGGAGGAGGTCCCTCAGCTTTTTGTTTATGATTGATCCAGTTGGCAGGCTTCATATCCTGAGCCCTAATATTTTTGAATTTCTAGTGAAATGAGAGCGTTTCATGAATTACGTCTTTTACTCAGACTTATAAGTGCATTTGATATATCTTCATCCTCTATATTTCTGGCTCCCCTTGAGAGTCGCAGCTCATGAGCGCGTTCCAGAACGTGTCCATGAGTATAGCCGAGAGGGGGTTCAAATTTATAACTTGCTAGTTCAATCAATAAACCTAGTGGGTCTCGGAAATATATTGAGTCCATAAACCCTCTATCCTTAATACCAGAACTACCAATACCCCTTTCTTTCAATTTTTTTTCTGCAATCCTTATGGTGCTTTGACTTACCCAGAACGCTAAATGGTGTACAGACCCTACAGAAGTGTCAAGTGGATATGTTTTCCCTGTTCGTGACTCGTTGGTAAAAACGGTCACTGTTCGCCCGTCACTACAATCAAAATATAGGTGATTTTCAGTTTCATCATCTAGATTTGGTTGCTCAAAAATAAGTTTCATCCCCAAAATGTCTTGCCAGAAACCAATAGAGGTTTTTCTATCCGCGCCATTCAGAGTAATGTGGTGGATTCCTTGGGATTGTAATAATGCTTGCATTGACCCTTCCTATCTGAAAATTAATGTAGTTTGTCTAAAAATCAAGTTTTGCTTGGAGATCGACTATCTGACCACTACTATGTATCTGAAGAATGTTACATTGTACTTTGTTTAAACATCGAGGGAGCTTTTATTAATGAAACATCAAGGAGGTTGTCACTGTAAACAATTTAGTTTTAAAACTGATGTTGACCCTATGTTAGTCGTTCAGTGCAACTGCAAGAGTTGTAGACGGCTTACAGGCTCAATAAACATTGGATGTCTTTATGCAGATACAGAAATCGATTTCGAAGGTGAGACAAATGTCTATGAATTTGCAGGCGGCAGTGGCTTTATTAACAAAGCCTATTTTTGCTCAAAATGCAATGTACGTGTTTATAATAAGCCAGCTCCTGAAGTAATGGAAGGCATGGTAAGTATTCCCTTAGGCTGCTTTAATAATACAAATGAATTAGCACCAAAAGTTGAAATTTGGAGTGAGGAAAAGCTAACTTTCTTATCAAAATCTGAATGCATTTTAGAATCCTTTGAGGGTAACGGAATACCTGAGAGGCTGAATGCTCTTCTTTCCAGTCTGGAAAGTCGCTAGGAATTTTCATTTTTTATAAGCTCTAACTTCAAGAACTCTCTGCATCGGTTGAATCAAAGATTTTAAACCCATTTTTCCATATTTCTTTTTTTTCAATATCTCCAAGAATTGTATAATATGTCCAAGTGCCAGTTTTCTTACCGAGTTTATATTGACCTTTTTTATATAGCCAACCGTCATATGGATCTATATAAATCCATGGCCCATCCAACTTACCGTCCTTATAGGTTGCCTTTATATATAGTTGACCACCACTACCATACTGCTCTCTTGTGCCATTTAATGTTCCAAGAGTGAAAAACTCAACCTCTTTTATTTTCCCATTCTCGTGATAATATTCCCATAGATTATCTTTTTTACCATTTTTAATCATTCCAGTTTCTTTAAGATAGCCATTTGGCCAATAAATCTCAATTTGTCCATTGAAGGGTGTATTTTTGAATTTTTCGAAAAACTGGTTCTTACGCTCGACTAAATTCTCCCACGTTTTCGGCTCAGACAGGCATTTATTTATAGGCAGAAGAATTAGTGAGCTCAAAAAAATTGTGGTAAGAGCAATTAATTTAAAATCTTTTTTTTTATCTCTCTGATGCATGCTCTACACTCTTTCCTCTGATGTCTCATTTTTCAATTCGAAAGAATTCTCTTAAAATACATAGTATGCTAACCTATCTAATCAACTGAAATAATCCCAATATCTAAGCTAAATGAACTATCTTAAATTTTCGGTCTTACTATAGTGTTTACTATTAATCCTAACATAACCTGACGATGTCAGATATCTCTACAAGCGTAATCTTAGTGACTCCCCTAAGAGTTCATGCACATATATCAGCCTATACAAAAACTAAATCAAATCCTTATTAGTTTTATTATTCTTTGGGACGTTTGAAGACGTATTCGGTCAAAGCTCTTCCTCCCCCAACGCGACTAGCACTTACTAATTCCCAGCCTTGGTCACCGTATTTATTCAAAGAGGGCGCATAATTTCCTTGTCGCAATTGATCGGCATATAATTCATCGTCTTTTGCCAGATCCTGTAAGCTTTTTAAGCTTCTCACGTTCTCAACTAATACTAAGTATTCCCATTTTCTCATTTATAAGCTCCATCTAATCATATATTAGTAACGACCTAATTACCCCACTTTGTAGAGTAATAAAAACATCATTGATTAACGGTTTAAGACTAGTGGAAGTTCTCTTGAACACTTTTTGACATTAGCATAGTGACTACTACCCCTTGCATAATAAAAAATAGAGGGGAGATAATATAAAAAGTAAAGAGGTAAAAATAATCTTGTTTAATTTGCATTGGATTAAATAGTTCGCCGATAAATCCTAGAAAAACAAAGAGTAAAATCAATGGTAAATAGGTCAATTTACCCAAATTTTTGAGCTTTATAAGAAAAAATGAATTAACCATATATATAATGGAAAAAACAAGAAATAATATATTTCCAACGTCGGTAAAATACTTTGTGCTTCCATTTGTACTTACTAAAGTAAAATTATAACCACCCCATAAAACTATTAGTAAGAATAGAAGCGATTTAACTATGACCGCTTTTATGAAATAATTTTTCATTGATTTATTTTAAATTGACATTTGGCAATGAGCGGATCGCGAAAACTTCCAATCTGCAAACTTATTATAAAGAAAATCAAGTACGGATCGAATCCCCGGTATAGCACATATTAACGCTAACAGGCGCCACCTTGGAAGTTTTCTCCAAATAGCTATAAACGCATCAATTCCGACATAGATGGTTCCTGCTTGGTCAGAAACATGCAACCTTCTAAGCGCATCATTTTGAGACACATTGATCTTTTTCAGATGCTGTGGCTCATTTGCTATGTCACGCCAAATAAAGGTTGTGGGAGGGCTTATCTTCATATAATGACCAATCTCTCTGCTACAAAGCCCACACTTTCCATCGTAAAATACTGTTATCATCCGTTTACTCCTGACCATGAGATAGGGTAAGATACATGAACGTCAATAGATCGTTTGTCAATTAATTTATGGTTTGCAAACTTAGCTATATCCTTAAGGCTGGCTTTTCATTCAACTAGTAAAAAGTCTACTCCACCTAAATGAATATTATTGTTTATAAAAACACCTCTGCTTGCCGCTCTTTTTTCTATTTCCAACCTTTTTCCTGTATGAATTTGAAAGGCAGATATATGTTCAGATTGTGACTGAGTATTTATAACAAAATTTATACTTGATCCTGATAAATCGATCGAAGTTCCATTTGCTGCTCTTTTCCTCCCTAGGGCTCTTTCCCAATTGCATAATAAATTATCTGGATCTGGACTGCAGATGTTAACGCCTGAAAAGTGACTCACCAGCGATTTATTTATGTCTTTCTCCCAATTCCTTCCAGCCCAGAGCCAAGAAGATGTAGGCTTCATATTATCTATCGACAAAATAGCCCCACCAACTTGTTTTGGATGCAGATGAAGCGCTTGTCCGTGAATATCGTTAGTTTTACGATTTTCGTGCCACACAATATCCAATTCTACAGTTTTTAGCCTTTTTTGTTCTTTATCTAGATCTATTGTGTCAACAATAACCATATATCCTCCGTCACCGTCTCTTTTTTTGAGAAAGCGCTCCGCCGCTGTATTCTCTTTTACAGGGGTCACTAGCTCTAAAAATGTATCTCCCAGAGGAATAAGGACATTTTTTAAGCCAAATATAATTAACTCTGGGTCACTGAATGTTCTTCTCAGTTCGAAAAGGTCACAAATGCTATCTGCTAGTGGGTCTATTTCGCTTGTAGCAATGACCAATTGTCTTAATCGCATTTTAATCCTAAAAAAATTATTAGAAAATAGAGTACAAAATAAAAGTTCAGCTATAAAGTGATTTAAAAGATACACTTAAGTTTGATATGTTTTTT
>CACAAX010000014.1 GCA_902530595.1 uncultured Alphaproteobacteria bacterium
GAATATTAAATTTAAATTTTTTAATCAATTTTATATTCCTCAAACAAAAGGATATCGATATGACTAAGATGACCACTGAAGAAGCCTTTGTAAAAGTATTACAAAAACATGGAATCGCTCATGCATTTGGAATTATTGGCTCTGCTATGATGCCAATTTCCGATTTATTTCCTTCAGCTGGCATTCAATTTTGGGACGCTGCTCATGAAGGTAACGCTGGAATGATGGCTGATGGTTACACAAGAGCAACCGGAGAAATGTCTATGATGGTAGCTCAAAACGGACCAGGTATCACAAACTTTGTTACTCCGGTAAAGACAGCTTATTGGAACCACACCCCTCTTCTTTTGGTAACTCCTCAGGCTGCTAATAAAACAATAGGTCAAGGAGGTTTTCAAGAAGTTGAGCAAATGGCTTTATTCAAAGACATGGTGGCATATCAAGAAGAAGTAAGAGATCCTCAAAGAATAGCTGAGACGTTGAATAGAGTTATATCTAGAGCAAAAAAGGCATCTGCTCCCGCCCAAATAAATATCCCTAGGGATTTTTGGAACAAGGAAGTTGATATAGATATTCCGGAATTAATTGAATTTGAATTACCTGATGGAGGCGAGGACACTATAAAAACAGCTGCTAACCTGCTAATTAATGCAAATTTTCCTGTAATACTTAATGGAGCTGGAGTGGTATTAAGCGATGCAATAAATGACACTATACAATTAGCAGAAAGGTTACACGCACCGGTATGTACCGGTTACCAACATAATGATGCTTTTCCAGGCTCACATCCGTTTCATTGTGGCCCTCTTGGATATAATGGATCGAAGGCTGCTATGGAAATAATAAAGAAAGCTGATGTTGTTTTGGCCGTTGGAACGCGTCTTAACCCTTTTTCAACTTTACCTGGTTACGGCATCGACTATTGGCCAGAGAAAGCGAAAATAATCCAAATAGACTTAAATAGTGATCGTATAGGATTAACAAAAAAAGTGTCTTTGGGAATCGTTGGTGATGCAAAGAAGGTAGTCAAGAAAATTCTCAATTTTATTCCTGAAATAGCGATTGATGATAAAGTTAAAGAACGTACTGATTATATTTCACAAACTAAGTCAAAGTGGGCTCAAGAGCTAAGTTCTTTAGATCACGAAGAGGACGACCCAGGAACAACTTGGAATGAGAGAGCAAGAAAGAGAGATCCCGAAAAAATGTCGCCTCGAATGGCTTGGAGAGCTATTCAATCTGCATTGCCTAAAGATGCTATTATTTCATCAGACATAGGGAATAATTGTGCAATAGGTAATGCATATCCTACTTTTGAAAAAGGGAGAAAGTATCTAGCTCCGGGTTTATTTGGGCCGTGCGGATATGGGCTGCCTTCAATCGTAGGCGCAAAAATTGGAGTGCCAACTGTTCCTGTAGTTGGATTTGCAGGGGATGGCGCATTCGGAATTTCGGTAAATGAAATGACTTCTATTGGTAGGTCTGAATGGCCAGCTATAACTATGATTATCTTTAGAAATTATCAATGGGGAGCTGAAAAAAGAAACACTACGCTTTGGTTTAAAGACAATTTTGTAGGCACGGAATTAGACACCAAGGTATCTTACGCAAAAATGGCAGATGCTTGTGGCTTCATTGGAACAACTGCTAACTCTATGGAAGAATTAACATCTATTTTAAAAGAAGCCATTAACCAACAAATGGAAAACAATAAAACTACATTCATTGAAGTGATGCTAAATCAAGAACTTGGAGAACCTTTTAGAAGGGATGCTATGAAAGCCCCTGTTCCTGTTGCAGGAATATCAAAGGGCGATATGAAAGCAGTTGGCTAGTTAATAGGATTAGAAAATTGAGCCCAAGCTCTTTCATATTAGATCAATCAAAAGTATTTGTTCCAAAAAGCTTGCTAACAATGGCAAAAAACAGGGCAAAAGTAGCTAAAGTAGCAATCGCATTTTCTCACAGCAAGTCCGCTATTTCAGGGGCAAAACAAGCTTTCGATTTAAATTTGATTGAACCAATCTTTGTAGGCCCTAAAGATCAAATTGAAAAACAGGCTAGAGGTTTAAGCTGGGATATATCTTGTTTCAGAATAATAAATGAAACTGAAGAAGAAAAAGCTGGGGATATCAGTGCCCTTTTATGTGGAAACGGTGAAGCAGATATCCTTATGAAGGGGGATTTGCATTCAGATACTTTCATGAGATCTGTAATTGCGAAAAAAAATAATCTGAGAACAAAAAACAAGATTGTTCACCAATTTTATATAACTAATAACGATATGAATACAGGAATTATGGTCTCAGATGCAGCAGTAAACATCAAACCTAGTGAGAAAACTCTAAAAACAGTGATTGAAACAATGGTTAAAAGTTTGAAAACACTGGGTATAAAAACCCCAAAAATTGCGTTTTTATCTGCTAGTGAGATTGTTATGGAAAATATGGAGTCAACTATAATTGCTCATAACTTGAAGGAATGGGCCACAGAAAATATTAAAGAAGCATTATTTTCTGGCCCTCTAGCTCTTGACCTGATAATTAGTAGAGATGCTGCAATTAAAAAAGGATTGGGGAATGACCCTGTTGCGGGCCAATCGAATGGGATCGTAGTGCCAGAAATTGTATCTGGTAATACTCTTTACAAGTCACTTGTATATTTTGCTGGAGGGTGCGCTGCAGGTATCGTTCTAGGAGCTAAAGTACCTGTTCTACTCACAAGTCGAGCAGACCCACCGGAAGCAAGGCTTGCTTCTATAGCACTAGCCAGCATCTTAAGTGATGACAGGGCCTGACATCGCTAAACATTGTGAATAGATAAACCAAGATCTTTAATCTCTTTTTCAAAATGCTTTCCGGAAATCACGGATCTCTTAGGTTCGCCAGTCAAATATTTGTTTGAAACTTCTACAAGCCTTTCAACTGAACAATTAATAACACGGCTCCTGAAAATTTTTCTTTTGGATTGGTCTATTCCTCTTATATTTTGATTAAAATCCGCTCTAGCCTCGCCAGCGGGTGAGCCGGGTTTGTCAATCGAAGAGATAATGCCTAATATTCCTTCTTCCAATTTTTCTGAGTTTATAGATTTCAATGACCATTCAATAGATTCATTGAATGCGTTAAAAGTCTCCTTACAATTTGGGTCTCGATATGAAAAAAATCTAAAAGATCGAGATGCTGAATCCTGCTGAGCACCTGAGCCGTAAGCTCCTCCCTTTTCCCTTATTGCAGAGTGAAGAAATCCATTTCGTAAAACAGCTCCTAAGACAGTAAGTATCGGTGCATCTGGATGGTCATAACCTACTGTTGGGAATGCCTGCGCACAAAAATTTACATCCGATCCAGTAATCCACGCAATTTCCTCAGATTGCAAGTCTACACCATTTAGAACGTCTAAGGTCTCTAAACCGGTTTTGGTTGTAGTTTCCTTATCAAAATTCTGATTACTTGCGCTTATAACTACCTCCATTTTAGAAGCAGGATTAATGAAGCTCTTTAACTTTGAGAATGACTCGAGCAACATTTCCATGTTTATTTTTCCGTTTGAGTCACGTAGCGTTTTGAGATTATGTATAGACGACACGCCACCGACAAATTCTGACACAGCTCCAAACTTTGAGATCTGAGCCGACGCACCATTCATCGCTAGTATGTGGCCACTCTGAGTAATTGATTTTTCTTTTCCAGCAATTTCGAATTGTGTAAGTTCTTCCAATCTTTTGATTTCATCTAGTCGAAATCCATCAATGGTATCGTTCATTAAACTTTCAAGCTTCGAAAAGTTTTTTTTAAGAGCACTACCATGCAAACCAGCACTTAGGAGAAATTTATCACCTGAACTATCCGGAAGAACATTGAAACTTAATCCTATCCCACCGGTACTTAATGACTGTTCTTTCTGAATTTTCTCATAATCTTTCTCTCCTACACCTACACTTGTCACAACATCTGAGAAAAAATTACTATATCTAAGATCATCCAAATTTGCTGGCTCTAAGGAGAACACTTTTGTGGTGTAATCTATCCCATTCGTTCCAGCATGGTAAAGATATTTGATCTTATCGCCATCTTCTCGTTTGCAGCCAGTGGTATAAAATCTCTCTTTCTCAATATCATTAACCGTTACACAGGGAAGCAAACTAGGATCATCTTTTGAGTTCTGCCGTATTTCTAATTTTGTAGTAAGATCACGGATATTGTCTTTCTGTGAATTTGATAAGGACCTATTTTTTTCAGAAAGTATCTTCTCAAGTTTTTCCAACTTATTTTTATCGTAATCAGTGTTTGGAATCAATTGAAAGGTGACCCTGTGTTTATTTTTAATAAAGAATTTTTCAACAAGCCTCTCTAAATGATTAGGTTCTTCCAATCTTTTCTTCAATTTTGACAGAGATCCTTCAAGATCAAGAACTTCCAATGGATTAGAGTCATGCAAAATTGAAGGCATTGTCCCAAGCAAAAGTTGCAAACCATACGGCATACCACCTGATATCTCTCTTTGTGATATTTCTATTTGATGTAAGGACGCCTCTATCAAATCTTTTTCAACACCAGTTAGAACTAGATCCCTGAAAACACTTAAGACTAACTCCTCAACATCTTTCTCTTTTCCTTTTTCAACTCCCTCTAAACCGGCTACGAAAGCCATTTGCTTCTGCTCCGTTTCCATAAAAGTTATGGAAGATGGCGCTTTTCCTAAATCAGTGCTCTCCAGAGCTTTTCTGAGTGGAGAAGAAGAATTATCAAGCAAAATGTTTTCTAACAAACAAGCCTCTAAATGATCAACAGGATCTTTCGTAGAATCTAGCAACCAGGCAACCACGACATGATGATTATTTTCGTCGTCAGGAAGTGGGTTGTAATATGCGTGGCTATATTGTTCGACTTCGAAGGCAGGCTCCGGATTTACCCTAAGATTATCAAGTTTTGGAGTGAACTTTTTTAATACTGAGTCTTCAATTTCTTGTTGCAGTTCACCTGCATCTACATTTCCATAAGAAAAAAACACAGCATTTGAAGGATGATAATACTTTTTGTGAAAGTTTTTTAGATCTGCGTAAGTCAGGTCAGGTATGAAATCAGGATCTCCACCAGAGTTAAATCCATAAGTAGTTGTGGGATAAAGTGACTTCGAAACCCCATGCCATAATTGCCTTGGAACGGAACTCATAGCACCTTTCATCTCATTATATACAACTCCTTTAAGGGCAAGCTTTTCTTTATCGCCATCTTTAATTAATTCAAACCTATGGCCTTCTTGCATAAAGTCGAGCTCATCTATATTTGGAAAGAAGGCAGCGTCTAAATATACTGACAAAAGATTCCTATAATCCTTATCGTTCAACGTTGCAAACGGATAAGCAGTAATATCTGGATAAGTCATTGCATTCATAAAAGTGCTTAATGAACGTCTAGTCATCATAAAAAATGGATCTCTTACTGGAAATTTTTCTGATCCACATAAGACCGTATGCTCCAAAATATGAGCTATGCCACTGTGATCTTTAGGAATAGTCCTGAAAGCAACCGAAAAAGCCTTTTCTGTGCTGTCACAATCTAAATGTAGATGGGTGCATCCAAATTTTGAATGTTTAAATACGTGGGCATTTACCCTGAGCAATGGTATTTCTTTAGTATTTTGAATTTCGAACATGATTGGAAGATAATACCTTTGAATTCGAATACAAGCTAAATAACACCCAAAGTATTAAAAATTATATTTTTAATACTTTGGGTAACACTCTGGATTGTGATACTCTCTTATCTAATTTTTTTGTGGAGGGATTTTAATGATAATTGGGGTGCCTAAGGAAATTAAACCAAGTGAATATAGGGTTGGTATCACACCCTCAACTGCCTCACGATTAATCGAAGAAAATCATACTGTACTTGTTCAAAAAAACAGCGGTGAAGGTATTGGTGCTACTGATGACGACTATGTAAAAGTGGGAGTAAGAGTTGTTGATGGACCTGAAGAGATTTTTAAAAACAGCAATATGATTGTAAAAGTAAAGGAACCTCAAGAATCTGAATGGAAAATGCTCAAAGAAGAACAAATTCTGTTCACTTACCTTCATTTAGCCGCAGATCCAAAACAAGCAAAAGGCTTAATAGATGCAAAATGCCACGCAATTGCATATGAAACAATTACTGACAACAAAGGCGCATTACCCCTTTTAGCACCTATGAGTGAAATTGCTGGAAGATTAGCAGTTTTTGAAGGTGCTTATCACTTAAAAAAGACCTGTGGAGGACCTGGCTCTTTAATATCTGGTGTTCCAGGTGTAAAGCCTGCGAGGGTCATAATTTTAGGGGGCGGTATGGTTGGAACAAATGCAGCTCAAATGGCAATTGGAGTGGGCGCCGACGTTACAATCTTCGATAAATCTATTGAAAGATTAAGATACCTAAATGATATCTTCGGTAATTCAGCTAAGGTTCTTTACTCGGAACCTTTGGAGCTAAAAAACCAACTGGTTGACGCAGATCTAGTGATAGGTGCAGTATTGATACCTGGTGCAAGCGCTCCAAAACTAATTGAAAAGTCATTTCTATCCAAAATGAAAAATAATTCTGTTTTAGTTGATGTTGCTATTGATCAAGGTGGATGCTTTGAAACATCAAAACCAACAACGCACCAAAATCCGATCTACTATGAAGACGGTGTTTTACATTATTGTGTAGCAAATATGCCAGGCTCTGTGCCGAAGACAGCATCTTACGCTCTCAATAATGTTACAGCTAACTACATTTCAAAAATAGCAAGTTTGGGACTAGAAGCTTTAGAGCAAGATCAAAATTTAGCGATGGGATTGAATGTCTCAAAGGGACAGATCACTCATTCCGCGGTAAAGGAAGCATTGCTGGAGACTGTAAGCTGTAGCTAAAAAGTTGAGGTTTCAAGATGAATGTGGACTTAGTTAATACTAAAGTTTTACTTTTAGGGTATACGGGCTATATCGGCAGAACTCTTGCGAAAGTTTTGTTAGAAAAAAAGGTTCAGATTATTTGCCCAATACGAAACAAAAAGAATCTTGAGAAAAAGAAAAATATTGTTTTTGTAGATATCTCTCAAATTGAAAGTTTTCTCGAAACATTAAGCGTAAAACCTACTACTATTATTTCCTGTATTGCTTCAAGAAGAGGAGGAATTACAGATTCATGGAATGTTGAATACTCTCTAAATAAATTCTTTTTTGATTTATCTATAAGGGTAGGCATAAAGAGATTTATTCTTATATCTGCAATATGTGTTCAGAAGCCTAATCTAGAATTTCAAAAGGCGAAATTAGCCTTTGAACATCTTTTACAAAATTCAAGTCTTGAATATGAAATAATAAGACCCACTGCATTTTTCAAAAGTCTCTCTGGACAGATTGATAGAGTTAAAAAAGGAAAAAGCTTTTTAATTTTTGGTAATGGCGAATTAACATCTTGCAAGCCAATCTCTGCACGTGATTTAAGCAAATTCATTATCCCGCTTGTTACTAGAAGTCAGTCTGAGAACAAAATTCATATAATAGGTGGCCCAGGCCCACCCATCTCCCCTAAACGCCAAGCCGAGTTATTATTTGAGCTATGCAAAAAAGAAAAAAAATTTACTCACATATCTCCTAAGCTTTTCCTTGTGATCACCTATGCTCTAATCCCCTTATCAATAGTCTCAAAAAAAATACGAGATTTAAGGGAATTCTTTAAGATTGCTTATTACTACGCGACGGAGTCTATGTTATTCTGGGATGAAAAAATTGGTTCTTATAGCTCCAATAAAACACCAGAATACGGTAATGAATCGTTAGAAGAATATTACAAAAAAATACTTAAGAACGATGTGGTTTATAAAGAATTAAAGGATCAAAAACTATTTTAGATAAAAAAAATATTAATCATTTTGCTGGCGACTTTGACTACATTGTTGTGGGTGCGGGCTCTTCTGGTTCGGCAATAGCATACAGATTAGCGCAAGAAAACAATATGAAAGTTCTATTAATTGAATATGGGGGACAAAACAGATCGGTATTTATAGATATGCCAGCGGCTCTATCATACCCTATGAATTTGAAAAAATATAACTGGGGTTATAGAACAGAACCAGAACCAAACTTGTTTGGAAGATCATTAATCTGTCCCAGAGGAAAAGGTTTAGGTGGATCATCTTCAATCAATGGAATGATTTATGTACGAGGTCATCCTCAAGATTTCGATAATTGGAGCACCAAAGGGGCCTCAAGTTGGTCATTTGCAGATGTTCTCCCTTACTTCAAAAAAATGGAGTGTTGTGAAAGTAGACAATCAGTTTGGAGAGGAAAAAATGGGCCTATCCGTATAAAAACTGCAGAACAAAAAAACGTATTGCATAAAGTTTTTTCAGATGCAGCTATACAATGTGGTTACTCTTTTACTGAAGATTATAATGGCTATAAGCAAGAAGGCATTGGAGCTGCAGAAATGACTGTATATAAAGGCAAGAGATGGTCTACTGCCCAAGGCTATTTGAAAAATATAACAAAACAAAAAAACATTTGCATAATGACTTCATGTTTAGTCGATAAGCTATTGTTTTTAAATAATAAATGTAATGGAATTGTTTTTAAAAAGAAATCTGAAACTTTTTCTGCGCAATGCAAAAGAGGTGTCATATTAGCAGCTGGTTCCATTGGCAATCCCTGTATTTTACAGAGATCTGGAATAGGAGATTCAAAACATATTGTGGGCATTGGTATAAAACCTTTTCTGGATTTAAAAGGTGTTGGAAATAATTTACAGGATCATCTTGAGCTATATTTTCAAGTGAAATGTACTCAACCCGTTACTCTTTTTAGAAATACTAGCTTATTTTCAAAAGCTAAAATTTTTTTACAATGGTATATGTTCAAAAATGGGTTAGGAACATCAAATCAATTTGAAACTCTTGGCTTTCTTAAAACAGATAGACAACAAAAGTACCCTAACCTGCAGTATCATTTTTTACCTCTAGCAATAAATTATGA
This sequence comes from uncultured Alphaproteobacteria bacterium, assembly GCA_902530595.1. Classification (GTDB taxonomy): domain Bacteria; phylum Pseudomonadota; class Alphaproteobacteria; order Rhodobacterales; family Rhodobacteraceae; genus CACIJG01. The sequence goes on from CACAAX010000014.1 coordinate 8,996, forward strand.
TGGATCATCACCACACAGAGGGGATGGCTTTCAGTTCCATGTAGGAACGATGCGGTCAAAATCTAGAGGATTTGTTGCCATTAAAAATGCAGACCCACAAAACTCTCCTACTATAAAGTTTAACTATCTTAGTCACTCTGATGACCTAAAGGATTTTCGAAATGCAATTAGAATAACAAGAAATATTCTAGATCAGCCTGCTTTTAAAGATTTTGCGGGCCAAGAAATTCAACCAAAGCCAACGGTGAAGTCGAATAGAGAGTTGGATGACTTCATAAAGTCGAGCGTTGAGTCAGCGTTTCACCCTTGTGGTACCTGCAAAATGGGGGATCCTGCTGATAAAGAAACGGTTGTAACCCCCGAATGCAAAGTAAAGGGTGTAGAAAATCTTTTTTGTGCAGATTCTTCAATTTTTCCTTCGATAACAAATGGAAACCTCAACGCCCCGAGCATCATGGTAGGCGAAAAAGCAGTAGACCATATTTTGAATAAGCCTTTATTACCAAAGGAGAATTTAGTTCCTTATAACTAGATGTTCATATACCGTAAATATATTTCGTTATATTGCTAAAATCACCCTTCCCTACAAATTTTTTGGTCAGAGATAATTTAAAATATATCTATCACCATCAATATATGTAAAGTTTTTCAGTTGAGTATGTGGCACCCATTTAAACTCTGAATGAACATTTAGACTGATTTGACCAGATAATATAATTGCATAATAATAGTGGACATAAATATTTTTATCTGTCTTATTCAAGTCAATAGTTGCTATCTTATTACCAACTTTGATATTCAGAGAAAGTTCTTCTTTAATTTCTCTCATCAGAGCAGAATTGAAAGCCTCGTTTTCTTCGACTTTTCCCCCTGGAAACTCCCATATCCCCTGGGAATTATCTTCAAAACTTCTGTTTGCGATAAGAAATAAATCATTTTTCATAATCACTGCCGCAACTACATCAATGCTCGCTTTATGTATAGACATCTTTAAAACCTTGTTTTCATTTTAAAAATAAAGAGCAATGAAAAAAAAGGGCATACAGACAAAGCTAACAAAAAAATAATTAAATTGTTCATATTTTCGTGAAATATTCCCGATAAAAAAGGCGCACATGCCATCCCCAACGCAGTTGGCGCCCATATGTATCCTTTAACTCTCCCAATAACTTGTGGCTCAAAAAATAAATTTGGGACATATCCACCTGTTACAGTCAGCAAGCCATGACCCATACCAAAAAGAGCCATAGCGATAATACATACATAGAAGTTGGGTATAAGTATTATGATTAATGATAACGGTACAAATGCGCTAGCTACTAGGCCTGTAAGTCTAGCATCCAGAAATGTGGCAAACTTCATTTCTAAAAAGCGACCTACTAGCTGAAACGGTCCATATACACTCGCTAATACTATTGCAATTGAAGGATCATTAAAATTTGAGTTAAAAAACTGAATTAATGACAGCGCAGTGGTAGAAAAAATTAAATATTCTGTAAACCCAAAAATCATCAAAACAATAATTATGACTTTTTCTTTTTTAGACAATCTTAAGGGAACAAGATCTATAATTGGTTTTTTAGCCTCATTTTTCTTCTCTTCCTTTTTAAAGTTTAAATTTATATAAAAATATACCGCCATTAGAAATAAAGATAATGACAGAAGCAAAAATATTGAATCCAGCCCAAAATAGTTGCGTAAAAAACCGATAGTCAACCAACAGACCGAACTTGCGATAGCGCCATAAAATGTGATTATGGTAATATTCTTTCGTGAGTTCTGGTCATCTAGTTGAATTGCCGTGCTAAATGCTACGTTGTAAGTCGCTGAACTGAAACTTATTCCTATCAGCAGCATTGAAAATAAAAATCCTAATAAGTCCTCAGTAAAATACAGCGAGATAAACCCTATTGATCCAATAAAAAGCCCAGTCGAAAGAACCTTCAACCCTCCAGATCTATCAATTAAATAACCAACATAACTGGAAATAAGTACATTTATAAACAAAGACAGACTGACTATCATGGTAGTCGTCTCGAGGGACATCCCCAGTTTTTCAGCTAACTCTACTTTGATTTGCGCAAAAGAATAAAACATCGCACCATAGGCAACGATCTGACTTATACCCAGACTATGAACTGGAACAAAGCCTCCCAAGATACTTTTCATCCCTGTAATATCTTTAGTTTAGTTTTTCTTAGGGGGTCTTTTATCAAAGGAAGTTAAATGTTCAGGAATGTGATGATAGTCTTTGATATCACAAGTAAATATTGCGAAATCAGGAGAAAAGACTTCAGGTGTATCAAGAGTACCCACCTTAACAATAAATGAGCCTGGCCTCGAGGGACTAATGCTTCCAAAACCAGTACCACACTTATCGCAAAAAAACCTCTTAACTGGTGTTTCTAGATCTTTTCTAGCAAAGACCGAGGGTTTTCCTTTTGTAAACTGGAAGTCATCCTCTGAAAAAACCATAACAGTATTTGCATTTCCACCGGTTATATACTGGCACTCACGACAGTGACATTGGAAACTGGCTTGCAATTCTCCATTAATTTCATATTGAATATCACCACAATAGCACCTTCCACTAAGTTCCATAACGGACCCCCCATTTTTGCCTTATAAGAGTTTAAGTCTATCACTCTATAAAGGCTCTAGCAATAGCCCCTATTGAACAGTAAAAAACGTCTCTTTCCCAACCAGGAGAAAGAAACATGCCATTTGCTGTCGTACTCTCTGTAGGCACCCTTCCTTTTTCTTCGCCGGTAATTGTATCGAAAACAACAATATTGTCATAGCCGGTACGAAAGTCATTCACTGTAATCTCTTTCGTGTCGCTGTACATCACCATTTGCATAGAAATTCTAGTAGGCTTTTCCCATAATTTCTTAAAACCCAGATCTTTTGAGTAATTTAAACCCGCTAGCAAGCCATTTCCTGTGTCAAACGCTATCGCGACCTTATTAATGGGATCAAATGCTGGGGGGCTAAAAATGCTTCCTCTTTGTTTATCGAAAGGCTGTACAACCTCTAATTTCTTATCATTTTGTATATCAACTCGAAATAATTTTTGTGGCGATGATGATAACCCTTGGAAAACAGACCCTCTAGCTGGAAGGTCTTGACCAAATGGTCTTGTAGAAAATATAGTCACATTAGCTCTATTATCGCCATTATCTAAAAACCAACATCCGCCATCACTTATACAGCTATCCCAACTAAAACTCTGCTCCTCATAATTCAGTGTTCTATATTTTGGCATCCAACTCTGATCTAATGTCAAGCTTGCTTTTTCGTATTTGTATCTAAAGAAAGTGTCTCGCCCTGGAACATATACCCATTGTGTTCCCTGTGTATCAATATCCATGGCTATTCTACCCATCGAGTTTTCATTAATGGCAACTTCATCTGCAACCTGATTAAGAAACTCTGGTTCTAAAATAACAAAATTTGACTTTGCATCCCATGCATGCTCGATATTTTTCATAACAAGGTTTCCATCTTTCATAATCAAGAAACTGTTATATGCAGAATTTTGTGGTAATTTTTTTGAGGCCACAACTTTACAATCTGGATCAAGCTTATAACAATAATTTCCATTATTGAGATAGAGATAGCCATTTTCATGCACAACAACACCCCCACACCAAGTATGGCCTCCAGATGGCAAATTAGGTGAACGCGAGATACATTCTAGAGAATAAGGATCTATCTTTTCTAAAAAGCCATATTTTTCAGTAGAATTAATATGGTTGTTTCCCATCAAAAAAACTTCTCCGGGATCTCTAAGAACCATCATTACATTCCATTCACCATTTGCTCTAGTTTTCTGAGATAAATATTCGCTGTTGCTAATATTCAATCCAGGTGATCTAGGTATTTTTTGTCTTCTAGGACCGCCACATTCGGCGGGCCACGGGCTATCATAGTATCCTTTTATTTTTTCATTTGAATCTAAATTTATGTGCATTTATTTACCAAGATATGCATATTTTTCACGCAAGACATGTTTTGTAATCTTACCTCCAGCGTTTCGTGGCAAACTATCTACAACGTGGAATGTTTTTGGTATTTTGAAACCAGCTAATTGCGACCTCAAAGATGACCTCACCTCTATCTCTGAAAAATTATCGTTATTAACGATGACTAGAGCTAAAACAGCTTCTCCCCACTTTGGGTCAGAAACGCCAATTACAGCACAATCGATAATGGATGGTTGCAACATCAAAGCATTTTCAACTTCTGCAGGATAAACATTTTCTCCACCCGTTATAATTAAATCTTTTATTCGATCTCTTATAAACAGATACCCCTCCTCATCAAGATACCCGGCATCTCCTGTGTAAAACCAACCATCTTTTATTGCCTCGTTATTTGCCCTTTCTCTATTAAAATAGCCATCCATAATTTGATCGGTGCGGCATATAATCTCTCCGATAGTATTGGTAGGAACTTCATTATTATCAGCATCAACTATTTTTATCTCTGAATTGCTGAAACATTTTCCACATGATTCTAGCCTTCTGTTTGCTTTTAATTCGCTTGGGTCCAAGGACATAAACATACCAGTTGTTTCGGTCATTCCATAGACATGAGTAAAATTTGAGTTTGGAAATATTTTTTGCGCACGCTTTAACGTATCAACAGCCATTGGTGATGCACCAAAAACAATGTTTTTAACATTTTTAAGTACTTTGCTATTTTTTTCAGCAGCTACAACTACCATCTGAATTACAGCTGGAACCATCAAGGTGGTTGCTACATTAAAATTCTCAATGATATCTAGAATCTTCTCAGGATCTATATCTACCAATAGAATATTTTTACTCCCTGATGCAAGCCCAAAGAAAAGCCACGCACTTCCCGCTATATGAAAAAGTGGCATGCAAACAAGGTTTACGGCATTTGGATCAAACGGCCCTAATTTATCCATTCCATTCGTAATTAAAGACATAATTCCTTTTTGAGAAATCAAAGCACCTTTGGGGTTGCCTGTTGTTCCCGAAGTATACATTTGAAAAAGTGGTGTGTTGGCGTCCTTATTTGAATATAATGAAACATCTAATGCACCTGAACTTTTCGACTTTAATAATTTCCCTAGCTCACTTATCTCCACAGAAAGCTGTAAGTCAGTTTTGTCAGAATTAAGTTTTTCAACTAGTTCTTTAAATTCCTCACCAAAAATAATAAGTTTTGAACCAGAATCTTTGATTATGAATTTTACTTCTTCATAGGCAAGCCTGAAATTTATTGGAACCATCACAAGTTCCAGTAAAGACGATGCATACATCACCTCTATGAATTCGGATGAATTTTTTGCTAAAAAAGCAATTCGGTCTCCAGACTTAATCTCACTTTCTTTTAAAAATTCAACAAGAGACGATACCTTTGATAATATATCGGTATTCTTATGGTCTGCATTATCTATAGATACCACAACCCTATCTGGATTTTTGTTAACATGAAAATCTAGAATATCGTGTACTTTGTTAAATTTCGTTATGCCTTCCACGGTCTACCCAAGATTTATATTGAGCACATTTAATTTACTGTAAGCTCGGTAGACGTAATTTCAGAGTCATAATTATAAACAAATATTCCTGAAAAATTGGTCTCTTTGTAAACAAAGGTGTCCTTTAATTCACTGAAAAAACCTGTCGAATGCTCTTCAAACTTTTTTAAATCGCCTCCAGATTCAAACTTTAGTGATATAGAAACACTCCCACATTGACCGATAGAAATATTCAATGACCTAATATTGAAAGCTACTATTTTTTTTCCAAGATTTTCAGAGCAAAAAGTAGCTGCAACCTTTGCTTCGCTAAGGCCAGAAAATTTTAAATTGTATACTTTTGCATACATTGTTCTAGTTCAACTCCTTCATCATTTCATCTATCATTGTGCTCGCATCGTCCCCAGTTATTTTAACTTTTTTCATCAATCTTGCCTCAAGTCGCATTTCTCTCTGCAACTCAACTCCATCTGATGTCATTTGAACATCTCCTGAGATATCAAGCTGACATAATCCGACTGCTTCAAGAGGTTCTATACTTGAGCCGGATAATTTAAGGCCAGCTGACAACGATATAAAAGACTCAAAATCATCTATGGTTAATGATTCATCGATCTTTTTGAACTTCCCTACAGCTTCTAACATATTCTGAGAAGTCATTTCTTTTTGCTCTGTTTTAACATCTAAGAGATGGGCAATGCTACTTGAAATCTTTTTAACTAAATCCACTTGATTTTTATCTAGGGATTTAGGCCCCTCTCTGTTTATCATACAAAGAGTTCCTAGTGCGTAGTTATCCTTATTGATTACAGGAAATCCTGCATATCCCTGAGCTTTAGCTCTTGGGTGATTTTTCCAAATCGGATCTGATGACACATCATGCATTAGTAGTGGCTCGGTATCTAAAAGAACATAAGAACAAACATTGTGCTCGGTCCGAAGACCTTTATCTCCTGGTTTTTTTTCTGATGGATCTCTTCCAGTAATTGCAATCGCGCACTGCATTTCACCATCATACAGACTAAAAGTAGCATCAGAAAAACCTGTTATATCCTTAGCCAAATCACAATATACCTGGAATAACTCAGGGTTTGGGTTATCAATCAAACCAGTTTTAACAACTGCTTTGACTCTTTGCTCTTCATTCGATGGCCTTGGTGCCAATCCTACAGACATTTTTCTCTCCCTGTTAACAGTTCAAACTCTAAACTAAAACTAATTAATTTCAACCGCTTGATGAAGTAATCATATACAACGATGTTTTATAATATTAAATTATAACAAAAATGTGAAAGAGAAAACAATGTCAAAAAAAATCTATCAGGTAGTTATCTATAAATCAATTTCTGACGAAGAAAAGCTAGCAAAATACGCTGCTTTGGCAGGTCCAGCAATTAAAGGAGCTGGAGGTAAATTTCTTGCTAGAGGAATTCCTGTTATGACAAAAGAAAGTGGTGAGAAAACGCGTACAGTTGTTTTGGAATGGGAAAGCTTAGAACACGCTGAAAGTGGCTATAATAGCGAAGGATACCAAGAAGCATTAAGAGCTTTGGACGGAGCAGCTATTCGTGAATTTAGGTATGTCGAGGCGGCAGAGTAGGTCATTTTCTTAATCTATTATATAATGCAATTGTGATACGCAATTGAGAGAACATCTGCTATCCACTTTTAAGCTTTCTTTACCGCTAATAGTAGCACAAATAGCTCAGTTAGGCTTAGGGCTAACCGACGTTGCTATGATTGGTTGGTATGGGACTAGTGAACTAGCTGCCTTAACGCTAGGGCATACATGTCTTTTCTTTGTATACATAACTCTCACTGGCTTTTCACTGGCTGTAATTACAAATGTATCAAAAGCTTTTGGAAAGGAAGATACAGAATCACTTAGAATTAATTTCAGAATGGGTCTATGGCTAGTTTTTGCCTTTTCACTATTTGGCTTGGTTTTAGTGAGCAACACTTCAGCATTTCTTACATTTTTAGAACAGGATGAGTATATTGTCGAAATAGTTTCTCAATATATTCAAATAGTTCAGTGGATGATGCCATTTTTACTTCTCACATACGTAATAAAGGCATTTTTGATATCGGTGAAAAAGCAGCAAGTTGTTCTTTTTATATCTATCTTAGGTTTATTAACAAATTTTACATTTAATTATCTATTTATCTTTGGCAACTACGGATTCCCTGAGTTAGGGATAAGTGGAGTCGCGTGTTCTTCACTTTTAACCAGTATTGCTATGATGCTATCTGGGCTTTTGTACATTCATCTTTCTGATTTAAAAGAAAAGCAAATCTTTAAAGATTTTTTTGTTTTCGACCCTGAAATTTTCAAAAATCTTTTCAAACTTGGTTGGCCGATATGTTTAACAATTATGGCCGAAAGTGGAATGTTTTCATTTGCCTCTATTTTAATGGGTTGGATTGGTGACGTAGAATTAGCGGCCCACGGAATTTCCATAACAGTATTCGCACTTTTTTTCATGATACCCCTTGGAATCTCCCAAGCCGGTACGGTCATTATTGCTAAAACAATTGGAGCGAATGAGTTAAGCAAGTTGGACCAAGCAGCTTCCTCTGTCTATTTTCTTGGCCTTGGGTGGGCACTTCTGAATACCTTCCTAATAATATTTTTTGGTGATTTTATAATCTCTTTATTTTTGAATAGTAATGATTTAAATGTGGAGATGGTTGCGTTCTATGCAGGAATTTTTCTCTTCGTTGGCTGTTTTTTCCATTTAGCCGACAGTGGACAAATACTTTTCGCTGCACTCTTGAGAGGCTTCTCAGATACAAAGAGACCGTTCATAATTTCTTTTTTTTCTTATTGGACTATAGGTATCCCTGCCGCATATTTGCTTTCTCAAAAAACTGCATTGGCGGGCTCAGGAGTATATTACGGCATTGGACTGGGCTTATTAGTTTGTTCCATCCTTCTTTTTTTTAGATTTGTTAAAATTAAGAGTGAAAAAAAATCTGCTTTGGAACGCCTAAAGATTTGATACCTCTCAAACTTAATTATAAAAATGTATTCTAAGTTCGTGACTTTGATAGAAAAAAGATTAATGTATTATAGGTACAATTTGAGGACTTAAAATGGCAGAGAATGTTGTTAAATTAAATAAATCTTCTCAGCAAGACATAGACAGAAAAATCGCAGTTATTTTTGTTACTGACGTTGTTGGTTTCAGCAAATCTATGGAAGTAAATGAAGAAGAAACCTTACGTAGCTTTAGAGCTTGCCAGGAAATCTTAGATAAACTTTTTGAAGAGCATGGTGGCAGAATTTTTAATACGGCAGGAGACTCTGCATTAGCTGAATTTCAGAGTGCTGTCTCTGCTGTGGTTTGTGCTAATGAATTTCAAAAATTAATCAAGGAAAGAAATAAGTCAGTTTCTAAAGAATCACAAATGAGCTTCCGGATAGGTTTGAATATGGGTGATGTGATAATTGAAGGAGATAATCTTTACGGTGAAGGTGTAAATGTAGCCGCGAGACTTGAGGCTCTCTCACAACCCAATGGGATATGTGTGTCAAAAAGCATAGTTGACTTTGTGAATAAAAAGACAGAACTAATATTCAATGATCTTGGTGAACAAAAGGTTAAAAACACTGAGGTCCATGCTTACGATATTGCGGACCCCGATCTACAAGTTAGAGAAAAAAATGACAAAAAACTTGCAGAGGCTGCAGCGGAAAAAATTACAAAAACAAGTAAAGCGCCATCAGTAGCAGTACTTCCTTTCTCGAATTTAAGTAATGACTCCGAGCAAGATTTCTTTGTTGATGGGATCACTGAGGATATCATTTCCTATCTATCTAAACTGAAGACATTTCCGATTATATCTATAAATTCAGTAATACCTTACAAAGATACGAAAGAACCTACACAAAAAATTGCCTCTGACCTAGGTGCTAGCTATTTGGTGCAAGGAAGCATAAGAAAAGGCGGTAACAAAGTCAGAATAATGGCAAAACTAACCGATGCTGTTGAAGATACCCAAATCTGGTCACAAACCTGGGATCGATCATTAGATGATGTCTTTGAAGTTCAGGATGAAGTTTCACAAAAATCTGCGGCGTTAATCAGCCCAGCAATCATTAATAATGAAAGAAAGAAATTATCAGATCGTGAGACGAATGCTCTCAGCAGCTGGGATGAGTATTTGCAAGCTGTGAATTCATATGCACTAATGAATGCGTCTAAGACAACTGAAGAAAAACTGCTTCACCTTCAAAAATCAATAGAACACGGAGAAAAAGCGACGGCGTTAGATTCAAATCATAGTTCTGCATTTAATCTTCTAGCTCAAGGTTATAATTTTCTAATTTTTGAGTCGTCGGTACAGGATAAAAGGTCAGAAAATGAAAAAAAATTTAAAGAGTATACAGAGAAAGCATTTCAGCTAGATCCCCAAAATCCCGACTCAATTATGAATATGGGGTTCATGGCGTTTTTTGATGAAGATAAGAAGAAATTTACAGATTATGTTAATAAAGCTTTAGAGGTTAATCCTCACCATTCTCGTTCTTTAATGGCTAGAGGTATGAATTTATTGGAGGAGGGCACGGACTTTAATGCAGCAATAGACTCCTTTACTAGAGCCGCTGAAGTTGATCCACTAGGAGAAGATTATGGGGAAACTGTTATATTTTTCTGCCATCTTGGAAATCGCGATTGGGAAAATGCCATGCAGTCTGTAGATCGTGAGATTAGAGAAAATAACCATAGTAGATATTTTGGTTTCAAGGCAATTGTATTAGCTCATCAAGGGAAAGTCTCCGAAAGTAAAGAATGGCTTTTAAAATATCAAAAAGAGCGTCCAGAAATCAAAAGCATTGAAGATTATAAAAACGTAGCTCCAGATTTTAACAACGAAATAAAAAGCATTATGATGGAAGGTATGAAGATAGCAGGCTTACCTGAGTAAAGATTCTAACTTGCGTGTTGAATTACTACGGAATTACATAATTTTTCGACCGTTTTTTCAGAAACAGGCGCAAAATAATCTACTGTGTCGTCTATGTACTGTTGATCGACTTCGAAGTCTAACCAAAAAGTTAAAATAGCATCCCAGGCTGGAATTTTATCGCCTTTATAGCCAGCAATTTTAGGCAAACTTACTTTCATCCTAGTTAGGTTTCTTTTGGAGTACTGGGAAGCCATATCAACTAATTCTTTCCTGAAGTCCGTTAATTTAACATAACTAGATTTATTCATAAAAATTATAAGCTTGTAGTCTGAAACGTTACCTTCGACGGTTATTATATCCTCGGCAATGATTAACCTTACAGCACTACCATCTATAAAGACTTTTTCATCATCTTGGATATCTTTATATTCTTTAGTGGCAGCTAAAGAACGCATTGCATTTGTGTCATCAAACCAAATTTCTGCAATACCATCGATAGTATCTTCAAAAGTCAATTTGTCATTATAGATTGGATGAGATTGAACATAGGTTCCCACAAGTGGAGATCTAGTTACAATTTCAGCATGTTCATTTTTCCAGTAATTCTGGAACTTTTCATATGTTAGGCCTTGTTTTTTCTTAATAATTGTAATTGCGTTAATCATTTTTGTAATATCCTATAATGTCGCTTTCATGGTAACCCCTGACTCATTTATACTTCTATTTACATAGTTAAAATAAAAAATAATTGGACGAGCCTTCAGTATCTATTCGTCATCCATACCTGCATATGTTAAATAATCTACATGAACTTGTTGCACATGGCATGGTCCTTCAGTCAGTTTCATTGCATACTGTAACAAAGCAAGTTCAAATCCAGTAAAGTAATCTTGTGATTTCCTACCATATGAGAACTAAACATTTAACTTTCCCTTTATCCTTGGCAAAAAATTTAGCATTTTTCCAATTAAAGTGCCAATAACTAAAATTTTTAAATTAATGAACTGTTGAATAAAATTTCAGAAAATTTAATCTTTAAGTATAGAAAATAAATAAGGATAGGATATGGACTGGAAAAAATTAACCACCGATACCAAACAATCGTTTTCTAAATTCAAAAAGGCAACCCCAGTTACGTTTGAAGGTTTTGAAGTTATGGGTAAAGATGCAAAGAAGGATGGGCACTTGAGTACGAAAACCAAGGAATTCATTGCGCTTGGTATCTCAGTTGCTGTGAGGTGTGAGAGTTGTATCGGACTACACGTCGAACATTTAGTTCATTTAGGGGCAACAAGAGAGGAATTAGTTGAAGCTTTAAGCATGAGCTCATATATGGGTGGCGGGCCTTCTTTAACTTATAGCGCAAAGGCATTGGAGGCCTTTGACCAATTATCAAATTAGGAATTGTGAAGAGTAACTCTTAGATATAAAAAATGGATTTAGAGATGGTCGCTATTGTTTACCATGCCAATCGATGACATACTATGATGGAAGGTGGAGGATTGATCCTCAATGGCTTTGATCGCACAAAAAGTCTCTTGGAAAAATATAAAACTTTAAAGCCGTTTATAGCGTTATTAGCCTAAAACGGACATGCTGCTTTCTTCATTAATTATGCGGTTACGTGAATAAAAGCCCAGATCAATTTCTCTATCAATATAATTTAATTGAAGTTTGATAGGATCCTTATCATGATCATGCCCATCTTCGCACTTCACTATCAATTCAGCAATAATTTTTCCAGCCATCGGAGCATTCTTATATTGATTTCCACTCGAGCCAACCGCCATATAAAATCCTGGCAAAGAGGATTTATCGTAAATGGGAATCCAATCATCAGATACGTCATATAAAGCCACCACACCCTTTGAATTTGATGGTATTGGCAAATCTGGGTACCTCTGTGCCTGTCTTAAAACTTGGGTTCTCCATTGCTCAGAAAAGCTTTCGTCCCATATATCAGGATCTACGAACAACCTTTCATCACATTCTGGGTCTTCACTACCGATAAGCACATTGTTTCCAATTTCAGGTCGGCTATAACACCCGATATCGCTATCAGAAATTACAAAACCTTCTTTCTCATAATTAAATCCAGATGGAGATGGCACATGACAAACCTCAACCTTTAAAGCTTTTGTTTTTATATTCATATCATTTTCTACGTCTGCCATCTGGTTGACCTTCATTGAGTGTGGCCCAGCAACATTCACAACAATTTTTGCGTTAATTTTCTCACCATTTTCTAAAACAACGCCACTGACTTTCCCCTTTTCCTGAATTATCTCTTTAACGCTTGATTTAAATAGAAATTTTGCTCCTTTCTTTGAAGCTGCCATTTGTAGATTTTGCGCAGAAAGCTGGGGATCATTTATATAACCTGCAGTGGGAAAGAAAACAGATCCCCTTAAATCATCTCCGGTTTTTGACCCAAAGCTTTTATCGCTTGTTGACTTTACAGGTCCATATTTATTCGTATCAACAATTCTTAATTTTTCTTTGATTTTTCTTGGATCCCATAGCTCATGGGGTATATTCAGTTCTTCAGCTCTTTTAATCACTTTATCGAGATAGTTATTTTGCTCAGTTTGGTAAATCATACACCCACACTCAATAAACTTAGCAAGATTATCGTGTTCTGATGCCTCTAAATATGCCATCCAATCTTTCCAAAAGTGATAACTCTCATAAGCAAGAGCGCAGCCATCAAACGTCGAGTAATGTACTCTAATAATTGCACAGGAAGCCGAAGTAGAGCCATAACCTGAAACGTGATTTCTATCTATGTTAAGGGTCTTAAAACCTTGTTTAGATAATTCAAAGGCAACGGCGTTGCCGATAACACCAGCCCCAATAATTATAGCATCAAAATTTTGTTCGTTACTCATCTGCTTCCTTTCATAATTGTAAAAATTATTCTTTAAAAACTAAATAACTGCTGCTAATTCCGAAGCTTGCTTAATTGCCACCTTTGCATCTAATTCTCTAGCCTCATAAGCACCCCCGACCAGGTGCATGCGAAATTCAGTATTATTTGCCGAGTTAAAAAATGAACGGTCTGGCTCCTGTCCAGCACAAACAATAATGTTATCGCATTCAATAAACTGATCCTGATCATTAATAGAGATGTGAATACCATTTTTTGCAATCTTTTTATAGGTAACTCCCTTAAGCATCTTTATTTCTTTTTTCCTCAAACTTAACCTGTGAGTCCATCCAGTAGTTTTACCTAGTGCAATCCCTAATGGCGTTACTTTTCTTTGCAATAAATAGATTTCACGCTCAGATTTACTTGCTTTAGCCATAACACCCGTTACACCTCCTCTAGGATGATTAGTAAAATCTATACCCCATTGCTCAGCAAAGTCGTCAATATTGGTAGAGGGGTTCTTTTTACCATGAGACAAGAGTTCAGCCATATCAAACCCTATACCTCCAGCTCCAATTAAAACTACCTTTTTCCCAATTTTATCTATGTTCCTTATTGCATTTATATATGAAATTACTATCTCTTCATCAGAACCAGGAATATCTAGAGACCTTGGATATACTCCTGTCGATACAATGACCTCATCATATTTTTTATCCATTAAATCAATAGGTTGAATCTTTTTATTTAAGTGTACTTTAACGCCATTTTTCTTAAGCATGGTAGAAAAATAGCGGATTGTTTCATGAAACTCCTCTTTACCGGGTATTTGTTTGGCCAAATTAAACTGACCCCCTATCTGATCACTTGCCTCAAATAATTCAACATGATGCCCTCTTGAAGCTGCAATTTCAGAAAAAGCAAGTCCTGCTGGCCCAGCACCAATAACGGCAATAGTTTTTTTATTCGTAGTTGGTAAATAGTTCAGGTTGGTTTCATTACATGCTCTCGGATTCACTAGGCAAGATATTTCTTTTTTATCAAAAGCATGATCTAGGCAAGCTTGGTTACAAGCTATGCATGTGTTTATTTCGTCTTCCCTGCCCTCTTTAATTTTTTCAAAAATTTTACCATCTGCAAGAAATGGTCTAGCCATCGAAACTAAGTCTGCATCACCATTTGCCAAAACTGTCTCTGCGACATCCGGCATATTTATTCTGTTTGATGTAATTACCGGAACATTAATAACACCTTTTAGGCGCTTGGTTACTGATGTAAAAGCTGCTCTAGGAACCATAGTTGCAATGGTTGGAACAGGGCTTTCATGCCATGAAAAATGAGTAGACACTATTGAAACACCCGAATTTTCTAAAGCCTGCCCTAAAGCACAGATCTCTTCCCATGACATTCCTCCCTCAAGCATATCCATTGCTGGTATTCTGAATATAATTAGAAAATCTTCACCAACGGATTTACGAATTCCTTCCACAATTTCTGTAGCAATTCTTATTTTATTAGAGAAACTCCCACCATATTCATCGGTTCTCAGATTTGTTTTATTAACGAAAAAAGTAGAAAGAAAATATCCAGCTGAACCAATGATTTCCACTCCATCATAATTAGCTTTTTTACATAGTTCTGCACACTTGATAAAATCACCAATTTGCTTTCTGAGCACCTCTAGTGACATTTCGTTAGGAACAAGACGACCAATTCTAGATCGAACTGGACTAGCGGCAACTAATTCCTTACTAATTGCCAACGGACCCGAATGTAAAATCTGCATACAAATTTTTGTGTCTACATTCGCATTGTGCACCGCATCTGTTACGAGCTTATGTCTTGCGACTTGACTTTCTTGGTTAAAAATAGCCCCGTCAAGAGCACCTTCTTCGTTGGGGGAAATACCTCCCGTTATTATAAGACCAACGCCTGTCGATGCCCTTTCAGCAAAATATTCTCCCATTCTGGAAAAGTCATCTTGCCCTCCCTCTTCTAAGCCTGTGTGCATGGATCCCATTATAATTCTATTTTTTATGAAGTGGTTACCGACTATCAGTGGTTCAAAAATATGCCTATATTTATTTTTCATTTTAATTCCTACTTTTCTTAAAAATTTTTTACTCAAGACGACCAATCAACTAGCAGACCATCCTCCATCGATAATATGCTCTTGCCCTGTAACAAATTTACTTTCATCAGATGCCAAATAAACTGCTAGATCAGCAATTTCATCTGCCAGTCCAAGTCTTCCCATGGGCTGCCTATTAACAAAGTCATTCATAGCCTTATCATAATCACCAGTCGCTTCCAGCCTTTCGTGCAATGATGGGGTATCAACAGTACCTGGACATATGCAATTACATCTAATTCCTTCTTTAACAAAATCTACCGCTACAGACTTGGTCAAACCGATTACTGCAGCTTTTGACAAACCATAAATACAACGATTTGGTGCACCAATTACAGATGAAACCACGGAACCAACATTAATTATACTGCCGCCACCGTTATTCTGCATAAAAGGTATAGCAGCTTTTATAGTGCGATACATGGACTTGATATTTAAATCAATTGCATCATCAAACTCCTCTTCTTTAGATATAAGTATTGTACCTGAATGAACTATACCTGCACAATTTATCAATATGTCTGGCTCAAAATCTTTTATCACTTTAATTATAGCTTCAGCATCTCTGACATCTGCACAAAAAGACTTGGAGACTTTTAATTGCGCTAACATAGCATCGTTTATGTCAACGGCCAGCACCTCGGAACCAAAATGGAAGAATTTCTCTGCTATAGCTCTACCAATTCCCTGGCCGGCGGCAGTTACGAAAGCTTTTTTGTTTTTGAGTCGCATTATTCTGGAAGATTGTTAATTTATCTTGAATAATTAAAATAAAAATATTTTTGATCGAGGTCAATAATTGGAACTTTTTTTTCTAGGCATAATTGGCTTTTTACTTCTTTTTGGCTTCAGACCCATATTAAAAATACTCAAATTTTTTATGCTAGGATCCAGCTTAATTTGGTTAGTCATAATAGGTAGTATTGCTTTTGGTATAATGATATATATGGTCTAGTGAATGAGCTTCAGATGATCGATATATTAGTAGTCGGTGGTGGAATTGCTGGTCTCTCAGTTGCAGGTAGACTAAGTAAATCAGCGAAGGTAACTTTGCTAGAGGCCGAAGGAAATCTTGGGTACCACTCATCAAGTAGATCCGCTGCTGCATTTATCGAAGACTACGGAAATGACGTTATACGAGAATTCAATAGTGCAAGCAAAAGCTTTCTTTCTAAGGATGGCGTAGATGTTCTGTCCCCAAGGGGCAGCCTAATTTTAGGAAAAAAAGACGAAAAATATGCATTTAAAGAGCTATGTTCAGGTTTTGCCCACAATGAAATATCTGTCAGCGATGCGCGTAGCCTAATTGAAATAATCAATAATAAATCGGTAAAATATGCTGGATACAAAGAGGACATTTACGATATTGATACAGATAAACTATTGCAACATTTTACAAAAGATATAAAAGCCAACGGGTCAGAAATTTATACCGGCTCCAAAGTAATTGCTGCTGAGTTTAAAGAAGGGAAGTGGCACATTACAACCGATAAAAAAATATTTATTTGTGATGTCATTGTAAATGCTGCAGGAGCATGGGTAGATGAATTAGCATTGAAATGTGGCATCGAACCTTTGGGCTTCTTACCTCTTAAAAGATCTATGGCTAGAGTGCCTGCTCCTGATGATAGTGGTGCTCATAAAAGCTGGCCAATGGCTTTTGGACTAAATGAATCTTTTTACGCAAAACCTGATGCAGGAGAAATGATTGTCTCCCCATCGGAAGAAACCAAGTCATTTCCTCATGACGCGTATGCAAATGATGAGGACTTAGCAAAAGGCATTTTCAATTTTGAGGAAGTTGTAAGCTATTCTGTTAAAAGAATTACATCAAGCTGGGCGGGCCTTCGAACTTTTGCACCTGATCGCACTCTTGTTATTGGTTTTGATAGCATTGTTCCCAGTTTCTTTTGGCTTGCAGGTCAAGGAGGATATGGCTTTCAAACGTCAGCTGCAGCAAGCAAAATGGCTAGTGAGATTATTCTAGGGGAAAAATCAAGCTTTGGACAGTTGCAAAAGAAAGTCTCTCCAAATAGATTTAAATAGCACTTGAGCGTTATTACTGCTCCTGGATTGATACTTCGTATATAGAATTCCAAAATTTTCCAGTTACAAAAATTCGGTCCTCATCTTTATCATAAGCTATTCCATTCAATACATCCTCAGCTCCAGTTCTTTCACTTATTGATGAAAAATCAATCCATCTGACTATTTCACCGGTAGAACTGTCGATACATGCTACTAAGTCAGATTTCCATATATTTGCCCAAATCTCATTTCCAACAAACTCTAACTCATTAAGATTGTTCACAGGTAACCCATTATAGGTAATAGCTATTGACCTTATGATCCGAAGAGTATTAGGATCACGAAATTTTAAAATGTTACTACCATCACTCATTACTAAATACTTGTTATTACTAGTAAGCCCCCAACCCTCTCCATTATAAGACAAAATTTTTATTACCTTGAAAGTAGTTTTATCGTATACGAACATAACTCCCGATTTCCAAGTCAGTTGATAAAGCATACCATTGAATAAAGTAAGTCCTTCAGCAAAAAACTTATCCTCCAATGATATTTTTTTTATCAATTTTTCAGAGTGCGTGTGATATCTTCTTAGACTTGAATTTCCATATAGACCGGTACTTTCATAAAATATTCCTTCATCTACAATAAAACCCTGAGTAAAAGCCTTACTATCATGGGGAATTTTTCTTATGATCTCAGGGGTAACTGTTTCCTTAGCATAAGAATGAAAAACGTTAAGGAAAAAAACAAATAGGTACAGTATAAAGACACGACTTTTAATTATCGATAAAAGTCTTGTAAAGAAGAAAAGAGCAGACAAAAACTTGCATGTTGAGGTCATGTCTTTTAGAACATATTGTATTTTTTTGTTAAAAGGAATTTAAATATCGTGCAATTCGCGTCAATAACAAAAAGAGTAGCCAAATTAGGCTCTGAAAAATGGATGCCCCATTTGAAAGCAAAGAAAATGGCGGAAATTGATCCTGATGTAATTTTGTTAACCATAGGCCAGCCTGATATTTCCGTTTCAGACGAACTTGCCAACATTACGATCAAGGCCATTAAAGAAGGAAGAACAGGTTATTCCAATGGAAGAGGAGAACAAAACTTAGTCTCCAGCCTAGTAAATAAGTATAATGACGAATGTGGGCTTAATATAACCGAAAAAAATGTCTTGTGTTTTCCCGGTACTCAAACCTCACTTTTTGCATCGATTATGGGCCTAGTAAATGAAGGCGATGAGGTTCTTTTAGGAGATCCGCTATACGCTACTTATGAAGGCGTTGTAGCCGCTGCAGGCGGAACGATAAAAAGAATTGAACTAAAAAAAGAAAATAGTTTTCGAATGAACCCTAGTGACTTAGCCAACTCTGTAACAAGCAAAAGCAAAGTTCTTCTTTTGAATAACCCACATAATCCATCTGGAGCATTATTGACTAAAAAAGAAATAGAAGAAATTGTTAAAGTTTGTCTCCAAAACGATTTGTGGATCATCTCAGACGAAGTGTATGCATCCCTAATTTATGATTTTGATAACAAAACGGAATTTTACTCACCACTAAATGTTCGAGACGCATCGCATCGTACTATTGTTGTCTCAAGTATATCGAAATCACATGCAGCGCCAGGGTTTAGAAGTGGATGGCTGGTTGGTCCTAAAGACTTTTGTGATGCGGTTTTGCCTCTCTCTGAAACAATGCTATTTGGCAACCAACCATTCATAGCGGATATGACTGCATATGCGCTAGAAAACGATTTTCGTACTGCAAAAAAAATGAGAGATTCATATTATCATAGGGCCGTAAATATTTATGAAGCTTTAAAAAAAACAAATAAAGTGGAGCCAATAATGCCGCAGTCAGGAATGTTCCTTCTTGCCGATATATCTAAAACAGGACTAAGTAGCGACGCTTTTGTTAAACAACTTCTAGAGGAAGAAAAATTGGCGCTCATGCCAGGCGCATCATTTGGAGAAAATGCCCACCATCTTGTACGCATAAGTTTAACGGTGCCTGATAAGATGATAAACCTGTCTTGCGAAAGGCTAAAACGTTTTATAAACCGAATAATTTAGACTTTTTCTGAAGGTAGAAGCTATATTGCTTTTAAAGCTCTTTCAATAGAGGCTACTAATTCATCTGGATCTTCAAGACCAACAGATACTCTGAAAAAGCCTTCGGATATACCAAGCTCCTTACGAGCAGTTAGATTAAGGTATCTATGTGAACTACTTCCGGGATGCGATATTGTAGTTCCAATATCTCCTAATGTGGGAGCAAACGCTATACCCTCTATATTTTCAATAAATTTATTTGCATCTATCCTATTATCACCGATTTCAAAACTTACCATATTGCAGCCATTTCCCTTTAAGAGTTGCTTTGCAAGTGATATATCAGGGTGCTCTGACATGGTAGGGTAAAGTACTTTTTTAACCTTGATATTTTTCTTCAAGGCTTCAGCAAGTACTTCTGCGTTTTTTTGAGCTTTTTCAAATCTTAATTCAAATGTAGCAAGACCTCTTTCAGCCAGCCAACAATCAAAA
The DNA here is from genome assembly GCA_902530595.1 of uncultured Alphaproteobacteria bacterium. GTDB lineage: Bacteria > Pseudomonadota > Alphaproteobacteria > Rhodobacterales > Rhodobacteraceae > CACIJG01. Next base: position 29,001 of record CACAAX010000014.1, read on the forward strand.
GGACTTGGAGTTGCACCAATTGAAACAGAAAAATTGTAAATTGCCTCCATCTTGTTTTGATCTTTTGATGAAACATACCCTAATGTGGTATCGGAGTGACCAGATAACAATTTAGTAATAGAATGAATAACAAAATCAGCACCATACTCAAAAGGCTTAATGCATGCAGGTGTTGTAAATGTATTATCAACAGCCAATAAAATATTGTTTCTTTTACATAAATTTGCGATACCCTCTATGTCGGCAACCCTAAGTGTTGGGTTAGACACACACTCAATTAAGATCATTTTTGTATTTTTTCTAATCTCAGTTTTAACTGAGTCAATATTTGTTGGATCAGCGAACGACGTTTGAATGCCAAATCTAGGCAAATCTTCACGCATCAGTCTCAATGTACGACCATATAATTGGCTACCTCCTAAAACATGGTCGCCCAAAGACAAGGTACCCATAATAAGAGACGAAATGGCTGCCATTCCTGAACTTACGACTAAACCGGTGGAACTACCTTCAAGCTTATCAATCAAACGAGCTAAGATTTCTGCATTAGGATGCCCTTCTCTTGCATATGTATAACCTTTTTGCTTGCCTTCATATTGTTCATCGAGCGCATTGGGAGATTGAGAAGCATAAACAACCGATGGCATAATAGGGGTTGCAACCTGCTCTGATATAGAATTTGGCACCCCGTTTGGCCTTATTATAGTGCGTTTCATTTTCATTCTAATTTATTAAGCTCCTGTAATCCTTAAGCATTTTAAACCCATCTCCTTCCACATTTCAACAACCGTAATTTTATCTTCAAATACTAAAACTGGATGAAACCCATCAACAATCATTCTTTTATAGAGATCCCTTTTTACCATAAAATCTTTTCTGTAATCTCCTTTTGGTCTCATATACAAGCAGCTATCTATATCAATATTTTTACTGCCTTTTAATATTTTGTTTATCTGTTCAATTGTTTTTTCCCTATAGTCCTCAACCCTACCGGTACAAAAAATGATTTGATTAGCGTCATCTTTAAGCAAAGACTTCAACAAAGCACAAACTTCTTCGATCGGTCGATCTTTATCCATACTGCTATAAAAGTTTTTCCAGTCTTTTGGGTCCTGCAAAACAAACTTTACTCTATGCGAGATGTCTAAAATAGTTCCATCAATATCAAAAATTATGTCTATGGTTTTTATCCTGTACTATGGTTTTTTTGCCTTAAAAGGTTTTTTTCTTCGGGGGTAGCATGTCGTGCAAATCTCGCATACAGTTCCATCACACCCCCTTGCTGTACAGTGAGATCTACCATAAAAGATTATCTGTAGGTGTAATTTATTCCACCTTTCTTCAGGGAAAAGTTTTTTTAAATCTTTCTCTGTTTGCGTCACGTTTTTTCCATTGGTTAAACCCCAACGCTGTGCGAGCCTATGAATATGTGTATCAACTGGAAAAGCTGGGTACCCAAATCCCTGAGACATTACTACACTTGCAGTTTTATGTCCCACGCCGGGCAGTCGCTCGAGATCTTCAAAGTTTGAGGGAACTAGACCCTGATGTTTTTCAATAATCATGATGGACAATTTAGAGATATTTGATGATTTTTGAGGGGCAAGACCACATGGCCTGATAATTTCATATATTTTTTCTGTTTTTAATTTACTCATATCCAACGGATTGTCTGCAAGCGAGAAAAGTTGTGGGGTAACTTGATTAACTCTTTCATCAGTACACTGTGCACTAAGCAAAACGGCAATAAGTAGTTCAAATTTACTGTTATGATTTAGAGGTACTGGTGTCTCGGGATAAATTTCATCCAGACGCTCCACCACATACGCTGCTCTATCAATCTTATTCAAGTCATTAACCTTTCAAATAAGCCAAAAGTTCAATTTCCACACATTTTCCTTTTTTGCAGCAAAGAACTATGGAATATTGGTACTGTTATGAGCAAAACAGAAAAGAATGCGTTGGATCTTCTTAAGGGAGCTTACAACCTAATAACTCCAGATGACAACAAGAAATACTATGAAGGTTTTGCACCTTTCTACGATAGTGTATTTGTAAAAGATCTTGGTTACACTTACCCTACTGTAGTGGCAAATCTTCTAGTTGAGAAGTTTACAATAGATGGACCTATCTGTGATATCGGATGCGGCACTGGGTTAGTCGCAAACGAAATTAAAAAGAAAGCTCCAGATGCTGTCATAGACGGAGTTGATATATCACAAGATATGATACAAATATCTAGAGAAAAAAAACTATATCGAAATTTGCTAGAACTTAATCTTGAAGACCCTCTTGACTCATTATTACAAGATTATTCAGCTGTAGTAAGCGCTGGGACATTTACACACGGGCACCTGGGTTCAGAAACTTTGAAGCGCTTAATTTCTCATTTTAATTCAGGCACCAAATTTGTAATTGGAATTAATTTCGATCACTACCATTCAAAAGGGTTTGAAAATCAGTTCAAAGCTCTTAATGAAACCAATATTATTAATTGCTTTGAGCTGAATGAAGTCAAGGTCTATAATAAAGATAATAAGGATCTAAATATAAAAAATGGTAAAGCCTGTGTTTGTTTGTTTTCCAAAACTTGATTAAGAGGTATTTACTTTAATTGATCCAGTGGAAGCCCATTGCTTCTGTTTGAACCATAAAATCTTTTACATACTAATTTTTGTTATCTTGTTTTAGAGTAAAAATTATAATAAATTTACGACACGAAAAAAACTATGTAGGCATTAAAAATGAGAAACTCAAAAACAGTATTAATTGATAAAAATCCAGGAAGAAATTCTCAAACTTTTGGAATTGCAAGAGAACTAGGAACAGATGTTGATTTAATACATGAACCCTCGGTTGGTGTTGTTGGAAACAAGGGCGACTCGCAATGCTACATAGGTGTTTCAAGCAAAGTAGAAAAAATTCACGAAATTTTAAAGAATAGAATAGGAACAGATCCAGAGCAATTATCAATGAGGTTAGTGCAACCCGAGTTTACCATAGCTACTTCAGATGGAATTCGTAATGGAACTAAGGAAATGAGGTATTCCTTAATTGGAAGAGAAGTAACAAATGATTCAATGTGTGAACACTTAAGCGCCTCTGGATTAGAAGGGGTTATTGCAGTAGTAGCGTGTGATAAACCACCAGTGGGCACACTCGCTGCAGTTTTAGAACATAACAGGCCAGCCATTATCATGTCAGACGGATCTATACGACCAGGCAAAGACTCAAAAACTGGCGAGCCTATAGATATTATTTCCAGTTACCAAATTGCCGGCAATCCAGACGAAGAGTTTAAAAAACGAATTGCATTAGAGGCGTGTCCTGGGTTTGGGAGTTGCGGAGGAATGTTCACTTATAATACGATGCAAACGTTTATTGGTGTTGTAGGCATGCAGCCTTTGCATATGGTATCTCCCGCATCACAAGACAGGAGAAGGCTTGATGAATTTCCACAACAGCTTGTTGAATTTCTTGAAAAAATGATTGAAAAAAACATTACTCCCAGAGATATTGTAACAAGAGAGTCAATTAGAAATGCCATAATTGTTGCCATGGCAGTTGGAGGTTCAACAAATGTAATGCTACATGCTCCAGAGATCGCCAGAGCTGCGGGCTACAAAAATTTTTCTCAAGACATTATGAGTTCAGAAGAATTCAACCATTTATCAAAAAATATTGTGCCAGTTATTGTGGACGCTAGACCTTTTGGGAAATATTCGATGGTGGATATTGATACAAAGGGAGGCGTACAAGTTATAGTTAAAAATCTATTGGAAGCAGGTTTATTGAATGGAGACACTATGACCTGTACGGGTGAAACTCTTTCCGAACAAATAAAAGGATTGTCACCACCCGATCCAGATAATGAGGTAATATATAGTGTTTCATCACCCTATAAACCGACGGGTGGACTACGTGTCTTGGGGGGGAATTTGTCTCCTGAATATAGCTCGATTCTAAAACTTGCTGGAGTAGAAGGAGGACTTGAAAATAATGTATTTAAAGGGCAGGCTAAAATATTTGATGGGGAACAAGCTTTATTAGATACCTTGGACAAAAGACCAGAGGTTTTTGAAAACTTTGATATGATAGTTGTCAGATATGAAGGACCGGTAGGAGGTCCTGGAATGCCTGAAATGCTAGATTCAACTTCACGAATAACAACACTTTGTAGAGAAAAAAACATCGTGGTTGCACTGATGACGGATGGCCGCTTTTCTGGTGGCTCAGTTGGTTTAGTAATTGGGCATGTAGGGCCCGAAGCAGCAGTGGGAGGTCCAATCGCGCTTATCGAGGAAGGTGATCAAATAATCGTTGATTTAAATAAGAATGAAATTAATTGTGTAGAGCTTGAGAACAAAAATACCTATGACGAAAGAATGAAAGATTGGCAGAAAAAAGTCAGTAAAAACAATGGCATACACCCTGCTGTTGGAAATGCTGACACGCGTTTATTGCATAAGATGAGGTATTCAGCTGTTTCTGCTGTGTTTGGAGCGGGAATGCATCCAGAACGAAAAATTTTTGTTACTGACCCAAGAGAAGGAGTAGAATCGTCGTTCACTCCTCAAAATAAGTTTAGAACATAGAATAATCTACAGCTTGATCTTTATTTAATGTATTATTTACTTTAGGTAGGGAATATTTTAGACCGGAAGCGCAGTTAAATAGCACAACACGATCATTATTTGAAATCAGCCCTTCGCTTAAAGATTTTTCAAATGCAGCGAGAGTAGCGGCTCCTTCCGGGCACAATAAAGTTCCTTCAGTTTTTGAGACGAAATCTCTTGCCTCAACAATCTCATTATCACTTACGGAAATTGCAAACCCGTCACTTTCATTAACGGCTCTGATTATCAAAAAGTCTCCTACTGCAACTGGTACCCGTATCCCCGCTGCTATGGTATTAGCATTTTCCCATAAATTCGCGGTCTCTTTACCCTGCCGCCATGCATCGACAATCGGAGCGCACCCGTCTGCTTGTACTGCCACCATACGAGGCAATTTTTTTCCGACCCATCCTAGCTTTTGTAGCTCTGAAAACGCTTTCCACATCCCAATTAAACCAGTTCCACCACCAGTTGGGTAAAAAATAACATCTGGCAACTCCCAGTTTAATTGCTCAGCTAACTCTAAACCCATTGTCTTCTTACCTTCAATACGATACGGCTCTTTCAATGTTGAAACGTCAAACCACCCTACTTCATTCTTGCCTTCCCGTACTACTTTTCCACAATCATTGATAAGACCATTAACTTTAAAGATTTCAGCTCCAAGTCTACTTATTTCTCTGATATTTATCTCAGGAGTGTCGTCTGGGCAGAACACCGTACATTTTATTCCAGCCTTTGCTCCGTAAGCTGCCATCGCAGCACCGGCATTACCATTCGATGGTATTGCCAAGTGACGTATACCAAATTGTTTGGCCATTGATACAGCAACACCTAAGCCACGTGCCTTAAAAGAAGAAGTAGGTAGTAAGCCTTCGTCTTTAACCAATAAATCTCCCTTTTGATTTAATTTTTTAGCTACATTATCAAGTGAGATCAAAGGAGTTAAAACCTCTCCCAGTGATATTATGTTTGATGTCTCAACCGGCAACAGAAATGAATAACGCCAAAAACCGTTTTTATCTGTTTTTTTTATGTAGTCCTTCGAAAACACTTCTTTAATTTTCTTCAGATCATATCGAACTAATAATGGCTTTCCTTTATCCGACAAACCATGAACGAGATCTTTTTCATACCGTTTACCAGAAATGGAGCATTCAAGATGTGTAACAAATGTGTTTTTTTTCATATATTTAAGCGGAAAACATAAAGTAAAAGGAAAATTTGTCTAACTTTCTTAAACTTGTATATTGTCAATTGCGTTCTTTATTTGAGTATATTCTTGCTGTGTAAGTTTCTCCTTATCTATTGAAATATTAAAACCGTCTCCAGTTAAAGTAATAATTTGGTTATTATCTACTTTGGTCTCTCGATCGAGCTCATAATATTTAATTTTTCTTAAGTATCCTTTTACGTCTATCTCTTTTGGATCATAAAATTTAAAAAAAGAATTCACCAAAAGATATGTCTCTTCAGATATACAAATAGAGCCTGAGTTCGCAACACTCTCAAGCCTAGAGGCAAGATTAACGGTTCCACCAACAGCTGTATAATCTAATCTTTCATTGCTCCCAAAGTTGCCAACAGTGCAATATCCTGTGTTAATACCAATACGTATCTCAAGGTCATTTCTCAATGAAAAGCTTTTTCCCCAAGAACCTTTAAGTTCATCCATTTTTTCAAGCATCTCAACAGCCATTTCAACACAAAGCTTAGCATCTTCTTCTGGCCCATTCGTTGTTGGGTCTCCAAAGAAAATCATAATAGAGTCACCGATAAACTTGTCTATAGTGCCACCGTATTTGAGCGCAATAATAGACATTTCGTTTAGATAAAAATTGATTAAGCTTGTGATTTCCTCAGACTCCAATTCATCTGAAATGCTTGTAAAACCAACGATATCAGAGAAAAAAAGAGTCAATTTTTTTCGAGAACTTGTTACCTCTGCACTTTGCTTTCCACTGAAAATCTGTTCATGGATCTGAGGAGATAGATACTTAGCTAATTTACTAGAAATACCCTCCAATTCTTCCGATTTTTTTAATGCTTCTTCCTTGGCCTGATCAGCTATTTTCTTTTGCGCCTCAAGCTGAGTTGATAGAGATTTTCGTAAGTTAGCTTCTAGTTTTAACTTAGATAACTCTCGCTTAAGTTGCGTCAATTCCTCTTCGGGACTCAAATCATTCATCTATAGATTAACCCTTGCAATCCATATCGGCGCCACAACAAGTGGGTGACTTTATCTTTCCATGGCCATTTGGACAGACTGACACTTGTATTTTTTTTCCTTCATCACTGGTAACAAAGTCATTCTCTAAAGCAGTTTCACATTTAGCGCAAAAAGCATTTACTGCCATTCCACATTTAGCACATTCATAAGTTGCCATAATTAAATTACTCCTATAAATCAAGCACAATGATAATTTTAGTTCTTTTGGCTTTTCAAAGTCAAGGTCTCAGAAATTTCGTAATGTCGAAGTTTATTTAATTTCATGCAAACTGTTATTACGATATCATATTCAAGTTAATGATAACTAATAAGGCTTACTAAATGACAATTACCTTTCTTGATCCATCCAACGCACCAAAACCTGCTGCTAATTACTCAAATGTGGCTATTATACCGGCAGAAAAAAAATTGCTATCAATATCTGGACAAATTGGAAACGATATGGAGGGTAATGTCGCAGAACGTCTAGAGGAGCAATATCGATTAGCATTACAAAACATAAATTTGATTGTTGAATCGCAAGGTGGCACGAAAGAGGATATAGCAAAAATCACTGTTTTCATGACCCATGAACCTGACTGGGTAAAGATTAAGTCTGCTGCCGATGAATTTTTAGCTTCGCCGAGGCCCTCAATGTCATTTATTTATGTAAAAGGACTTTTCAGAGCAGATATAAAAGTAGAGATTGAAGCCTTGGCTGCCGTTGACTAGAAAGGATTATTCAAATGAGTAATATAGAGATAGAGGCACTTACTGTTGAACAGATTTATGATTTAGCATTTAATGTGTTGAGTAAATTTGGTTGTAATAAAAATAATGCAAACGCTATAGCAACGACTGTTGCAACAGCGGAAAGAGATGGGTCATTGTCACACGGCCTCTTCAGAATTCCTGGCTACGTTGCATCCTTGAAATCAGGCAAAGTAAATGGAAAGGCAGAGCCAAAAATAACCTCTAGCCTGCCATCTGTTATATCCGTTGATGGAAATTTAGGTTATGCCCCCTATTCGCTTGAAAAAAGCTTACCAGTACTGTCGGACGCGGCTCTAAAGCACGGGATAGCTGTAATGCGCCTTATAAATAGTTTTCATTTTGCAGCTCTTTGGCCAGAGACTGAGTACTTGGCTGAACGAGGATTATCAGGTATTGCTTGTACAGTTTACAAACCTTCTGTTGCACCAGCTGGCGCAACAGAACCATTTTTTGGAACAAACCCCATTTCCTTTGCTTGGCCAAGAAAGAATTCAACCCCTTTAGTTTTTGATATGGCTACTTCAACACTTGCAATGGGAGATGTTCAAATCGCAGCGAGAGACGGACATTCTGTTCCTCATGGAACAGGTCTTGGACCTGATGGAAATCCATCTGATGATCCAAAAGAAATATTAAAGGGAGTGTTATTACCTTTTGGAGGATATAAAGGGTCAGCTATATCTATGATGATCGAGCTATTTTCTGCAGGATTAACAGGAGACAATTTTTCTTTTGAAGCAGCAAAAACTGATAATAATGATGGGGGCCCTGCAAAGGGAGGAGAACTAGTCCTGGCTATTAACCCTGAGCTTATAGCTGGACCAGACTGGGATAGTCATAGCGAAGGTTTCTTCAAGGAAATTAAAGAGTTAAAAGGAATACGGCTACCTGGGGAGAGACGACATCAAAATAGACTGGATAACAGCCCTAGAAAAATAAATAAGGAGCTCTTACAAAAGATTAAAGGACTGTCAGAGAGCTAAAAAAACCGTATAGCACTCTAAATATCCAAAGTATTTCTTTTTTCCCATTCTGAAAAATGTGCGGTGTAAGAATGCCATTCTTCCATTTTGAGCTTAATAAATGAATCAGAAAAGGCTTTTCCTAGTCCTTCTTTAAAGCTTTTATCTTTATCAAATGCACGTAAAGCATCAAGTAGGTTTAATGGCAACTTTTCAGCCTTGGCAATTGCTTTTGCATCTTCATACATATTTGTATTTGAACGTTCCCCTGGATCTAATTTTTTTTCAACGCCATTTAACCCTGCCGTAATGATAGCTGCTTGCAACAAATAAGGATTGGTCGCCCCATCAGGAAGTCTTAGTTCAAATCTTCCCGCGTCGGGTACCCTCACCATATGAGTTCTATTATTTTCCGTCCAAGTAATAGTATTTGGCGCCCAGCTTGCTCCACTTAAAGTTCTTGGAGCATTAATTCGTTTATAGGAATTTACAGTCGGATTTGTGATCGCAGCCATAGCCTTAGCGTGACTAATAATGCCTCCAAGAAAGTTAAGACCCTCTTTTGACAAACCAATATCTGACTTTTTACTAGCAAAAACATTTTTCTTAGCCTTTAAATCCCAAACTGATATATGAGCATGACAACCATTGCCCGTTAAACTCTCAATTGGCTTTGGCATAAAAGTCGCCCTAAGACCATGCTTTTCAGCAACGGATTTAACCATGAATTTGAAAAAAGAGTGTTTATCTGCAGTTCGTAAAGCGTCATCAAATTCAAAATTCATTTCAAATTGACCATTGGCATCTTCATGATCATTTTGATACGGACCCCAACCCAATACGCCAAGATAATCACAAATTTCAGCTACCACATCGTATCGGCGCATCAAAGCCTGTTGATCATAGCAAGGTTTTTCAGCATTATCATACGGGTCAGATATAGCTGATCCATCAGGCGTTAAGAGAAAAAACTCAGCCTCTATGCCAGTCTTTACCCTCATGCTCTTCTTTTTTGCTCTATCAACAGCTTTGTTAAGAACATTTCTTGGTGCCTGTTCGACCAATTTGCCCTCCATCATGCAGTTACTTGCAAGCCAAGCCACATCCTTTTTCCAAGGAAGTTTTATAACGCTCTGAGGGTCGGGCACTGCTAGCATATCTGGGTACGCAGGGGTCATATCTAGCCAACTAGCAAAGCCGGCAAAACCGGCTCCATCTTTTTGCATATCAGATATAGCTGATGCAGGAACAAGCTTTGCTCTCTGTACCCCAAAAAGATCAGTATATGTAACCATAAAGTATTTTATTTTTTCTTTTTTTGCGTAATTCTTTAAATCCATTGTTTGTCTCCATTCATTACTTGAGGTAAGAACCTAATTTTTTTTACAAATCAACCTTATACCGCCAATAACATTTTCAGCAAAACACTCCGCAGCAGTTTTATAGAATTCTTCAATTGTAATATACCCCTCAACACCGTGAATTTTTTCGTGTTTGTTTCTATTAGCTTGAAGCAACTTCAATCGTTCATTTGTAAAACTTTCCCAGTCTGATGACATATCCTTATGCTCAACAATTTTAAAACCAACGTTAGCACAGGTATCTAAATAATCAGAATATTTTTCCAATGAATTTGCAAAGAGTTTCTTTTCTAACATTTCCTTATGAGAGCTCTCAAACCCGCTCCCAAAAGTAAGGTCTTCAATGAAGAGCATCCCATTTTTATTCAACAAGTTAAAAAGTTTGGCAGTATATTTCTTTCGATTAGGAATATGCTATAAGGCTAACCAAGAAACAATTTTATTAAAACATGGATCCTTTTGAGAAAAATTTAAAAAATCTTGGTTTATGTGTGTAACAAAGCTTTCAAGACCCGTTCTAAGTGTTAATTCCTGACCGACCTCTGAATAATCTTGCTGTAGTTCCAATGCAGAAACGTGTGCTCTCGTTTTGTAAGCAATGTATCGAGATGGGCCTCCCCAGCCAGCTCCTACCTCCAAGACATTATCATTTTCCTGAATATTAATAGACTCTATGGCCTCTTGA
>CACAAX010000015.1 GCA_902530595.1 uncultured Alphaproteobacteria bacterium
CTGTCTTCTACTTGTTCTTTGGTTAGCGTCAATTGTTTTTGCAGCAATTTATCTTCTTCAGCCGCACGTTCTTCAGAAACTTCTTTCTCAAAACCTAATGTCTCTTTGTTAGAACTTAGGAAATTAGAAACTCTCTTATAGACAGCTAAAACCCTTACCCCAGAATCGGAAGAAATAAATTCATTTATCTCAGCTATCACACTCGGAAAAATGGGCAAAAAATCTAGCTTGTAATGCTCGACCACTGCCTTCACTACCTTTTTTTGAAAACTTTTTTCTGTCAGATAATATACTATCCTTTCTTTTAGAAAGCGCTGCAAAGAGAGCTTATCGAAATTACTCTCCGTTAAATCAATCAAGTAATCTAAATCAATATTTAACTTATTTTCTATTATTATTCTTATTATCCCCAAGGCGGCTCTCCTCAAAGCAAATGGATCCTTATTCCCAGTCGGCTTAATGCCGATCTTCCAAAGGGAGGTTAAATAATCAATTTTATCACTGAGTGAAAGGACAATTGAAAGCGGATGTTTTGGAACGACATCGTTGGAACCAACAGGCAAGTAATGGTCTCGGATCGCATCGGAAACCATTTTTTCAAAACCCTCAGCTTTAGCATAATGAGCTCCCATTATACCCTGTAAAGAAGGAAACTCTGCTACAATATTAGAAACAAGATCAGCCTTAATAAGTGTTGCGGCTTTATTTACCTCATCCTTTTCGAGTTCAAATTGCCTGGCAAGCATTACGGCAATTTTCACTATTCTTTCTACTCTATTATACTGAGAGCCTAACTTTTCATGAAACCTAACACTTTTTAATTTATCATTCCAGGCTATCATTCCGTGATTTTTCACTAGATCTAAATCATTTTGATAAAAGAAAATTGCATCTTTCAATCTTGAATTTAAAACACGCATGTTACCAGAAAGAATGGTCTTTTGTTGATCATGAGTTTCTAAGTCAGCAATCAACAAAAATCCTTCAACCTTCCCGTTCGTATTACTTCTTAGGGATAAGAACTTTTGATGCTCTCTCATAGAAGTGATAATCACTTCTTCGGGTATCGCAAGTAGTTCTTCAGGAATCTTGCCAAGTAAGGGAATTGGAAATTCTGTCAACCCAACTATTTCCTCTAAAAGCTTATCATCCTCCACTAGGTAAAATCCTCTAGCTTTAGCTAGTCTCTTACCTTCTTGAACAACTATCTTTTTTCGATCCTGAGGCTGGAGAATAACTTTACCCTTTAAAATCTTTTTCTGATAATCGTTGATAGATTTAAAATCAAAAAACTCTGGATGCATTACTTGATGTCCTCTCGTAACAATATCTGATTCAATATCTCTTAAGTTCAAGGGTACTCTTTCCCGTTTCTCGTTTTCAAAAAGAACAGAAGTTATACTTCTGAGTGGTCTAACCCACCTAAGCGAATAATTATCGCCCCAGTACATAGATTTTGGCCAATTAAACTCTTGAATAATTTCGGTAAAAATCTGCGATAAAATATTTGACAACGGTTGAGTATTTATCTTTACAGTGTAAAAATAAAATGATCCTTTACTTGTGTTTTTTTCTTGTAATTCACCTCTTTCTATCTTGTTTTTTTTCAAAAAGCCATCAATAGCATTTTCTGGTGCTCCCAACCTAGGTCCCCGTATTTCTTTGACGCTTTCCTTCACTTCAATTGATATTTTTTCGAGAATGATTCCCAGTCTCATCGGTGTGACAAATGGGACAATTTTCTGGACAGTCAAACCGTTTTCATTAACTTTTTTTAAGGTTAAGATTTCGATTTGACGCATAGCAGGCGCTTGCATTTTTGCGGGTATCTCTTCAGAGATCAGTTCCAATATAAAATCGCTCAACTCTATTCTTTCATATATTTAGTATTTAATTGCCTCCAACGATAACTTCTTCCATCTGGATAAACAGCTATCACATTGTCAATCCCGTCAAACTCTTCTTTTTTAAATAAAAAGGCGGATGCTTTACCATCTTCTAGATCTTTTGTTATTCTTTCAGCATTAAAACACTTGAACCAAAAAGGTGCCGTAAGGGGTGTTGGTTTCTCATATTTAGGAAGATTAATATCATCCAAGCTATCGACAACAAAGCATTCTCTAAGCTTTAAACCTGAACTATCAGAATCTATTCCTTGATAGTAGGAAATTTCATACCTCTTTTTACCTAATAAAATATTTCGTCTAATATCTATTGAGTCATAATAGGCATAATTTTGAAAGTAAAACAACGCCGCCGTGAAAATGATAATACTAAATAAAAATAGAAGAATGAAACGTTTTCCGTTCATTATACTCTCGATGAAACTTCATCTATATAGGCATCCGCACACAACTTAGCCAAGGCTCTTACTCTGCCAATGTATACTTGCCGTTGCGCGGTAGAAATTACACCTCTTGAGTCAAGTACGTTAAACAGGTGTGAAGCTTTTATGCACTGGTCGTATGCTGGTTGGACAAGAATATTTTTTTTCGATACTGACTTCTTTTTCAGCCCTACCATATCCAGTATTTCTCGACACATTTTCTCTGCATCATCGAAATGCCGAAAAATAATTTCTGTGTTTGCAACATTAAAATTCCATTCACTATACTGCTTCTCTGCTTTCAGAAAAATATCTGAGTAATTTAATGGTCTTTGGCTATTGGGGGAATTGTAAGGTAAACTCATTACAGTGTCACACTCCAAAATAAACATTGCAAGTCTTTCGAGACCATAAGTAATCTCTCCAGTGATCGGTTTGCAATCATGTCCCCCTACTTGTTGGAAGTAAGTGAATTGACTAATCTCCATACCGTCGCACCAAACCTCCCAACCTAGTCCCCAGGCACCTAAAGTGGGACTTTCCCAGTCGTCCTCTACGAATCTGATATCATGAACTTTGTTATCAATACCCAAGACCTTCAAGCTTTCCAAATACATTTCTTTCAATGTGATAGGCGATGGCTTCATAACAACTTGAAACTGATAATAGTGTTGCAATCGATTTGGACTATCTCCGTAACGACCATCAGAAGGTCGCCGACATGGTTGTACATAAGCAGCTGACCAATGCTCTGGGCCTAAGCTCTTGAGAGTTGTTGCCGGATGAAAAGTTCCTGCTCCAACTTCGAGGTCGTAAGGCTGCAGTACAACACATCCTTTATCAGACCAAAAATTCTGCAGCAATAGAATGATTTGTTGAAAACAATCTGGCTTTTGCATTAGTGGTCTTTATTCATTTAATCTGGGGCTTATGGTTTTTTAAAGATTTGTCAGCTGCTGGATCTTATAAACTCATTCTTTTTCTCTGAATCATTCAGGAAAACACCAGTAAAGTGCATAGTTTTCATGATGGACCCGTGTTTTTTTACACCTCTCGAAGACATACAGTGATGTTCTCCTTCAATTATCACTCCCACTCCTAAACAATCTAAGTGAGTTTGTAAACAATTACCTATCTCAGCCGTCATCTTTTCCTGCACCTGCAAACGTCTTGCAAACACCTCAACAAGTCGAGCAAGTTTTGATAGGCCCACTACTTTTTTATTTGGAATATATCCAATGTGAACCTTTCCTACAATTGGAGCAAAATGGTGTTCGCAGAAACTGTGAAAGCTCACATCTTTTAGACTTATCATTTCTTTGTAACCTTCTACTTCTTCAAAAGTCTTACTAAGTATTTCTACAGGGTTCTGATTGTAGCCGGCAAACCACTCTTTATAGGCTCTTAAAACCCTTTTTGGCGTCTCTTTAAGCCCTTCTCTTTCAGGGTTCTCGCCTATCCATTTTATTAGTAACTCGAGCGCTTTTTTTGCATCATCATTTGACACGCCGTTACTAAACTTATTTTCCGCGGTTCCAGAAAGATTTTTTTCCACAATATTCACTTGATTTTCCTCGTAAACTTTCAGATTGTTACTATAAAGGTCTCTATAATACTATATAGACTAGTAATTGAGATTTTGGAACAGATTTAGATATTTTTTACGCAACAGAAGATCCAAACTTTTTAAGAAACTAATGCTACAAGTTAACATAAACGAGATAAGTCATCATAAATAACAAAAAATTAAGCCCTGATTAATGGAAAAAATTTTTCTTGATATTTTAAGGCCTGATGATTGGCATGTGCATTTACGCGAAGGTGAAATTTTATCTAGTGTTCTGCCATTTACCTATGAAAACTTTCGTTCAGCCCTAATTATGCCCAACTTGGATGCTCCTATTACAAATATTTCTTTAGCTGAAAACTATTATAATGAGATCCGCAAACAGATTCCTAGGGGAATAGAGTTTACCCCGAATATGACGCTCTATTTGACAAATGATTTGAGCAAAAATGAGATCGAAAAAGTTAGCAACCATGAATATATTAAGGCTATCAAGATGTATCCAAAGGGAGCGACGACCAATTCAGACTTAGGGATATCCGATTTTAAAGATTTCCATCATTTGTTTGAAGTGATGGAAGAAAGTGGCGTTATTCTATCTATACATGGTGAGGTTACAGATGAAAAGGTAGATGTATTTGAACGAGAGAGTGTTTTTATTGAAGAAGTTTTGACAAAAATAATCGAGCAGTTTCCAAATTTAAAAATAGTTTTAGAGCATATCACTTCTGCAGATACAGTAAAATTCGTAAACGAACAAAGTATGGTAGCAGCAACAATCACCATTCATCATTTGATGGTAAATAGAAACATAATGCTATCAAAGGGAATAAGACCAGATTTTTATTGCGCACCAATATTAAAAACAGAATATGATCGTCGTGCCCTAGTGCAAGCTGCAATATCAGGTAACGGTAAATTTTTTCTTGGTACAGACAGCGCTCCTCATGTCGCAGGTAAAAAAATAGCTTCCTGTGGATGTGCCGGAATATTTAGTAGTCCTCTTGCAATTCCACTTTTAATACAGTTATTCGAAGAACATAGCTCTTTGGAGAAAATAGAACTCTTTATGTCTAGAAATGGTCGTGCTTTTTATGGCTTAAGGCAACATAAAGACCGGGTTAGATATGTTAAAAGATCTAAATCTATAGAAGTGATAAAAGATATCAAAACCAGTGAAGGAAAAATAACGGTCTTTAATCCTAATGGTGAAATCTATTGGGAAAAAGAAAATTAATTTAGTTTTGTGAGGAAAAATGAACAGAAATGAACGCTCCAGAATCACCGCAAAAATTCTCATCGATATTGGAGCCATTAACTTTAGTTTGGTGACTCCTTTTAGACTGTCTTCTGGTTTTTTGTCACCGAGCTACATTGACTGTAGAAAGATTATTGCATATCCATCAGCTTTCAAATCTATTACAGATATGATGATAGATACTATCAAATCCGATATGGCTTCCCAGTCTCCAGATTATATTATAGGAGGTGAGACTGCTGGAATACCGTTTGGTGCAGTTATAGCAGAAAAAATGGGTCTACCTTTATCTTATGTGAGGAAAAAAGCAAAGGACCATGGAAAAAATAAATTCATTGAAGGAGATATTTTTAAGGAAAAGAACAGCTTACTGGTAGAAGATTTGATGACAGATGGAAAATCAAAAATAAATTTTGTCGAAAATATTAGATCGCATGGTATTAAATGTGATCTCAGTTTGGTTGTTTTCAAGTACAACATTTTCAAAGAAGCTGAAATTTCAATGAAAAGAAATAATATCAAAGTACATCAATTAACCGATTGGGAAGACGTATATAACCAAATGCGTTTCACGAATACATTTGATTCTAGCATTCTTTTTGAAATAAGAAAATTTTTAGATGATCCTGTTGCATGGTCCAACTATAAAAACCAGACAACAAAATCGTAGATAAAGGCTAATTATTTTTTTTTTCGTTTAAATCAAGATAAGTAAAAACGTGTAAAGTATCTAAGTCTCTGTCAATCACTGCATGATCAGAGACTTTTCCACCAAGCCTAAGGTAAAACTTCAGTAAAGGAGGTAGAAAACTATTAGCCATTTTTTGCTTATCTGAACCAATAAGTTTTTTAATATCTAAAATGGTGTTTGATTTTTTTGTGATTGACAATTCTTGTCCTGCTAGCTGATTTTTTTTCAAAGAGCTTAAAGAAGCTAAATGTCTTGGATTGTTAGCTCCAGAAAAGCTGGTACATCCAAATATAAAATCCCTTTGACCACTTGAGATTAGTGAAGCAAGATATTTAAAGGCAGTCAAAAGTAAAAATGGGTCTCTAGCCGTCTTATCAATGCATAATCTTCCAATCTCCATTGGTTTGAAGGGTAAACTGGCCAATTTGGTTAAGTCGTAATATTGGGCAGAATAGCTGCACAGAATATCTTTCATGCTCGAAAACGACCTTGATCTAAAAACTAAAACTAACTTATCGTCCTTTTTTTTATCAAATATTAGGCAATGGTCAGAAATTTCATCGAACTTGTCTTCATCCAAACCAGTTTCGGATACTCTAAAAACCCTTTGCCTAAATTTTTGAGCTTTTATCCGATTGGCATTCGATTGACCAAAATCTATTCGGTATCTCATTATTTGATCTTTCCTTAATTGGGGCTATATTAGCCGTTATTGAAACGTTTATTATAGAGTAGCTCATGGCAAATAAAAAGTTATCTCGAATGGAGTACGGCGTTACCCAACTAGGTGAGACCGAACCACCGTTTTCACACCCAGGCTTTCCGAGTGAAGCGGGAAAATTCCTATGTATTTGCTGTTCAAGTGAATTATTTTCTTCAAGCGAGAAGTTTGAAAGTGGTTCAGGTTGGCCTAGCTTCAGTAGTCCCTTATCAAAGGAGGCTGTAACATCAAAAATTGACCTCTCACATGGAATGAGAAGAATAGAAGTTAGTTGCAGTAATTGTAAAGCACACTTGGGGCATGTTTTTGAAGATGGTCCCGCACCCACTGGTCTGAGATATTGTATTAATGGTGTTGCATTAAAATTTAAGGCAACTTAATCTGCAATCCTTACGCCGCTAATACCAACATTTGAAAAAAATGTTGCAATCAATGATCTTTGATCCGCACTTAAGTTAGTGGTGCCTTTGTTCATTTGAAAAGACTTTCCATCTTTCAAGTTAAACTTTTCAACCTTCTTTAATTTCTTTTTTTTATTAAAGTAGAGGACTAAAACATCTCTAGAAATCACTTTGGGCTCAAAAAATAAAATTCTATTGGAGACCTGTGAAGAATATATAAATATCGGCTCTTGGTTGCCTAGAATTAAAGCAGGTTCCCCTAATGTAGATTTTGCGAAAGACAAAGAAGTTTTATTGACTTTAAGTTGATCGACGCTGTCTTGCACCGGCATATAGCCATTATTGGTTTTAATTCCTGAACAAGTGTTTAGAAAAAAACAAGCTAAAACTAAAAGTATAATTTTTTGTTTAAACATTTTAAAATTGTTGATAGATTTTTTCAAATTTTCAATAACTCAATGATATATCATGAAAAAAATACAGGAAATAGATAATTTCTCTTATATAATCTCACTAGAACAAATTAAGAGAGAAATTGAGTATGAGTTTAACCTTGTTTGTTCCAAGGATGCCCTAAGGGAATTGCCTAAGAGATTAAACATTATAGAGGCAAAGAAGGCGAGCTTTAACGGGCATTTAAAATTACAAGTAGCAAACCAGATAGTTTTATGTGGCACGGTCAAAGCAAAACTTATACAACCTTGCTCACTAACACTTGAACCTGTGGTAACAACTATATACGAACAAATTTCAAGAACATTTTTAATTGGACAAAACGAAAAGAAGCCAATAAAGAAGAGCGTTTTTGAGCTCACTGAAAAATCTTTTGATAACGATATTATTCTAGATGAAATTAATTTGGGCGAGGTATTAATGGAAACTATAAGCCTCGAAACACCTGATTATCCAAAAAAGTCTGGAGCATCTATAAGTTCAATACCAACGGAAAGTATAGAGAGAGAAAATCCTTTTTCTATTTTGAGTAAACTCAAAAAGTAATTACAAGATTTTACTTGCGCTATTTTCAATTTTGCTTATGGTGCGTTGTTGAACTCAACAATAATGTGAGGAATTTACATGGGCGTGCCAAAGAGTAAAATTACGAGATCGAAAAGAGGTTTGAGGAGAGCGCACGACGGAATTATATCCCGCCAATACGGAGAATGTAGCAATTGCGGCGAACTTAAGTTATCCCATCACGTATGTGGTGCATGTGGTTATTATGGTTCTGGGAATAAACAGAGAAGGGTAATAAATAAAATAGAATCTGAAGTTGGTGATGACGAAGATTGACCTTAATTAGCTAGATTGGGCACACCTAAAAGCTAATGATAAGAAATAATAAAATCACTCTCTCAGTTGATTGTATGGGAGGAGACAACTCGGTAGATGATATTGTCGGAGGAGTGAAACAGTTTTGTTCTGAAAACATTAATGATACCTTGCTCTTACATGGCGACAAAAAAGCACTTTCCAGAGCGCTTGATAAATATCCTGAGATAAAAAAGATGTGCAAAATTAGGCACTCAGACAAAGTAATTCAAATGGGAGATAAACCTTCTCAATCAATTAGGGGAGGGAAAAACTCAAGTATGTGGAATTCAATAGAGAGTGTTAAATCATCCAAAGCAGAGGTTGCAATTTCATGTGGAAATACTGGATCTTTGATGGCTATTTCAACTCTACTTTTAAGAAAGCTTCCTGAAGTTAAAAGACCTGCTATCGCTATCTTTTGGCCTTCAACCTCTGACCAAGGTTTTAATGTTGTTCTAGACGCTGGAGCTGATATCAAGGCACAAGCATCTGATCTGCTCGCTTACTCTAATTTCGGTTCAGATATATTCTCTAAAGTTTTTAATAAACAAAGGGTCAAAGTGGGATTATTGAACGTTGGTACAGAAACACATAAAGGGAATGAACAACTAAGAAAAGCATCTGAGCTGTTTAAAGAAACTTTCACAGATGGAGAAATAGAGTACGTCGGGTTTGTAGAAGGCAGCGAATTTTCTTCTGATAAAGCTGATGTTATAGTGACCGACGGTTTTAGTGGAAACATCGCTTTAAAAACAGCTGAAGGTACAGCAAATTTAATTAAAAAATTTTTCTTGGATGAGTTTAGTTCATCAATATCTGGAATATTCATGGGTCTCCTAATGAAAAGAAAGCTAAGGCGACTCAAAGAAAGAATGGACCCAAGAACTCTTAATGGTGGGGTCTTTGTTGGTTTAAACGGTCTGGTAATAAAATCCCACGGTAGTTCTGACTCCAAAAGCTTTTACTCAGCGTTAAAATTAGCAAAGAATATGTGTAAAACAAAGTCCACCTAGCTTACTGTAAAAACTTAAGTTGACATCGTAATAATACTTAAATTATTTTGTAAGGGGAGGTTAGGATGGCACGTAAAACATTAACTCGCCAAGATATTAGTGAGGCTCTTTTTAGACACGTAGGGCTATCAAAAAATGAATCTGCCTATATGTTAGAAACTGTTTTGGACCAAATATCGAACGCACTAATTGATGGTAAAAATGTTAAACTTTCATCATTTGGTACTTTTACTCCAAGACAAAAACGGGAAAGGATTGGCAGAAATCCAAAAACGGGTGTAGCAGCTACAATAAAAGCTCGGCGAGTAATAAGCTTCAAACCCTCCAAATTGATGAAAGAGCGGATTAACAAGTCTGAGAAACATTGAGTATAAAATTTGACACCCAAAAAGCACCTAGAGCTTTCCGTACCATATCCGAGGTGGCTGGAGAATTAGAGTTGCAACCATACGTGATTCGTTTTTGGGAAAGTCAGTTTAAACAAATTAAGCCCATGAGAGGAAAAGGGGGACGAAGATATTATAGGCCAAGAGACATTGATTTTCTAAGAGGTGTTAAAATTCTACTCCATGGGGAAAATTTTACGATAAAGAAAGTTAAAGAGACGATTATAAAAAAAGGTAAAGAGTTTATAGTTGCTCAAACAAATGAAGAAATAGATGAATGCATAGACGTTGAAAAACAAAGTATACAAATTAACTTCAGCCATACTGGGAAGAGGACGATATATATCAAAAGCCTCGTTAGTGAAGAGAAAAAGATCGAGATTAATTCCCTAATAGCATCTTTAAATAAGTTACGAGAACAAATGGTAGCTAGAAAAAATATTTGATTAAAAGCGGGCTATGGCGCAGTCTGGTAGCGCGTTCGTCTGGGGGACGAAAGGTCGTGAGTTCAAATCTCGCTAGCCCGACCAACACATGAGTAAATTTATGCTTTTAAAAAGAAAAGGGGCTCTACCTGCAGAGCAGATAATAGCTTTACATAAGCTATCATCTATAAAGTGTCTTCGACCCCTAACCGACAACCAAATCCAACCCGCTAGTATAGACTTACGACTTTCTAAAAAGTGTTGGGAAGTTGAAGCTTCATTTTTACCTGGAAACAAGAAAACTGTCAGACAAAAGCTATCTAAATTGAAAAAAAGGGAGATAGATATTGGTGACTTTAAGACACTTTCAAAAGGTAAAATTTATATAATACAAATACAGGAAGAATTAAACTTGCCAGATAACATTTCAGCGGTAGCTAATGCCAAAAGTTCAACTGGAAGATTAGACATTTTGACACGATTGATCTCAGATAATTCTAGCTGTTTTGATCGAATCAGAAAAGGTTATAAAGGCAAAGTTTATGTGGAGATAGCTCCTATATCTTTTTCAATAACAATCAAGGAAGGGATAACACTAAACCAGCTAAGATTTCATAATGAGCAACAAATTATAACTGATCGACAACTGGTAAAGCTAAATACTAAATTTAATATTGTAGAAAATGCAACGCAGATAGATAACGGCATCACGATCTCTGTCAATCTAAAGGGTAAAGAAAATGAACCCATAGGCTTCAAAGCAAAAAAAAGTTGCCCTGCAATTAATTTAAGTAAGCTTAACTTCTACGAAGTAGAAACTTTTTGGGAAAGACTATTCTCTAAAAAGGGTTATATCACTTTAGCGCCGGGAGCATTTTATATTCTAAGAAGTAAAGAGTACATTACTATACCGCCCCAAACAGCTGCCGAAATGGTTCCTTATGAAGTCAGGATGGGAGAGTTTCGCGTACATTATGCTGGTTTTTTTGATCCTGGGTTTGGTTTTACAAAAAATATCTTGGACAAGCGCTCAAAGGCCGTACTTGAAATTAGGTGTCATGAAACCCCATTTATACTGGAAGACAGTCAAATTATTGGCAAGCTAATATATGAGACACTGTCCAGAGTGCCAAATGCAATGTATGGAGAAATAATTGGCTCTAATTACCAGGGACAAACACTTAAGTTATCAAAGCACTTTAAAAATTGGCAGTAGGCTAATCTCGGTTCAAATTTTTTACGGATAACCCAAGATCCCTAAGTTCCTTTACTCCTGGAAGATCTTTTGGACTGCTTAAATCAAAATAATCAAGGAACTTATCGGTTGTTTGGAAAGTTACAGGACGACCTGGGCTTGATTTTCTTCTACCAAATTTTATCCATTCTAAACCCATCAATAGATCAATTGTACCTGACCCCACAATAACGCCTCTTATTTCTTCTATCTCTAGCTTAGTAACTGGTTGATGATATGCGACGATAGCTAAGGTTTCTCTTGCAGCCCTTGATAAGTTCTTCTTAGCAACCATTTTCTTAACGAATAGGTGATCTAAATCCTTAGCAGTTCGGAGAGTAATTGAATTACCAACGCGTTTTAAATTAACACCTCGTGTTTCATAATGTTTTTGTAGTGTTTCAATTATAGAGTCTATATCTGCATTTTGAGGCAAATTTCTCTTTAGATCCTTAATTGAAAGAGGCTCCGAAGAAGTAAATAGTAATGCTTCAATAACCCTCTCCATATCTTGTTGGTTCAAAGATAACTCCATTAAACCGTCTTTCCGTTGCTAATTTTAGCCAACTCTAGACTAGAAAAGGCATTTTCTTGCTTCATTTGAATTTTTCCTAATTTTGTATATTCAAGTAATCCACAGAAGATAGATGCAGCACAGCGCTTGGCTTCAATTCCTGATACAGCATGTATTTCCTTAACCAAATTCGGGAAACTAATTAATGCTTTTGATCCCTTCACTTTTTGCTCAATAAAGCTAATCGCTTTGTCTAAAAACAAATATTCCTCTTTGGCGCCCAGAGGTACTTCATAATTTCTCTTATCTACAATCCCTACATAGGCCTTTAATATATCTGCCAACTGAACCTTTAAAAGATCTTCTTTAACCACTCTTTCATCTCGATTGAGACTGCTTGGAAAAAAATTTATAAAAAGCTGCGGTCTATCAAATAGCCATATAGCCTTTTCTCTTATTTTAGCTAATCTTTGAAGTCTTAACGCCAATAGTTCATTTATCTTATCAGTATCTTCCTCTTTGAGTTCATCGTCGGGAATGATTAATTGACTTTTCAATAACGTTAGCCATGAAGCCATAACTAGATAGTCTCCAGCAAATTCTAACTTGAACTTATACTTCTGGTCCCTTAGATAATCTAAAAACTGATCAGCAAGAATACCTAACTGTAATTTTTTTAGGTCTACCTTCTGCTTCTTTGCAAGCGTAAGCAAAAGATCCAACGGACCCTCAAATCCGTCCAAACTGACATATAATTCAGGCTTGATATCCTTAGAATATTCTGTTGAATGCTCCATTTCTTTATTAATTATTACCTAATTCATTAAACAATAGGCACGAAAACTGTCTACTAGAAAGTATTGAACACAACTTTTTACCTTCTTCTTCAGAACCAATATCAGTCAATTCAACCCGAAAAAAAATTGTTTCCCCTTCTAACTGCTCAAAAACTTTTAAGTTGTTAATATTAAGAAGGGTGTCGTTTCTTCTTTTTATGAATTGTCTGAATTCATTTGCTTGCGACAAAGTATCAAATGAGCCTAAATAAAGTTTCAGTATCCCTTGCTGGTTTGTGGCCTCTGGCTCATCATTTTTTTCTTCATTACTATTAACTACCTCTCTGAGAGCATCCTCGATAGCTAGGGTTAAATTTTTCTGATCACCTCTACTAAGTTCATTGACCTTTATCTCTTTTCGAAGATTAACAAGATTCTGGTCTGAATTTTTCAAAATGATTTCGTTTTTTTCTGGTGTCTTAGGATCACTCTCAAGGTTTTTGTAAATTGATAGATCTTCCTCATCGAATAATTTTCCACCAGGGTCATCAGGTTCAACCCTTATATCTCCATTTAAAGCATTTATTATAGGTAAATTATTTATATTCTTTTCAGGAATTTTAATTGCCCAATAGGAAATTAGACCTATAGTAACCAGTGAAAAAAAACTCACCAACCAACCCCCAACTAAGAACAAATAGTCTAATGCGGTCTTCTTCTCTGTGGAATAAGATGTTATGTCGTTTGCCTGTTCGCTCATTTTTTAATTTAACATTAATACATTTCGTCCAAAGGAACAATACCTAGGATAGAAAGCCCGTTCTTTATGACTATCTGAGTGGACTTTGCTAAAACCAAACGTTTAATACATAACTCTTTTGATCCCTCAACTATAAATCTGTAGGGACCAGAGTCACTCGAGGATTGATATAGACTATGAAAAGAGGATGCAACCTCGTTTAAATAGTAAACAATTCTATGGGGCTCATGATATCTGGCTGATTGTTTTACAACATTCGGCCACTCTGAAAGTTTTTTTACCAAGGCCAGTTCGCTCTCCATGTATGGAAGGTTCATTTTCTCTAAATTTTCCATCTTCGTTAACGGCCACATGTTCAATTCCTCTGCTCTTTTAAAAATTGAAACTATCCTTGCATGTGCATAATTAACATAAAATACAGGATTATCTTTTGATTTAGACAGCGTTAAATCAATATCAAAATCTAATGGAATATCATTATTCCTGCTAAGCATGACAAACCTTATAACGTCAGAGCTAACCTCCTTTAAAAGATCTTGAATAAGTATATATTCACCAGCCCTTTTTGACATCTTCAGGACCTTTTTGTTTTTAATGAGTTTCACTAGTTGTACTAGCTTTACTTCAAACTCAACGTTTTGTTCAGCGAACGCATTAATGACTGCCTTCAAGCGGCTTACATATCCACTATGATCAGCTCCTAAAACATCTATTACCACATCAAAGCCCCTATTTAACTTATCTGCGTGATAGGCTAAGTCAGGCGCAAAGTAAGTCCATGATCCATCAGATTTTTTTATTGGTCTATCAATATCATCGTCAAATTCGGTTGACTTAAACAACAGTTGCTCTCGCGCTTTCCAATCAGCGTGAGGCTTACCTTTAGGTGCGTCAATTATTCCTGTATAAATTAACCCTTTATCTTTAAGTGCGCTAATAGATTTATCTATTGCATTGGAATCGATCATTGCTTGCTCCGAGAAAAAATTATCCATCTCTATATTTAGAGACTTCAGATCCGCTTTAATTACTCCCATCATATGTTCTATAGCAAAACTGCGAATATTATTATCTCTCTCAACCTCTTCAAGATTTTTGAGTTTATTACCATATCTTTCTATAAGCTTTTCAGCTATTGGAATTAGATAATCTCCAGGATAGGATTCGTCAGGAAGCTCTATAACTTCTCCCAACTTTTCTAGATATCTAAAATATAAGGTTCTAACTAAAATATCGATTTGAGCTCCACCATCATTGACATAATATTCCCGAGTGACTTTGAAACCTACAAATTCTAATAACCTAGAAAGAACATCTCCAAATACAGCTCCTCTAACATGACCAAGATGAAGCGGGCCTGTCGGGTTAGCAGATACAAATTCTAAGTTTACTTTTTTCCCACCGCCAAAGCTTACCTCTCCATATCGGTTGTTAGATGAATTTATCTTATATATTAGCCTGTCCCAGAACTTAGGACTAATTGTTATATTAAGGAAACCTGGGCCATCAAGTGATATATTAGATATCAGCTCGCTATCCCTTAACTTAAGACTTATTATTTCCCCTAAATCCCTAGGGTTAGAAGACAGTGCTTTCCCAAGAACCATCGCAGCGTTTGTAGAATAATCTCCTTGGTGTTGCTTCTTAGGTCGCTCCACCACAATATTATTCATGTTAATATGCTGTTTTAGATTTCTTTCATCAACCAATTGATTGACACTATTGAGGATCTTATCTCGTAAAATATTGACAATATCCAATTTTTGCTCCCTCAGATGTTTCTATTTAACGCATGCTCTTATTTGACCAAAAGTCTCTAGCGCTTCCTTATCGGTCATACTAGCAATGAAATCTCCAACAAGATTTAATTTCCTGTGTCTGAACGATTCAAATTTTGAATAATATTTATTATCCATAAATGATAGTGGTATATTATCCATGTTATCAAAATAATACTCAAATAAAGTGTTTACTACTTCCTTTGCTTGACTTCTCATAAAATTTATCTCTTCACTTCTATATAGGTTTTTAAAGAGATATTTCTTTAATTCTACCACTTTTTTGAGCGTTCCAGAGGAAAATGCGATTAGATTTGAAGTTTTGGTACCAGATGCATTTTTTTGGAGATCTTTAATGTTCTTTTGTGTTTGAAAAATTAAATCGTTCACCAAATATCTTATTAAATCTCTGCAACCTTGTCCTACTGAAAGCGAGTCATGATATATTCTGCGTTGTTCTGACACCAAAAATTCTCCAAAAAATGGAGAAGTCCTTAAGTTCGTATAGGACAAAATTCCTGCTTCATGGCCATCAGCAATATCGTGTGCACAATAGGCGATATCATCAGATAGTGATGCTACTTGTGCCTCTAAAGATGGAAATAGGCTTAAATGGTGTTCACCACCACCCTCTCCCAACGCAATATTCTCATCCCAAAACAACCTAATAGTCTTATCTTTTTCATCAATAGGTCCATTGTGCTTAACTATCCCATCTAATGATTCAAAACATAAATTTAGCCCAGAAAACTTCACGTATTGTCGCTCCAATATAGTGACTAATTTAAGGGTTTGAAAATTATGGTCAAAACCACCAACTTCTTGCATGAGATTATTCAGCCTTTCTTCACCGGTATGGCCAAAAGGAGGGTGCCCCAAGTCATGGGCGAGGGCAATTGTTTCACAAAGATCGATATTTAGACCGAGATGGTTTGCGATAGTTCTAGCAATTTGACTTACTTCAATCGTATGTGTAAGTCGGGTTCTAAAAATATCATTGGTTGTAGAAAAGAAAACTTGGGATTTATTTTGTAACCTCCTAAAAGCTTTGGAATGAATAACTCTATCTCTATCTCTCTGGAAATTTGATCTTATGGTACAAGGTTTTTCTTCATGCACTCGTCCTAAAGATATGTCGGGATTAGATGCTATCTTCAAAAAAAAGCTCTTTTCTTGCCTATTTAATTAGACAAGTATATATTACGCTAAAGCTTAAAATGTAAAGAAAGAAAAAATGAATTTAAGAATACCACCGAGGGTAACTGACAGAGCCTTTAGAAAAATAGCAAATTCTTGTGAAAGCAAGACATTAAGAGTCGCTGTTAAAGGTGGTGGATGCTCGGGATTTCAATACATTTTCAATATTGTTGATGATGTTAATGAAAACGACCAAGTTTTCCAAAAAGAGGAAAGTAGAGTCATCATAGATAACACTTCTCTACAATTTTTAGAAGGTGCAGAAATTGATTACTGTGAAGAGCTTATAGGTTCAAGCTTCAAAATTAATAATCCTAATGCAACCTCGTCATGTGGATGTGGTACAAGCTTTTCCTTCTCCCCTTCATTCAAATAGATTAGCGGATGAAAATAGTCACCTTTAATGTTAATGGTGTGCGAGCAAGGATTGATACACTAATTGAGTGGTTAAAAGAAACCAACCCCGATGTTGTAGCCCTTCAAGAGATAAAAATTCAGGATGCAGACTTTCCCAGATCTGCCTTTGAAAAGCTTGGTTATAATTGTTACCTTAACGGCCAAAAGTCATTTAATGGAGTCGCGATCCTTACAAAAGGTGAGGCTAAATTATCAAATAGGATTTTACCAGGTGATAGTGACGATAAACAATCACGTTTTATTGAAGCCTACTACCAAGAAAAGAGATTCGTATGTATTTATCTGCCGAATGGAAACCCAAAAGGAACAGAAAAGTTTGAGTATAAATTAAAATGGATGGATAGACTGAATCAATATTGTAAAAAAGCTCTTATGTCCGAAGAAGAGATTATTGTTCTTGGAGATTTTAATGTAATTCCTCAATATATTGATTGTAAGTACCCTGATCAGTGGACACAAGATGCGTTATTTGACTCTCAAGTTAGAGCTAAATTTAATTACCTTCTCAATTTAGGCTACCTAGATTCAATAAGGATATTAAATGAAACTGACACAATATTCACTCAGTGGGATTATAGAAATCGAGCATGGGAGGAAAATAATGGCGTTAGAATTGACCATATAATTTTGAGCCCTAATGCAGCTGACAAACTGGAGAAAAGCTGGATTGAAACATCTTTGAGGAACCAAGAAAAACCGTCAGACCATGTTCCTGTCTGGATTTCACTTAGTGAGAAATAAGTCAACCTTTGTAATTATAAATCCAATCGAGCCTCTTAAAAAACAAGTTTGGGGAAAATCTAGTTAGACACCGCAGAAAAACAAAAAGAATCTTTCTCAACACTCGTTGTTCCACATGATATACCTTCTCATTCAGCCTAGAAATTTGATCCAATTGATGTATTCTCCTTATTCTCTTTTTAGAGTAATTGTTCAGTGCCTTATTTATATCTAAGGGGAACTCCTTTATGCAATTTGCTAACTCCAAACAGTCCTCTAAAGCCTTATTGGCTCCCTGAGCCATGTAAGGAAGCATGCTTAGAGCAGCATCCCCTACCATAACGACATTTTTTGTGTGAATTACAGTGGGTATTCCACTCTCAATAATAGGCCACCTGTAAATCTGTTGAACATCAGGGAGACAAGTTTTAAGGGTCTCATTTAATTCGAAATCATTTAAAAATTGCTGCTTAGCTACCTTTTCCTTCCAGTTATTAATCGTCTGTCCTTTTTCTCTTTTACAGAAAACAAAATTTATCATTCCATTATTTCCAGTTGGATAAGTTACAAAATGTCTGCCTCTACCAAAAAATAGATTAATGTTATTTTTGGAAAAAATAGGTGGCAAATTTTTTTTACTCAATACAAACCGGTAAGCAGTTTGCGAAATGGTACGAGTATTGGTCGCTTTAAAGATATTTTTTTTCCATATAGAGCCAACCCCATCTGCGACAATAATGAGGTCTTTTTTAATTTTCTTCCCATTGTACGATATGTATATATTTCGTTTATCTTCTGAAACTAAGGGAAGTGCTCTAGAACCAAAGCTAACCTTTATTTCTTCTTCTCTAACTTTTTCAAACAAAATTTTTATGAGAAATGATCTATGTAAAGTAATGAAAGATCTGCCGTAGCGAGATTTTAATCTGTCTAGAATTTCTAAACTACCGATACTTTGAAAGTCAGTTTCATCAAATAAACACAAATTGTTAGGCTTTAAACCAGCTTCAACCACCAATTTACCAAGGTTTAGCTTCTCTAGAACAAATAAGCCATTAGAGGTAAGCTGAATACCGGCTCCTTCACTTTCCACTAACTTATCTTTTTCAAATATAGTTACGTCGCAACCGAGCTGCTTCAAAAACAACGCGGAGCATAAGCCGGACACGCCTCCCCCGATAATTGCTACTTTAAAACTTTTTGATTTGTTGAGACCCAAATTCTCTTCTAGTCTAATCGTCCCTATGATCTCTTTCGCGCCTCTCGTGTCGCTCTTGAGCTTCAACACTTAACGTTGCTATAGGACGCGCATCCAACCTTTTTAAAGATATAGGTTCGCCGGTTTCGTCGCAATAGCCATAAGAACCTTCATCTATTCTTCTTAAAGCAGCATCAATTTTAGAAATAAGCTTTCTCTGTCTATCTCTAGTTCTTAGCTCCAACGCCCTATCTGTTTCTTCTGAAGCCCTGTCAGCAACATCTGGAATATTTCTTGTCTCCTCTTTCATTCCTTTAATCGTATCTTTACTCTCAGAAAGTATCGACTTTTTCCAATCAAGGAGTTTGTTTCTAAAATATTCCACTTGATCTTCATTCATGAAAGGCTCTTCTTCAGATGGCTTATAACCTTCATGTAAAAATTCTTTTGACTTTACGAAATCTAAACCCATAATCCCCCCAAAAGTATTAGATAAAAATTTAGCTACTATATATTCGATAATATAAATTTTAGCGTTTGTCACTATAAGATTTAAAAATTTTATTGGATTGGAAAGGAAATTTTATGAAGTTTGAAGGTACATCAAAATATATCTCCACAGATGACTTAACTTTGGCTGTTAATGCATCGATAACTCTAGAGCGCCCTCTTTTAGTAAAAGGAGAACCCGGTACAGGAAAAACTGAACTTGCAAGACAAATTGCCGAGAGTCTTTCACTTCCAATAATTGAATGGAATATTAAATCTACAACCAAAGCTCAACAGGGACTATATGAGTATGACGCCGTAAGCAGATTGAGGGACAGTCAGCTTGGTGATGAACGAGTAAAAAATATAAAAAACTATATTAAAAAGGGAAAAATATGGGAGGCGTTTGAGGCAAATAGCAAAGCCGTTCTTTTAATAGATGAAATAGACAAGGCAGACATAGAATTTCCGAATGATCTGCTTCAAGAATTAGACAAAATGGAGTTCTTTGTTTATGAAACAGGAGAGACAATTAGTGCAGCTAACCGCCCTATCGTAATAATAACTTCAAATAATGAAAAAGAATTACCGGATGCTTTTTTAAGAAGATGTTTTTTTCACTTCATAAAGTTTCCTGAAAAAGATATCCTTGAAGAGATAGTCAATGTTCATTTTCCTAAAGTGAAGAAAAACTTGTTAGACGCTGCACTTAATCAGTTTTTTGAAGTTAGAGAAGTTCCAGGTTTAAAAAAGAAGCCATCTACTTCAGAGATGTTAGACTGGCTGAAACTATTGTTGGTTGAGGAACTTGAGGCTGATGACCTCAAGATGGATGGCAAAAATATTTTGCCAAAATTACATGGTGCGCTTTTAAAAAACGAACAAGATGTTCATCTTTTTGAAAGACTTGCTTTTATGGCCAGAAGGAATAATGAGAGCAATTAAAGAAAATGTTTTTAATTATAATGACCATAGTTGGCTTTGTATTGGGCATACTGTTAAACCGAAAACGTAAACTACTGGATATCTTGCATAGATCCACAGTAATTTCTATAATGTTTTTTGTACTCGGTATCGTCATCGCAATTATTTTTGGTAAGTAGCAAAGGTGCATCATGTTTTTAAATCTTTTTGACGAAATGAAAAGCGCCAAAATACCCGTTTCGCTTCGGGAATATTTGACGTTTTTAGAAGCATTGACTGCAGGTGTAGCAATTTTTGATGTAAACGATTTTTACTATTTAGCCCGCACCTCTCTGGTTAAGGACGAGAGACATATCGATAGATTCGATCAGGTTTTTTCACATGTATTTAAAGGGCTTGAGGCCATTGAAATGGAAGAAGTATTCAAAAAAATTGAAATTCCAAATGAATGGATAAAAAAACTGGCTGAGAAGACTTTATCTAAGGAGGAAATGGAAAAGATAAACAGCTTGGGTAGCTTTGAAAAGCTAATGGAAACATTGAAGAAGCGGTTGGAGGAACAAAAGGATCGCCATCAGGGCGGAAACAAATGGATAGGTACGGCGGGTACATCACCCTTTGGGGCCTATGGGTATAATCCAGAGGGAATACTTATTGGACAACATGAAAGTAGGCATAAGCGTGCTGTTAAGGTCTGGGATAAAAGAGAGTTTAAGAATTTTGATAGTGATATAGAGCTCGGTACTAGAGGAATGAAAATAGCTCTTAAAAGGCTAAGAAGATGGGCAAGAGATGGTGCAGATGAAGAACTAGATCTTGAGAATACCATAAGCTCCTCGGCAAAAAGTGGTTTTATCGATGTCAGAACTCGACCTGAACGTAGAAATGCTATTAAAGTGATAATATTTTTTGATGTTGGTGGATCAATGGACGCCTATATAAGACAGGTCGAAGAATTATTTTCGGCAGCTAGAACAGCATTTAAGCATCTTGAGTACTATTATTTTCATAATTGTCTCTACGAAGGAGTGTGGAAAAACAATCAAAGGAGGTGGACTGAACAAACGCCCACAACAGAAGTAATGAATACATATGGTAAGGATTATCGATGTATATTCGTTGGAGATGCTTCAATGAGCCCTTATGAGATAGAATATCCTGGAGGAGCAAACGAACATTATAATGCTGAGTCAGGAAGAACATGGCTCGAAAGAGCCATTACGAAATGGCCTAACTATTTATGGATAAACCCAACCAGCAAAGAGCATTGGGAATACACACACTCAACTCATATTATAAAAGACATATTTGAAGATAAAATGGTTCCTCTCACCCTTAATGGCTTGAAAGAGGGCATGAGACATCTTTCATAATTAAAATGATTACAAAGATCCTTCCTATAGTTGTTTTAATATCTGTCTTTTACATAGGATCTATTTATTCATCCAAAAATTTAAGCAAGAAGCTTGAGGAAAAATCGAAAATTTTCCATGACCCTGTGATTGACAATTATTTAAAAGCGTTTCAGTCAATACTTGCTTTGGGCAATTTAAGGGTTTTTGTTCTGAATGAGAAACAAATTAATGGTTTAGTGACGCCTAATGGTAAAATCTATATTACACAGGGCTTTATCAACCAGTACAAGTTAGGCAAGGTTTCAGGAGCTGAACTGACTTCAGTTATCGCACACGAGCTAGGGCACTTAGCCCTAGGACATACAAAAAAACGTCTGATCACTTTTTCTGCAATAAGTGCAATCTCTATGGTGATCTCCACGATTCTTAGTAGGTTGTTACCATACGTTGGAGCAATAATTGGGAGATACCTATCTCAAGTCCTCATATCTGGGCTTTCTAGAAAAGATGAATTTGAGGCAGACTCATATGCTGCTGCTCTACTAATTAGATCCGGAATTGGTACTGCTCCACAAATTAGCCTTCTTAAGAAATTAGAGCAATTAACGGGTATAGTTTCATCTAACGTTACTTGGACACTTAGTCATCCTTCTCCTGAGCAAAGAATAAACGCAATCCAAAACCTAGAAGCCTCTTGGATGACTGGAATTAAAGATCAAAATTAATTTCAGTTCCACGCCTGTTACATACTTCGAACCAATTAATCATATAATCTTTTTGAGATCTTAAAACCGAAACAAGTATTTCATCTAGCGATTTAAATAAAATATTGATTTGTATTTCACCCAACCTTGTTCTTAGAAAATTACTTTTGGATATTTTTGATTTTTCTAAGTCTAAAGGAACCCCTTTTCGCAATATATCTAATGCTCTATTACCTTTTATTAAAAACCAAACTCTTAGATCCGTTGTGTTTTCAGCAACTCCTGTTGTTAAGTTCATTTGCTTTTGAAATTCTTCAAGCAATGTGTCGTTTTCTTTTTTTTGATTCAATAATAGATACTCATCATTTGAAACCCAGCAAAGCGTTAAGCCATTACTCTCTATCGCGTTTTGAATTGATGGAAGCTTTACTTCAATATTTTTTTTTATAACATTAAGGCTTTTTTTATCCCTATGATCTACTCGTATATTCAAGGACTTTATTGATCCAATTAGATAAACGTCTACAAATGTATCACCCTTTATTTTATCCATCTTGTTTGGCACCCTCTGGATCATAGAAATTAGGATCTACAATCTTTGCAAAGATAGACTCTTTGGACGAAATCTCAAACTCTAAGGTTGAGCCTTTTCTAGACCTACCATTCTCTATTAATCCAAGTGCTATTGATCTTTTCAAGGTGGGCGAGAAATAAGTAGAGGTCACGTGTCCAATAGCTTTACCATCTTCTACGGCGTGACATCCATCTGGGAGAACTTTGTTTGTATCAAGGGTCAGTATGCCAACGAGATGCTTTCTATTACCAGAATTTAAATGTGGCAGACTAAATGCTTTTTTTCCTATAAAGTCTTTTTTCTTTTTCGAGACAATCCACTCCATTCCCAAGTCGTGTGGAGTAACGGTACCATCTGTTTCATCTCCCACTACGATGAAGCCCTTTTCAGCCCTTAAAATATGAAGTGCCTCAGTCCCGTATGGTTGTACCTTGTATTTCTTTCCCGCCTTAATAAGCTTATTCCATAATTCTTCAGCTTGATTGGAATTAACCGCTAATTCGTAAGATAGTTCACCTGAAAAGGATATTCTGTAAATCCTCACCCATATATTATCGATATTAGTTTCTATGAAGTTCATAAAAGGGAGTTTTTCTGCGGATAAATCAATCGACTCGAAGCTTTGTAAAAGCTCCCTAGCTTTTGGTCCTGCAACTGCTATTTGTGAATATTGTTCGGTCAAATTGACTATAAATACCTTTAAGTGATGCCACTCTGTCTGAAGCCATTCCTCTAACCAGGCATAGACCCTATCTGCACCTCCAGATGTTGTATGACATAAAAATGATTGATCATTAAGTCGGGCGACAACACCATCATCAAAAACAAAACCTGCCTCATTACACATTAGACCATATCGGCATTTTCCAACTTTTAAAGTTGACATCATATTTGTGTAAATCAAATCTAAGAATCGACCAACATCAGGTCCTTTGACCAAAATTTTACCAAGCGTTGATGAGTCGAGAAGACCAACATTTTTTCTAACGCTTAAAACTTCGCGACTTAGTGTTTCTTTCAAATCTTCTTTACCTTTGGGATATGCGTATGCTCTTCTCCAATCTGCTACGGGTTCCCATATTGCATTGTTTAACAAATTCCATTTATCGATAGGAGTTTTTCTGACAGGCTTAAACAGTTTTTTTGCATACTGGCCAGCAATTAATCCGAGTGGAATTGGTTTATATGGCGGTCTAAAAGTTGTGTGCCCAATTTTATCAACAGATTTTCCTAAGCTTTGTGATAATACGTGAACACCATTAATGTTTGATGTCTTACCTTGATCAGTTGCCATTCCTAGGGTGGTGTATCTTTTTGCATGTTCTACATTCTCAAACCCTTCTTGAACGGCAAGTTGCAAATCACTAACCTTCACATCATTTTGAAAATCAATAAACATCCTTTTTTGTTTATCTTTTGAAGCTCCATGAGGTAATACAAAAATTGGTTTTGTCTTTTTTTCTGGCTCTTTAGAAAATACGTTCGTCTCAATGTATCGTTTTGACTTGATCTTTAGGCGCGAGGCCAATTGATTGATTTTGCGTGGGACTTGGTCTTGAATATCGTAATTACTAAAGACGCCTGCACAAGCACCAAGAGGTAGCATATTAGTTTCACCTTCCCTACCCATTGGCGTGTTTTCAGGATCAGGTTTATAAAACCCAAATTCACCATCCCAAAGAAGTTTTCCTCCACAATGTGACCAAAGATTTACATTTGGCGTCCATCCACCGGACACCGCTATTGCATTACAGGGGATCAATTCCTCAATTGTACCTTCACCATTTACAGAGCAAATACCTATGGCGGAAACTTTTCTTTTACCCTCGACCTTACCTATGCATTTCCCAAATAGTATTCTAATACCTAAACCCATAGCCTCTTTGATGATTGGGTTATCGGATGAAGCTCTTGCGTCTAGCACCAACGGTATATCAATGCCTCTGCGTTTGAGTTCAATCACAGTTTTATACGCATAGTCATTATTGGTTGTAAGCACTAACCGGTCACCTAATAAAACACCATATCTATGCAAGTAATCACGAACTGAAGCAGCCAACATTATCCCAGGCAAATCGTTATCTGGAAATACTATTGGTCTTTCGATGGCTCCAGTACAAAGAATAATTGTTTTTGCTCGAATTTTCCATAGTGCTTTTTTCGTAGCAGAATTACCATGTTGATTTTCTTCATAAGCCAATACAAAACCATGGTCGAAAATACCAGTAACAGTGGTGTTTAATTTAACAGAAATATCTTTGGACTTTTTCAAAATTTCCATGCTACTTTTGTGTAATTTTTTGTATCGCTCTTGGCTCCCCGATTTGCAATCCTCAAGGTACCTTCCACCGATCACACAATCTTTCTCACAAAGCATTATTGAAAGGCCTCTGTTCCTAAGTGCTTTAGCAGCTGTTATGCCTGCTAATCCACCTCCGATTATAAGTGCATCTGTGTGGTGATGTATATGTTCATAATGCTCTTCATCATACTCTCTTGGTGAATTTCCTAACCCGGATGCTCTTCTAATCATTGGCTCAAAGAGATACTTCCATGCTGCTCTTGGCCACATAAAAGTTTTATAGTAGAAGCCTGCAGCAAAGAACCTAGAGAATAAATCATTAATTGAAAGAAAATCAAATTTTAACGACGGCCAGTGATTTTGAGAAGCAACATTCATATTTTGTTTTAGTTCTACTTCCGTGGCTCTGATATTTGGTTCGAAAAAGGGGCCTTCTCCTATTCCCATAAGGGCATTTGGTTCTTCTTCACCCGCCGAGAAAATACCTCGTGGCCGATGGTACTTAAAGGATCTTGCCACGAACATTTCATTATTTGCAAGCAGAGCAGACGCAACAGTATCGCCATAAAAACCCTTAAGATTTTTTCCATTATATCTGAAATCAACTGTTTTTTCTCTGTTTATCCGAGAACCTTCCTGTGGCAGTCTAGAACTCATTTTACCCAACCCTTGAACTCAACTCTCGAACGCCGAATGATTGCTAAAATAGATTTGGGTGGTTGTACTTCTTTTGCTGAATACGAGCCAAATACTTGGTTGGTGATGGTACATCTAGCTGTATGGAACCATTTTCCACAACCATAAACATGCTTCCACCGCTCAAAAATAATACCTTTGTCATTTTTTCTTTCGTATAGATATTCATAAAAATCTTTATCGCTTGAAGCGTGATCTCTTCTTATTAAGTGCGCTTGACCGCCACAACTCAACTCTGTTTCGTCACAATCTCTTTGGCAAGTAGGGCAAAATAAATTTAACATTACTCTCCTTTAATGAGCGACAGCTGCTGCAGCGCTCTCATCTATTAATCTTCCCTCTGAAAACCTCTCTATTGAAAATGGAGATGCCAATTTCCCCGGTCGCTCATTATATATCATTTCTGCCGTAGCCCAACCTGAACCTGGAATAGCTTTAAAACCCCCAGTTCCCCACCCACAATTTATATACAAACCATCAACAGGAGTTTTAGAAATTATGGGAGATCTATCACCTGTCATATCTACTATTCCCCCCCATTGCCGCAGTTGTCGTAGACGACTTATTACCGGAAAAGTCTCGACCAAAGCACGCACTGTTTCTTCAATATGGAGAAAGCTTCCTCTTTGACTATAATTATTATATCCATCGGCTCCGCCACCTATAACGAGCTCGCCTTTGTCAGACTGACTTAAATATCCATGGACCGTATTAGCCATAACAACACAATCTATCATGGGCTTTATTGGCTCCGACACCAATGCTTGGAGAGCCACTGACTCTATCGGTAATCTAAATCCCGCCAAGTCGGCCAGGAGACTTGAATGACCTGCCGCGACAAAACAAACTTTTTTTGCTTTTATGTTTCCTTTGGTAGTTTCCACTCCTACGATTTTATCTCTTTTCTTTTTTACTCCAATAACCTCACACTGCTCTATAATATCGATGCCATAGTCAGAGCACTTTCTAGCATATCCCCAAGCCACAGCGTCATGACGTGCTGTTCCGCCCCTAGGCTGCCAGAGTGCTCCTAGTACTGGGAATCTTGGCCCATTGATATTAATAATTGGCACTATTTCTTTTACCTCCGCTGGAGTAACCATTTTGGTATCTACCCCATTAATTCTATTTGCATGCGATGTTCTCTTCATCGCTCTCAATTCATGCTCTGTCTGGCAAAGCATTAGTACTCCTCTGGGGCTAAACATAATATTATAATTGAGATCTTGCGAAAGCGTCTCATATAGAAATCGAGACTTTTCATAAATACCAATGGAGCTTTCTTGCAAATAGTTGGAACGGATTATAGTAGTATTACGCCCGGTATTTCCACCACCAATCCAACCTTTTTCTATCACAGCAATATCCGTAATATTATAATTCTTAGCCAAATAATAGGCAGTTGCGAGTCCATGGCCTCCACCACCCACGATTATTATTTGATATTCCTTCTTTGGCTCGCGTTTTGTCCAAGCTTTTTCCCAACCAAGATTATCTTTAAAGGCTTCTGTAAATATTGATGAAAAAGAGTACCTTTTCAAATTTTGTTCCCCCTTAAATAACCCTTGTTAGATTTGCTCATTAAATATATATCAGAGACTGTTTTTTCATAGAGCGATAATCATAACAAGAAATAGCTAATGTACTTTTCAATTCTACTATTTGTAATAATCGTTACAAGTCTGATTTTGTCCTACAGATACTTTTTTTCAAAAGTGCAGACACCTAACAAAAGTAAAAAAAATGCATTGTCTGCAGAACCCCTATTAAATAAAACATACCTACTCTCTCTCTCAAGTTTTATTTTTTTAACTGTCTGCCTATACTTTGGGTTAGGAAGACCTGATCTCCTCCAACGGCAATTACCACAGAAAAAATTAGAGCTATCTCTCATTCAAGCTCTTCATGATACAAAAGATGCCAATGAAAATGAGAAGCTTCTTTTATTGTATAGCACATTAAAAGAGGCCCTGGTTAAAAAACCTGGTGACATACGTGGATACAGTTTATTGGTAAAAACCTGCCTAAATTTGAATAAATATTCAGAAGCACGGTTAGCACAAGAAAAAGTATTGTCTTTAAAAAAATCAGCCTCAAATATTGATGATTATGCTCTGTTGATGGATACATATCTTATTGCAGCTGGGGGTCGATTTTCAATCGAAGCATCTAAAATATTAAAAAAAATAAAGAATAAATATCCATCGAATGAGAATACCTATTTTTTTAAAGCACTAGAACACCTAGAGAGGAAAGAGTATCAACCTGCGATTAAAGTGTATAAAAAATTAAAAACTCAAAACATTCTTAAAACAGAAAAGTTGATTTTGTTGGAAAATAAACTAAAAATCATTGGCTATTCCAATTAAATATTAGAGTTAGAATGATCAGGGAAAATATAAATGATTTTTTTAATGATACGGGAAGATTTGGTCCATTATTAGGCATTGATTTGGGGGATAGACGAGTCGGCTTATCTATTTCAGACAGAACTCAAAGCATTGCTTCAAACTATTCTACTCTCCAAAAGAAAAAATTTTCCGTGTTTTCCTTAGACCTTAAGTCAATTATTAATAAAGAAATAATTCGCGGAATAGTAATTGGGTTGCCTTTAAATATGGACGGATCAGAAGGGCCAAAATGTCAGTCTGCACGTGATTTTGCTAAAAATTTTTCTGACATTGTCGACCTTCCCATAACATTTTGGGATGAAAGACTAACAACGGTTGCTGCTGAAAGATCTCTTTTGTCGGCCGATTTATCACGAAAAAAAAGACTGCAAGTGATTGATTCAGTTGCTGCAGTTTTGATTTTACAAAATTTACTGGATCGTTTAAAAAACATTGAGCAAAAAAATGCCTGATAATTTTTTAAAGTTATTTAATTGAAAATAAAGGTGGCCTGCTCCATTAACAATAGATCGGAACCAATTTAGAGAGCCTTTCTAATTTTTCGGAATCTGTTGTTTCATTGCAGAATAAAACACGTTTGAACTCCTTTGAGTTCGCTCGGCCCTTAAATGCGCCCTTTAAATGTTTTAAAACTCTTTTTATTTCTGTCCCTTCAGCCCTCTCTCGATCACAATACTCAATCATATTCCTAACGGCATCTTTCATACTTCTGACCTTTTCCTTTTGATCGAAAATTTCATTGTCTACATTCAATAAAAGTGATGGATTTTCATAAGCTTCTCTACCAATCATTACACCTGCAACTCGATTTTTCACACAAGATTTCATCTCCTTTAATTCGGTTAGCCCACCATTTAATATGATATCAAGTCCTGGAAAATTTTTTTGCATTTCATAAACTAAAGAATATTGGAGCGGAGGAATTGTTCTATTGTCTTTCGGGGACAGACCCTTAAGTAGCGCTTTCCTAGCGTGTATGATAAACACACTACAACCGGAGTTTGCCACCTTTTTTATAAATTCAGGTAGGACTTCATCAGGGTTTTGATCATCTACTCCAATTCTTGACTTTACAGTTACTGGAATTTTTCCAGCGGAGCGTTTCATTGCCTCTACACAAGATCTTACTAAATCAATTTTTTTCATAAGTGCTGCGCCGAAGTTTCCAGATTTTACTCTAGAGGACGGGCATCCAACATTTAGGTTGATCTCATCATATCCAAAGTCAATGGCTATCTTAGTGGCTTCAGATAGCAGCTTCGGATCATTTCCTCCTAGTTGTAGAGCAACAGGATGTTCAATAGGATTAAACTTCAAAAACCTTTCTCTTTCACCAAAAATAATTGCCCTGTCGACAATCATTTCACTATATAACAACGCGTGTCGCGACAATTGTCTGTGGAAGTATCTACAGTGCCTATCAGTGCAATCCATCATAGGTGCAACGCTAAGTAGTCTATTTAAGCTATCCAACCAACTTCTCTTCACTGCTAGCAAAAGTTTCGTTACTTAATGCATCTCGAAAAGCTAAAAATAACTTCACTGAATTCTCATCTTTCGAAGCCTGCCACTCAGGATGCCATTGCACAGCCAGACAAAATCCCTTTGACCCAACAATTGATATAGCTTCTGGTGTGCCATCAGGTGCGAAGCCATCTATTGATACCCTCTGTCCTGGTTGGTCGATACCCTGTCCGTGTAGAGAGTTGACATTAATCTCTTTTTTACAAAATATCTCCTCAAAAACACTACCAGCCAAAAAAGTTACCTTATGTCTAAGTGCAAATTTCTGTTCCAAAGTGCCATCAGGTGGCATTCTGTGGTTCATCCTGCCAGGTAAATCACGTATTTCAGGATGCAAAGAGCCTCCAAAAGCTACATTAAACTCTTGAAAACCTCTACATATACCTAAAATAGGTTTTCCAATCCTCTCGCATTCCTTTATGAGGGGAATTACAACTTGATCTCTTCCCACATCAAATTCCCCGTGCTCTTTAGTTGCTTTTTGTCCATAAAATTTTGGATGAACATTTGGACGTCCGCCCGTAAATATAAAACCATCACATATGTTTATTAGTTCTTCAGTAGTTGCGTTTTTCGGCACCCCTGGCACTACAAGTGAAATTGCGTTGCAGATTTCCATAATTGGCTCAATATTCATTAAGCCGGTCGTTTGAGCCGGATAGGTGTCATTTATTAAATGCGAGTTTCCAATAATACCTACAACTGGTTTCAATTTATTCTCCAAAGCATCGTGCTAAACAACTATTCTTTTCAATTGTTAATGTTATTTATTAAAACATATAGTTAGATAAGTCAAAATCCCAAACTCTAAGGAGGCATATTGTCTAAACGTAAATACACATGGCTTAAAGATTACACTCCTGCACTTTATCGACAACAGTCTGTTTCACTAGAATTTTTCTTAGATCCTACAAAAACAATTCTTAAATCGAAGATTGTCTTTGTACCTTCATGTGACAAACCATCAGATTTGGCGTTGCAAGGAGAGAATATCCAATTGAATTGGATGAAAATAGATGGCAGAAAAATTGAATTAGAATGTCTTACTTTTGGGATAAACGAGCTAATTATTCCTAAAAAATTTCTTGGTTCAGGAGAGTTTCAGCTAGAGACGGAAAATGTTCTTAGTCCCACAACAAATAAATCCTTAGAAGGTCTATATATGTCTGAGGGTATTTTTGTAACACAGTGTGAACCCGAAGGATTTAGAAAAATCTGCTATTCTCTGGATCGTCCTGATGTGCTTTCTACCTATACCACTAGAATACATGGATCATATGCTCACTTGTTATCTAACGGAAATCCAGTAACCATAAGTAAAAATTATACCAAATGGCATGATCCATTTCCAAAGCCAAGCTACCTTTTTGCACTAGTGGCAGGTAATTTAATCTTTGACGAAGGGGTCTTTAAAACTTCATCTGGCAAAGTAGTTACGATAAAAATTTTTTATAAAAAAGAGCATATTGGTAAAACAAAACATGCTCTTAATTGTATTAAAAAGGCTATGGCATGGGATGAAATTACTTATGGTCGTGAATATGATCTAGATGTTTTCAACGTAGTAGCCGTAGATGATTTTAACGCTGGGGCTATGGAAAATAAAGGTCTTAATATTTTTAATTCCAAATATATTCTATATGATGAAAACTTTTCCACAGACTCCGACTATGCGTTAATAGAAGCAATTATAGCGCATGAATATTTTCATAACTGGACAGGAAATAGAGTAACGTGCCGTGACTGGTTTCAGCTATGTGTGAAAGAAGGACTAACGGTTTTAAGGGAACAAGAATATGTCGAGGACCAATTAGAGAAAGAAGTTTCCCGAATAAATCAAACAGACTTTCTTATAAAACAACAATTTAAAGAGGATGCTGGATCACTTTCACATTCTGTCAGACCAACAAAGTACGTTGAAATAAACAATTTTTATACCGCCACAGTTTATGAGAAAAGTGCAGAAATTATCAGAATGCTTAAGACAATCATTGGAAGAGAAAAGTTTTTAGAAGGTATGGATCAGTTTTTTAAAAAACAAGATGGATGCGCGTGTACATTAGAAGATTTTCAGGAAGCTTTTGAGCATGTATTAGACAAAAGTTTAGACAAATTTTTTAAATGGTTTCATGAACCAGGAACACCAAGATTGATTGTTTCAGAAAAATATGTTGGAAAAAATTACAAAGTGACATTTAGACAAGAGAAGCCAATGAAATCAGGAAAATATTCTAACAAAGTCATGCCGATAACTTATAAGATATTAAGCAGTAAGGGTCATTTTTTGCAGCAAAAGAAAACATTAGTGCTTGATAAAAAAACATCCTCGATCGAGCTGAAGAACCAAAATGAAAAGCCAACTATTTCTGTATTGAATTCTTTTTCCGCTCCAGTTTTAGTTGAATTCAAACAACCAATTGATGATCTATTTTCTATTTTGGAGTTTGAGACAGATTTTACGAGTATATGGATGGCTAAAAAGAAACTCGACTATGTAGCTTTGGAAAAAATAGCTTGCTCGCAAACTGATGTTGAGGATGTTATTTCAAGAACTTGTGAAACGCTCGTAAAAAAGTTGGATACCCCTTCACTACTTGCGAAACTACTGGAACTACCAAGTGACTATGAGTACTTTTCCAAGCTATTAGAAACTGGTATTCCAGATCCTCAGGCTATACAGATCAACCTTCGTAAATACGAAACTTTATACAAGATGTGCTTTAAGGAATTCTCTCTTTCCTATATTAAAAATTTTATACACCGAAAACTATATTTTAGGAAAAATTCAGATTATCAAAAAAGAATATTAGCAAGTGCATTAATATTCTTGAATAAAGATACAAATTTCTTGAATGATTTTATTGATATTATCTTCAATGATTCCAATAATATGACCTTAAAGGTATCGTGCTTGATTACTTACATCGTCAAAAAGGATGAAGAAGAAAATGTTAACAAATTCTACCTAAAGTATGGGAAGGACAAGTCCTTATTAAATAAGTGGTTTGCTATGCAAATGGAATATTCAACTCCTGAATTGGCTTTAGATCGACTTCGCGAACTAACAAAGCATAAGGACTTTAACATGTTTAATCCAAATAACTTCAATAGTCTCATTGGCACTTTTGCAAAAAGAAATTTTCATGCTTTTCATCAAAGGAATGGCGCGGGATATAAAGTAATAGCAGAATGGATAAAAAAAATTGATGCCGAAAACCCACAGATAGCCGCGAGCACAATTAAGGCCTTCGATCAAATCAGACACCTACCCCAAATTTACAGGGAAAAAGCCAAAGCTGCTTTTAATGTTCTTCCTGACCGGGATAACCTCTCAAGAGATACTTCTGAAATACTTTACAAGATTAAGGCATTTTTATAATTATTTTGTTGATTATAAAGGTGGGTTTAGCTACTCATTCCGTATAAAGAAGAAGAAAAGAAATGGACATAAACAAATCACAGGTAATAAGAGGAGCAAATAGCGATTTTGTCTTTGTGATTGGGTTAGAAGTTCATGCCCAAGTAAAATCAAAATCCAAACTCTTTTCAAGCGCTTCAACAGAATTTGGGGCTGAACCAAACTCTAACGTAAGCTTTGTCGACGCTGGGATGCCTGGGATGTTACCTGTTGTAAATTCATTTTGTATTGAGCAGGCGGTGAAAACCGGTCTAGGAATAAATGCAGAAATTAATCTCACTTCAAGATTTGATAGAAAGAACTACTTTTATCCTGATCTGCCACAAGGTTACCAAATCAGCCAACTATACGAACCAATTGTTGGAAAAGGTACAATATCCATCCAAACAGAAGAAAAATTGCCAAAAGAGGTAGGCATAGAGCGCATTCATCTTGAGCAAGATGCAGGGAAGTCTATACATGATATGGATCCAAGCACTAGCTTTGTCGATTTGAATAGAACAGGTATAGCGCTAATGGAAATTGTTTCTAAACCAGAAATTAATAGCCCATTCGAAGCCGTGGAATATATAAAAAAATTAAGATTGATAATGAGATATCTGGAAACATGTGACGGCAACATGCAGGAGGGTTCTTTGAGAGCAGACGTAAATGTTTCAGTTTGTGAAATCAACAAATTTCAAAGTTTTATTAAAACG
Organism: uncultured Alphaproteobacteria bacterium; assembly: GCA_902530595.1. Classification (GTDB taxonomy): domain Bacteria; phylum Pseudomonadota; class Alphaproteobacteria; order Rhodobacterales; family Rhodobacteraceae; genus CACIJG01. The sequence continues at coordinate 33,792 of CACAAX010000015.1, forward strand.
GGTGATTTTGGCTTACTTGGGACAAGGTGCGAGATAAAGAATATGAACTCACTGAAATTTATACAACAAGCGATAAATTTTGAAGCTCGCAGACAAATAAAGCTTTTAGAGACCGGAAAAGAGGTTGCCCAGGAAACTCGACTGTATGACCCTAATAAGAATGAGACTCGTCCCTTGAGAAGTAAAGAAGATGCACATGATTACCGGTACTTTCCCTGCCCAGACTTATTAAATATTGAGTTAGAGAGAGAGTGGGTTAATAAAATTAAAGATGATCTCCCAGAGTTACCTGACCAGAAGTATCTAAGATTCATAAACGACTTAAATATTACACCCTATGACTCAGAGGTAATAATTGCAGAAAAGTCTACAGCAGAGTTTTTTGAGGCAATAGCGACAAATACGGATGGGAAAATAGCAGCAAACTTACTAATCAATGAATTGTTTGGTCGATTAAATAAGGATAATTTATCTTTCAAAGATAATCCAACTACTGTTGAACAGATGAGAGAATTAATTAATCTCATACAGACAGACGAAATCTCTAGCAAAGGAGCGAAAGAGATTTTTGATCATATTTGGAATTTTGGAGGTAATCCAACTGAGCTAGTGGATAAGCTCGGACTTCGCCAAGTGCAAGACACAAGTCTTATAGAGCAAATAGTTAACGATGTTATAAAAGAAAATCCAGCGCAGGTAAATAAAGTCAAAAGCAACCCAAAATTGATTGGATGGTTCGTTGGACAAGTAATGAAAAAATCTGAAGGAAAAGCCGACCCGAAAATAATAAATCAAATTGTTAATGAAAAACTAAATTGATCAAAAACATCTATTTGATCGAGACCAGTGCTGAACTTATATGTTCCCTTGAAAATGTGAGTTCATATTTGCCTTTTTAAACGATATGCAATCATCCTAAAAACTAATTTATGCTGAACACAGTCAGCTTTGCATTTTATTGAAAATTTATTGATAGCGCATGAATACTTTGCATCAAATCAGAACCTAGAGCCTTGTGAATAGCTCTCTCTCGAGAAACCCTTGACATTTTTTCAAAAATCTTCGCTCTAATTATTATTTTAAAGTGGGTTTGTGTTCCATCCCTAAACCCAACATGACCACGATGCTGCTCACTTTCATCAATAACCTCCAAAAAAACAGGTTCAAAGGTTTTTCGTAGAGTTTTCTCTATTATATTAACGTAATTCATATATTTTATCTAAAAGCTTAAATTTTTCCTTGGCTATATCAATAATGGCTCTATTGTATATAGTTCCACATTTGTAACAGAAAATCGAGATGCAAAATAAATCCTTCCTTGACTATGATATATCCGTTTCTGCTGACAAGAAAAGGCGGTCCAAGAGAAGCTCTACCTCTGGAGGATTTGAGTCATCCATAAGAACATGTGAAGTCGACGGTTGCTCCGGGGAAGCAAAGTACAGAGCTCCTAAATCTCCAAAAGATTTAGAGAACTTCCATTGGTTTTGTCTCAAGCATGTTAAAGAGTATAACACCAGATGGAACTTTTTTAAAAATCACTCAGAAGAAGAATTTGAAAAAGAGGTTAATCTCTCAAAAACCTGGGGCAGAAAAACAAAGCCATTTGGCTCCAAATCATCAGTAAATAGAGCTCACTCTGATGGAAACTCAAGACTGCGGTTTGGAATAGAGGACCCATATGGCTTTATTGATAGTTTAGGGAACAAAGAGAGTAATTCTTTAGGTACAAAAAAAAGACTTAACCATTCAGAGCAGAAAGCTTTATCAATACTAGGCGCAACAGAAGCCATGACTAAAGACGAGATAAGAAAACTCTATAAAATACTTATTAAAGATTTGCATCCTGATACAAATGATGGAAAAAGGGATGATGAAGAAAGAATGACAGAAGTGGTTTGGGCGTGGGATCAAATAAGAAATAGTAAGCGATTTGACGATTGAGCAATCATCTAGACTAAGAAGATATTAAAATAAGGATTAGTTATGAAAGAAGAAAATATTCCGAAGAAAAAAGTTGATGTAGCTGAAGTATTTGGAATAGAGACAAAAATGGAAGTTTTCGCTTTTGAATCACCTACCGAAAGAGTTCCTGAATTGGAAAAGTCTTATGTTTTTGATAATGATACTACTTTGTCAATTTTGGCTGGGTTCTCAAAAAATAGAAGGGTTATGGTGCAAGGATACCATGGGACAGGAAAGTCCACCCACATAGAACAGATTGCCGCTAGATTGAATTGGCCTTGTGTTCGTGTTAATCTCGATAGCCATATTAGCCGTATCGATCTTATTGGGAAAGATGCGATAAAGCTTAGAGAAGGAAAGCAGATAACTGAATTTCAAGAAGGCATCCTACCGTGGGCGTTGAGGAATCCGTCTGCTTTAGTATTTGATGAATATGATGCTGGTAGACCAGATGTTATGTTTGTTATACAGAGGGTATTAGAAACTGAGGGTAAATTAACCCTACTAGATCAAAATGAAGTGATACAACCACATCCATTTTTTAGACTATTTGCTACTGCCAATACGGTTGGACTAGGTGATACAACAGGGCTTTATCACGGGACACAGCAGATAAATCAAGGTCAAATGGATCGCTGGTCTCTAGTAGTAACGCTTAATTATCTTAAAAATGAGGTAGAGGAGGAGATAATTATTGCTAATTGTCCGGAGTATGACAGTGATGATGGCCGAAAAGATATTAAAAAGATGGTACTAGTTGCCGAATTGACAAGAAAAGCGTTCATCGGCGGAGATATATCTACGGTAATGTCCCCAAGAACTGTTATAGCATGGGCTCAAAATACTTTAATTTTCGAGGATATAGCTTTTGCATTTAGAATGAGTTTTTTAAATAAGTGTGATGAGCTAGAGAGGTCAACTGTTTCTGAATTTTTTCAGCGTTGTTTCGATATAGAATTACCAGAAAGCATTTTGGTGAAAGCTGCCTCCGAATAAGATGAACAAAGAAAAAAAAAATGAGGAAACTGACGATATCAAAAAATCAATATCGGAGACAACGAGAGCTATTTCCGGAAATGAAACCCTTAAGATAAAATTTTCTGCTGATCCTAGCGGCGATTTTGGTGAAGTAATAAAGCTTCCGCAGATAAGTAAAGAGCCAAACGAGTCTGAAATATTAAAGGTCAGAGGGACAGCAGACTCGCTGGCTTTACAAGCGAGATTTAAAAACGAAGAAACCTACTTGAGATATGATCCATCTGGTGAACAAGCTAAAGAAATATATCAAGAACTTGAAGTAGCAAGGTGCGAATTGCTTGGAGAAAAGTATTACCCTGGATCAAAGAGAAATATTTGGCAAAAAACGAAAGTAGAAGCTTCGGAGCACTCAACTAAAAGCTCTATCGGAGTTGAGGAAGAAAATATTTCACAGCTTGCAAGGTATTTCATAAAAAGACAATTATCTGAAATAGATTTACCTTCTGAAGCATCTCAACTCCTAAATGCAAAAGAAGTGTTTAAAGATTTAGCTAGTCAGCCGGAATTTAGGAAAACTGAAG
>CACAAX010000016.1 GCA_902530595.1 uncultured Alphaproteobacteria bacterium
GAAAAGGGATCAGAAATAGGTTCCCATATTTTATCAGGAGCAGTTTTGGACACGTCAGGTATAGATTTGCTGATACCTTACTGGAAGGAAACTGATATTCCCATTCGTACAAAAGTTAGTGAAGATCTCTTTTACCTTTTTGGCCCAGCTGGGCAGGTCAAAATTCCTAATTTTTTACTCCCCCCGCTGATGAATAATCATGGAAATTATATCGTATCTATGGGAAATGTGTGTCGGTGGTTAGCAGGGCAAGCAGAGAGCCTAGGCGTAGATATATTTCCGGGTATGGCCTGCAGCGATGTGGTTTTTGGTAGCGATGGAGAGGTTATTGGAGTTATTGCTGGCGAATTCGGCTTAGATAAAGACGGAAATAAAACAGAGGGATATGAGCCTGGTATGGAAGTCTTAGGTAAGTATGTTCTATTTAGCGAGGGGGTAAGAGGCTCTTTAACTAAAATTCTTATTGAGAAATATAAATTAGATGCACAAAGCCAACCACAAAAATACGGGCTCGGAATGAAAGAGATTTGGGAAATAGACCCAAAATTTCATAAAGAGGGTAAAGTGTTTCACTCCATGGGATGGCCATTAGGAGGCAATGCAGGAGGTGGATCATTCTGCTATCATGCGGAAAACAATCAAATTTATCTAGGGTTCGTTGTTCACTTAAACTACGAAAATCCCCATGTCTTTCCATATATGGAGTTTCAAAAATTTAAGCATCATCCTATGATTAAGGAAATGCTTGAGGGAGGGAAAAGAATATCCTACGGAGCAAGGGCTATAACCGAAGGAGGATATCAGTCGATTCCAAAGCTTGCTTTCCCTGGTGGTTTAATACTAGGGTGTTCTGCAGGCCTGGTAAATGTTCCACGAATAAAGGGAAACCATAATGCAATGCTGTCTGGTATCACTGCAGCAGAGATAGCATGTAAAGCTATAAAAGAAGGCTTCCAAAATACTGAACTTAAGGAATATGATAAAGAGATAAAGGATGGAAAAGTTGGTTCAGATTTAAAGCCTGTGAAGAACGTTAAGCCTATTTGGTCTCGTTTCGGTTTATTAGCGTCATTGATAATTGGCGGAATAGACATGTGGATAGCAAACTTAAGCGGGATAAATATTTTTGGCACTTTGAAACATGGAAAAAGTGACGCAAAAAGCACCAAGCCAGCAAAAAACTTTAAAGAAATCGAGTATCCAAAGCCTGATGGAAAGATTAGTTTTGATAGACTTACAAATGTGAGCTTCTCTGGAACAAATCATGAGGAAAATCAGCCCTGTCATTTGTTTTTAAAAAATAAAAATATTCCGATCAAAAAAAATCTCCCATTATTTGCTGAGCCTGCTCAAAGGTATTGTCCAGCAGGAGTTTATGAAGTGCTTGAAAAACGTAAGAATTCTTTTTCGTTTCAAATAAATTCACAAAATTGCGTGCATTGCAAAACATGTGATATTAAAGATCCAAGCGAAAATATAACGTGGAAAACACCTCAAGGGGGAGATGGTCCAAATTATCCAAATATGTAGGTTAATTGGTATGCCTCTGCTTAAATCTTTAATTGTAGCTTTTTTTATACTATGGCATTTTTCGGTCACCATTGTTCTAGCTAACTCGGGCTCATATATTGCCGGGCAATTTGCTGAGAAAGAAGGAGATTTTAAAAATGCCTCGAACTATTATATAGATCTCATTTCTAGAGGAGACTCTGAAAGAGAAATTATCACGAGAAGTGTTATATACGCAGCATTAGCTGGAAATTTCGAAATTGCAACAGCAATATCACGAAAAATTGATGACCTTCAACTTAATTACCCTGTCACAAATTTAGTTATTTTTGCTGAAGCTATAAGGAAGAGAGAAAAGTCAGAAATATTAAGAGCGTTCGAACGCCACAAGAAAAATTTTCCCGAGATTTTTAAGATAGTTACAGAATTTTGGATTTTGATTATTGATAACAAAAAAAACGAAGCTTTTCGTTTGATCAATTCAATAAGTATCAATAACGAAGCTCAACTTCAGATTATTAACTATAATCAACTGTTAGCATATGTGTATTTTAATGAATATGAGCAAGCAAAAACACTCTATGAAAACATGGAATTCAGTGATTTTCTTTTTGACTCGGAGTCTGCTTTAGCTTTAGTTAAATATTTTCAAAAAAATAAAGAAAGCGAAGTGTCTGAAAGCATAATAAACAAGGCTCGGTCTGCTAGTAACAACGCGTATTACATACAAGCCTTCAAAAATAAGCTCTCTAATGGTGAGGTTAGTGATGCTATCAGAATAAACCCCTATAAGCAGATAGCTGAGGTATTCTTTAGATGGTCACAATCTAGCCAGCGAGGAGCGGAAAATATTATCAACAAGTCGTTTTACTTATCCCTTGCAAATTTCGCAGATCCGACCAGTTCATTCTTGAAATTTAATCTTGCTAACATACTCAACGATAGTGGAAACTATGAGCTATCCAGAGAAATTTTAGATAACTTTTCAAATGACGATGTTTTCTTTATGGATAGCATTGTTGAAAATTCATTTGCCATTGAGCAACTTAATAGTAATGAGTCAGCATTAGAATATATTCAGCAATTTATAATTGATGGATATGCAAATGCCAGGTTGTTGAAAACTTATGGTAGCCTGCAACGGAGTATGAGCTTGTTTAAGGAAGCCATCAAGTCCTATACCAGAGCAATAGAAGTCGCAAAAAGAGAAACGTATACTGAGGCTATTTGGCCAATTTTATTCTTGAGGGGGATATCATTTGAAAGGTCAAAGAATTGGGCTTTAGCTGAATCTGACTTTATAAGTGCTCTAGAACTGAGCCCAGATCAACCACAGGTTCTCAATTATATGGGGTATAGCCTACTAGAACGGAAAGAGAAATTAGATCAAGCTTTGAAAATGATTATACTGGCAGCTGAGAAGTCCCCGGATAGTTATCATATAATTGACTCTCTAGGTTGGGCATATTACAAAAAAGGGGATTTTGGAAAAGCCTTATTATATTTAGAAAAGGCGATGGAAATTGAATCTACAGATCCAATAGTAAACGATCATCTAGGGGACGTCTTATGGATGTTGGGTAGAAAAAGGGAGGCTAAATTTCAATGGAAAAAGTCACTTTCGTTCAATCCTGAATCTGTGGATAAAAAAAATACAGAAGATAAATTAAAGTTCGGACTAAACGTAAGATAAAGAAGATTGGGATTTGTGAAAGATATTACTAATGAAGAAAAGGGATGCGCTAAGATTAATCTTGCTCTTCATGTTACAGGAATTCAGGCAGATGGTTACCATGCCCTTGATAGCATAGTTGTTTTCACAGATGTATTCGACAGGTTATTTTTTAAACGTTCATTGAAAGATGTGGTAACGTTGACAGGAGAATTTTCTGGGTCAATAAATGTTCAAGAAAACTCAATATTACAAGCATTAAAACTATTTGGAAATGGTCTCACAGATCGTTTTTCTATTAATCTTGAAAAAAATCTGCCAATAGGTGCTGGTCTGGGTGGTGGCTCAGCAGACGCTGCAGCTGTAATAAGATTTATAACAAATAACAGCAAGCACCTAATGCCCTCTTATGAGGTTTTATCAAAAATTGGAGCAGACATTCCAGCTTGTGTATTAAGTGTAGCATCGAGAGTGGGAGGAATTGGGGAGATTGTGCGACCTTTAGATATGTCAGAAATTAATTTATGGGTTGTTTTAGTAAACCCAGACATATTTGTATCTACAGGCAGTATATTTGAAGAGGTTACTGAAAAACATAATCAACCATTAGAGTCCTTTATAGATTTAAGCAGCACAGATAAATTTGTAGACTATCTTAAGAGGCAGAGAAATGACCTTCAAACTATCGCGATCAAAAAACATCCAGAAATCAACAAGGTACTCGCTACCATAGAGGAAACCGAGGATGTTTTGCTTTCTAGAATGTCCGGGTCAGGATCTACTTGTTTTGGTCTTTACAGAAATCAAGATATTGCAAAAAAAGCGGTAACTTATATCAGCAAAAAAAGTGATAAATGGTGGATTAAATTTTCTAAAATAAATTAAGATACTCTATCCAAAATTTCTTTAGCAAGCTCTATCATTAACGTCTTAATTTCTGAGTCCTCTATTATCTGCAAAGCGTTTATGGATCTTTCAGTCCATATTAAAGCCTGTTTTTTTGTATAAAGTAGAGATTTGCTGCTTTCCAAGATTTCCAGAAGATCAGTAAGATCACTATGATTTGGTAAAGGCTTTTGAAAAAGCTCTTTTATAAATTTTTTTTCAGCTTTAGAAGACCTTTCATATGCATGAATTATTGGAAGCGTTATTTTTTTTTCGAAGAAATCGTTTCCTTTATTTTTCCCCGTTTTATTCTCATTACCCGAGTAATCTAAGAGATCATCTATGAGTTGAAAACTGGTTCCAATACATTCCCCATACTCCTGAAGAGCATCTACGTGGGAGTCGCGTGCATTGGTTATTTCTGCTCCCGCCTGACATGCCGCTGAAAAAAGGGCTGATGTCTTACCTTTAATTACTTTTAAGTAATCTTCTTTTGATGCATCAAGCTTTTTTTCAATACCAACTTGTAGAATTTCGCCCTGTGAGATAACAGAAGAGGCGTCTGACAAGGTTTTCATTATTCTCAAAGACTCAGTTCTAACCATGAGCTGAAATGCCCTTGAAAATAGATAATCTCCTACCAAAACAGAATACTTGTTTGTCCAGATTATATTTGCTGTCTTTAAACCTCTTCTTTTTTCACTACGATCAATGACGTCATCGTGGAGTAGAGTGGCAGAATGTATGTATTCAATAGCAGCTGCTAAAAGGGTGTCCTTGTCTCCCTGATAGTCAAAAAGTCTGGCAACAGTCAAAGTTAACAGTGGTCGAATTCTCTTGCCACCAGAATTAATTAGATGAGAAGCAATATCCCCAATAATTGTAGTCTCTTTTGAGCTAAGATTTTTCTCAATCACTTGGTTTGTTACTCTAACTTTTTCAGACAGTAAATCGGACAGTTTTGATATAGAGGTTGTCAAATTATATTTTCCGGTTGGTGTTATAACTAATCGAATGTGTATTTATAAAAACTATTGGCAATTGAAAAGATAAATTATAAAAATTTTTTATGAATTATAGTGATAAAGAATTAACAAAAAATAAGTTTTTGGGCAACAAATTAGAAATACTCCAATTTACTGAGGGCTATAGAGGGAATATGGACTCCGTTTTAGTAGCCGCATCAGTTGCCGCAGAAAGTGGTCAAAAAGTATTAGAGTTAGGTTGTGGAAATGGAGTAGCGTTGTGCTGCCTATTGTATAGAGTTAGTGGGCTAGAAGTCTTTGGGGTTGAAATGGATAAAAGAGTAGCCGACCTTTGTAAACGAAATATCGATCTAAATATGTTTAAAGCTAAGATTTGCAATATTAATATAGAAAACACGATTAGAGAGTTGAAATCTGTATCATTTGACCATGTCTTCATGAACCCTCCATATTTTAAACAAAATTCAGTTAAGGAGTCTCATAAATTAAGTTCTCATCAGGCTAAAGTTGAAAGCATACCGCTATCTGCATGGATTTCAGTGGCAAAGAATAGGTGTAAACCAAACGGTAAAATTACGGTTATTCAAAGAGTGGAGAGGCTTCCTGATATAATCAAATGCTTAGACGGTTACTTTGGTCAAGTAACCGTTCAGCCGATAAGTTCGTTTAAAGATACCAGTCCGAAAACGGTGATCGTTCAAGCAACTAAAACTAGTAGTGCTGCCTTCAAATTGTTAGCTCCAAAAATAGTACATCGAAGGGACGGAATATCAGGTAAGGTGGTTTACGAAGACGAGTTTAAAAAAATCCTTCGATATGGCCATCCTCTCCAATTAAATTAAATAGTGTCCACCATTAGCTGAAATTGTAGATCCTGTAATAAAATTAGCTTCGTCAGCAACAAGAAACTTTACACAACGAGCAATATCGTCAGGTTCTCCCAAGTGCCCTACAGGGATTTGACTTTCAGTAGCTTCAATAGCTTTTTCACTCATCGCTTTGACCATATCTGTATTTATATATCCTGGGCATATCGCATTTACAGTAATTCCTTTCCTCGCTCCTTCAAGGGCCAATGATTTTGTGAAACCGAGTTCTCCAGCTTTTGCTGCGGAATAATTTGCTTGTCCTAATTGTCCCTTCTGTCCGTTTATCGAAGAAATATTTACAATCCTTCCAAATCCTCTTGCTCTCATTTTATCCCAAAGAGGGTGGGTCATGTTAAAGAGACCGTTAAGATTAACATTGATTACATCGCGCCACTGTTCTTGTGACATTTTATGGAACATACCATCCCTGGTAATACCTGCGTTATTAACCAGAATATCTATTTCCCCCAGTTCATCTTCAACACTTTTTATTCCGGCAATACATTCTTCATAATTAGCGATAGACCATTTAAATACAGCTATCTTATTTTCTTTAGAAAATTTGGTGGCTACCTCATCGTTACCCGCATAAATTGCTGCAACCTTGTAACCAGATTCTTTAAGTTTGATCGAAATGGCGGCACCTATTCCCCTAGTACCACCTGTTACGAGCGCGACTCTCATATTAAAGCTCCCATTATTGTGAATTTCATAAGTTTAATTCGTTTAAATTTAAATGTTTTATTAGTCAATACAAACACCCATTATCTAATAGGTTTTTACGCTAATTGAGCAAAGTTACTGTTAATAAAATCAATTAAGAGCGTCATTTCATTTCTAACAACTTTTTAAAAAATGAGCGAACATCTGCTGTATCCCAATCAATATCTCCTATGATGCGGCCAATTTCTAAACCCGTAGGATTAATCACAACTGTTGTTGGAAGGGCAGTAACTCCATATTTCACCGCAATTCTTCCTCTTGGGTCTCGATATTTTTTGAGGTTAACTAAGTTATTATCATCAAAAAAACCATCAATAGCTTCCTTCGAGTTTCTTCCTGATGCTATGGTTATTATTTGGATATCTTCATATTTCATATTTTGGGCAAGACTGTTAAGTGACGGCATCTCTTTTTTACATGGTGCGCACCAAGTAGCCCAGAAGTTTATTATCAAAATATCTTCGTCGTATCCAATCTCAACCATATTTTCATTGGCATCCAAGATAAGGGGTTTTGGCAGCACCTCCGCCTTTTCTGAGAAAATAAATTTTCTAAGCTCTCCCCTTACAATATCTTTAGTTTTTTCAGCATATTTACTATCAGCAATAGCTGAAATTGAAAAAAAAAGATTTACGATAAGTATTAAAGGCCCTAGGTTTAGCATTGATATCGTATACATGATCTATGATGTAGTGGTGGAGTTTAAAATGTCTAATAAGAAAAAATCAAATGAAATGTGGGGAGGAAGGTTTTCTGAGAAGTCTACTGATCTTCTTACAAAAATAAACTCTTCGATAGATATTGATAAACGACTGGCATTTGAGGACATTTTAGGTTCACAAGCCCATGTTGAGATGCTTGCTAAAATGAATATCATAACTAAACAAACAAAAAAAAAGATATTGAGCGGATTAAAAAAAATAGAGAAGGAGTTAAAAGGCGGTGATTTCGTTTTTGACAACTTGCTAGAAGACATTCATATGAATATAGAATCAAGGTTAGGAGAAATTATAGGCTCAGAGGCAGGTCATATACACACTGCAAGGTCAAGAAATGATCAAGTCGTTACTGACTTTAGACTGTGGATAAGAAAAGCTATTGAAGAGATAGAGTTCGAACTATCGAGACTCGAGATGACTATCCTAAAAAAAGCAGAGCAAAATATAGAAATAATTTTCCCAGGTTACACTCATCTGCAAGTTGCCCAACCCGTAAGATTCAGTCATCACTTACTTGCCTATTTAGAAATGTTCGGGAGAGATTTAGAAAGATTTAAGCAAACTAAAGAGAGATTGAATGAATGTCCTCTGGGAGCAGCTGCTTTGGCTGGAACTTCTTTCCCAATTGATAGGTTTTATACAGCTAAAACGCTTGGTTTTAGTGCTCCAATGAGAAATAGTATGGATGCAGTTTCCGATAGGGACTTTGTTTTAGAATTTTTATCTGACTCTGCCATCACCATGGTACACTTTAGTAGATTAGCAGAAGAGCTTATTCTTTGGGGATCGATAGAGTTTGACTTTATTTCGCTACCCGATTCTTTAGTCACGGGCTCTTCAATAATGCCACAGAAGAAAAACCCTGATGCCGCGGAACTGATTCGTGCTAAGACTGGTAGAGTTAATGCGGCGCTACTATCTCTCCTAACAGTAATGAAGGGCCTACCTCTAGCTTATGCTAAAGACATGCAAGAGGATAAAGAGACCGTTTTTGATACTTTTGATACTTTAATACTTGTAATAAAAATAACTCAGGAACTCATAGAAAATATGAAAGTTAAGAAAACAAATATGTATGATGCAGCATCAAAAGGGTTTTCTACAGCAACTGATTTGGCAGATTGGTTTGTTAGAGATTTAGGCATGCCATTTAGAGAGGCGCATGCATTGACTGGAAAATTTGTGGAAGTTGCTTCTGAAAAAAATATCAAACTTAGTGAATTGAGCTTAGATGATCTTAAAAAGGTCAATCCAAAGATAAACAAAAATGTTTTTAAAATTCTATCTCCTGAAAACTCTATTGAGTCGAGAAATAGTTTCGGTGGAACAGCATCTAGGGAAATAAAAAGACAAATTAGATTTTGGAAGAGAAGATTAAATGTGTAAGTGGATGTTTTATCTTGTAATAATAATATTTTGCCTTAACGTTTCCGGCTGTGGTGTCAAATCATCACCATTTTTGAATGAAAAAACTAACCTTATTAAAGATGAATAAACATATTTCTTACAAACTGGATCAGCTTTTCGTAGAAGATGTAGCTGTAAGCGAGATAGCAAGCAATTTGAGAACCCCATTCTATGTTTATTCACGTACAAGTATAAAGGATAACTTTGATCGGTTTATGAGATCGTTAAAAGGATTGGATAGTATAATTTGTTACTCAGTCAAAGCTAATTCAAACCTCTCGGTTTTAGAAACTATTGCCAAACTTCAAGGTGGCGCTGATGTTGTTTCACTTGGAGAATACCATCGGGCATTAAAAGCAGGAATCGACCAAAAGAGAATTGTATTTTCTGGAGTAGGAAAACAGGATTTTGAAATTGCTGAAGCACTTAAATCTTCTCTGTTACAGTTTAATATTGAAAGTGTGTCTGAATTGGAGTCGATCAATAAAATAGCGGTTAGTCTCAATAAGCAGGCACCAATCGCTTTTAGAGTTAATCCAGACATAGACGCAGGCACGCATGAAAATATTTCAACCGGTAAAGCTGATAATAAATTTGGCATTCCGATTGACAAGGCCAGAGAGGTTTACCAGTATGCAAACAAACTTGAAAAAATAAAGATTGTGGGTATTGATGTACACATAGGGAGCCAGATAAGTAACTTAAATGCATTTCGCCAAACATTTGAACACTTAGCAAAGCTCATTGACGAGCTTAAAAATATCAACATTCATTTAGAAAATATCGATATTGGTGGTGGCTTGGGCATCAAATATACAGATGAGGATTTAGAACCTGACCTGCAAGAATATAGTGCCCTAGTGAAAAAGATATTAGGACATTTAAATTGTAGAATTATTTTTGAGCCAGGCAGATATATAGTTGGGAATTGTGGTATTCTAGTAACTAAGGTTCTTTATAAGAAGACATCTCAAAACAAAAATTTTCTTATTACTGACGCAGGTATGAATGACTTTTCTCGAACTGCGTTATATGGTGCGACACACAAGTTAATACCCTTAAATAAAAAAAAGAGCGGAAAGACTGGGATCTTTGACGTGGTAGGACCTGTCTGTGAGTCAACTGATACTTTTCTAAAAAATTATCTTGTAGAAGGAGCAGAAACAGGAGACTTTCTAGCTTTTTTGGATGTCGGCGCATATGGGGCAGTTCTGTCCTCTGAGTACAATACAAGACCACTAGTTCCGGAGATTATGGTTTATAATAAACGTTATGAACTCGTTAGATCTAGACCAACTTACAAAGAAATATTTGACAGGGAAACTATGCCAAATTGGGAATGAAATCTAGTATCTTCTCAATAGATATTAAAATTATATCTTTGAAAATGGCAGTATAAAGGCTAATTTGTGACAAAATCTCAGGCGCGAACGGTACTTCTCTAAGTATATCCTCTAGAAACAAAATAGTAAGGTTATAGGTAAAAAAACTAATTATTATTACGATTGATAAAGTTACTAATAATTTTCGCCTCTTTGGCTTATTTTCTTTCGGTACCGTCTCTTTATTTTCTGGGTTTGGTTGCTTAGCCTTCTTTAAAAGTTCAGATGACTCTTTGAGTCTTCTCTCAATCTCTCTTTCCTTAACATCTCTTTCTTCAATTTCCTCGCTAGTAGTGCTCTCTTGGTTACTTCTAATTTTTGGAAATGTTTTAGAGGGACCTTCGTCCCCAGATTCGTTACTTTCCTCAATTGTCTCAAATTCAAAAATATGGTCAGCCTCAGTATTTTCATATTTTGAGTCAATCCTATTTTTAAGATTACCAAAACTATTTTGAACTTCCTCAAGAGCTAAAGAGTTAAGCTCCATTTTTTCCGATTCTGTGGTTGTATTCTCAGTTTCATTATCACTCTTAGACGCTAATGAGTGGGCTACTAATCTTTTTGTTTTTTCAAGCTTTTTAAACTTGTCAACCCACGAGCTCCCACATTCAACACAAACAAATTTAACCGTCTTAGTTAGAGACGATCTCTCATTTACTTTGTATTCAGCATTACAATCAGGGCAGAAAACGTGCATAAATTAATATAATTTCCCTAGTCAATAGTCTGTGATAATAAAGTGAAAGTATAAATTTTGAAATAAAATTCTGAATTATTAGTAAGAAAGTTCAACAGATGAAGGATAAACTAAAAGATATCAGCACTGGATCAATTATTTACACCCTACTGGCGGTTATGGGGATATTTCTACTTCCCTATGCCAGCACCTCCAAAGAAAACTGTCTGAAGGTAATCAAATTATACTGTCGAGTAGTATTTTGGATCCTAAAAAAAGTTTATAATATAGAAATTTTAGTAAGAGGTATTGTGCCAGATAATAACGCATCAATAGTGTGCTCAAAACACCAATCGTTTTTAGATGTTTTGATTTTGTTAAATGTCTTACCAGAGCCAAAATTTATTATGAAATCAGAACTATCTTGGGTTCCAATTCTTTCTACATACGCAAGAAAAATTGGATGTGTAAATGTTAAAAGAAGCGACAAGACAAGAAGTTGGCATGCATTAAAACAAGCAATAACAAAGGAGGCTCAAAATAAATCGGGTCAGTTAGTAATTTATCCAGAGGGCACAAGAACTATACCTGGACAAAAAGTAGAATATAAGAAGGGTGTTTTAGTCTTATTCTCTAGCCTTAATCGTCC
This sequence comes from uncultured Alphaproteobacteria bacterium, assembly GCA_902530595.1. Classification (GTDB taxonomy): domain Bacteria; phylum Pseudomonadota; class Alphaproteobacteria; order Rhodobacterales; family Rhodobacteraceae; genus CACIJG01. The sequence goes on from CACAAX010000016.1 coordinate 11,478, forward strand.
TCTATATTTAGTTTCGACAAACGCGGGCGTCGCGTGGTCAAAAAGTGGTAAATTCAAAGAGAATTCCAACGCATCGATAAATTTTATAGAGAAATTGAATTATTCAAAAAAAGGAGATCATAATTTGAATTATATCAAGAGCAAGATTGAGGAAGACTCTCAGAAACTTTATAACGAAGAAGTCGCTAGAGACTAGATAAAGAACCCATATTTATATACTTCTCTGAACGTAGTTTTTTTATTTCTTGTCTGCCTTTTTTCTTGAAAGCGGTAATTTCTTCCAAGAGGGTTTTCTTGACTTCCTCTAAAGCTTTCTTTTTGTCTCTATGGGCGCCGCCTAAGGGTTCCTTGATCACTTTGTCTACCACACCGATTTTTTTAAGGTGTTGCGCAGTTAACTTAAGTGCATCTGCAGCCTCTCTCATTTTATCAGAATTTTTCCAAAGAATAGAAGCGCACCCCTCTGGAGAAATTACAGAATATATAGAATGCTCCAACATTATTAATGTATTTGCGGACGCCATCGCTATTGCGCCACCGGAACCTCCCTCACCTATAATAATTGAAATTATAGGAACAGATACTTCTAAGCAGGTTTGAGTGGACCTAGCTATAGCTTCGGCTTGGCCTCTTTCCTCGGCTCCTTTCCCAGGATAAGCTCCCGGAGTATCAATAAATGTAATTATTGGGAGACCGAATTTGTCAGCTAATTTCATGAGGCGAGCTGCCTTTCTGTAACCTTCAGGTCTAGCCATTCCAAAATTTCTCTGCAATCTAGTCTCGGTAGAATTACCTTTCTCATGCCCTATTACCACTACTGGAGTATCTTCTAATCGACCAAGACCTCCAACTATTGCAAGGTCCTCTGCAAAATTTCGGTCCCCGCTTAAAGGAGTATATTCACTTATTATGTAGTTGATATAGTCGGTAGTGTGTGGTCTATCAGGGTGTCTAGCCACTTGACATTTACGCCAAGGGCTCATGTCAGCATAAAGATTACTGAGTATATCCACAGTTTTACTCTTTAAAAGCTTTATCTCATTTTTTATATTTTTGCTGCCCGAACTATCTGGTAAACCCTCGAGGTCTGATATCTTGCTTTGAATTTCTGCAAGATCTTTCTCAAAATCCAGATAAATGGTCATTAACTTGTATTTTTTATTTTATTATGTTGATCAATTAATACCTTCGCTTGTTTAATTGAGGCTATATCAATTAACTTTCCATTGAAAACAGCTGCTCCAGCACCTTTAGCTTCTGCAGCTTCCATTGCACTTATGATGCCCTTTGCATTCTCTATTGCTTTCTCAGAAGGGGTAAATACTTCATTTGCAAGCTCAACCTGTGAGGGGTGAATAGCCCATTTCCCAGCCATACCAAGGGTAGCGGACCTTTTAGCTTGTGCAATATAGTTTTCTTTATCGGAAATATCTCCAAATGGGCCATCTACTGGCAGAATTCCATTAGCTCTGCAAGCTGCTATCATAGCAACCATAGGATGGTGCCAGGGATCCATCAACAGTTTTTCACCGGTTTCGGAGTTCGTATAATATCCTTCTTGAGTTCCGCCAATATTAGTAGTTTGCATTCCCATTGAGGCCGCATAATCGGCGACGCCAAAGCTCATCGCTACTAGACGGTCACTGGCCAATGCGATCTCATTAATATTTTCAATTCCAGCAGCTGTTTCAATAATTATTTCGAACTTTAGACTTTTATTTCGCTTGTTTTTCTTTTCCAAAGCAGTAACGAGCGCATCTACCGTGTATATATCGCTAGAATTACCAACTTTGGGTATCATAATGCAGTCTAATCTTTCAATTGAATTATCGACTAACGACAAAATATCATCGACCCAATACTCCGTATCCAATCCATTTATGCGAACCGACAGAGTCTTATCGGCCCAATCTATATTACTTATAGCCTTTGAAATATTTTGTCTCGCTTCCACCTTGCTAGGAGGTGCCACACTATCTTCTAAATCAAGGTTAATGACATCAGCCTGAGAGGAAGCCATTTTTTCGAAAAGTTCTGGTCTCGAGCCTGGGCCGAATAGCTGGCATCTATTTAATCTTTCAGGAATAGGTGGCTGTATTAAAAAACTCATTTCAAACCCTTCTTTTTTTATTCAACTATCAACGGTTGCCTATATAATATAGTCTAACAAGAAAATCAAAAAACTTACAAAAAAGTTTTAGTTAATCTTTTAATAGCTAAATCCAATATTTCGGTTCTGCAAGCTATATTAAACCTTGCAAATTTCCCAGAATTTTTGCCAAAACCGCACCCGAAACTGGGGGCAACTCCAGCCTCTTTTACAAGCATATTTTTCAATTCTAACTCAGTAATATCTAATTGACTAAAATCCACCCACGCAAGATAAGTAGACTCCAGATCAAAGACTTGCAAATTATTTAGCGATTTCATAGCGGTAGTAAAAAGACTTTTGTTTTTCTCTAAGTAATGCATAAGCTGATTCAGCCACTCCTGTCCTCCGCTATAAGCTGCTTCCGTCATTATCATACCGAACCTATTTGGTGTTTTACCAAAGGCGGCATGTTCTCTATCATAAATTGAACGAAGCTTAGGATTTGGAATTATTGTTGTTCCAGTATGGCACCCTGCAATGTTAAATGTCTTAGTAGCGGCTGTAAATATTAGGCTTATTTCTTCTGCTTCGGGAACTGCTTTCAGAAAAGTGGTGTGAGATTTATCTGAATAGGTTAAATCATGATGGATTTCGTCCATAAAGATGAGGATTTTATTGTTTCTACAAAACTCTGCTAAAGTGGATAGCGTTTCCGTACTCCAAATTTTGCCTCCAGGATTATGCGGACTACAAAAAATAATTATTTTTTCTTTACCGGATAAGTTTTTGTCTAGCGCATTAAAATCTACTTCATATTGAGTTTCGACTTTTTTCAAAGGAATTTCTTTTGCTACTCGTCCATTGTTTTTAATTGTATTAAAAAAAGAGTAATAAATAGGAGAAAAAAGTAATATTTCATCTCCGGGGTCCGAGAACGCTCGCAAACCCATTCCAATGCCAGAGTTTACTCCGTGCACGATTGAACACCATTCTTCAGAAATATCCCAATCATGTCTATTTTTCATCCACGTTTTTACAGAATTAATAAAAGACTTGTTGTTGCCATAGTATCCAAAAACGCCGTGCGATACTTCTTTTTCAAGCGCTTTGATTACAGACTTTGGAGGATTAAAATCCATGTCAGCAACCCACATTGATATGCACGTGTCTTGACTCGTTCCGTATAAACTTTTTAACCCGTCAAACTTTGACAGATTTGCGTGTCTATTATCTATATATTTGTCAAAATTAACTATCATTTGGTCATCGCGTCATGTATAAGAATTTATTTTACCGTAGTCTAGTATTAATACTCTTTAAAAATTCAAAATGGCAATTAAAAAAATATTACTTTACCCAAACCCTCTATTGCTTCGAGAATGTGCTAAAATAGAAAAATTTGATGAAAGCCTAGTCAGCCTTTCTAGAGATCTTATCGATACTATGTATGATGCGGATGGTGTAGGGTTGGCTGCTCCACAAATAGGTATAAATAAAAGAATATTTGTAATGGATTGCTCTCGAGAAGATGAAGGAAAAGATTGTAGAATTGTGATTAACCCACAGATAGAGTATCAATCTAAGGAGATTGGCTCATATAAGGAGGGATGCTTGTCTATCCCTGGAATCACAGAGGAAATATCAAGGCCAAAAGTTATTAAGGTGGTGTATCAAGATATTAACGGGGTTTTACAAAGAAATACATATGACGATCTGTGGTCGACGTGTTTTCAGCATGAATTAGATCATTTAAATGGGAAGCTCTTTATAGATCATCTTCGTCCCATGAAAAAGATCCTAGTGAAGAATAAAATTAAAAAATCTTCAAAAAAGGAATAGAAAATGAAGATTGTATTCATGGGATCATCTACATTTGCAATTCCATCACTTCGGATTTTAAAACAAGCGCAATTTGATGTGAAAGCGGTATATACCCAACCTCCACGAAAAGCAGGTCGTGGTAAGCGGTATAAGGAGGTTCCACTAGCAGAGTTTGCATTCTCTCAAGATTTAAAGGTAGAGCAACCAAAGACATTTAATGACCCAGATGCGTTAGCTGTCTTAAAAAGTTACAATCCTGATTTTCTAGTAGTGGTAGCATATGGACTTATTTTACCTAGAGAAGTATTAGAAATACCAAAAGAATTTTCTATAAATGTCCATGGTTCTTTTTTGCCTTTTTGGAGGGGAGCAGCCCCTATAAATCATGTGATTTTTAATAGAGACCTCTACACTGGGGTATCGATCATCAAAATGACTGAGGAATTAGATGCTGGGCCTATATTGCGTCAAGAGAAAATAATGCTTGATCATTCGGAAACCTTTGGGTCGTTGCATCAAGTTTTGAGCGAGCTCGGGGCGAAAAATCTGTTAAAAACACTAAGTAATATTAATGCAAGTGAGGGAATATTACAAAATGAAAGGATTGTTAGTTATGCCCCAAAGATTAAAAAATTGGATGCGAAGTTAGACTTCAATAGTCAAGCCTCTGCCTTAGAGGCTAGAATTAGGGGCTTAGCTCCTACACCAGGTGCCTGGTTTGAATATAAAAAAGAGCGCTTCAAAGTATTTAGTGCTGAAGTCGTGGAAGGTAACGGAAAAGCGGGCTCAATTATTAATGAAAATTTGACTATAGCATGTGGGAACAAAGCATTGAATATTCTTGAAATTCAGAGGCAAGGCAAAGACGTTATGAGCGTGAGTGACTTCCTTAGAGGCTTCAAATTCGAAAAAGGTGACCACGTTAATCAATCAACTCATTAGATGCTTCTTCACGTCCTTTTACAGCAAGTGAGTCGGCTTTCTCATTTCCGAAAACTCCGGCGTGACCTTTTACCCATACCCACTCAACATTTTGATTTTTTGTCAAATCCAATAGTTCTTCCCATAATAAGCGATTAGCCACTGGTTTTTTAGAAGCCGTACTCCAATTATTTTTAAGCCATCCAAAAATCCATTTTGTTATTCCATCTATAACATATTTACTGTCGGTAAAAATGGTAATTTCGACGTTTTTTCTTTTCAAGCTTTCTAAAGCTTGTATAGCGGCTGTCAGCTCCATAATTTGATTAGTTGTTTCTTTGTTTTTTCCATAAAGGGCCTCTTCTTTTACGATTTCACCTACCTTATTTTCAGCAACTAAATAAACACCCCATCCCCCAGGACCTGGGTTTCCGCTACATGCCCCATCGGTATAAGCTTTTACTCTCATCTTTTAAATTCGGAAACCCATGAAAATTAGCAAAAATACTACTGTAGATGTCATTGGAAATCGTAAGTTAAGCCACCATTCGGGTAACGTTCTGATTTTAAATAATTTTCTTTCCAATTCTAAAACTATAAGAAACCCCAAAGCAATTACAAAGCTCTGCATGAAAGGTATAGCAATTGATAAAAGTGCTAGTAGTACTGGTATAATACTAAACCAAAGTAAAAATACTCTCTCCCTGTCAAGTGATGATACGTAGAACACACACCCACTCATAAAAGAAAGGATAAATCCACTATAAATTATTGCAATCCTAATCAACTCGTCTCTCAAGTTTTCGCTCAGACCGATATTGAAGGTCGAAGCCAGTCCCACCAATATCGGAATGAGCCCGAGCAAACTTGCTAGCAATACGCTTTTTGGTACTTTATGGAACATTTTACCTCAATATGGGTGGGACTTTAAACTCAATAGTCTCTTTCTTTGTAGTATCATAAACTAAACTTGTATCAAATTTTTCTTGGATGCTATTTATAACCTCTTTTACCAGATGATCTGGTGCTGAGGCGCCTGAGGTAATCCCTATAGAATCGGCGACTTTAACTTTTTCCCAGTCTATTTTTTTATAATTCTCAATTAAGTATGACTTTGCACATCCACTGTTTTTTGCTACATCAACCAGTCTCTGTGAATTAGAGGAGTTGTCTGACCCTACAACCAACATTAAATCTACGTGTTTTACAAGTCGCTTGACTTCCTCTTGTCTATTAGTAGTGGCATAGCAGATATCTTCTTTCTTCGGGTTTTCTATTGATGGGAACTTTTTGTTTAAAGCTAGAGCTATCTCTTTCGTATCATCTACAGAGAGAGTTGTTTGAGTAACATAAGCTAACTTTGGGTACTCAGATGGATCCATTTTCTCAACGTCTGCCGTGTTTTCCACCAGTAAAACCTCTCCTTCCGGCAGTTGACCCATAGTACCAATTGTTTCAGGATGTCCACGATGCCCAATCATTATTATTTTATAACCTTTGTCATAATATCTCTTGATCTCATTATGAACTTTCGTTACCAAGGGACATGTAGCATCTACATATAGCATTTGCCTTTTTTCTGCCTCCTCTGGTACCATTTTTGGCACACCATGAGCAGAAAATATTACTGGTCGATCTATAGGGCACTCCTTCAACTCCTCTACGAACACAGCTCCCTTTTTTTCAAGGTCCTGGACAACATGTTTGTTATGGACTATCTCATGCCTGACATAAATGGGTGATCCCCATTTTTTCAACGCTAGCTCTACCATCTCTATCGCTCTGTCAACACCAGCACAAAAACCCCTCGGATTAGCTAGGTGTATCTCCTTAACCGCTGAAGTTTTAGGCATATTCGTCATGGGTAAAGCGTATACTTTTTTTAATAAAAAGACTATCTTTTTAAAAAGCGAGAGAAAATGAATAATTATGTTGTTGTGTTGGGGTCTAATTTATCTAGTGAATTTGGCAATAGTGCTGAAACACTAAAAAAATGCGTAGATGAAATAAGATCTAACCCAGATATAAAGTCTCTATCAGAGAGCAATTGGTATATTTCTTCGAGCTTTCTGAAAAAGAGAGAACCTAGATATGTAAACGTTGGGATAAGGTTTATCACCAAACTTAATCCCATAAGTTTATTGCATTTTACTTCTGGTTTAGAGAATAAATATGGAAGAAAGCGCCAAGAAAGGTGGGGACCTAGGACCTGTGATATTGACATTTTATTATGCGATCAATTAATTTTACCCAGCAAGTTGTATTTTAACAAATGGCTTAATTTGAATTTATCAGACCAAATAAAGCTAGTGCCAGATAAATTAATTTTACCTCACCCAAGATTGCAAGAAAGGACATTTTTCTTAAAGCCCTTAATTGACCTACAACCTGACTGGATACATCCATTTTTAAAGGTGAAAGCAAAGGAAATGCTTGACAGTCTTCCACCCCATGAACTACAGAATATATTAGATTTAAAACTCTAAGAATATAAAAAGGAATTCTTATGGCACGCGTGACTGTAGAAGATTGTATAGATAAGGTTTCAAACAGGTTTGAACTAGTTTTACTTGCTGCACATAGAGCAAGAATGATTTCTGGAGGGGTTGAACCCAGCCTGGATAGAGATAATGATAAAAACCCAGTTCTCGCACTTAGAGAAATAGCCGTGGAAACTGTTACCTTCGATGAGTTAATGGAGTCTACTATTGAGAGTCACCAACGGCAAATAGAGGTTGATGAGCCAGATGATGAAGACTTGTCTTTACTCATTCGGGAAGGTCAAAAGGGTAAAGAAGATAATGCTGATGATACAGCGAATGAAGATTTGCTCAGAGCTCTTATGGATGCTCAAACAACAGAGGACAAATAAAGTATTTATTTACCTTAACACTGGGTGAACGTCTTGTTATCTGCTGATGATCTTATTTATGCTATAAAGGAATATAATCCAAGCACAAACGTCGATTTAATTGAAAAAGCGTATCACTTTGGGTTAAATGCTCACGCAGGGCAAGTGAGAAAGTCAGGTGAGCCCTTCTTTTCACACCCAGTTCAGGTGGCTAAAATACTTTCTGAGCTAAAACTAGATGATGCTTCGATTATCACGGCTCTATTGCACGATACTATAGAGGACACAAATAAGTCTTTTAGAGATGTATCTGATTTATTTGGAAGCGAAATTGCTAATCTTGTAGATGGAGTGACAAAGCTTTCAAATCTCGAAGTTGCGTCATTGGAGAAAAAGCAAGCCGAAAATTTTAGAAAATTGATTGTTGCAATAAGCAAAGATCTAAGAGTTCTTTTGGTTAAGCTCGCAGACAGATTGCATAATATGAGGACCATAAGAGCAGTGAGTAATGATAGGCAATTAGTCAAGGCTAATGAGACTATGGATATATATGCTCCCTTAGCCGGTAGAATGGGAATTCAGTCAATGAGAGACGAGTTAGAAGATCTAAGCTTTCGAATATTGAATCCAGAAGGAAGAAATTCAATAATTAGGCGATTCCTTAAGCTTAAAAAAGAAAGTGATAATCTTATTCCAAAAATCATTAGTGATATTGAAAATCAACTAGCTTCAATTGGCGTCAAAGCAATAGTTTCAGGCCGAGAAAAAAAACCTTATTCCATTTGGCGAAAAATTCAGGATAAGCAACAGGCTTTTTATAAGCTGTCCGACATTTTTGGATTTAGAATAATTACAATAAATGAAAACGATGCTTATACCGCATTGGGTGCAGTACATAGCCGTTGGTCCGCTGTGCCCGGACGATTTAAAGATTATATCAGCCAACCTAAGTCCAATGGTTACCGATCCATCCACACTACTGTTTCAGGCCGAGATGGGAAAAGGGTTGAAGTCCAAATTAGAACTAAAGAGATGAATGATGTAGCTGAAACTGGTGTTGCAGCACATTGGTCTTATAGAAACGGTGAGAGATTTGAGAACCCATTTGCCGTTGATCCCTCAGGCTGGTTTAAAAGAATATCTGAAGAATTTATTTGGGTGGAAAATTCTGACGATTTTATAGAACAAATGAAATTAGAAATGTTTCAGGATAAGGTATTTTGCTTTACTCCAAAAGGAGAAGTGGTCAAGTTACCTAGAGGTGCGACGCCTCTAGATTTTGCATATACTATCCATACTTCAATAGGGGATAATTGTGTAGGCTCCGAGGTAGATGGAATAAAAGTTCCATTATGGACGAGGTTAAGGAACGGGCAGTCGGTTAAAATAGTTACTGCAAGTGGTCAAAAGCCCAGTGCAAGTTGGGAAGAAATGGTTGTAACAGGCCGCGCTAAAGCTGCGATAAGAAAAAGTATTAGAGAAGAGAGAAGAGGTGAAAATATCAAACTGGGAAAAGAGATTGCAAGAGTATCTTTAGAAAGAATAGGAAAAAAACTTACAGATAATGCAATTAAAATTGCTGCTGAAAAATTAGGATTAAAGGATGAGGATAGTGTTTTGGCAGCATTGGGCTCGGTACAATTTACAGGTTTTGATTTAGTTAATAGCCTTTACCCAGAATTAATTAATACAAAAAGCGCACCTCTTTCACCTGACCAAGATTCAATTAACTTTATCGGGTTATCGCCTGATAGTAATGGGAGTCCAGCGCCTTGTTGTCTTCCTATTCCTGGAGATCCAATAGTGGGAATTGCTCAAAAAAAGAGAGGAGTAGTTGTACATGCTATTGATTGTGCACTATTAGCTGCCTTTGAGTCTAAACCTAATCTTTGGTTAGAGGTAAGGTGGCCTTTAGGTACAAATAAGCCTGTTCACTCAACTAGTATTGAAGTAACCATGGTTAATAGTGTAGGTGTTTTGGGAAGAATTTGTACTTTGATCGGTGAACAGGGTGCAAATATTTCTGACTTAACTTTTGTAATGCGAAAACCTGATTTTTACAAAACAGTATTCGAACTAACTGTCAGAGACTTAAAGCATTTACACAACATAATCACATCCATACAGGTAGACATGGATGTATCCGAGGCGTCTAGATATAGGACGAATAATATTAACGTTAAATAAATAAAATAAAGAGAGCGGATTTGTTTAAAAGAAGAGAAAGAAGATCGATTTTTAGGTTTTTTTATGAAGTAATTTTTTCCTTGAAGGGGATTTCAAGAGCAATAGAGTACGTTGGGATAAGATTAAAGAGAATACCTGACACACCCCACAAAATATCTTTGGGTATGAGTTGTGGAATATTCGCATCGTTTACACCGCTTTTTGGGCTCCATTTTATTATTGCAGGATTATTAAGTTATTTACTGAGAGCAAACGTATTAGCATCCTTAATTGGAACTTTCGTTGGAAATCCAATAACTTTCCCAATAATCACGGTATTTAATCTAAAGCTTGGAGAGTGGATCATAGGCAATAGTGAATATTCGAGTGGTGATGGTGGGAAGATTTTTGAAGGCTTTTTAGACTTTATTTTTTTGATATACAAAAGCTTTTTCACGGAGGGATCAATAGGGGAAAATAATGTGCCAAGAGTGAATGAATTCTTAAATGGGGTATTTATACCATATTCATTAGGTGGATTAATTTTAGGAATTTTTATTGCAGTTGTATCTTATTTCTTGCTAAGACCTCTTGTTGCAACATATCAAAAAAAGAGGAGCGCTCTCAAGGCAAAAAAGTTTAAGAAAAGACTGATGAGGAAAAGATATGGGATCAGATGAAATTCGACTAGGTGTAAATATTGACCATGTTGCTACGGTAAGGAATGCTAGGGGTACAAGTTACCCTGACCCACTTATGGCAGCAAAAATTGTAAAAGAAGCTGGAGGAGATGGGATTACAGCACATTTGAGAGAAGATAGAAGGCATATAGTTGATCAAGACATCAGTCGTCTTAAACAACAAAATATTCTGCCCCTGAACCTTGAAATGGCTGTTACTGACGAGATGCAAAAAATTGCTTTGGATGTTTTACCAAATGCTGTTTGTCTGGTTCCTGAAAAAAGAGAAGAACGAACAACTGAGGGTGGTTTGGATGTCTGTAAGAAAATTACCAGCTTGAGGTCCTTCATAGAGCCTATAAAACAAAAAGATATCAGAGTATCTTTATTTATCGAACCAAGTAAGCAACAAATTGATGCAGCAAAAAGTGTTGGTGCCGACATTATTGAACTTCACACTGGGTACTTTTGTGACTTATATGAAAAGAATGATAAAAACTATATTGAAGTTATCAAAACAATAGAAAAAGCAGCAAAATATGCCTTTAAATTAGGGTTGGAAGTTCACGCAGGTCACGGACTGACAACTGGGTCCGTTGGCTATATTGGTAAAATTCGTGAAATAAAAGAACTGAATATAGGGCATGCAATAATTAGTGATAGTATTTTTATGGGACTTAGGGGAGCGATTGAGATAATGAAACAAAAAATAAAAGAATCTAGATTATATAGGACTTAAAAGTGATTTTAGGTATTGGTACCGATCTTGTAAATATTGAAAGGGTTAGAAAAGTACTCGATCGCTTTGGAGATCGCTTTGAGAAACGAGTTTTTTCTGATCTTGAAATCCAAAGGTCTAGAAGAAAATATGATCCTTCATCTTCCTATGCAAAAAGATGGGCAGCTAAAGAAGCCTGTTCTAAGGCCCTTGGGATAGGCTTGAGAATGGGTATATCATGGAAAGAGATGCATATAGTAAATCTTAGATCTGGGAAGCCAGAACTCCTAATAGAAGGGAAAGCGAAAGAGTTGCTTAAACATATGACTCCAGAGGGTTATAGCTCAAAAATAAATGTTAGTTTGACGGATGATTACCCATGGGCAAAGGCCATCGTGATTATTGAAGGAATTTCTTAGAATAATATCTGTAGAATTGCGCCAAGTAACTAAATTGGATATAAAAAGTTATGAAGAAAAAAAATGTAAGAAATAAAAAAGGTCCAATTTATGAACTAATAAGTACTTTGGTAATTGCACTAGTTCTAGCTGGTGTAATTCGAACAATATTTTTTCAGCCATTTTGGATTCCGACTGGCTCGATGAAGCCTAATCTACTTGTTGGTGATTTTTTATTCGTTAATAAGTTTTCTTACGGGTTTTCGCGTTATTCCTGTCCATTTTCAATCTGTCCAATAAGTGATAGAATTTTTTTTTCCGAACCAAAAAGGGGGGATGTTGTCGTGTTTAGGCACCCCAAAAGTGGAAAGGACTACATAAAAAGAGTTATTGGTCTCCCGGGAGATAAAGTTAGGTTTATAAAAGGCAAATTGTTCATAAATGAGTCTATGTTAATTAGAGAGGAATTGTCTGATTTTGTGGAAAAAAAGATAGAGCAAGGGTCAATGAAGACAGTTCCACAATGTGTGAATGAACCCGTTCCCTTTGGAAATGAGAATTGCATTAAGCATCAAAGCCTAGAGAAGCTGGATAATGGTAAGAGCTATAGAATCCTAGACTTAGGACAAAACATCGGAGATGATACCCAGGATTTTATAATTGGAGATGATGAATACTTTTTTCTTGGAGATAATAGAGATAACTCCTTGGATAGTAGGTTTGACAGACAATTTGGTGGAGTAGGCTTGGTTTCTAAAGAATATCTCATTGGTAAAGCATCTCTGATCTTATTCTCTTCTAGAGGTAGCTCTATATTTTACTTTTGGACTTGGAGAAAAGATCGCTTCTTTAAGGTCATTAGGTGAAAATCAATCATCATCAAAAAGAAATTTGTAGGCTATTAAACTATCAGTTTAAGAGTAATAGACTTTTAGAGGAAGCACTCACCCACTCCTCCGCTAGAAAATCTAGCAAAGCTAACAACGAAAGGTTGGAGTTCTTAGGCGATAGGGTTCTTGGTTTAATTATTGCAGAAGAGTTACTGAGACTAAACCCTAATTCCACGGAAGGCCAAATTGCAACTTACTACAACTATCTCGTTAAGAAAGAAACGTGTGCTCTAATTGCAAAAGAAATTGGACTGGAAAATTTATTGACTTTAGGTAAATCCGTAAAGCGCACTAGCAATCGTCAAAAAGATAAGATATTGGGAAATGCTGTGGAAGCCTTGATAGCTGCTATTTTCTTAGATGCAGGTTTTAAGACTTCCAAAGAGATTGTTCTCAAGGTTTGGAGAAAGCAGATAGATATTGTTAGAGACATAGAGGCACATGCGAAAACTGCATTACAGGAATTATTACAATCTCAGGGGCAAGAACCACCAATATATAGACAAATATCTAGAACTGGACCAGATCATGACCCAGATTTTTGTGTTGAAGTCTTATTGAAGTCAGGCTTAAAGGCCGTTGGTAATGGCTCGACCAAAAGAATGGCAGAAACAAAAGCAGCTGAACTAATTTTAAAAAAGATTAGTAATATAAATGAGTGACTCTCAAAGAAAGCTACTGAAAGCATTAATTGTTGGAAAACCTAATGTTGGAAAAAGTACTTTATTAAACTCTCTAGTTGGAGAAAAAGTCTCTATTGTGTCACGCAAAGCGCAGACTACCCAGAGGAACACCACTGGCGTTATCACAAAAGATAATAGCCAACTAATATTTTTTGATACTCCTGGACTAAATAAAATAGAAAAAAATATTCGAATTTCCGAAACTTTCAAAACGGTAGCGGAAAATGTAGATGTCCTTATTTACATGGTTGATAACACAAAAAAAAGCCAATATATCGACGATCAGTTTAGAAACTGGCTGAATAACAATGAGAATAAATTTATAAAAAAAATTCTAATAATCAATAAGATTGACTGCATTGAGAAGGTAAATCTTTTTGAGATTACTAAGAAAATAAATGGTGTTATTAATTTTGATGAAACGTTCTTTATTTCTCTAAGTAAAAAGTCGGGAATGGAAAGATTTTTGAACTGGATAGAAAAACAGGCATATTCTAACGATTGGGTGTTTCAGCAGACCTATAAAAGTAATATAAGTAAAAAAAATTTTCTATCAGAACTAACAAGAGAGAAGGTCTTTGAATATATTCATGAAGAAATACCATATAATTTGGAAATAAATACCGATTATATTGAACCTAGCGGCAATAAATCACTGAAAGTATACCAAACTGTTTGGCTTAATAAAAAGAGCCATAAGCCAATAATCTTAGGGAAAGAAGGAAAGTCAATAAAAATGATATCTGTGCAAGCAAGACTAGATATGCAGAAATTTTTGAAAAGTAAAGTACACCTTTTTATTCGAGTGAAGATGAAAAAATCGGGTTGAGGGTTAAATGAATTTAAAAGCTAAGATGATTGTGGACACAATTCGATGGAGTCTGGAACGAAAGGGAATTCCGGTCTATATTGAGCATAAAGGTGACAGTGACGCTGGTGCAATTTTTATAAAACACGACAAAGGTGAGGGCTCCTATGATGTCTATCATAGGGTTAATGACTATAATGAGGGAAAAAAAATTAAATTTCTTAGTACTTTTACAGAATCAAGTATAAAAGAGTTTTTCAAGATACAAACCGATACAGACTCTGACCTATGGCTTATTGAGGTGGTATCAAAAGATTTTGACTTACATGACCTCTTTTTGAAGCAAGGATTGTAAAAAATGCGATGGCAGGGGGAAGGACTTCTTTTAGACGTAAGGAGGTATGGTGAGACTTCGGCTCTAATAAATGTATTTGTGGTGTCTTTGGGTCGAAGGGTGGGTTTAGTAAGAGGAGCGTTCAACAAAAAGAATAAATCTGTTATCCAGCCTGGAAACCAACTATTTTTAACTTGGAACTCAAGAATTGAAGAAGGCCTAGGTACTTTTAATGTCGAATTGATAAAATCAAGATACCATACAATTAGTAAAGACCGAATTGGATTGGAACTTTTTAATTTGATTTGTGTTCTTTGCTCCACATTTTTACCAGAAAGAGTTGATTTCGATGATCTATATCATGAAACAATTATGTGTATTGAAGGAGAACACAGTATCAAAGAAAAGTTAAGAAGGTATGTAGAATGGGAGTTGCAATTATTAACAAGTCTTGGCTTTGGACTTGATTTAGCTAGGTGTGTAGTAAGTGGTTCAAAAAGAGACTTAAAGTTCGTATCCCCAAAGAGTGGTTGTGCTGTTTCAAGTGAATCAAGTGTTGGATGGGAAAAAAAGTTGCTTGTACTCCCAGAGTTTTTAGGAAACCGGAAGTCGGTAAATATTTCATCTATAGCTGATTTGGAAAATGGTTTTAAACTAACAGAATATTTCATAAAAAAGAATCTAAACCCTGTAAAGGGGTTCCAAACAGACCATTTTTTCAGATTAAGAAATAGGGTGTTGTCGCTCAATATGCTTTAACTTAAAATGCGCTTTGCGATGACTTGAGCTTGAATTTCTGCAGCGCCCTCAAAAATGTTGAGTATTCGTGCATCACAAAGTACACGGCTTATTTGATATTCGAGGGCAAAGCCATTTCCTCCATGGATTTGTAAGGAATTGTCGGCTGCTGTCCAAGCTACCCTAGCCGCCAACAACTTAGCCATTCCCGCTTCCAAATCACATCTTTTCCCATCATCTTTAGCTCTTGCTGAGAAATAAGTAAGTTGCTTAGCAATCATTATTTCAACAGCCATATTGACTAATTTATCCCTGACCCGTGGAAACTTAATTATCTTTTGTCCAAATTGCGTTCGTTCATCAGCATACTTGAGTCCCAAGTCAAAGGCATTTTTGGCTACACCAATTGCTCTCGCCGCAGTTTGAATACGAGCGCTTTCGAATGTTTCCATCAGTTGTGTAAAACCTTTCCCCTCCACTTCTCCAAGTAAATTCTTTTTATCAACCCTAAAATCATCAAAACTGACCTCATACTCCTTCATACCTCGGTAACCTAAAACTTCGATCTCTCCACCCTTTATACCCTTATCAGGAAAATCATCATTATCTTCTCCAGGTAATTTTGGTGCCAGAAACATCGACAATCCTCTATAACCAACTTTGTTCCTGTCTGAACGAGCTAATAAAGTCATTAGGTTGGCTCTAGATGCGTGCGTTATCCACGTTTTGTTTCCCGTAATACTATATTCTTCCCCATCCAAAGTAGCACGTGTTTGCAGATTGCCTAGATCTGATCCAGTATTTGGTTCTGTAAAAACTGCTGTGGGCATAATTTCACCAGAAGATATTTTTGGTAACCAATGCTCTTTCTGTTCTCTAGAACCACCGCAGAGGATCAATTCAGAGGCAATATCAGTCCTAGTAGCGAGGCTTCCAACGCCGATGTACCCTCTTGAAAGTTCCTCAGAAACTACACACATTGTAATTTTGTCAAGGCCGGTACCCCCATACTCTTCTGGAATGGTTAACCCAAATACGCCCAAATCAGCGAGTTCTTTAATTACACTCAAAGGTATAAGCTCATCTCTGAGATGCCACTCATGTGCAAATGGTTCTATTTTGTCTTTAGCAAACTTATGGAATTCTCGTCTAATTATTGTTTGATCTTCGTTTAAACCATCGTTACCAATGAAAGAAGTGCTTTCATTTCGTATAATTAGTTCAATTAGTTGTGATCTAAGATGATCGACGTCAATTTGATCCCTAAAAAATAAAACATCTTCGCAATCTAATTTCTCCAGTGCCTCTTTTTTGCAATCAAGGTCGATAGGCCTAATAATTTCGTTTTGAGACATCATTATACCACCAAAAAGCTGGTTTAAATACTCATTAAAGCTCAAAACTAATATTGTTCGTTCTGTTATTTTAAAGCTTTTACTTTTAAAGAGTTCATTGGCCCATATGGACATTTGCTTTAAAGCTTCAACATATGTTGCTACCCATGCAAGTCCATGTAGCTTGCTTTGATAATTGTTGCCTTCTGTTGAGTTGCTGAAGTTATTTTTGATTACAACCTTTAAATCATTTAGGTAAACATCTAATTTCTCAGCAACTACTAGCGATTTTTTGATAATCTCTCCATCATCGATCACCAAGTCATTCTTAATTTTCTCATCAACTGACGTAGATATATTCACTGTGGTTTCTCCTTAGACACCTGAATGTTATATGTTAGTTTTGCCCATAAATTCAAATTAAATTTATATAAAAATTTTGCCATTATTATCACCGTCTGTTATCTCTGTCTTTTCTAGACATATGTGATTTCCCTCAACTATCCTTAACGCCGTTATAAATAGAACCATAGAGTCCAAAACATCATCGATCTTTATTGAGGAATTATTTTCTAACTTCAAGCTCACTGATAAAGGATCCAAACCTACTCTTTTTAAGAGATCTAATCTTTCAAAAATTCCTGATACTGACTTTTTTTTTGCCCTTAGAGTTTCTTTTTTTAGCATTTTGAAACTACACTCGGGATGCCCCTCATAAATTTTATTAGATAACTTAGATATTTCTTGTACCTCACTAATTTTACTTTTTAAGTGCCACGATTGCTTTGATAAGCCCTTTCCTGCTATCTTCTTGCTAAGCTCATTAGCTTTTTGATAAGTATTGCATTTAAGAACTCTCTTTAACGGTGGAATAAATATCGAGGATTGAAATGCCTTCCCTAGATATTTCTTGGCCAAAACGTCACATGTTCTCAAGTAGTTTTTCTTATTTAACTCGATTGGCATATCTATCACTACTATACTATCAGGGTAGTCTGACAAAAGTTTATTGAGGTCTTCAGAAAATTTTATGGTGGATAAACATTTGTCTCCTGCGCTTCCTATTGATGCAATCCAGCCAGAAGAGGTGCCGTCTACTCCGATAAGGTCCATAGAGTTAGTCATTTTTTAAGCGATTGTAAACGCCATCTACCTTTTCATTAATTGAAGAAAACTGTTGGAAATTCTTCACAAACATTGATTTTAATTCAGTTGCCGACCTATCATAATCACTCGTATTTGCCCAATTCTCCCTAGGGTTAAGTAAGTTTTTAGGAACACCATCTATTTCTATCGGAACACAAAAATTAAAAAACTGGTCTTTCCGCGTTTGTAACTCTGTTTTATTGCTTAAAATAAGCTTTAGGATCTTTCGAGTTAACTCTATTGATATTCTTTTTCCTACCCCATAGCTTCCACCGCTCCATCCGGTGTTAAGCAACCAACAGACGGGTTCAGTGCTATGGATCTTGCTCCATAAAAGTTGTCCGTATACTTCTGGTTTTTGAGGTATGAATGGTGCACCAAAACAAGTTGAGAAAGTGGGAACAGGTTCCTTGATTCCTTCTTCAGTTCCCGCAACCTTTGACGTGAAACCAGAAAGGAAATAGAAAACGGCCTCTGCTGCGGTTAGTTTAGCAACAGGTGGTAATACGCCGAAAGCATCGCATGTTAACAAAATTATATTTTTAGGAACTCCACCATATCCAGATTTTGATGAATTCTTAATGTAAGAAATCGGATAGGCACATCTCATATTTTCTGTAATAGAAGAGTCTGAAAATTTTAGTGATCGATCGCTTGGATCGTAATTCATGTTTTCAATTACTGTAGAAAATTTTTCAGTGGTTGAGAAAATTTGTGGTTCGTCTTCATAGCTTAAATTAATTGTTTTTGCGTAACAGCCGCCTTCAATATTGAATACTCCGGTGTCACTCCAACCGTGTTCATCATCACCAATCAAAACTCTGTCTGGGTCTGCCGAAAGGGTTGTCTTTCCTGTTCCCGATAAGCCAAAGAACAGTGCTACGTCATCTTTATTTGAAATAGAGTGGTTTGCAGAGCAATGCATCGGCATTGTAGATCTTTCAGGAAGTAAAAAGTTTAAGAGTGTAAAAACGGACTTTTTGTTCTCACCTGCGTACCCGGTGCCACAAATCAAAACAAGCTTTTTTTCAAAACTTATAGCAATAGTTGTCTTTGACACACAACCATGCCGATCAGGATTAGAAAAAAAGGAAGGACAATTGAAAATTTTGAAATCGGGCTTAAAATTATTAATTAACTCCTTCGACGGAACTTTTAACAAATGTCTTATAAATAAACTGTGCCAAGCTAATTCTGTTGTAACTTCAATATTGAAAAACTCATTTGTATTCATTGAAGCTTGCAAAGCTTGTGAGTAACACCTTTTACCTTTTTGATGCTCTAACATGTCCTCATGAAGTATATTAAAATGGGCAGGTGACATTGGCCGGTTATTTTCCCACCAGATCTTCTCTTCTGTGTTTTTTTCTCTCACAACATGTTTGTCTTTAGGAGACCTACCGGTCTTTTCCCCGGTAACCACGATTAAAGAACCGCCTTTCCCTAACTTTCCTTCGCCATTCTTAATGGCCTCTTCGACCAGTTCAATTTCACTTAAATTTTTGTAGACTATACTAATTTTACGATACTCCCGTTCTGTCTGATAGCATCACAAAGATTCGCTCTCGTTTGACTGTTACAAATTGTTACAGTATCTTGATTAATCATAAATAAAGTAAAAAAACAATTAAAAATACATCGTCTTTAGGTACCGTTGTTTATTTTTTTTAAACTTATCATTTAGTGTAGAATAAAAATAAATTAGAGGGTGACTATTGGTCAACAAGTATGAATTAATTTTAGTTATAGGGCAGTCTGGTGCTGGAAGGACCACTGTTATCCATATACTAGACGATCAAGGGTTTGATACGCTGGACAATGTGCCTGTTCATTTGATACCTCAGGTAGCTTCTACAGACTTAGTAGACAAGCCATTAGCCATAGGTCTGGATTTAAGGCCGAAAAGTTTTACTCTCCAAAAGTTAATGAAAGAGATAAATAATTGGAAGGCATTATCAAAATCTCGTGTGGTTATCTTGTTTTTAGAGTGTAGTTTGGAGATTTTAATTAAAAGGTTTAGTTTATCTAGAAGACCTCACCCCGTTACTGGTGAAAATAATCTTGAACTATCGATAAAGAGAGAGCTCAAATTAATTGCTCCTCTGAGGGAAAAAGCGGACTTTGTTTTAGACACCAGTAACACTAGCCCAAATGAACTAAGATTGAAATTGGAGTCTATTTTTCCACTGGCAAACAACAGAAATATTCAAATTATGGTGCAGTCTTTTTCTTTTAGGGCAGGATCGCCTACAGGAATAGACATGATTTTTGACTGCAGATTTTTAAAGAATCCAAATTGGGTAGAGGATTTGAAAGATCTGAATGGGACTGATGAGGCAGTTAAAGACTATCTGAATAAAGATAAAAGTTGGGCACCATTTAAAAAAAATTTATTGCAGATGATATCTATAATTATACCCGCTTTTGAAAGGGAGGGTAAATCCTACCTGTCAATAGGCCTTGGTTGTACTGGGGGTCAACATAGATCTGTGTTTGTTGCTGAGCAGCTGTATAATTATTTATTAGACAAAAATTGTGACGTGAAGATTTTACATACGATCTTGCAAAGGTGATTTCTTTTATAATCACTGTTCGATATATATGTTCCCCTAATCAGACTTTCTTTTCTATTTCTGGGACAGCTTTAAAGAGATCATCAACTAGTCCAAAATCAGCAACCTGAAATATTGGAGCCTCTTCATCCTTATTGATCGCTACAATTACTTTACTATCTTTCATTCCCGCCAAGTGCTGTATCGCGCCAGATATTCCAACTGCAACATATAAATCGGGTGCAACTACCTTACCAGTTTGTCCGACTTGCCAATCATTAGGAGCAAAGCCAGAGTCCACCGCTGCTCTGCTAGCACCCACCGCTGCTCCGAGTTTGTCCGCAAGACCTTCAATTATCTCGAAATTTTCTTTGCTTCCAACACCTCGTCCTCCAGACACAACCACCTTTGCTGAAGTTAGTTCAGGTCTATCACTTGTTTGCATTTTATTTTCTATGAAAGTAGTAAGCGTGTTATTACTTTTACAGTCTATTTTTTTTATATTCGCACTACCCGTTAAAGGTACAGCGCTATAGTTGCTGGTTCTAACAGATATCAATTTCACTTTATCAACAGACTGCACTGTCTGTAATGCATTACCCGCATAAACTGGGCGTTCAAAAGTATCCTCTGAAATAACTTTAGATACATCCGATATGACCATTACATCCAACATACCACCAATCCTAGGAAGAACGTTTTTCCCAAAGGAACTCGAAGGTGCAAATACGTGAGAATATGAGTTTATTGTATCAATCAAAGTCTCGCTGTAGCTCTCAGCAAGGCTCTGAGCAAAAAGCTCATCTTCTAATACTAAGACATTTTCTACGTTCTCCATTTTCGTTATCTTTGTTGATGCATCGGAGCACTGGCTAGAAGCACACAAAACATCAACTTTGCCTAAAGTAGCTGCTGCTGATACAGTTTTGCTGGTTTGATCCTCGGCAAGCTCGCCGTTATTAATTTCTGCTAAAACCAATATTTTCATAAATCTATCCTCCGACGTTTTCTTGAATTTTTTCAACTAGCTGATCTATGTTTTCTAAGATCAGCCCTGCTTCTCTACTATCTGGCTCTTTTGTTTTAATAATTTTGAGCCTTTGTGTTATTTCAACTCCTAGATCAGCTGGACTGATTTCCTCCAGCGGTTTTCTTTTTGCCTTCATGATGTTTGGTAGACTAGCGTATCTAGGCTCATTTAATCTTAGATCAACTGATACAACTGCTGGGATTTTCGCGTCTATGGTTTGAAGTCCGCCATCGACCTCTCTTGTAACCCTTACCATATCCTTCTTAACATCAATTTCTGAAGCAAAAGTAGCTTGAGACCATTTAAGTTTTGCTGACAGCATTTGAGCGGTTGCATTAAAATCATTATCTATGGCCTGTTTGCCACACAAAATTAGAGAGGGGCCTTCTTTGAGAGCAATGGCAGCAAGAATATTCGCTACAGTGAGTGGCTCAATATCGTTGTGAACATCATCTGCTGCAACAACCAAAATGGCTCGGTCAGCACCCATAGCTAATGCAGTTCTCAATGTCTCTTGGTTTTGCTGGACGCCTATCGAAACCGCTATTATTTCCTCTGCATTACCCTTTTCTTTTATTCTAATAGCTTCTTCTAGTGCTATCTCATCGAATGGGTTCATTGACATTTTAACATTCGCCAAGTCAATACCACTTCCGTCTACTTTCACTCTGGCTTTAACGTTGTAGTCTAGGACTCTTTTTACTGGAACTAAAATTTTCATCTATTCTTTATCTCTTTGTTTTATTTTAAATTCAAAATATGCACTAGTTAAACACTTCATACAAGACGTTTTATTTGTTTTTTCCAGGCGACCAAAGCACCTCAGTTGAATTCTCCTGGTTTTCAATTCTCGAGGCGACAAAAAGCCAATCTGATAGTCTGTTTAAGTAGATGAGCGTATTGTCATTTATCTCTTCTTTCGATCTTAAGCTCACAACACTTCTTTCCGCACGACGACAAATAGTTCTGGCCAGATGTAGGAAAGTGGCAGACTTACACCCTCCAGGTAAAATAAAGCTATTTAGGGGTTTGAGTATATTGTTCATTTCATCTATCTCGGCTTCAAGTGTCTCTATTTGGCTATTAGATACTCTTAACCTGCCGTTGTTATTTTCGGAAATCGGTACACATAAATCGGCGCCGAGATCAAATAGATCGTTTTGAACACTCTTAAGCTTTCTTTTTAAATCCGGTGTCGCGTATAATGTAATAACCCCGATACTAGCGTTAAGTTCATCGACATTACCATAAGCATTTACTCTAAGACTATCTTTAAGCACCCTCTGCCCGTTACCAAGTGCTGTGTCGCCAGTATCACCTGTTTTTGTATAAATTTTATTTAATTTTATCAAATTACCCACCTCTGGAAAAATAAACGAAAACAATAATCAATAATATTGCAATAGCTTGGAGAAGTATTCTCAAACGCATAATTTTATTTGCGTATTTTCTATTAAATTCTCCACCAAAAGCGAAACCACCTAGGCCAATCATGAGAACTATGACTACTAAGAGACAAGCTACTATTACAAATATGTGGGCATTTTCTAAAATCATTGAATATCTTCTAGCCCCCTACAGGTTAATTGAATACATAGTTTAGTTTTTGTGTATTTCTAATGTTGAGTTTAATTATTATTCCAAGTAATTTAGCTCAAAATTGAAATATTACTAATCACGATATATGAATACTCAACAAATGGACCAAAAACAAGATATTACAACGGCATTGGAGACAAGATATCTTCTATATGCGGTGTCTACAATTATGGATAGAGCCCTCCCAGACGCTAGAGATGGTCTTAAACCTGTGCATAGAAGAATTCTTTATGCAATGAATGAGCTTAGATTATATCCTCAATCAAACTTTAGAAAGTGTTCGAAAATAGTTGGGGAGGTTATGGGTAACTACCATCCGCACGGAGATAAAGCGATTTACGATGCATTAGCGAGATTTGCCCAAGATTTCAGTGTTAGATATCCGCTTATTGAAGGTCAGGGTAATTTTGGAAATATCGATGGAGATAACCCGGCAGCTCAAAGATATACTGAGGCAAGGCTATCAAAATACTCAATTGAGCTTCTTGAAGGTCTAAATGAGGACACTGTAGATTTCAAGGAAACATATGACAGTTCAGGTAATGAGCCGAGTGTGCTTCCAGCAAACTTTCCTCATCTCTTAGCAAATGGAGCTTCAGGAATCGCTGTTGGAATGGCTACCAGCATTCCACCTCACAATATACTTGAGTTACTAAAAGCATGCATGTTACTAATTGATAAACCTAATTCAACTATAAAACAATTATCGGAAATTGTATTAGGCCCCGATTTCCCTACCGGGGGTATTATTTTAGATAATAAAGAAAATATCATTAAAGTATACACAGATGGCAAGGGAAGCTTCAGATTGCGTGCCAAACATCACATAGAGAATCTTAAGCACGGTAACTGGCAGCTAGTTATTGATGAAATACCCTATCAAGTTCAGAAGGGAAGACTTATAGAAAAGATTGCTGATTTAAT
>CACAAX010000017.1 GCA_902530595.1 uncultured Alphaproteobacteria bacterium
TAGTAAATGTATTAAATTATTAGAAAAGGCTGGAGACGATAACATAAAACGAATTTTAGAGCAGGCAACACTCACCGGAGTTATTAATAAGATTAAAAGCCTAGGCGAAGACGTTGATAGTCAAAGAATTCTCTGTCAAAGATTAGACAATATTTCAAAAGAATATGAAAGAGGTTGGAGTAGTAAATTCGAAGGCGGTAATAAATTAGGTTTTTTTCGGACAGTAAGGGGAGTTGAGGAGGTTGTAGAAGTTGATCTTATGAAAATTCAAAATTCTTTAATAGAGGGTTTGAAACATTTCAGTAGTAAGTTTAAGGACATTTTTTCTGGAATACCTGTCTTGGTTAAAAAAGAAGCTACCGTAGAGCTAGATGGTCCAACCAGCCTTATAAGTGAGATAATAAGAATGGGGGAAAAGGGTATATCTCTTCAGCGTTATAAAGGATTGGGAGAAATGAATGCTGATCAGCTATGGGAGACAACACTTGACCCTGAGGCAAGAACTTTGTTACGAGTAAAGGTTGACAGAGATAGAACCACGGAAGCTGACGACTTGTTTACCTGTTTAATGGGCGAAGTGGTAGAACCTAGAAAAAACTTTATTCAAGAGCATGCCTTGAGTGTAAAAAATCTTGATTTTTAAATGCTTTTTTTATCTCTATTTAATAGATAAAGCCCAAAAATTATAACCATCACCCCAATCATATCGCTAAGCGTGAGCGTTTCACCTAAAAGAAAATAAGAAATCACAATCCCAAAGAACGGAACTAAAAAGTGGAAAGAAGAATACTTCACAGCCCCAATCTCTTTTTGCAAATAGAACCAGATTACAGGACCTATAATTCCCGGAAAGGCTGCTATATATATAAAAGTAAATAGAAACGTTACGTTAAACGAAACGCTCCATATTTCAAAAAAATAGCTTAAAGGAAGAAGGAAAAGACTACCAGCAAGCATTTGCAGCCCAACAACAATAAGTATATTATTTTTGTTAATTTTTATTTTTGTAATTATCAGTGTTGAAAAAGTGGTCGCGATTAATCCTAGTAGGCAGAGTGAAATTCCCAATAGCTCAATTTCTTTTTCAACTCTCTGTAACATTATCAAGAGTATGCCAGCTAGGCCAACAACTAATCCAAATAATCCTAAAAAACTTATTTTATCTTTGAAAAATATCCACGAAAAAAAAGCTACTGTTAGTGGTAGTATGCTTGCAATTATTACAGAAACATTAGCATCTATTTTTGTCAAAGCTAAAAATATAAGGCCCAGGTACAGCCCGTTTTGAATTAAACCGAAAGTCGTGATCCACAGAAGAGATTTGCGATCAAAATTAAGGCTCTGACCAAGGTAGGCTCCCAGCATAATCGAGAATAAGCCAGCTGACAAAAACCTTATAAAAAGAAAAAGAAATGGGGGGCAGAATTGCACGGCCATCTTTGCAGAGGGGAAGGCACTAGCCCATATAAGAGCGAATCCTACCCCAAGCAAGATATGTCTTAACTCCATTTAAATCAATTTTGGACAGATTTTTATTAAGAGTTAATTACGTCTTTCAGAGCTTTTGCAATAGTGACTTTAACTACCCTATCAGCCGGTTTTTTCATTTGCTCGCCTGTAGCAGGATTCCTAACCATTCTCTCAGGTCTGGCTCTACAAAAAAACTTTCCAACACTTGGAACTGTTACTGCACCACCTGCGGCTACCTCTTTGGTAATAATACCTGATAATGCATCTAACATTCTGTTGGAAGATGCCTTATCGGAACCTGTCGCGTCTGCTAACGCCGATACAAGCTGTGCCTTTGTCATCGGTTTTTGTGTCATAATGTACCCTTAAAGTTATATTTACATCTAAGAATCAAACCATCTTTTTGACCAAAAATCAAATAATATCAAAAAAACCCACTCGTTTTTAACGAGTGGGTTTAGGAGGAGAAACTATTTCTAAAGATTACTTAGAAAAATCTGGATAAGCTTCGATTCCTAGCTCAGTCTTATCAAGTCCTTCTACTTCACTCTCTTCACTTACTTTTGCGCCCATCAGCATATCCAAAATCATCCATGCAATGTAGGAAACGATGAAAGTGAATAGGCAGATGGATACCGTACCAAGTAATTGGGTGCCAAATGAAGCATCCGAATTAGAAAGGACCACAGCAAGGGTTCCCCAAATTCCAGCAATTCCGTGTACTGATATGGCGCCTACTACATCGTCTATTTTTAGTCTATCGAGTAGCGGTACTGAGAATACAATTATTACTCCACCGATAGCACCTATAATTGTAGCAAGCCCTAGCGAAGGCATTAGAGGCTCAGCGGTTATGGATACAAGACCTGCTAACGCGCCGTTTAATACCATGGTCAAGTCAGCTTTACCGTACATAATTTGGGTTAAAATGAGAGCTGCGACTGCACCTCCGGCAGCTGCAGTATTAGTGTTCGCAAATATCCTGGATACGTCGGCAACATCACCAATTGTTCCCATAGCTAGTTGTGAGCCGCCATTGAAACCAAACCATCCTAACCAGAGGATAAACATCCCTAATGTTGCTAGTGGCAAGTTTGAACCAGGCATTGGTATGACAGATCCATCATCTTTATATCTTCCACGTCTGGCACCAATTACCATTGCACCGGCTAAAGCAGCTGCGGCACCCGTTGCGTGCACTACTGTTGATCCGGCAAAATCTGAAAAACCAGCTTCTGATAGCCAACCGCCACCCCACTGCCATGAAGCGCTTATTGGGTAGAAGATCCCTGTTAACACTATAGTGAAAATCAAAAAGGGCCAAAGCTTTACACGCTCTGCCACTGTACCAGAAACTATTGAGGCAGTAGCGGCACAAAACATTAATTGAAAGAAAAAATCAGACCCAACCGAGGCATATGTTAAGTCGACGCCGTCAGCACCAACCCCAGCGGGCTCTAGACCCGTTAGCGAGAATCCTCCCATCCATCCGTTGATAATCCAACCATCGCCAGGGTACATTAAATTAAATCCTACAATGAAATATGCGATTGACGCGAGAGAGAATAACGCAACATTCTTTAAAAGTTGCGTTGATGCATTTTTAGATCTTACCAATCCCGTTTCCAGCATTGCGAAACCAGCGGCCATCCACATCACCAAAAAACCGCCGATTAGGAATAGCAACGTATTAAATATAAAGTACCCTGACTCACTATAGTCTTGGGCATGTCCATCTGCGAACAGTGTTGTCGAAGATAAACCTAGCACAGCAGTGCTCAAAAATAATAATTTAGACATTCTTTGCTCTTTCTTTTTAAACATGGGGTTAAATTGCATCATCATTTTTTTCGTCAGTCCTTATCCGCAGGGCAGACTCAATAGGGGAAACGAAAATTTTACCATCGCCTATCTTCCCTGTTTTAGCGACCTCACTAATGGTGTCGACAGTTTTGGAGGCATCTTTGTCTGTTACCACTATTTCTAATTTTAACTTTGGAACAAAGCTAACGGTATATTCCGCTCCTCTGTAAACTTCGGAATGGCCATCTTGCCTTCCATAACCTTTTACTTCTGAAACCATAAGGCCCTGGATGCCTATATCCTTCAATGCATCACGTACCTCTTCCAGTTTGAAAGGTTTAATAACTGCTATTATAAGTTTCATTAAGTCTCCTTTCGCAATTACGATTTATTGATGCAACTTGTAGGTGATGATTGAAAAATAGAAATGGCAATTTTTTATCTTGAAGCTGAATTTTTTAAAAATCATAGAAATTTGATTAATAATTAAGCAAAAAAGTGCAATTGGTTAATTTTTAGGCAAAAAAAGTACGTATTTCTAATAAACAGTCTTGGGTTTACAAAGATTTTTTCACAGGGTAATTGTTGTTAGACAAACATTTAATTTAGTCATGAGTACAATTTTTAGAAAAACATTAAAATACTTACTTTGGGTGTCCCTGAATGTGGCTATGATAGTTTTTTTAATGCTGTTTATTGCGGTAGTCAATTATGTAAATAAGCTACCACCAATTGCCACACTTTTAGATGATAGAAAAAGAGGGTCGGTAACACTTCTTGATAGAAATAATGATGTATTTGCTTGGCGCGGAAACCAATTTGGTGGCATTTTAAAATCGAAAGGTTTGAATCGTGTTCTTCATGACGCAATAATATCCGTGGAGGATAGATCTTTCTATTCTCACTACGGGATTTCAATAAGGGGAATTCTGGGCGCGATAAGAATAAATTTGAGAGAGGGAAGAGGACCCTTTTCCGGTCATGGGGGTTCAACCATTACTCAACAAGTAGCAAAGATACTTTGCCTTTTACAAGGTGATTCCAATACTCAAAAACATTGTAGGAGATCAACCATTTCTAGAAAATTGCTTGAGATACCTTTTGCTTTAGCTTTAGAGTATGCGTACTCCAAAGAAGATATTCTTTCCATTTACATAAATAGAGTATACTTGGGTTCTGGGGCATATGGGTTTGAGGCTGCATCAGAGAGATATTTTAATAAAAATTCATCTGAGCTTTCAATAGGTGAAGCTGCACTTTTAGCTGGTCTGTTAAAAGCTCCGTCGAGGTATTCACCAATAAATAACAAAAAACTCTCACAAGCTAGAGCGCTTACCGTATTAAAAATAATGAGAGATCAGAAATTGATTTCGATTAAAGATTTTGATAACGCTGCAAAAGCGCTTCCTACAATAGAAAAGAATAATATCAATGAGATCGGTTCTTATTACGCTGATTGGATAATGCAAGATGCACCCCAAGAAATAACAAAACAAAGTAAAGAAGACATTATTATCAGAACATACTTTGACCCCAAAATTCAGAAAGA
This sequence comes from uncultured Alphaproteobacteria bacterium, assembly GCA_902530595.1. Lineage (GTDB taxonomy): Bacteria > Pseudomonadota > Alphaproteobacteria > Rhodobacterales > Rhodobacteraceae > CACIJG01. The sequence goes on from CACAAX010000017.1 coordinate 4,823, forward strand.
AGTTGACGATACTATATCTTCCTTCTTAGAAACAGAAATTATGTCGGATTCGACAGCACAAATTGCCGTCGTTGTTATGTCTGCAGATGGACGTGTGAGAGCGATGAGTGGCGGAAGACCTTCAGAGAAAATACCAGGACAATTTAATAGAGCTTATCAGGCTAAACGACAACCAGGATCAGCTTTTAAACCCTTCGTTTACGGAGCTGCTCTAGACCTTGGTATCTCGCCTAACACAGTGCTTATGGATGAGCCAGTCACAATCGTTTTTGGTAAAAACAATTATAAGGAATATTCCCCTAAAAATTATGATAATAGGTATCTTGGTCCAGTTACTATGGAAGAAGCGTTTTCAAAATCTCTAAATACAGTTGCAGTAAAGGTAGGAGATAAAATTGGTATAAATAGAGTAAAAACTTTAGCTAAAGAGTTAGGGATAGAAACAGCTATACCCAGTGAACCTTCAATAGCTTTGGGATCGTCTGAGGTAAATTTACTAGAGCTTACCTCTGCATATGCAGGAATTTTAAATAATGGTATAAGAGTTTACCCTAAGGGATGGAGAGACTTAAGCATCAAGGAAACCAGGGAGGTAATTATCAGGGAAGGTTCTGAGCCAGGGTTTCGAGTATTTTCCAAGCTGGCCGCGCAAACACTTAAGTATCTTATGTTTTCGAGTGTAGAAAATGGAACAGGTAAAAATGCATCTGTTTCAGATTGGCAAATAGCTGGCAAAACAGGCACGAGTCAATCTTTCAGAGACGCATGGTTTGTTGGTTTTTCGAATAATTACGTCGCCGGTATATGGATGGGCAATGATGACAATCAACCATTGAAAAACGTAAATGGGGGTGGTTTGCCAGCAAAAATATTTTCCAAGATAATGACAAAAATCAGCCTCCAGCTTGTTTCAAAAAAGGAAATAGCAATGATTTCACCTGATCAGTTTGACGTCTTAAGAGACTACGATGAGACAGCAACAAAACTTCAGTTTCAATCTCAAGGTGAAACGGATATAAAACCAAAAAATTCTTCCCTTATTGGAGGCTTGATTAGGGCTCTTTTATGGGGTGACTAAGGTCTATTTGTGAGAAATAGATTGAATTAGGTCATCTAAAGAACCTTCAAATTTCTTTAATTTTGATCTGAATTCCTGTCTCTCAGTTGAAAGCATTGATATCCCCTCTACTCTTAAGTCAACCAACTTTAAAGATCCGCTTCCATCTGATACTTGCCATACGACTTTTAAAGAAGGATTGCCTGGCACCACAACTATTGAAGATACGAGCACACCAGCTTTCGTAAGAGTATCACGACTTTTCGTGATTTCCAGCGTAGTACCTTTAAATTCTGAAAATTGCCTTCCGTATTTATGAGAAACATATATTTTAAATGCACTAATAAATCGCTTTCTTTGATCGCTGTTAGCGTGACGCCAGCTTTTTCCCAGAACTGCTCTCGCTATGATAGGAATATCAACATATTTTTGAAAAAGGTTTTTGAGCTCTATTTTTTGCTTATCAATGGATAGCTCTTTTATTGATGTGGCAACTAAGTCATTATATAGATTTTCAACCAATTGCTCGGATTTAATTATTCTATCCGCATATAATTTCTGGAAACTGAATAAGTTCAAAAGAAATAGTAAACAGAATAAAAATGATTTCAGTGAAATGTGCATATGAATAACATATATACGAATTAAGTTTATTCTCTCTCTTTAAACTTCACGGGAACCTTTAGGTATGAAACTCCGTTCCGTTCTGGTGGAGGCATTTCTCCTGCGCGCATGTTTACTTGTATTGACGGCACTATAAGTTTAGGTGCCCCAAGACGCGAGTCTTTCTCTTCTCTTATTTTTACAAACTCTTCTTCATTTATACCATCTTTTACATGAGGGTTTAACTTTCTCTGTTTTTCTACAGTAGATTTCCACTGATATTTTTTTCGATTATCGGTCAAATAGTCATGACACATCCAAAGGTTTGTATTTCCAGGGTAATTTAGAATTCGTCTTATTGACTTAAAGAGATCACGAGCATCTCCCCCTGGAAAGTCGCATCTCGCAGTACCGAAGTCATGCATAAAAAGTGTATCACCAACAAAAATATTATCCTCGATTTTATAAGAACCACACGCTGGTGTATGGCCTGGCGTAAAAATATACTCACAATTTAAATTGCCAATACTAAACTTCTCCCCATCTTCAAAAAGGTGATCAAATTGCGAACCATCTTTTCTAAAACCTCTCTCAGTATTGTAAATAACACCGAAGGTATGCTGTACCTTTGTTATATTTTTTCCAATGGCAACTGGTGCTTCGAACTTTTCCTTGAAGTATGGGGCTGCCGATAAATGGTCAGCATGTACATGTGTCTCGAGGATCCAAGCAGGTTTTAAATTTTCTGTTTGGAGGTATTCTATCACAGAGTCAGCGTGTTCTGTGTCTAAACTACCGTCTGCATGATCATAGTCTAGACAACTATCAATTATCGCAGCACATTTTGTTTCCTTGTCACTGACGACGTAGCAAATCGTATTTGTAGATTGATGGAAAAAAGCTTTAATCTCGGTGTTTGTATTTTTCATAAAATACCTTTTTGTTTATAAAGATTAAGGAATTATGTATAAATAATAATCATTAGTATACCTAAACATTTGATTTTTTGAAAGGATTGAAAAATGGACATCAATGAAACACTTATCTACAAGGGTATAGTATTACCAGACGCACCACCACCGGCTGCTAACTACATACCCTACGTAAAGATTGACAAACTGGTTTTTGTATCTGGACAAGTGTCTCAAAATGAAAATGGCTTTATTAAAGGAGTTTTAGGTAAAGATCTAAATGTAGCAGAAGGATATGATGCAGCAAGACAGTGCGCTGTTTCGTTGCTGGCGCAATTGAAAATGGCGGTAAATGGAGACTTAAATAAAGTGACCAAAGTTGTGAAGCTTGGTGGTTTTGTAAATTCTGCGCCAGGTTTCACCGAGCAACCCAGCGTTATCAATGGAGCGTCCGATCTTTTAGTTGAATTATTTGGGGAGAAAGGAAGGCATGCTCGAACGGCAGTTGGCGCAAATCTACCACTTGGAGTTGCGGTAGAAATTGATGGAATATTTGAAGTAGAATCCTAGCCTTGAGGAACCCTTACAGCCTCTTGACTGAAAGGCCTTTTGCCCATCGAGGCTTTCATTCAGGGTCATTGGCAGTTTCTGAAACAATTCCTGAAAACTCTCTGGAAGCGTTTAGGCTAGCAATTGAGAAAAATTACTCTATTGAAATGGACATACATTTTACTAAGGATTTTAAAATTATCGTTTTTCATGACTTTTTTCTTGGTCGGCTTACAACAAAAACAGGTTTTGTTTTTAATAAAAACTTAAGTTATATAAAAAAGGCGAAGCTATCTAACAATGAAAAAGTGCCCACGATAGAAGAGGTCTTTGATTTAGTAAATGGACGCGTGCCCGTACTATTAGAAATCAAATATTCTAAGTACATTAAAAAAAATCTAAATATGTTCACAAGGGTTCTTGCAGAGAAACTTGGAAGCTATAAGGGCCCAGTTGCTCTAATGTCTTTCAACTTAGATCTAATAAAGTATATCAGAAAAAAAAATTTGTTTGGAAGGGTTCCTTTAGGCCTAACTACAAGCTTTCCGAAAATTGAGAGTATTGGTAGCAAGATAAAAAATAACAAAATTGAAAATGAGATAGTTGCTAATAGATTACAGTTTATCTCCCAGGACTGGAAAGGTATTAAAAATATCAGAGTTAAAAGATTAAAAAAATTAAATATTGCAATTTTATCGTGGACAATTACTTCAAGAGAGATCGAGAAGAGTTTGAAGGGATTAGTAGATAATATCACCTTCGAACATTATGAGCCTGATATAACAGAGTAAAGATTGCAAAGGGAAGATATTGGAAACTGCAATTTGCACAACTATAAAATCCATATCAAGAGATGAATGGGAAGCATGCCGTTCTAGTAGGGCAGGTGGTGATCCTTTCCTGTCATATGATTTTTTTTTTCTTTTGGAAACTAGTAATTCTGTGGGACCTAAAACCGGTTGGATTCCTTTTTACATAATTTTTAAAGAAAAAAATATCGTAGTAGGAATAATCGTAAGTTTTTTAAAAAATCATTCCCAAGGAGAATACGTTTTTGATCATAGTTGGGCCGATGCCTATGAGAGATCAGGGGGAAATTACTATCCAAAACTACAAGTAGCGGTACCATTTACTCCTGTTTCAGGGGAAAGAATTTTAGTACAAAGTGAATACAAAGATAAGGTTGGTGAAATGATTTCATCAGCAAAGAGAGTCGTTGAGGAAAATAATCTTTCGTCATTACATATAACCTTCTGTAGTAAAAGTTTCGTTAGCGTTGCAAAAAAAAACAATCTGCTTGTAAGAGAAGGCATCCAATATCATTGGTTTAATAGAGACTATAAATCATTTGATGATTTCTTAGGCTCATTAACATACCGTAAGAGAAAAAATATAACAAAGGAAAGAAAACAGGCAACGAACTTTGGTGGTGAGATTAAATCTTTAACTGGAAGTCAACTAACAGACCTTGAGCTGGAGTCATTTTGGCATTTTTATCAAAATACTGGACAGAGAAAATGGGGTTATCCTTACCTTACAAAGAATTTTTTTATGGGTCTAAAGAAAAACCTAAAAGATAAAATTCTACTAGTGCTGGCAAAAAAAAATGATCGGTATGTAGCGGGCGCCTTAAATTTCATAGGATCAGATTGCTTGTATGGAAGATATTGGGGATGCAATCAGTTTTTTCCTGCAATGCACTTTGAGCTTTGTTATTATAAAGCTATAGATTTCGCTATTGAGCGAGGCTTGAAAAGAGTGGAGGCTGGTGCTCAAGGAGACCATAAGATTGCGAGAGGTTACGAAGCTTGTATAACATACTCAAGCCATTGGTTCCCACATGAAGGGTTTATGAACGCTGTGGATGATTTTTTAAAAGAAGAGAAAAAAATTGTCAGCGATAGTAGTAAACAAATACAGTTCATCAGCCCATTTAAAAAAGGAGAAAAAATAGATGCCAAGGAAACTTAGTAATAAAGAAATAGAAGAAAAGTTTGAACATTTGCTTTCGAAAGGTTGGAGTTTTTCGGAGGACAAAATCTACATCCAAAAAACCTTTGTTTTTAAAAACTTCAAGGAAGCATTTTCATGGATGTGTCGGATCGCATTTATAGCGGAAGAGATTAACCACCATCCAAACTGGACTAATGTATTTAAAACGGTCGATATATCCCTTTCAACACATGATGCAGGTGGGTTAACAGAACTAGATCTTAATTTTGCAAATAAGGTGGAGATGGAAACTTAGGTTATATCTTTCAAAATAGTTTTCGCCGAAGTCATATCACAAACCCCTCGTTCTTTTTCAAAGTAAAGTCTTTCGATCTTTTTATTCTTTAATAGAGCGGTAAATCTCTGAAGCCTTCTTAATAAACCTGTTCCCTTCACCGTAAATTCAAAGTCTAATGCTTCAGCAAGAATGGATAATGGATCGGTGATAATTTTTATGCCGGCTTTTGTTGCACCAGTTGATTCACCCCAAACCTTCGCAACGTATACATCATTTACTAAAACGCAAAAAATTTCATCAATTCCCAAGCTTTTAAATTCCTTAGCACTTTTAATGAAGCTAGGTAGGTGCATCATAGAGCAAGTAGGTGAAAATGCACCGGGCATTCCAATCAGTATAATATTCTTTTTGTCAAAAAGCTCACTAGTTCCAGCTTTCTGTACTTCAAATTTGTCATCCATCCAGTTAAATATAACTTCTGGAAATTCGTCTCCTACAGAGTATTTCATAAAAGGCCTCTATTGAATGTAAAAGTTTACTTAATATATCCTTGGGTTTAATACAACGTTAATTGATTTTTTTGAAGAACTTTCTTACAAATTTATGATGATAGAGAAAATAGTAATTATAGGTGGCGGTCAGGCCTCTATATCTTGTGCAAGCCAATTAAGGTCTCTTGGTTTTAATGGTGAAATTTGTATGGTATGTGAAGAAAATTATTATCCATATCAAAGACCACCACTATCCAAGAAGTTTCTAACCGGACATTTTCACGAAGAACGCCTTCTACTGAAAAAAATTGACTATTATAAAACCAACAATATTCAGGTTCTTCTCTCGAAGAAGGCTACAAAAATAGATAGAGATAACAAAAAAGTGCATTTGCAAAGCGGAGAAAAGATTGACTACACTAAACTAGTTATCGCGATTGGTAGTAAAGCTAAAAAGGCTCCTCTAAGCGATAGTGATAATTATTCAAACGCTTTTTATTTGCGTAATTTGCATGATGCTAGAATTTTAAAAAACCAGCTACACACAGGAAAAAAGATTTTGATAATTGGAGGCGGCTATTTGGGCTTGGAAGTTGCGTCGATTTGTTCTTCATTTGGCATGCATACAACAGTTGTTGAAGGGGCTGAAAGAATACTCAAAAGAGTGGCTGGAGAACCGACAGCAGCTTATTTTAGGGAGATCTTTTCAATAAGAGGAGTGAAAATTATTGAAAATGATTTTGTCAAAAAAATAAATAACATTGAAAGTGAAGTTACAAATGTTGAACTAGCTTCTGGAAGACTGATTGATGTGGACGCTTTGCTAGTTGCCACTGGCGGATACCCAGAAGTTGATCTTGCAAAAGATGCACAATTACAGATTGAAAACGGTATAAAAGTTAATGAAAGACTAGAGACAAGTGACCCCTCAATTTATGCAGCAGGGGACTGCGCTTCATTTAATCATAAAGGAAGATGTTTGCGGCTTGAATCAGTTGGAAATGCTATCGATCAAGGTCAAACAGTTGCATTAAACATTGCAGGTAACAGAACCAACTTCAATGCAAAGCCATGGTTTTGGACCGAGCAGTTTGATCAAAAGTTGCAAATAGCAGGTATTTGTGACGGTTTTACTGACATTATAGAAAGAAAAGTAAAAGATAAAGTATCATTCTGGTATTATAAAGAAGAGATTTTGCTGGCAGTTGACTCATTTAATGACCCGTATAGCTATATGATAGGTAAACGTTTGATTGAAGAAAAAAAATCTCCAAAAAAAGAAATTCTACGTGACATTAATTTTGATATTAAAGACGCTTTAAGTCTCAAATGAGAGTTCTCAGTGGAAAACTAAAAGGCTTAAAGATCCTAACAAATGACAAAAAGTTTAAAGGTTCTGAGAGCTTCATTACCCGGCCGACGTCAGATAGGGTTAAAGAAACATTATTCAACATCTTGGAGTACGGTTTCAATATTAATTTTTCAAAGATTTCGTTTTTTGACTGCTTTTCTGGATCGGGGGCTATTGGTATTGAGGCTATATCAAGAGGATCCTCAATAGTTACTTTTTTGGACAAAGATGGTGCTGCTTGTGAATGCATAAAAAAAAATCTTGCTAAATTTAAGCTCTATGGGAATGACCATGTAAATAGCTTGCGCGTACTTAAACACGATTTTTTTGATAAAAAGTTATCGCCTTGCAATAAGTTTGATGTTGTTTTTGTAGATCCACCATATGACCTGATAAAAGCTAGTAAAGTTTTTATGAGGTTACAAGAGTTAAGAGTGACAAAGATTAATTCGTTAATTATATATGAATGTAATAAAGAATTAGAAAAAATGGATGGATTTGAAATCTTAAGAATCAGAAAAATCGGAAAGACATATTTGAACTTCTTTAAAGGTTACAACGAGTGAAGCTGCTTGTTTATTGTTAGAAAAGAAAAAAATGGAAAATTTTGGTTTCAAAAAAGTTAGTAAAAAAGAAAAGCCTAAGTTAGTAAATAAGGTTTTTGACAGTGTTGCTTTTAAATATGATTTAATGAACGATCTGATGAGCGCGGGTTTGCATCGATTATGGAAAGATAGTTTTATCGATTGGCTCGCGCCTAGAAAAAATACACATCTTCTTGACGTTGCAGGCGGAACTGGAGATATTGCTTTTCGATTCATCAAGAGAACTAAAAATCAAGCAAGGGTAACAGTACTAGATAGAAACGAAAATATGCTCAAGGAGGGAAAAAGAAGATCGAATGTTGGGCAAATAGAAACAGACTTAGAATGGGTGTGTGCAGATGCCATGAAATTACCCTTTAAGAATGAGGTTTTTGATTATTATACAATTTCCTTTGGAATAAGAAATGTCTTGGATTTAAAAAAGTGTTTATCCGAAGCCTTGAGAGTTTTAAAGCCTGGAGGAAGAATTATGATCCTCGAATTTAGTAAAGTTGAAAATGAGACCTTAAACAAGATTTATGATGCGTTCTCATTTAATTTAGTTCCTAGGCTTGGGAAGTTCATAGTTAATGACGCTGAAAGCTATCAATACTTAATTGAGAGTATAAGAAAATTTCCCTCTCAAGAAAAACTTGCAAATCTAGTAGCTGAAGCTGGCTTCAGACAGGTTAAATATAGAAACTTAACTCAAGGAGTAGTTGCCATGCACAGCGGCTGGAAGATCTGATGAAGTGGTTTCATAACCCCTTTAGATTAGTTAGGGTGGTTGGAACTTTTTTTAGAACCGGCGCTGTTGAACAGGTCTTGAAAATTACCAAAGTCTCAAAGCCGATAAAATTCGGTATCTTATTCATGGGGAAACCTCTAATTGTTTTTGGGATTAAAGGGCCATACAAGAAATCTCCAATTGTTAGAGCGCTCATTGCATTGGGACCGGCATATATCAAGTTTGGGCAATTGCTATCTACGAGGCCCGACATAGTGGGAGCTGACTTGGCTAATGAGCTTAAGGTTTTACAAGATTCCTTAGACCCTTTCCCAACTACAGAGGCAAAAAAAATCGTACATGAGGAACTTGGAAGCCCTGTTGAGAGTATTTTTTCTTCATTTTCAGATTCGGTTGCCGCTGCATCAATTGCTCAGGTTCATAAGGCAACCGTTAAGGAAACAAAGGAATTGGTAGCAGTGAAAATATTAAGGCCTAATGTAGAAAAGGTTTTCCTTAAAGATTTAGCTGCTTTGTTATTTTTAGCAAAATTCATAGAGTTTATTATACCAAGCTTTAGGCGACTTAAGCCTACAGAAGTTGTTAACCATTTTGAAAGATTAGTGCGTGAAGAACTAGATTTAAGAATGGAGATATCAGCTGCAGCTGAGTTTGCAGAAAATACAAAAAGTGATCGTAATTTTTATGTTCCTAAAGTCATTTGGTCTCTTTCTGGTAAACGAGTTGTAACAACAGAGTGGGTAGACGGAATGTCGGTTGGAGATATAGAAAGAATAAAGAAGAGTGGAGTAGATATTGAAAGCTTTGCAAAAAGAATTATCAAGACTTTTTTGACACAAGCTCTACGGGATGGTTTTTTTCATGGGGATATGCACCAAGGTAATCTGAAATGTAGAAGTGATGGTACTCTTATAGTGATGGATTTCGGCATAATGGGAAGAATAGACGAATATACAAGAAAGACTTATGCGGAAATCCTAATAGGATTCTTAAGGCGTGATTATTTAAGAGTTGCAGAAGTACATTTTGAGGCAGGGTATGTTCCAGAAAATCAAAATGTGCAAGAATTTTCTCAAGCCCTTAGATCAGTGGGTGAGCCAATATTTGGTATGGAGGCCTCAGACATATCGATGGCTAGATTACTATCTAGATTATTTGAAGTAACTGAGCAATTTGGAATGGAAACTCGAACTGAGTTATTGCTATTGCAGAGGACAATGGTCGTAGTTGAAGGTGTTTCGAGAAGCTTAGATCCAAATATAAATATGTGGGAAACAGCCCGACCTGTTGTTGAAAAATATATAGCTGCTACTTTGGGACCAAAAGCTATTTTGAGAGATTTTTTGAAGATAGCGCAAGTTCTGCGTAAGTTTGGTCCTCAACTCCCAAAGCTCTTAGAGGACTTCATTAGACAATATAAAAATGATGATAAAAATTGAGTTGGCGAACCCGCTAGGAATCGAACCTAGAACTAATCCTTAGGAGGGATTTGTTATATCCGTTTAACTACGGGTCCTTTTAGGATAAATTATAGTCAATTCATGAATAATGTGAATAACATGTTATAATTTCATAAGAATATGGGAAGAAACCCAACTTCAATACCTGAGCGATATTGGTTAAAAGTTTGCGTATATTTAGGTTATATTTTTCTCAAAGTTATTCAAAACTATGCGTCATCGTCGATTTCGTTTCTTCTACCACAATGAGGGCAGAATATTTTTTTCTTTGGTTGAAACTCATCACTTGACGCAAACGACCACCAAAGTTTGCAAAAATCACAAGTAAAATGCCATATAGTTTCTTTAGTCAATTTCATTGTTACCTCTTTTACTTTATTAACGATTGCATTATTATGTCATCTGATTGGAAAACATTTTTTTAAAGGTATACTCTCTTCTATTTTTAGTCACTAAAAACGGTTGAGGTATTCTGAAGATTGGTTAGTTTTGGTTAAAAAAATTAAATCAGAAAGAAGTCAGGATTTCAAAGCTGACATGCAAACAATAAAAGAAGAAGATGCAAGGAAGCTGCAAGAAACTTTTGGCCAATTTTTTGGAAAGAATTCTGATGAAATGAAGAAACACTCGTCAAGGTTAAAAAATAAAATTTATTTGTTTGGCTTTATGGCAACTATTTTTTTTGTGGTTGTATTTTATCTCACGAAAAATGTGAATTTTGTAGGAATATGAATAGATTATTTCATTTCTCGTAAAAGTCGCTTTAATTGTTTTTCTTCTAACTCTATTGCCATACATTGCTTGATCTTTTGAAAAACAGGGCCACTTGTAACAAATGCTCCACCAAAAAACTCAACCATATTGTCTCCATCAAGCATTTTGTTTTCCAATGAATTGAGGCACTGTTTTTCTGTATTAAAAAATCGAGAGCTATCATTGACCGTTTCGGCAATTTTTACTTGAGAATTCTCCATCAAAAACATCACTGAAACTATTATCCAAACTTTCATGTACGCTTACCATTTTTACCCATGATTTATTATTAACGAATAAATTTTGGATTATTTAAATTATTGCGTACTAATTTACAGGTATTTGATCTTATTGACATGTAAAAATTAACCTTCAATTATAAAAATATGTTTTTAAAGGTTTAATTTAATTGAAAGATTTTAAAGATTTAGGGTTTCACTGTGGAGTAGATGAGGTCGGCAGGGGCGCATGGTGCGGCCCGGTTGTGGCAGCTGCCGTAAGGTTTGATAAATGCCACAATATTAGTGGGCTAGCTGACTCGAAAACCTTAAGCTCCTGTCAGAGAGTTAAGCTTTACTTTGAGATACTAGAAACATTTTCAGTAGGGGTCTCTTTCTCCTCAGCTAAGGTGATTGATAACTTTAACATTTTGAGCAGTTCTTTACATGTTATGCAAAAGGCCGTTGAGAAAGTTGCTAAGACAAAAGATAGTTTATACTTTGATGGAAGCACATTACCGGAATCATATAGATCTGCTTCAAGAGCCTACAGCATAATTAAAGGAGATAATAAAATAGCGAGCATAGCCGCGGCTTCCATTGTTGCAAAAGTATCACGCGACTTTCATATGAAATCATTAAATATGCGCTTCCCAGGTTATGGCTGGGAAAGGAATGTGGGATATGGAGTAGAGCAACATAAAGCTGCTATCTACAAGTTGGGTATTACCACTGAACATAGGAGATCTTTTAGACCCATATACAACATGTTGTGTTTATGAAAAATAAGTGACTGTTTTTAAATAAAAAATTTGACGCGTTTAATAATTTGACTCAACGTTTACAGAAAAGTTCGAGGCAAATTATGAGTTTAAATATAGAGCACTTGTTTCAATCTTCTTATGAGACAGAACTTTTTAATGATGACTGCATCACGTTGATGGAAAAAATACCTGAGAACTCGGTCGATTTAATTTTTGCAGATCCACCTTATAATTTACAGCTTAACAGTGAATTGCTGCGTCCGAACAATTCAAAGGTTGATGGCGTTAAAGAAGATTGGGATAAATTTTCTAGCTTCAATGATTACGATAAGTTTACTAAAAAGTGGTTACGGGAGGCTAGGAGAATTTTAAAAAAGGATGGAGCAATATGGGTAATAGGTTCTTATCATAACATTTTTAGGGTCGGAGCCAGTTTGCAAGACTTGGGGTATTGGATATTAAATGATGTATTTTGGAGAAAATCTAATCCTATGCCAAATTTTAGAGGTAGGCGATTTACCAATGCTCATGAAACTTTAATATGGGCTGCCAAATCTGACAATTCCAAGTATGTCTTCAATTATGATGCGTTAAAGGAACTGAATGAGGGAACACAGATGAGATCTGACTGGTTTTTACCAATATGTTCAGGCTCAGAAAGACTTAAAGGAAAAGATGGAAAAAAAATCCACCCCACGCAAAAACCAGAATCACTTCTACATCGTATCATAATAGCGAGTACGAAAAAGAATGATTTGATTTTGGATCCATTTCTGGGAACAGGGACTACCGGGGTTGTAGCAAAACGCTTAGCGAGAAAATTCATCGGTATTGAAAAGGATAAGAGTTACTTTAAAGAAGCTAAAAAGCGCATTAATAAAGCTCGTCCTTATTCTGAGAAAGATCTTGAAATAACAGAAACAAAAAAGGATCTGGAAAGAGTCCCATTCGGTCAGCTGGTAGAAAGAGGTATTTTGAAACCTGGAGATGAGCTGACTTCTGTTAACAAACGATACGTAGCTAGAGTTCGTCCTGATGGCACGTTAATTACTCATAATGCTAAAGGTTCTATACATAGAGTTGGTGCTATATTAGAGGGATCTCCATCATGCAATGGATGGAATTATTGGCACGTCAAAAAAGGTGGTGAGCTAATTCCAATAGACTATTTTAGACAGAAAGCTAGAACACAGAATGCGAATGCAAAATAGCATTAAAGCTTGATCGCTTTAATGTACACTTTTCGCATTAATGTTGGTAACGACATTAAATCAAAATTTTGTTGTTCGACAGCCAAATATTTAGAACTATCAAACTTAGAGTTTCTTTTTTCGCCTAACACAATTTCGAGTTCCAATTTAAAATGGGAAAATTGATGTGTTACTAATCGTTTGGTAAAAGTCCAGTTCGCATTAAAAGGTAAAGTGGGCTTGTTTTTTATTACCTCCCATTCAGTTGTGGGGAAACCTAAAAGTCCTCCTAATATTCCTTCACTAGGCCTTCGTTCAAGTAAGAAACTGTTTGGCTGTATTTTTATGAAAAATACGAAACCCCTTCTTATCGGTTTTTCTTTTTTGACTGGTTTGGCGGGAATATTTTCTACTACACCTAGCTTCAAGCTTAAACAGGATGGTGAAATTGGACAATGATTACAGTTAGGTTTTTTTGGTTTGCAAACTGCGTTTGCAAAATCCATTAATGCTTGAGCAAAGTCACCACTATGAAGTTCGGGGAAAAGTTTGGAGGCATATTTTTTAATGTCTTTTTTAGATTGATTTACAGGCTTTTCAATCTTGAAAAGTCTACAAACGACTCGTTCAATATTTGCATCAATTACCACTTCTCTTTCACCAAAGGCAATTGATCTTATAGCTGAAGCAGTATATTCACCTATACCTGGTAATTCCAAAAGAGACTTTTTGTCATTTGGTATTTTGCCATCAAATTTTTCGCTCAGTTCCTTTGCGCATTTCAAAAGATTTCTTCCTCTTGCATAATAACCAAGACCCGCCCAAAAAGCTAAAATATCACCCTCATCAGCATAGCGAAGCTTATCTATACAATCCCACTTTTTAATAAATCTTTTAAAATAGGGTATCACCGTTGTTACATTAGTTTGCTGTAACATTATTTCAGATATCCAAATTTTATAGGGATCAGGATTTTGTCCTGCCTCTGCGTCTTTAGGATTTACTCGCCATGGTAGTATTCTACCGTTCTTAGCGTACCATCTCAGCAGGATTTTACTTATAATTGCCATTTCAATTTGATATACCATAAATTATAATGGCTAAAAACTTACCTGAAAAATGAATTATCATAAAAGAAATTTCAAATCCATTGGAAATTTAATTGAACCATTAGTAAAAAGACATGGTCAGCTAAACATAATCAGCTATGCCAAGCTATTAGACATATGGGATACAATTATTGGGGAAGAAATATCAAAAAAAGCTCATCCAATTAAAATGAAAACTATCAAAGGTGGTGAAAAAAATATTCTTTATCTTGGTATGTCTGGGCCTTATATGGCAGAATTATCTTTACAGCTACAAGACATCATGGAGAAAATAAACTCCTTTTATTCAAAAGAAGTTATAATTCAGATAAAATTGCAACGATTACATGATATTAATCATGAAAACGTGGTAGAATTAGATAATTCGCATGACCTTAGTGCGACAAAAAGCATAGAAACCACCGACTCCAAAATTGCTGGCATCCAATTAGAGAATGCGCTAACAAAAATGAAAAATAACCTTAGTAATTCAAGGAAAAAAAATGAGATTATGGAAGACTGAAAAATATCGGATAAGTACATATGTGCTACTTTTATTAATTTTTATGTCAGGATTTGCCTATGCAGCAGACCCATCAAAAGTTGAAAGCAAGTATATTGAAATGTCGAAGGGCAATGACGACGCACCCGTTGTTTTTGTTGAATATGCTTCATTGACTTGTCCAGCTTGTGCGGCATTTCATTCCAATGTTTATCCACAGTTGAATAAGGAGTACATCGAAACCGGTAAAGTAAAATTTATTCATAGAGAAATCTATTTTGATAAAGCTGGGTTATGGGCAGCTTTGACTGCACGCTGCTCAAATGTGGTAAATCGTTATTTTGGTATGCTTGAATTACTTTATTCCGAACAGGCAAAATGGTCTAGATACGAGACCAGTAATAAAATTGTAGATTCCCTTTTAAAAATTTCTGCGAAATCGGGAATTGAGAAGGCAAAAGCAATTTCTTGCTTAGAGGACCAAGAAAAAGCATTAGATTTGGTGAATGAATTTCGGATTTATGTTGATAAAGACGCTATTGAGTCGACTCCGACTTTTATTGTAAATGGAAAGAAATATACAAACCGGTCTTACGATGAATTAAAGAAAATAATTGATAAAGAGTTAGGGAACTAATTTCTTTAATTCTAAAAGCAGTTTTTTATTTTTTAATAAATGTAATTCGATATCTATTGGATATACATTTTTTTTAAAAGTTACGGGTATTTTTACGAAGTCTTTCTCCGTGGTCACAACAAGCGCATTATTCTTTGCAGCAATATCCGAGATTTTGGTAAGTTGTCTATTAGAATAAAAATGATGGTCGGGAAATGAGTATTCTTTAATAATTTCGAGATTTAGCTTTCGCAGCATTGAAAAGAATTTTTCCGGTCTTCCAATACCACAAAATGCAACAAGCTTTCGTTTCTTTAATTTTGGAATTATGTTAGGCTCAAATATTCCTTCTATGATCTTTTGATTATAGTTTTGAAAAATAGTTTCTCGTAAATTTTTATTAGAAACCGAATTACCTATGGAAATCAAAAAATCGGCTCTGTCAATTGCTGGCTGAGGTCTTTCTCTCAAGTTTCCTAGAGGAAAAATGTTTTCATTCTTGAGGTTAACATCCGCATCAAACACCAAAATATTTATATCTTTTGCAATCGAAAAATTTTGATGGCCATCATCCAGAAGCACTAATTCAGCGCCTGCCTTGTAGGCCTCTAAAATTCCTTCTTTCTTCTTTTTTGACACCCAAACCTTAGCATGCTGAGAAATTAACAGAGGTTCATCTCCCACTTGAGAGGCATTGTGAGTTCTTGGATCAACAAAAACAATATCTTTAAATGTTCCGCCATATCCTCGGCTGACAACATGGGCTTTGATATTATTTTTTTTAAAGTAATTTGCTAAAAAAATAACTGTAGGGGTCTTACCAGCACCGCCCAAGGTAATGTTTCCAATACACACTACGGGGATTGGCATTTTTTCATATCTCCCATACTTAATTCTCAAGCGGTGTGCAATAATCCAAACTAGAGACAGTAAATACAATATGGGATGAAGACATACTTTTCTTATATTAGTCAAAAAGGGTACCAAGAAAGTTAAATTTCCATAATTTTATGTAGACTTTGAGTTAGTATAGAACGTTGAAATAAAGAGGGATATTTTCTTAATTTTAAATCTGAGGCAGTGAGGGAGTCGGTTACCTGGTTTATTTGTTGTAAGGACCATTGATTCACATGTTGTTTTGCGTTTTGAAGATCATGTGCAATAAGAAAAGGATATTCACGGCGCACCTCAAAGCTGGTGGGCCCATATAATTTTATTAAAGACAACTTGTAGAAATAAGCAGATACAAATTGCAAAATAGATATCGGGCTTTTACTGTATGAAAAGAAAGCACTTAGATTTTTCTCTAATTCTAAAATATTTTTTTCGGCCAATGCGACTGCCAGGCTTAATTCTTTAAGTTCATAATTTATTGATATTATATCAAAAAAATCGTCTACCGATAGAGGCTTATCATCATAAAGTTTGAAAAGCATTAACTTTTCAAACTCATTTTCAAAAATAGTTTCTGGCGTAAAGTTAGCGAAATCGATAAGTAGATCCAATATTTCCTGCCCGGAAAAGCTTATACCTGCATCGGTCAATCTTTTCACAAAAAAATCTTGATCCATTTTACTACTGGTATAGTTAACGACAGCTATCCGATCACTAGAAGCAAGTGATTTTGTAACATCAGTTTTTTTTGGTAATGTATTCATGGTAACGATAGTAATAGCATCGTGACTTTGCCATTCCGCGTCTATTTCAGTGATAATTTCATAATCTTTCTCATAAAGCCCATTCAGCAATATTATTTGACGGCCAGGGAAGAAACTTTTTGTTTTCAGGCTTGTTATTATTTCGTTTCTTTTTTCATTTATTTCTTGATTAAAATATTTATTTACTCGCATCTCTTCATCTGCATTTTTTCCCGCGAGTGCATCAGTAATTTTTTTTGCGTCTTTTTGTAATAATGAATAGTTTTCACCAATTAAGACTATTACAGAGCACTTTTCGAATGTTTCAGTGAAACTATCAATCTTATGCCTGTTATAAATCAAGGAGCGTATTCACTTAAATTACTAATTAAAATCTCTGTGATCATTTTTTCAGCAACTGTATCTGCAAGTCTTTCATAAGTATCCTTTCTAGCTATTTCTGTGGCGAAACCCGTAAAGGTTACAGCAGCACTATAATCTGACGTAGCAGAAACTTTATTATTAAAAATAACCTTTTTTGTCTTTTTATCATACAAACGATATTTAACATCCAAAGTTACTGAATATCTTGTTATCTCATTTTCTTTTGTAATTACCCCATACGAATTTTTTATAGATGGTTCTAATTGTAGAGCATGTTGACCACTTTCTGCGAAAGGTGCCTTCTCCTCAAGCGCCTCTTCAATTAAAAAAGCCAAAGTGTTTTGGTCTTTTTGTATGTCAATATTTTTAAATATTTCCATTGAACCAGTGTTTTTATATAGAGGTGAAAATCCACAATTGGCGTTTGTGAAAATAATAAAAATTATTAAAATGTGCTTTAAGATAGTGCTAGCCTCTAAATTACAAGATTTATGATTCTTTTAGGGACATAAATGAATCTCTTTAAGTCAGAATTCATTAAAGCATTTTTTATTAAGCTTTCTTCAAGAACTAATTCCTTAAGAGCCTCTTCCGTAAGATCAGGTGCTACTGATATTTCCGTTTTTCTTTTTCCATTTATCTGAATAGGTAGGGTTATTCTTTCTTCTTTATTATTTACCCTCCTTTTAATATCTGGCCATTTAGCTTCAGCAATGAACCCCTGTTCTCCTATTGTTACCCAAATTTCTTGTGCTAAATGAGGAGTAAATGGTTCCATGAGCACAGCAAGAGCCTTAATTCCATAAATTCTCTGTTCTATTCTGGTGTCTTTTCTGGATAAGAAGTTTGTCAATTCATAAATTTTTGCAATTGCTTTATTAAACGAAAAGCTTTCGATAAACCTTGAAGTATTTACAATATAGTCATTGATTTGTCTGTCTTCAGCCAACACCAGTCCTTTGTCAGATTTCTTGAGCTCTATAGCTATCTCTTTAGTCAAGCGCCAAACACGATTTAGATGTCGCCATGCACCCTCAACTCCCTCAGTTGACCATGAGATATCTCTATCGGGAGGGCTATCAGACATCACAAACCACCTCGCTGTATCTGCCCCAAATTGATCTATAATGTCTATAGGATCTATAACATTCTTCTTAGACTTAGACATTTTTACCGATGGCCCAACTTCAACCGGTGAGCCTTCCTTACAGCTTTTTGCTATTCTTTCGCCTGAACTATCTATGGATATTGTTACTTCTTCTGGAGAGAGCCAATTTCCTTCTGTGTCCTTATATGTTTCATGGCAAACCATTCCCTGCGTGAAAAGTGCTGAAAACGGTTCTAAAAAATCTTCAGAAATGTGGCCAGTTTTATGCATAGCGCGAGCAAAGAACCTCGAATAAAGAAGGTGTAAGATAGCATGCTCAACGCCACCGATGTACTGATCGACACTCATCCAATACTTTAAGTCGTCGCTTTTAGTAGGCCTGCTATATTTAGGACTTGTAAACCTCATAAAATACCATGAGCTGTCAACAAATGTATCCATTGTATCTGTCTCTCGTTTAGCCGGGTTGCCACAAACGGGACAATTTAAATTGAGCCACTCGGTTGCAGCTTCCAGAGGATTTCCAGGCTTTTTAAAGGAGACATGTTCTGGGAGTTTTACCGGAAGATTTTCTTTTTTTTCAGCTACAACCCCACATTTTTCACAATGTATAACTGGTATCGGGCAGCCCCAATATCTCTGCCGAGAAATACCCCAATCTTTTAGCCTATAGGTCACTTTCTTTTGGCCCATTTGTTTCTCAGATAGCATCAATACAACCTTCTCCTTTGCATCTTCAATATTCATTCCATTTAAAAAATCGGAGTTTATGATTTTTCCGTGTCCCGTATATGCTTCTTCTGAGACTAGAAATGTTGCAGCATCTTGATCTAGTGGGCAAACAACGGGGACTACATCCAACTTGTATTTCAATGCAAACTCAAGGTCTCTTTGGTCATGCGCTGGGCAACCAAAAATAGCGCCAGTACCATAGTCCATGAGAACAAAATTTGCGATGTAAAGAGGTACTTTGCTATTTTTGAAAGGGTGCTTTATTTTTACTTTAGTCTTAACTCCCTTTTTTTCGAGCTTTTCCAAGCTAGCTTGATCTGTCGACAATGAGTTGCATTCCTGTAAAAAAAGTTTGATATTCTCATTATCTTTTGCAAGGGTCTTTGCTAAAGGGTGGTTTGGAGATATTGCGCAGAAGGACATTCCGAAGATTGTATCAGGTCGTGTAGTAAATACCTCAAGTTTGTCCAAATGAGGAGAATTTTCTAAGGAGAACATAATAGAAGCACCTGCAGACCTTCCAATCCAATTTTTTTGCATGGTCTTTACTTTTTCCGGCCAGTTTGGCAAGTTATCCAAGCTTTCCAATAATTCTTGTGCATAATCTGAGATTTTAAAAAACCATTGTGTCAGCTCTTTTTTTTCAATTTCGGCCCCTGACCTCCATCCTTTTCCATTTTCTACTTGTTCATTTGCCAAAACCGTCTTGTCAACTGGATCCCAATTTACGAGTGATTTTTTTCTATACGCCAGATTTTGCTCTAGCATATCGATAAAGAGCTCTTGTTGCTGTTTGTAATAGGTCTCATCACAGGTGGCAAACTCTCTTGACCAGTCAATTGAAAGTCCCATCGGCTTGAGTTGGGATTTCATTTCTTCTATATTTTTATATGTCCATTCTCCTGGATGAATATTATTTTCCATTGCCGCATTTTCTGCAGGCATACCAAAGGCGTCCCAGCCCATTGGATGCAAAACATTAAACCCCTTATGTCTTTTATAACGAGCTATCACGTCTCCCATGGTGTAGTTGCGCACGTGGCCCATATGGATTTTTCCTGAGGGGTATGGGAACATTTCAAGTACATAATATTTTTCCTTATTTCGATTTACAGAGGTTATGTAGGTCTTTTCTTCTTCCCACTTTGCTTGCCATTTTTTTTCAGTTAATTTCGCGTTATATCGTTCCATTTTTTGCCTGTAAGTATAAAGATGTGGAGTTGATGTAATTTAAATTTGTTTTGCACCATTCTTCAATTACTATTTATATCTAAGTTAGTCAATTTCACACCGTTTTTGTTGCAATTTTACATCAAAAAAAAAAAACAAATTAAGTAACCGTAAAGCTTTCTTGACCTTTTTGGCATTAGAAAGAATTATAGGGAATATTTGCTTGTATTGGCTGCGCTATTTTTAGAAGCCTTTGTAAGCAGGTGCACCTAAATGTAAACATTTAAATGAGGAAAGAACATGAAAAAAGTTCTATTAACGACGACAGCAATCGTTGGGCTAACAGCTCCGGCATTTGCTGCTGATCCGACCGCAGTGTCAGATCAACCATATTTCCACCACTCACATCCAATGACGTGGTCAGGATCTATGTCCATAACACTAACAAATCCATCTGGATCTGATGTGGATACCGCCATCGAAAAGGCTGGAAAAAGAGATTTTCTTTTCAACGAGCTAAACGAAAATGCTGCTACTGGTGAAGAAAATGCTGTTGGCTTAGTTGGTGGTAACGGAGTTACCGGCGGTGCTGGTCAAACACAAGCTTCCGAAATACTATCTTCCATGCGCGCTTACATAAGCACTCACGATAGCTACACAATCGGGGCTGTTGCATACGGAACAGATGGGAACACAGCTAACGTCTCTGCAATAGAAGATGTGGTCGACGACTTCTTAGGTGGCTCACACTCTGAAGCAATGGATGCCATTATTGAAGCTTGGGGTAATCCTGGAAATGGTTCAGATGCAGCTGACTTGGCTGCAGACTTGAAAGCTTTTGCTGACTCTCAAGATGCTGGTACTGAAGCTTTAGAAAAAACCGCTTCTATCAACACTACAGCATCGTTAGGCGTCTCAATGTCAGCTGGCGACGGTTGGACTGCAAGCACAAGTGGATCTTTCAACCTAGGTGGTGGATCTGTTTCTGGTGGGACTGTGTCTTTAAGCAACGGTACAATAACAGTGTCTGTTGGAAAGACCCAGCATGCTGCTACATCAGCCGTTTCAACTATGTTTGGTATGGATGTTGCGCTAGACAAAAATACAGCTGATACTCAACTTCAGGCAACTATGGCATTAGGTGGAGCGACCGTTCAGGTGGACAACGAGATGGACGGTGATAACCTAGAGACTAGCAATCAGACAGTTGGTATCAAGGGATCATACGGTACAATGGGCTATGGTCTAGGTTGGCAGGCTGATGGAGATTTAGGTTTCTCATTAAGCACAAATCTTGGTGGAGTTGGCCTTAACATTGCTAGAGTTAATGCTGGTTCCGATTACTCAATGGGTCTAAGTGCTACTATGGACCTTGGTGGTGGTATGACACTTACTGCATCAAATGCACAAAACTCAGATGGACTTCAAGACAAGAGCCTCAACAATGATACAGTGAATGCTGCTGGGACTGCATTTACAAATAACGCTGCAGGGGCTGCGTATACGATCACAGATGCGTTTGCGCTCAAGGCAGTCCACAAGAGTATAAGCACCGTTGGCATAAGTTACGCAGGTGGTGGTAGCTCGGTTGCTATAACATACCAAGAAAAAGCTGGAACAAGTGCGGGTGGTGATAACCTCATCGCTTCTGGCTCTATGGCGATGTCACCAACAATTACCTTGACAGGTAGTTATAACAAAGATGATGCAGTCACAACAATAGGCGCCTCTGGACCATTAGGTTCTGCAGGAACTCTAAGTGCTGTGATGACAAGTACTGGTTCGTCATCTTTAACTGCTTCGTTTAAGTTCTAAGCGACACAAATTTTTTGGAAAAGGGCGGGTTTTCCCGCCCTTTTTTTTTAACGAATTTTAATGAAAAAAAAAGAGAATGTTCCTTCAAAAGATCTGTTAAAAGCAGTTGAACTCTCTAGGTCTGGAGCTTATGAAGAAGCACTTAGAATTTGCAGAAAAATAAAATCAAAAAACTTAAAAAATGCAGTCTACCACAATGTGGTAGGGATTTTGTGCAGACGATTAGGCCTTTTGGACGAGGCACTTATGAATTCCAGAAGAGCGGTAAAATTGGATGAAGGTCTGGTTGCTGCAAAAATGAATATTGCTAATATTGAATTGCAAAAAAATAACATTGAAACCGCTATTAATTTGTTTGAAAGGATTGTAAGTGAAAAACCAGCGTACCAAGAGGCCAAAGCAAATCTCGCATTAGCGTATAAATCTATTGGAAAAATAGAAAGATCACTTAACGTCTATAAAAAATTGAAGTTTGTTGGCTCTTGGTCCCAAAAAGCAAGGTTCAACTATAGTACCGCATTGTTGACCATTGGGAATTTTAAAGAAGGCTGGAGACATTATGAATATCGATGGAAGATTACTCCATATAATCAGGTAATATGGCCAATTCAGAACAAACCCTTATGGACAGGAGAAAGA
>CACAAX010000018.1 GCA_902530595.1 uncultured Alphaproteobacteria bacterium
AAAAGCTGGAAAAGAAATAAGAGAAAGGAGCGTATAGTGATAGATATAAATTTAAAAAGACGATCTTTTCTTATTAGCTCTGCTGCAGGTTTAAGTAGCCTTGTGTTCGCAAGATCAGGAATTGCGCAGGGAAAAGAAGCAGTGGATCTATTAAACCCATCCAGTCCTTTAGTTTTACCCCAAAACTTTTCTCCCTCTATTTGGTTTACAATGGAGTCAAACGGAAGAACAACGGTTCATATTTTTAGAAATGAAATGGGACAGCATGTTGGAACAGCCTTGGCACAGATTGTCGCTGAAGAATTAGGGCTAAGTTGGGAAGATGTGACTATCGATTATCCTCAAATGGATTACACAACCATAAACACCTATGGTCCCCAATTAACCGGTGGTAGCTGGAGTATTTTTGAAGAGTTCGATAAACTTTCCCGAGTTTCTGCGGCTGCACGACAAATTATCTTGGAAACAGGAGCAGACCTATTAGGGGCTGATGTTGGAGATTGCCTAGTTGAGAAAAGCACAGTTAAAGATACGATAATGGGAGAAAAGATTTCTCTTTCTGAAATATTATCAGAAACAGTGATCGATTATGAAGTGTCTGAAGAAGATTTAAAAGAAGTAACTCTAAAAGCAAAGAAGGACTACTCTATAATCGGAAGATCTGTCAAGTCGCTAGATATTCCTGAAAAGATTAATGGCTCTGCCAGATATGCAATAGACGCCCATATTCCGAATATGCTTTATGCAAAAATTATTGCGCCTCCAAAAAGGATGGGCTCAAAAATAGTATCTGTAAATGATGACGAGGCAAAAAAACAAGTAAAAGGGTATATAACTACGCTTCCAATAAACTTGCCCGATCAGTTCTTGGCAGGAGGTTTTATGACCCATATGCCATTAGTAATTGCTTCAAGTTTTCCAGAAGCGATGAGGGCATCCAAACTTATTGATGTAAACTGGGATAACTCCGCATGTTCAACGCAATCATCGCAAGAAGCGGAGACAGAAGCCTTTTCCTCTTTGAAACAAAAAGACAATGGAAAAATATTTTGGAAAGTTGGAGATTACGATAAAGCTAAAAGCTCAGATAATGTTAGAGAGATTGAAAGGTTTTATAAAACATCAATGGTTGCGCATGCTCCAATGGAGCCTATGTCTGCCTTGGTAAATTTTGTTGATGAAAAGCTTCATATTTATGCAGGTAGCCAGATGGGAACGATGTTGCCGTACTTACTTGCACAATTCCTTCAAATGAAGCCTGAAGACATCATATATCATCCTCATTTGATCGGAGGAGGTTTTGGTAAGCGCTATGAATTTGAACACATAATTATGGCGTCCATGGCATCTATACAACTCAAAAAACCAGTAAAATTAATCTTCACCAGAGAGGATGATATGGCATTTGCTCATCCTCGAACACCTTCGGTACAAAGTTTAAAGAGTGTTTTAAGAGAGGATAAGTGTATTGGGATCATGCAGAGTATTGCTTGCGCTAACATGCAGCTCGAAGTGAACCCTTTCTTTGCAGATATGTTGCATTTACCGTTGGTTGATGGAAAGGTTTTAGAGGCTGATGATGCAGTGAAGCATGAAACTTACACTCTTACTGGCGCTGATAATTGGTATGATATCGAGAACCAGTCGGTTTATCATCATCGGCAAACGTCAATTGAAAAAACGATACCCTGTAGGGCTGTCAGAAGTGTATCAAATAACTATACAGTTTTTGCTCTTGAGTCTTTTATAGATGAAGTTGCTTATGAAATAAATGAAGACCCTCTTTCTTTACGATTATTAAATTTAAGAGGGAAAGGCGTGAATAAAGGGGCAAAGAAATCAGATCCCTTACCTACCTCATTTGGAGGTGGAAAAAGACTTGCAAACGTTTTAAAGATCGCTAGCGGTTTAGCAAACTATGGAAGAAGCGATCTGCCAGAGGGTACTTCGTTAGGCATTGCAGCGTCAGGCGCCGAAACAAGATATAACCCCTCTTTTGTTGCATGTATAGCGCAGGTGGCAGTTGACACAAGCTCAGCCGCAATCGACGTGCAAAAGCTGATATGTGCTATCGATGCGGGGATAGTTATTAACCCTGATGGAGTTAAAGCGCAAGTGGAAGGAAGCTTGATGTGGGGGTTATCAGCTGCATTGTTAGAAAAAATGACGCTT
Source organism: uncultured Alphaproteobacteria bacterium (assembly GCA_902530595.1). Taxonomy (GTDB): domain Bacteria; phylum Pseudomonadota; class Alphaproteobacteria; order Rhodobacterales; family Rhodobacteraceae; genus CACIJG01. The sequence continues at coordinate 2,173 of CACAAX010000018.1, forward strand.
GATAATGGTCATGTAGCAGAAAGAAACTTTGATACCTACAAATGGCAAAACATGACTAAAATACCAGAAATAGAAATTCATATTGTAGAAAATGGAATTCACCCAAGTGGGGTTGGAGAACCGGCAACATGTGTAGTAGCACCTGCAATAGGCAATGCAATATTTAATGCTACAGGAGTTAGGTTGAGGTCGCTTCCATTTTCTCGCGAAGAACTTTTTGAAGGCTTAGATAAAAAAGCCTAATAATTTAATTATACTTATCAATAAAGCTCAAAAAGAGTGGTCTGATTTCTGTTCGCCATGCTTTCCCACTAAAAATACCGTAGTGCCCTGCCCCATCTTGTAAGTGTGAAAACTTCATATTTTTAGGCAACTTATTCAAAATCTTTAAAGCTGCAGAGCATTGGCCAGGTGCTGAAATATCATCGTTAGTGCCTTCAATGATAAATATTGGAATGGTAGTGATTTTTCTAAGATCAACAGATTGTCCCTCAATAGAAAACTCATTTTTAGCGATCTCTCGCTTTTTAAATATCCTATCTACTGTCGAGAGATAAAATTCAGCCGTCATATCCATAACTGCTAGATATTCGTCATAAAATTTATTGTGTCTATCATATTCTGATGCTTGACCTGCGGCTTCCTTTTCTATTTGATCAATAAAAGCTTTACTATGAGTCTCCTGGTTCATTGCCATAAAAGACGCTAATTGGATTGCTCCCGGATATACTTCTCGTCCTACTCCTTTATAATTCAAGCCGACCGGCATGGTTACAGTTGATTCAAGTGCCTCCATCGAGGTTCTGTGACCAAAGTCCGTGACATCTGTTGGATTGGCATCAGGATCGATTGGCCCACCTATCAAGGTAAGTGATTTTGGATTAAATTCAGGAAATCTTTCTGAAGTAATCGCTGCAGCTGCGAGCGCAAGAGGAGCTGGTTGGCAAACAGCCATAACATTGAGGTCTGGCGATAGATCACGAAAAAAATCTACCAAGTACTTTGTAAAATCTTCAATATCGAATTTACCTGCAGAAAAAGGAACATCTCGGGCATTTTTCCAGTCAGTCACATACACATCACAGTTAGGAAGAAGAGAAATAACAGTATTTCTAGTCAACGTCGCGTAATGTCCAGACATTGGAGCAATGATTAGCACTTTTCGATCTATTTTCTTTCGTCGTGTGCTTTTAAATTTAATCAGATTACAAAATGGAAGCTCTTTAATTGTCTCTAACGCTACAAGATACTCAATTCCGTCTGAAATAACAGAGTCTATTCCCCAGTCAGGCTTAGACGTGATTCTTGATAAGCTGTGCTCAGTTACCTTTCCCCACGCTGCAAGAGTTGAAGGAATAGGACTTGGGTACAAACCAAATAATGGATTTTCCCAAAAAGCTCTTGTTGTTGACGCGACCCACTTGTTGTATTGTCTTAAATTTTCGAAATAGTCATATGTAGGTAATAGCATAGTTTTTACTAGCTTTTTAAAATTAAGGTTTTATATCTAATCTATTAATAACGATAGCAATGAAAGTGCAAGAAGAAAATAAAAATCTGAAAGATGACGTTGCTGTAGGTCCCAAAGAATACAAGGAATTACTCAACAATTTTGACAAAATAGACACGCTTACAAAGCGGCTCGTAATAGCTTTATCTTCTAAGACACCCGATCCTGAGGTTAAAACTCAACCTTCTCAAGAGTTGTATTATAAAGCTTCTGCAAAATATTTTTCAGAGATTTTGTCTAATCCAACAAAGCTTATTGAAAACCAAGTAAAATATTATAAGTCGACTTTGGAAAATTGGACAAGTATCCAAAATGAAATTCTTAAAGGTGCTAGTTCCAAAAAAGATCAAAAGAAGGAGCCTGAAAAGGCAGATCAGGGTTGGGATGAAAACCTATACTTTAAACTAATAAAACAGCATTACACTATATCGTCAAAGATCATTGAAGAAACAATTGATGATTTAGATGGATTAAGCAAGGCTGATAAAAAGCAGATAAGTTTTTTTACCAAACAGATGATTGAATTTTTTTCTCCTTCTAATTTTCTTGGAACCAATCCCGAAGCTCTAACACAAGCTCTTGAAACTAATGGAAAGTCTTTGGTTGACGGTCTCGAAAATCTTGTAACTGATGTAGAAAACAGCACTGGTGATCTAACAGTATCCCTAACAGACACACAGGCATTTGAAGTAGGAGAAAATCTTGCTATAACTGAAGGTCGGGTTATTTATAGAAATGATTTATTTGAGTTAATACACTATAAGCCACTTACAGAAACGGTTTCAAAGACTCCCCTACTTATTGTTCCTCCTTGGATCAACAAGTTTTATAATTTAGACCTTCAACCTAGAAATAGTTTCGTTAAATTTGCAGTAGAGCAAGGCATTTCAACGTTTATTATCTCCTGGGTAAATCCTGGTAAGGAGCATACTGAGGTTAATTTCACAGATTATATTGAAAAAGGCTTTTTTGAAGCCTCAAAAGTAGTTAAAGCTATTACAGAACAGGAAAAAATAAACTGCATAGGATACTGCATAGGAGGGACACTTTTAGCTACGGCCTTGTCTTACCTTTGCAAAAAGGGTGATAACTTCGTAAATTCTGCAACTTTTTTTACTACGCTAACTGATTTTGAAGACCCCGGAGATTTGTCATTATTTATTACAGATGAATATCTAGATGAGATAAATCGACAAATCGAAAAGGTAGGGTATATGGAAGGGTCGTTTCTTGCTCAAACTTTCAGTTTTTTACGCTCAAATGATTTAGTTTATGGACCCGCTGTTCGATCGTATTTAATGGGGAAAAAGCCCCCTCGTTTTGATTTGCTCTATTGGAACGGAGATTCTACCAATTTACCTGGAAAAATGGCACTGGAATATTTGAATAATTTTTACAAGGAAAATCAACTGTCAAGAGGTGAATTAACATTAATGGGGGAAAGGCTTTCCCTTAAGTACATTGATATACCTATTTTCGTTGTAGCGACGCACACTGATCATATTGCTCCTTGGCGATCATCTTTTTATGGTTTAAACAAGTCCTCTGGTAACAAACGGTTTGTTTTAGCTGGTAGTGGACACATTGCCGGTATAATTAATCCAGCATACAGCAAGAAATATGGCTATTGGACAAACTCTAAACCATTTTCGGTTCCCGAACATTGGTTTGAGACTGCAGATCGGCATGAGGGATCTTGGTGGCCATATTGGTCAACCTGGATCAAAGCTAGATCTAGTTCCCATGAAAAAGCATATGTACCTGGTTCTCACAAAGACTATCCCTCTTTGGGACTGGCACCTGGCAAATACGTTATGAAAAATTACAAATAATTCTGCGATTGCAAAAAAATATATTGACATTTTATGCAAATGCAGAATATGATGTTACATCCGCACAAAAAAAGGAGCAGAAAATGTTTAATTTTGAAGATTACACTAAGAATTTTGAAAAAATGATGTCACAAAGCCCTATAAAGATCGATGAAGCAATGAAATCCTTAATGGATTATAACTCAAAATTTGGAAAGATAGCTTTAGACACAGTAAAAAAGAATACTGAGCTGTCACAGACATGGGCAAAGGAAAGTTTATCGGCCTTAGACCCCTTTGTAAAAAGTACTGAAAAACCAGAAGATTTTATGAAGATTGCCACCGATTACGTGAGCTCACAAACTCAAAGCACACCAAAGCATATAGCAGAGTTTGCAGAGGTAGCTAAAAAGGCTCAGCTTGAAACAATTGATTTGATGATGAAGGCCGGAAAAGATGCCCAGGAAGAACTTACCAATGTGACAAAGAAAGCTTCTTCTCCGAAAGAGTAGACTTTACGTAAAAATTTCATCCTAAAAATGGTCGCTTAGCGGCCATTTTTTTTAACTTATCAAAATATCATCTAGTTGATAAAATACAACATTATGGATAATGATTCAGATACAATTATCATCAATAAGTATAGCAGCAGACGCTTATACAATACCAATTCTAGCGAATATGTAACATTAGATGATCTCTGTAGGCTTATAAACGAAGGGGAAAATTTTAAGATCATAGATAAAGACTCTGGAAAAGATATTACCAATCAATATTTGCTACAGATAATATCAGACCTAGAAAATAAAGAGGGTAATGTATTTCCTCAAGATGTGTTAAAAGAAATAATTTTAAGTTATAACAATACAGCCCAAAAATTCATGCCTGAGATATTATCAAAAACATTCGAAGTATTTCACCAGCAACAACAGAGTTTTTTAAAAGCATTTAACTCACCAGCAAAAGAGAATAAGTCTAGCGAAAGCAGTGCAGTTTTTTTTGAAGAGTGGCAAAAAAGTCAGGCTGAAATAATGGAAAAGATGATGCAGCCTTGGCTTAACAATCCCCTTTTTAAAGAAAAGACATCTGAAGAGCCGTCTAACTCCAATGTGTCAAAAGATAATAATAATGTGGAAGAAATAGACTCCTTAAGGCAACAAATTGAAGAATTAAGAGATATAATTACAAAGAAGAACCCGTAACTTTTATCTATATATTCTGTACAATCCACCCTTCTTTTCATCAGAAATAATAAGAATACTGCCGTCATTAAGTTGTTCAATATCCCTAATTCTACCAAATCGTTTTTTAAATAACACTAGCTCTTTTTGGGGTAAATCGTTTTCTAATTTAACAATATAAACACTTTTAAACTTGAGTGAGGACACTAACAAGTGCCCCTTGAATTCAGGAAACATATTTTTGTCATAAAATATCATGCCTGATGGTGCAATTGAAGGCACCCAATACCACAAAGGATCCTCAAAACCTTCTAATGAAGTTATCCCCTGCCCTATCTTTCCGCCCCAATATTCTTCGCCATAAGTCACGATTGGCCAACCGTAGTTTTTTCCTGGCTTCAACACATTGATTTCATCTCCACCTTTTGGCCCATGCTCATTAACCCAAATTTCATTGGTCGTACTGTTTATTGCCGTTCCTTGAGGATTTCTATGCCCCTTTGTATATACTTCCGCGGACCAGCTATTGTAGGCATTCTTCCCATTTGTAGAACCATCATATTTATTAACCCTGATGACTGAGCCAGCATGAGAGTTTGCATCTTGAGCTTCGTATCTATTCCCTCTATCTCCAATAGACATAAAAATCTCGTCATTTAGAATAGCCAGCCTGCAACCGAAATGAACCCCTGACTCCGAAACATTATTAGATTTAAATAGTATTTTTTTTGAGATGAGCTTATCTTCTTTTAATGTCCCAGCCATCAACGTGGTAGAGGAGCCTCCAGCAACCTTAGATGAGTAGCAAATGTAAACATTTCTCTCATAAACCGACTCTTTATCAACGAGTACGTCTAAAAGGCCGCCTTGTCTAACATTAAAAACCTCTGGTAAGTTACTGATTCTAATTCTTGAACCATTTTCAATATTAACTTTAAATAGGTGTCCACCTCTTTCAGTGATTAAAACTTCGTCATTATCAAAAACAGAAATCCCCCAAGGATGAGAGAAAGCTTTTCCAACTTTCTTAACTTTGTAATCTTGTGTAAATGACGGGGCTGAAAGAGCAAACAATGAAACCGTCAGCAAGATAATTGTCAATGAGTTAAATCGCGTTATGTTTAGAAATTTCATGCTAATTTAATTCTCAAGCAGTATTTTCAATAAGATCATGCAGATACATATCTACGTGAACCTTTGCATTAACAACCTTATCAAAGTCAACTTTTTCAATAGTAGCGACTGGTTTTGCAATGATCACATCTGAAAAACCCTCTTTTAAAGCAAGAACGGCATTGACCCCAAGCTCCGTAGCCAGAACTCTGTCCACTGCAGACGGATTCCCACCTCTCTGCATATGACCCAATGTTGTAATCCTTAAGTCAAAATTTCCTTTTTCTTTTAATGCATTAGCCAATGAAGCCCCTCCTTTAGAAAATCCACCCTCCGCTAGTATAATAATACACCCTTTTTTGCCCGTATTTAATTGATGTTTGATTTTCTGAGCAAGCTTTGTAATATTGGTTTTTACCTCCGGAATTATTGTAACTTCTGCTCCAGCACCAATTCCGGCCAGTATCCCAAGCCATCCACAATTTCTACCCATAACCTCGACTATATGTGTAACGTTAGCAGTAGTAGCAGTATCCCTAATTTTATCTATTGCTGTTAGTGCCGTATTTATTGCTGTGTCAAATCCTATGGTAGAACCTACAAAAGCCATATCTTTGTCAATTGTTGCAGGAATTACAATACATTTTGTTTTTGATATTTTTGATAATTCAATAGCGCCTTTAGTAGACCCTTCCCCACCTATTACGATTAGTCCGTCTATAGATAGTGCTCGAAGATTATTTTCAGCAACTTGTCTATATTTCTTTTTTAAAAATCTTAAAGACCGAGAGGTATGAAGTATGCTGCCACCTCTCTGGATAATATTTCCTACCGAACGCTTGTCAAAAGTAACGTAGTCATTGTCAATGATACCTTCATACCCATTTTTAAAGCCTATAATGCCAGTATCATTGTTCAATGATGTTCTTACTATTGCACGGATCGCTGCATTCATTCCGGGAGCATCTCCACCACTAGTTAGAACTGCAATTTTTTCCATTTTCATCATGAAACCTGAAAAATAAAATTATATTACTTCCCTACTTTTATTAAAAACATGACACTTGTCTGGATTGAAGACTACATTAATGGTGTCACCAACTTTTATTTTTGAGTCCCCATCAGTCTCTACCACAAGTGGCTCTCCCTCTTTTTCTAGGTATAGAAAAGTACCAGACCCCAGTTTTTCAACGACAAAAACCTTTCCTTTCCAAGCATTTTTTAAATCTTTACTAACTTTTAAGTGCTCAGGTCTTATACCTAAAGTTATTTCATCTCCACTCTTTAAATTTGTGCTGTTTTTTTGTAATAAAAAGCTTTTTTGACCCAGCAAGTCTATGCTAATACTCTTGCTGCTCTTTTTTAATACTTTTGTTTTTATAAAATTCATTTTAGGAGAGCCAATAAACCCTCCAACAAATAAATTTTTAGGATTATGGTATAAATCCATTGGGCTTCCGGATTGGGATATTTTACCTTGATCTAACACAACAATTTTATCAGCCATGGTCATGGCTTCTGTTTGATCATGGGTCACATATATCATTGTTGCGTCTAATTGATCATGTAATTTTGCTAATTCGACTCTCATTTGAACTCTTAATGCGGCATCGAGGTTTGATAAAGGTTCATCAAATAGAAAAACCTTAGGTTTTCTGGTAATTGCACGTCCGATGGCAACCCTTTGTCGTTGACCACCTGAAAGTTGTTTTGGTTTTCTTTGTAGAAGTTCTTCTATCTGAAGAATTTTTGCAGCATCATAAACCCTGCTATCGATTTCATCCTTTGTTAGTTTCTCTAACTTTAACCCAAAGGCCATATTGTTATAAACCGTCATATGTGGGTATAAAGCATAAGATTGAAACACCATCGCGATATTTCTGTCTTTTGGTGACAAATCATTAACAATCTTTCCATCAATAGAAATTGTCCCTGAGTTTATACTCTCTAGTCCTGCAATCATTCTTAAAATGGTGGATTTACCACAACCACTCGGTCCAACCAAAACCGTGAATGATTGGCTATCTATATTGAGAGAGACATCTTGTATAACGTGGTTTTTACCAAAGTATTTATTAAGGTTTTTTATAACAATTTCAGACATGCTTGCTACCTACTTCAAATAATTTAAAAACTTGCTTTGAGTCTCAGCCATATTGTTAAGGAGTCTTGCGGCTTGGTAGGAATCATTCACAACAGGGTCAGCCAAAAGCGCTAAATAGGCCGAATGTTTCGAGCAATTTAGAACGGCGTCTGTGGTCATTTGTATAACACCTGATTGTAGATTGAGGAGTGATCCAAAGGCACTGGGATAATTTTTGAATGAAATTCCATGTACACCGGATTTATTAACCTTTCCAGGGACTTCTACTACAATATCCCTTGGCAGGCATGCTATATAACCCCTATTCGGTATATTAACCGCAGCTTCCTCATATCCGGAGTCACCTAAAATACCTTCAATGATCGGAATTACTCTTTCGTGTCTACCATGATTCTTGGGATCAAAATAATGATCGTATGAACTTTTATCATCATAAAAGGCCAAACACTTCGCTTTATAATTATCATAAAAATCCAAAATTGCATCATGGTCCGCTACGCTGTAAGCCCACTGTATGTATTCTCCTAAATGACTATCTGTTGTAATTGGAAGGTATCCATAAATTCTAAAAAGTTCACGAAACACGCCTCTTTCCGCACCAGGTTTAGAGGGTCTAGCATCATGTTTGTTAATCAAGTCTGCAAAATAGGTTGAAAAGTTTTGCTTGATTATCGGATAACCATCTTTCCCAGTGTTTTTATATTTAGCTTCTAATAATATACTGAAATGGTTTAATCCAGCTGCCCTAAATTCAATATTAGATAAGTCAGTTTCCATTAAATCCGGTAATTGTCTTTCCATTGAAGCAATTTCATGGCACATTCCGATAAATTTTAAATCTGGAAACTTGGTTGTCACTGCATGACAAATTCGCTGCATCGGGTTTGAGAAATTAAAGACAAAAGCATTGGGACAAATTGCATTTATGTCCTCGCAAATATCTAAAATTGGAGGAATTTGCCTTAAAGAGTGGAATAGCCCTCCGGGCCCACCATTTTCTCCATACACCTGTCTTATTCCATATTGTAATGGTATCTTCCAATCTTGATCCCAAAGATCAAATCGTTTTCCGACCTCGATTGAGATTATACAAAAAGTTGCTCCCTTTAGAGCCTCTTTTCTCGAAATAGAGGCCTTTATATCAACATTTACCCCTAGCTTTTCTTTATAGTCATTCGCAATTATTTTTGTATTAGCAAGTGTTGTTTTATCTATGTCATGAAGAAAAATCTCACAACCATCCAAAGTGTCCGACTTAAAGATGTCGCTTATTATACCCAATCCAAAATTTTGGCTACCAGCACCAATTAAAACAATCTTCTCCATTCCTACCCTTTCACAGATCCAGCTACTAAGCCCCTTATAAAATATCTTTGCAAAGAAAGAAACACAAATAGCGGCACTATCATTGAAACGAAAGCACTTGTTGTTAAAATCTCCCAGTTTTGAGAAAACTCACCTAACATTTCTCTTAAACGAGAGGTCAAAACTATTTCACTGGGCATTTTATCTAGGAATACCAACGCTACCAGCAAATCATTCCAGACCCACAAAAACTGTAAAATGCCAATTGATGCAAAAGCTGGAATGGATAATGGTAATATTATTTTCATAAAAATTTGATAGTGGCTTGCCCCGTCAACTCTAGCAGCCTCAAACATCTCATGCGGTAGGCTTTTAATGAAATTCCTTAAGAGGAAAATTTTCAAAGGCAACCCAAAACCAGTATGAGCAAACCATATGCCGACATAGGATTTTGCAGAAACGCCAAAGAAGTTACCTATTTGATTGTAAACAGTTAAAATAGGAATAAGTGACATTTGCAAAGGAACAACTAAAAGGCACACAATAGTGGCAAAAATAAGATCTCTCCCATAAAAATTCATCCAAGATAGTGCATAGGCTGCAAAGGCCCCTATTATTAGCGGTATAATTGTCGACGGCACAGCAACTGTCAGGGAATTAATAAAAGATTGCCCTATTCCCCGAAACACTAAAACTTCTTTGTAATTTGCTAAGGTTAGGCTGGGAGGCGTGCTTACAGTGAGAAAAATTCTTTTCCCTTTCTTATGCTTAAACTCTTTATCAGAAGTCCATCTATAGCTCCCATCCTTTTGCAGATAAAAAATACTTCCATTCTTCATTGTTACTTTTGAAGGAGCCTCGAATGCTTTTGGATTTTTGCTAGTAATTCCAAAGTTTAACACGGATTTAGATGGTGCACTTTTTAGCAAATTGCCTGTTATTATAAAAACACCATTCTCTTCAAACTGAACGGTGCTTTTTTCAGTTCTAACAATTTCATTGAACTCATTATGCTTTAATGCCGTCCACCAACCAGTTAACGCTACTTGGTCTTTATCTCTTAAAGAGCTAATTAACAACCCAAAGGTTGGAATTACCCAAATAAATACAATTATCAGCAGAAAGAAATGCGCTAGAAATTTACCAAAAGAAAAGTGTTTCATTTTTCTTGTTCCATTTTGAATCGCCTTAGGTTCCAAATCATTATTGGGATAACGCCAAGCATTATAAACAGCGCTATGGTACTACCTCTGCCAGAGTCGCCTCCGCCTCTGAACATCCAATCGAACATTAAGTTTGCAAGAACTTCTGTTCCCCATTGCCCATTTGTCATTGCTAAAACAATATCAAAAACTTTTAGCACTAATATCGTAATAGTAGTCCAAATAACTACTATTGTTTCTGAAAGAAACGGAATAATAATATAAAAAAAAATTCTTACTTCACTTGCGCCATCTATTCTTGCAGCTTCAAGTGTTTCTTCAGGAATAGCCCTTAGGGCTGCACTGAAAATGACCATTGCGAGTCCAGTTTGAATCCAAATCATTATTATCATTAAAAAGAAGTTATTCCAAAACGGGATAGCTATCCATGCATGAGGATCACCGCCAAAATAAACAATTATTGCGTTAAGAATACCAATCTGGTCATTTCCAGCCCCTCTGTATTCATAAACAAATTTCCATATAACACTCGCCCCTACAAAAGAGATTGCCATGGGCATAAAAATTAATGTTTTTGCAAATACACCCCACCAAACCCTATCCGCTAATGTAGCTATGGTTAACCCTAAAAAAGTACAAGTTGTAGGAACAAAGATGAGCCACAAAAAATTGTTTAGAATGCTTTGACGAAAATCACTGTCATTCAGAGCCCAAACATAGTTACTCACTCCAGTAAATTCACGGCCATAGTTATCAAAAAAGCTAAGCCGAATAGTCTCTGATACTGGATAAATTAAATAAACTAACAAAATTATTAAAGCTGGTGCCATAAATATCCACGGCCGAAACATAGAATCTTGTAAGTTTCTTTTGCTGAATTTACCTACTAGATAATCGTGAGCCCAGTTAGCTATCACAAAATAGCTAATAACAGCTGACACGCCAATTACGACGTAAACTATAAAATTAATAAAAGACATTTTTTGGCGATTTATAAGAAGAGGCGGTTAAAAAACCGCCTCTAAAATTTTAACGAGCGATTTATTTTATCGCGTCCCAGCTCTTTTGGATTTCAGCGGTTACATCCTTAGCAGATTTACCTCCGGTATAATCAACCATTCCTGTCCAAAATGAACCTGCCCCTATTGGGCCAGGCATTAAGTCTGAACCATCAAATCTAAAAGTGGTCGCATTAAGTAGAATTTGATTTAAACCTCTGAAAGTATCGCTTGAGTGTTTTGCTAAATCAATGCCCTTATGAGGGTTTAAAAATCCAGAACCTTCAATCTCCATCCATATATGGTTAGATTGAGGATGCTTAAGATAATTTATAAACTCTCTTGTTGCCGGGCTGTCATTAGTAATCGCGAAAAGTGTTCCACCGCCCAAAACAGGGTTTCCTAGCTTCTTTGTTGAATAAGCTGGAAAGTAGAAGAAGTCATAGTCTTCGCCAGCTTTAACACCTTCGGGAAAAAATGCAGGAATAAAGCTAGCCTGTCTATGCATCATACACTTTGGAGGCGAAGTAAATAGACCTTTAGGACTGTCTCTGAAATCAGTGGTTGCCACAGCTGCAGCTCCACCATCAACATAAGCATCATTTCGTGCGAAAGACCCAAAGAAATCCATAGCTTCAATAACTTTTGGATCATTAAACGGCATCTCATTTGTAACCCAAGCATCATAAACTGAAGGCGCATGTGTTCGTAGCATTATGTCTTCCATCCAGTCAGTTCCAGGCCAACCTGTTGCATCACCTGAGCCAAGTCCAATGCACCATGGTGTATTTCCGTCTTTAGCCATCTTTTCTGTAAGCGCTATTAAATCTTCCATAGTGTTTGGAACTTCATAACCATTGTCTTCAAAATTATCTGGTGAATACCAAACTAAACTTTTAACATTAACTCTGTAAAAGAAGCCGTAAAACTGGTCTTTGCCACTTTTATCTGGGTATGTTCCCAAGTCAATCCAGGATTGCCCAGCCGCGTAATTATCCAAGACCCACTTTTGAGTATCAGCTCCAAGTGGTGTCAATCCACCTATAGCTGCAATATTAGCTGCGAGTCCTGGTTGTGGGAAAATCGCTAGGTTTGGCGGGCTTCCTGCTTTAACGTCAATGGTGATCTGTTGTTCAAAAGAGTCAGACCCACCATATTCGACAACCGCACCAGTAGCATCTGTAAATGCCTTGATAACTTTTCTAAACTGGTCATCTTGTGGCGCCAACCACGGTCCGGAAATCGTAATTTTTTGACCGGAAAGATCTGGCCCACTGTAATGCCCCCCCGCAAACGCTGAGGTAAAAGGCAATATTATTATTGATAGTACAATAAGAAAAAAACGTGTTATTCTCATTATCCCCCCTAATTGATTATTGTTATAATAAACTCAAACTGTTACACAATGTTATAAACCTAGCGTAATTATTTGGCGCGTTCAATTTTTATTTTAAAAAATGGCACGTATATCTGATTAACTTTTAAGCAATAGATAAAATTTTAACCAAATAGATAACGAAAAAAGAACTGATTATTTGAATAATTTATCTCTAATAAAAAAGTTTCCAAAAGATTTTATATTTGGCACAGCAACTTCGAGCTACCAAATAGAAGGGAATAGTTTTGGCGAATCCGGGAAAAGCCATTGGGATCAATTTGCTAAAATTGACGGCAAGGTTTTCAATTCGCAAGATGGACGAATAGCTTGTAATCATATTGAATATTGGGAAGACGATCTTCAGTTAGTTAGTGATGCAGGGTTCGACGCCTATAGATTTTCGTTCTCTTGGCCAAGATTGATGCCTGATGGAAATCAGTCTTTAAATCACAAAGGAATATCCTTTTACGATAAACTCATCGATAAAATACTTGAGTTGGATTTAAAGCCATTTGGGACTTTTTACCACTGGGATTTACCGATTTATTTGGCAGATTTAGGTGGCTGGGCAAAAAGAGATACAGCGAAGTATTTTGCTGATTACTCTGAAATAATAATGAAAAATTTTGGGGATAGGCTGTATTCAGTTGCTACAATAAACGAACCTTGGTGTGTCGCATGGCTTTCTCACTACTTAGGTGTTCATGCACCAGGCCTTAAAGATATTGAAAGCACAGCGAAAGCGATGCACTACATAATGTTAGCGCATGGGTATGGAATGGAAGTAATAAGGTCTTATTCATTTAAGAATGCCGGAATAGTATTAAATAAAGCTGCTGTAGAAAGTTATTCAGATAAAGCTGAAGATATTGATGCCGCAAACTTATATGAAGAAATTCATAACTCGTGGTTTAGTGACGCCGTTTTTAAATCTAAATATCCAGAGATTCTTCTTAATATTCTTGGAGATTACATGCCAGCTGAATATGAAGGGGACCTAAAAATAATAGGAACGCCTATAGATTGGCTTGGAATAAATTACTATACAAGAAATTTAATAAAATTTGATAAGAAAGAAAAAATATTCCAATTAACAGATATTGAAGGGCCTTTAAATAAAACGGAGATGAATTGGGAGATTTATCCAGAGGGGCTTAAAAAAGTAATTGAAACTGAAGTTAATCGCTACAATCTGAAATTACCTATCCATATCACTGAAAATGGAATGGCAAACAAAGATTTAAATGTAGATGGAAACGTTGATGATCAAAAGAGGATCGACTATTATTTCTTGCATCTTCAAGAAATACAAACGCTTTTGGATAGAGGTTATAATATCAAAAGCTACTTTGCTTGGTCTTTATTGGATAATTATGAATGGTCTTTTGGATATAACAAACGATTTGGTCTTGTCTATGTTGATTTTGAAACCCAGAAGCGTATAAAAAAGAAGTCGTGGTATGAGTTTTCCACTAACCTTAAATAGAAACTTTTTGTCTTTGAAAAAATGGACTGTAGAAGGCTTCAGCTGATCCCTTCAAGCCATTGTTTTCGTCAAACGACAATAGAATAGGTACATCTGAAACGTAATTTTTGTATTTTCCTTTATTACGGAGCCTGTCATGAAACATGCTATCATTAAAGACTTCAGATAGCTTTGCTGATATTCCACCACAAATAATTACGCATTTTTGACTTCCAGTTACAAGAATATTGTTTGCAATAGACGTTGCAAAAATTTCGACCATAAGCCTAGCAGCATTTCTAGCTAATATATTACCTTCCTTTGCAGCAAGCCCAATTTGATCTGCAGAAGACATTTCAGAGGTATGATTTTCTTTAAAGCAAAAATAATTATAAATATTCACAAGACCTCTACCACTCAGAACTTCTTCTGTTGAAACATAATCAACCTTTTTAGATAACCACTCTAATAGGTTTATTTCTTCGTTAGTCGCGGGCGAAAAGTGGACGTTACCGCCCTCTCCTTGAATTGGCAAAGGAATATTATCTATAAAAACTAGTGTTCCAACCCCTAACCCTGTCCCAGGACCAGTTATAAGTACATTTGTCCCATCTAAAGACTTTCCGTGGTTTAATAAAGTAAGTTCGTGCTGATCAAGTATCTTTTTATCTAAAAAGTTTGAATAAGAACTGAAGAAGTTTGTAAAACCTAATCCCTGAGCAGCAAAATCATTTATGGCCAACAAACTATTACAATTAGTCTCGTTTAAAAGATCTCTTTTATCAAAAGACCAGTGATTATTTGTAAATTTCACAAAATTGTCGCCACAGGGCCCTGCTATAGATAAAGATAAATTCTCAATATTTAGTCTATTTTTAGAAACATAATGAGCTATTGCGTTGCCGATATTTGAATAATCAATACAATTTAGGAACTCAATATGCTTTATTTCGGACTTGTTATTTTCCTGGTATCCGAAGCGTGCATTCGTTCCGCCAATGTCAGCAACTAATAGCTTCAAATCAGCCCCCTAATACTGTTATCAACTATACACTACTTATTTTTAATTGAAGAAAAAGTTTTTTAAATGATAATTTAATTTTTGAGGGCACTCAAGCATTGGCATGTGACCTACACCCTCCAAAACTATAAGATCAGAACTTTTAATCATTTTATTCATATCAGAATGATAGGATACAGGGCACATTTTATCACGTTCACCACATACAAGAAGCGTTTTGCAATTAAGGTTTTCTAAAATGGCCGTTTGATCCTTTCTGTCTCTGAGTGCAACAGATTGATTATAAAAAACTTTTTTATCCAGTGTAGATGCCATATCTACACATTTTTGAATTAGTATATTTTTATCTCTGCAGTCATCAGGGAAGTATCGAGATATATAATCAGATCTCATTAAGGTAATTAAATCTAATGCATCCAACTCTTTAAGTATTATATTTCTTCTGTCTTTTATCTCCTGTTTTTCTTCATAGGGGTTAGTATTTAGAAGTACTAAAGAGAGCACTCTTTCGCTATGTTGCTTGACAAATTCCATAGCAACAATGCCTCCCATGGAATGCCCAAGAAGATGAAATTTATTCGGTAAATTTGAGGCTAAATTTCTAACACCCAACTCAATATCACAATGCTCATTGAACTCAATAACTATAACATTAAAAAATTTTTCTAACGCATTGATTTGATGAGAAAAAACACACTGATTACACATCATTCCTGGCATAAGAACGATAAATGGCTTCATTTTATTAGTGACGCACCCTCTGCTAACGATTTCAGCTTTGCATAGGCGATGTCTGGATCTACAGCTCCAAACCCAGCAAATGTACCAAAACCGCAATCCGTGCCACCAATTACACGGTCGTGTCCTACAATATTCACGAACTTTTTTATCCTTTCTGCAACAAGCATCGGATGCTCAACAAAGTTCGTAGTAGAATCTAAGCATCCCGGTACAAGTATTTTGTTGTCCGGAATATCATTCTTTCGATCTTGAAAAATTTGCCATTCGTGGGCATGCCTTGGATTGGAGGTTTCAAAAAGTAAGTACTGTGCTTTTGACGACATAAGTGTATCAAACATTTTTTTCATTGAAATATCGCAAACATGCGGACCCTCATAGTTTCCCCAACAGATGTGAACTCTAATTTTTTCTGAAGGAATGTCTCTCAAAGCATGATTTAGTGCTTCCACATGGAGGTTCGCAATTTTAATAAAATTTTCATCGGATAGATCATTAAATAGCATATGTCGAGACAATGCTAAATCAGGACAATCAAGTTGTAGCGTGAGACCTTCAGCAACTATTGCATCATATTCTTGTTTCATTGCCTCAGCTAAGGCCTCAAGGTATTTTTCTCTACTAGGATAGTAATCATTTTGAAGAAAAAGAGAAATAACTCCAGGTGAAGCAGCGTTCATAAAGCCTCTTTCAACATTATTAACTTTCATAGCCGACTTTAGGTTTTTTATGTCTTTTTGGAGTTCATTATTTTCTTTTGATTTTACCTCACCCACACACATCGGACGAGCGTACTGGGGGGTTCCACCATCATCGGCTAACTTTTTTAAATATTGTGGAAATAATTTCAAGTCTTGAGGTGCATTCCTTGGACTATCGCCATCAAACCCTGTATACCTATCTTTGACATATGTAGCATAGGAAATTTTACTTGTTTCTCCATCAGAGACTATATCAATACCGGAATCTTTCTGTTTCTTTACAGTCGCTTCAACTGCTTTCTTCATAACGTCATCAAATTCATCTATTGAAAAAGGTTCATTTTTTTCTCTAGCAAAAATAAAATCTACGACTTTTTGAGATCTAGGAAGAGATCCTACGTGTGTTGTAGGTATTTTCACTTTATGGTCTCCATGTTGCACCAGCTGGATCGTCTGTAGGGATTACCCTGTACAAACCACTTTCACCGGTCATTGATGGTTCTAATGTATAATCTAGATCTTCTGGCACAGAAAAAGTATCGCCAGGATTTAAAACTGTTTTAAAAGTATTGGAAAAGAACTTCCAATGACCCTTAACGGGCATCAAAACATTTATTTTATTTGATTTTTGAGAGGTGTTTGAAAGTGAATTTCTAGAAATAAATTCAACTTCAAATCCTGGCTTGTCTACCAGTTTAGCTTTTTCACCAATAACTTTAGCAGGATTATCTTTAGATAAAGATAAAAGGTCTAAATATCTTGCAACATGATTGGCAATAATATCATCCCCTTTTAGCTCTGGAAATTCAGATAACTCTTTCTCTGTTAGTGAAGGCATTGGGTTCATATTATCCGGTAAGCTTTCACCTTTTTTTGTGTCATAGAGTTTACCTTTTTCGGACAACACGAGCCCATGATTTTTTGCGTCCTCTAAAACTTGTGGAGCCCAAATGACACCTCCTCCGGCATCATCACCCCCTAAAATTGCCATAATCATCCCATAGTCATTTCCTATATTTTCAAAACCCCTAAAAATCCCTGTGGGAATATTAATAATGTCTCCTTCTTGAAGAACAACCTCACCCGCAGTACCCCAACGACCCCAAAAAAAGCGCCATCTTCCCTTCAACACAAAAAATACCTCAGCAGTTCTGTGACTATGTAGCGAATTCCTACATTTGGGTGGCTGCCCGGCAGCCCCAACATTAAATCCATGAGGAAGGGCAAGATGGACATGTTGATCTGGGCTCTCAGAAACACCCGCACCTATAATAGTGAAGTTTTCCTTTTGGTCAGATCCTGGTGTATGGGCGTCAATAAAGGCTGTTTTACAAGGTATAAGTTCACCATAACGTATAATTCTGCTTTCAATATCTAACTGAGACATAAGTTCTCCTTTTTTTTACCAATATAAAATTTATTTTTGCATATATATTTGTTTCCAAATTGAAACTGGATCAAAAAGAGTAAATTCCTTTCTTAATCCATAAGGACCAAATTCGGCGTGAGTAAATCCCATAATGTATACCTCCGCACCACTGGGTTCGTCGAACATACCCCAACCTTCGTGTTTACCACTTAAACTCCAACGGACAGCCGCTCTTGGCGAAAGCATAGGGTCTTCCCTGCCAATAACATGCTCTAGTTTAAATGTTGCATTTGGAAAAGACGATCTCAGCCCCATCCATAAAAATTCAGTATCAGCCCAGGAATGCACTGTAGTGCTTCCAGGATGTTCGGTTTGAACAGCTCGATCGTATTCTTTTTGGATAATAGAGTAGTTTTTTTGCATAATTCCAGAAAGGATATCACTTAACTTCTGGCCCCACTCATTATCATTACCCGTGCCTCTGTAAGGACCCTTTACATCTATTGATGGAGAAAAGGGCTTGATACAATTTTCTGGACCCCCCTCTCTTTCAATTAAGTCTATTGCAAATTTTTTGGGGTCCATTCCTAATTGTTTAACAATCCCAGCAGTATCTCTGATTAACCATTCATCATTTATCTGATTATTTATTGCGGAACAATCTGCAATCGCTCTTATTACAAAACGCTTACCAGTTGCTTTACCAAAATAGCCATTACCTAGGTGAGTTCCCATCGTTAATAAGCGGTGTGAAGATAAAAAACCAGTTTCATCATCTCCACTCCAAATCACATCTTCTCCGGTTAATTGTCTATCTGGAAATTCAGATAAAGTTGCTAAGGTTCCATTAATCGTATTTTGATTGCCGATAGAAATACCTTCAGGAAACCGCATGGGAATATCTCTAGTGTAATAATGATTTAATGTATCAATACCCCTATCTTCCCAAATTTCTTTAGTAATTCCCAATATATATTCTGGTAAGTCTTTCCATTTCTCTGCAAAGCCCTTCATTATTAATTTCCTTTATGAATTTTGGCTGATTTTCTTAAAATAAGCGGTCCATCAACCTTAATTTTTTGAGGTCTCGCCTCGGGATTTTCTATTTTTTCAATCAGTATCTCTACAGTCTCTCTAACCATGATATTTACTGGCTGTTGGACAGTTGTTAGTAAATATGAGGGCCAAGACGCAGCCGGAACGTCGTCGTAACCCACAACTGATACATCGTCAGGGATTTTTAGTCCAAGCTCATATCTGAGGGTATCCATAACCGCAAAGGCCATATGATCGTTAGCTACAAATACCGCCTCAGGAGTATTATTAAAGAACATTGATCTTGTAGCTTCTCTAGAATCTTCAAATACAAAATTACCTACTTTCCTACTATGTAAAGATAGTCCAGCATCATTGAGTATAGATATAAAACCAGCTTCGCGGTCTCTTTGAGTAGATGCACCTTCCCATCCTGCTATGTAACTAATCTTCTTATGACCAGAACTAATTAAGAATTTTGCAATTTTTTTACCACCCTCTATGTTATCAGAGGTGATGGCTGACATATTTGGATCGTCTTGAGCTCTATTAAATAAAACCATGGGTACACCAGCAGCACGGCATCTTTCGGATAGACCAGAGGACATTGACACTGATGCTGCAATTATTCCATCTACTTGATAGTCCAAAATTTCTTCGATTACGTTATCTATACTTTGCCTGTCTTTACCCGCCATAAAAATCAACACATGATATCCTTTCTCCTGAAGACAATTCGAGAGGCGTTCTAGCGCCTCAGGATAAAACTGATTTTCTAAGTATGCTACGACTACACCGATCATTCGACTTTTTCCGGATACCATAGCTCTAGCAATTGAGTTGGGTCGATATCCTAGGCTTGAAGCGGCTTCTTTTACTTTTTTGGTGGTCTTAATAGAGACGGATGCTCCGGGAGTAAATACCCTACTTACAGCTGATTGGGAAACTCCAGCTAATTTTGCAACTTGTGCAGAAGTTATCTTATTAATTTTCATTCAGCAGTCCATCCTCCATCTACCATCAAAGCAGAACCAGTGACTAATGAAGAGGCATCTGACGCAAGGTAAATAACTGCACCCATTATATCTTCAACTTTCCCAACTCTTCCTAGTTTAATTTTTTCCTCTATCCATTTTCTTTTTTTTGCATCCTCAAAAGTGGAACGAGTCAACTCAGTTAAAATAAAAGTAGGGCAAATAGTGTTAATTCTAATTCCATATGGTCCATATTCTATTGCCATTGCTTTGGTAAATCCTTCTACCGCATGCTTTGATGCACAATAAACAGATCTCTCTAAACCACCTACAATACCCATCTGGGATGAAATATTTATAAGCGAGCCGGATTTCTTATCTTTAAGTAATTGGTTAGCTACAGTCCGTGTTAAGAAAAAAGCCCCCTTTAAATTAACATTTAGTACCTCATCAAAATCGCTAACGTTTGTATTTTTTGATAAAGAATGTTTCGCTATTCCAGCTGAATTTACCAAAACATCATAAGGGCCTTTTGATAGTAAATTTTCCTCAATATTTTCTAAATCACTTATATCCAAATCCAAAATAGATGCATCACAGCCTTTTTTATTCAATTTTTCTGCGAGTTCTTTAATATTTTTTGTTCTTCGTGCAGCAAGAGTTACCTTAGCACCATAGTCTGCAAGTGCCACGGCACAAGCAAGACCTATCCCGGAAGAAGCTCCTACCACTAATGCGTTTTTATTAGCAAGCGAAAAGCTAGGGGTCTGAGGGAGGTTCATCTTAGGTTGCCCCCGATCTAGATATTTTTGCCTTATTGAACTCTCTCATTCTTTCGAATACGTTAACTCCTATTTGGTTATACATATCTAATAGGTCGACAAGAACCCAATTTTCTTTTATACGACCATCTTTCCCAATACGCCAAAAGTCTAAACTTCTTAACAAAATTTCTTTGTTTACTGGCGGAATTCCCATCCAGCCATCATTGGTTAATTTCATAATCATGTTCGGCCAACCAGTTTCTGAAACATAATCACCCTCACTAATCCAGTGTGTATGCGCTTCCCAATCCGAAAATTTATCGGACGATTTGTCAACTTTTCTGTTTGGCATACCTCTTAAAAATGGGATTTGGTGCCAGTTTCTAAAGCCATCTATGCCTCGACATGTTCCTATCCCTGCTGGACCATACCAGTTAAAATTTGGGTGCCAGTGAAGATCTAAATTCATCACCTTTGGATCAGGGTTCTCTGGATGTCTGCATAAGTCAGTTAACATGTTTTTAATTTTCTGTTCATTTTTTGATCCATCTCCAGACACGAAAATACCATCGTTTGTTTCTGGGGATGGCGTTAAAATAAATTTTCCTAATTGGGGGGCTAGTGGCCACGAATTAGATATCATCATAAGCTCCGGTATATCCCAAATAGCTTGCACTTCAGTAATATTCCGATCTTCAAATTTGAAGAATTCATGAAATCGCATGTGCATAAGGTGTCCGGTAGGAAAAATATCTAAAAACTGCTCTTGAAATGTACCGACATAATTACCCATCGTTGAAACCCATTCATTACCATGCTCTGTTGTTGCTGCTAGCACAATTAAATTCCTTCTTTCGAGGTCGGGAACTGCTGTGCTTAATTTTTCTAAGCAATTTGTATAAAATGCATCAGAACCCTGCATGTCATTAAACGGAAAACACATATGAACGAGGCAATCTTGCGAAAATATTTTTTCCAACTCAGGTTTTACTTGAGAAAGCGAAAAATCTCCCATCGCCTCAAATAATGGTGCTAGTAATGATTTTAAGAATGCCGATCTTTGATAAGACATCATTTAGCAGCTTCTCCATATGGCACATTTTTTCCACCATACCGCCTTACTCTCACATTACATTGTTCTGCATGACCAACGAAGCCTTCTAACATACAAAGCCTGGAGCCATACTCTCCTATAAAAGATGCAGCTTCATCTGTGATGATTCTTTGATAGCTATGCGTTTTGATGAATTTTCCTACCCAAAGTCCACCTGTATACTTACCTGCTTTTTTTGTAGGCAAAGTATGATTAGTGCCGATTACTTTATCTCCATTTGCTACATTCGTTCTTGGTCCTAAAAAGAGCGCACCATATGAATGCATGTTTTTCAGATACCAATCATCTCGATCAGTCATAATTTGCACGTGCTCATAAGCCATATCATTAGCAACCTTCAACATTTCTTCATGTGTTGAGCACAAAATTATATCTCCATAATTATCCCAACTAGCGCGCGCGGTTTCGGAAGTTGGTAATATTTTTAAAAGTCTTTCAATTTCGCTAATAGTATCCTCTGCTAGTTTTTTAGAGTTTGTTATAAGACACGCGGGGGAATTATATCCATGCTCCGCTTGACCAAGTAAATCCGTTGCACACATTTCAGCGTCAACACTATTATCAGCAATTACCATTGTTTCTGTTGGACCAGCAAATAAGTCTATTCCGACTCTTCCAAATAGTTGTCTTTTCGCCTCAGCAACAAAAGCATTTCCGGGTCCAACCAACATATCAACGGGCTTTATGCTTTCCGTTCCTATTGCCATAGCTGCAACAGCCTGAATACCACCCAATACATATATTTCATGAGCGCCTCCTAATTTCATAGCGGCAACAATAGCTGGATGAGGTTCTCCGTTAACGGGTGGAGCCGACGCAATTATTCTGGGCACGCCAGCAACCGATGCCGTCAAAACAGACATATGTGCAGATGCAACCATTGGGAATTTACCACCCGGAACATAACAACCCACTGACTGAACTGGAATATTTCTATGTCCTAGGATTACTCCCGGCAT
>CACAAX010000019.1 GCA_902530595.1 uncultured Alphaproteobacteria bacterium
TTCCCGACTTTCTGAAATTTTATGAAAATAGAAAAATTGAGGGGCTGTCAAGTTTACAGAATAAAGTTTCGGAAATGATCACCGCAAAAAACAATGTAGAAGTATACTTAACTGATTGGATAACAAAAAATGCGATGGAACAAAACGCACCACAACTGCTTGACTTAACTCGAGATTTAAAGACCTGTGCGGCTCCTGAAAACATTAAAAGTAGAACAGATTTTGAAAAGTTGGCTAGTTTTACTGATTGCATGAGGTCTTCAATAAGTGAAATAAATTTACTAAATATAAATACTTTAGAATATTGCTCTGAACAGGTATCCATTGGATTATGTTCGGCAAAAATAAGCGATGATTTTGATAATTCTAGTAAAGAAAGAGATATACAAAATATTGATGGGCAAAAATCTTCAGCAACTGAAAAGAATTTTTCTCAAAATAACAAGACATTAGATCAAAGACCGATAAATCCCTACAATGAAAACAGCAAAATGCCACCTTCCAGCCAAAGATTTTTCATTGATCTTGTTGAAAGTACTAAGGCCAGTTATGGCAAAAACGACTCATCGGCAAAGAAAACACTTAAATGGATAAGCGCTAGTAAAGCTCTTTGCTCCTCCGATGTGTTTGGAGTTTCAGAACTCAAAGAGAATTGGGTAGGTATAGCAGACAAAATTTATATGTATGACAAGGGAGATGTTTTACTCAAATTAAGAATAGATGACAATAAAAACAGAGTGTCTCAAATAATTCCTTTAACATTTTTAGTGAGGAATAATCTGCAAGAAAAAATAATAAATATAGAAGAGGGAGACCAAGTTAGATTTTCTGGTAGGTTTGAAAGGGGAAACATAAAAGAAAACGAGTGCTTAGATGGTGGGCTTTTTGCTGATCCCGAACTTTTAAATGAGACCTATTCATTTAATTATTCAAAAATTGAGAAATTAGATGGTCAGAAATGTAATAATTTTGCTCAGTGTTTTGGGTACGCTGGAGATATTTCTCAGTTATCTTCATCCGAAAATAATAAAATAGCCTCCAAAAACGATAACTCCTCTGGGAAAAAAATATATAGTCAGATGATAAACAAATATCCTTTTCTAAGAGGATCTCAAGAACAACGAATCAGAAACTTTGTAGCATCTGGATTTAGTAGCCCTAAGTCTATAAGTGAAAATCTAGCGTGGAGTTTCAAATTAATGTGTATTACATCTTCATTAGATCCCTCAAAAATTAATAGTGAAACAAAAGAAGCTATTAGTTACAACAAATTGAAGGAGGGTGGTTCTATGCGGAAAGAACTTTTAAAAGTAATGTCTGCTATTCCTGGTGCAGAAATATTGAAAGAAGAGCTAAAAAATTGTGATTATAAGTATTTTTACTGATGTAACGCACAATTGTTTCAGTTGATACTTAAAGTTACGGATCAAATATAAAGTGATTTCTTAAAATGAAAAAAGAATTATTGTCTTTGTGAGATAACCTTTTTTATTGTCTCTACAGTGAAGCGATTTTTAAATATAGAAAGTTTTTTTGGCAAAATACCGGTATATCGGTAACTTGACGCTTATAGAGTGATGTATATCTATATTACCAAATTTGACCAATTGTGACCTGCATACGCCAATAAATTTAAGTTATTAGTTGTTGGTTCGATCCCAACCGCCGGAGCCACTTTTTTCCAATAGAATCAATAACTTAGTTTTTTTAACGACAAAAATAACGACAAACTTTTTGACTGGCGGTAGGAAATCGAAAACCGCCACTATTGCAGTTTGTCTTGGAAAATTGAGAATCTCGCGCCTAATTGACACATTTAGGTAAATGTTCGTTGTAAATTAGGTTCACTATCCATACTGTTTATCTATGAGCACCGACATAGATCGTAAAATAGCTGTAATCCTTGTTGCTGATGTTGTTGGCTATTCCAAGCATATGGAAAGAGATGAGAATACCACTCTAAAAGCTTATGCCGAGTGTGAGAAAATACTCAAAACCTGTCTTAAGAAATACAAAGGATCTATCTTTAATACAGCCGGTGACTCCGCTCTTGCAGAATTTCCAAGTGCGGTTAATGCCGTTGAGTGTGGTGTTGCTTTCCAAAATGAGATTAAGAAAAGGAATGGATCGGATAAAACAGAGGTAAAGCTTGAGTTCCGTATTGGTATCAATATGGGTGATGTTGTTAAGAAAGAAGGTAACCTTTTTGGTGACGGGGTAAATATTGCAGCACGATTAGAAGCATTAGCCCAACCCAATGGTATTTCCATATCGAAAAGTGTCTATGACCTCGTTGTTCCTAAGACCAAAATGACGTTTAACGATCTAGGCGTACAAAAGGTAAAACAAAATGAGTTTCATGCTTTTGATATTCTTCTTGATCCGTCGCAAAAGAGAACATTAAAAACAAAGTCTAAGTCAAATCTAGCCGTAGTGGGCACTATTGTAGCCGCAATAATAATTATGCTTTTTGGTGCATTTTACTTTGCATTTAATAGCGAAACCGACAGTAGGAAATTAAGGGCCTCATCTAAACCAGTAATCTTGGTAATGCCAATTAAGTCTTCAGGTTTGTCTGAAAATCAAAAAGGCTTTGCAAATGGCGTTACTGAGAGCATGATAGCTACTCTTTCCGGTTATCAGGCAATAAAAGTATTGTCTAGTAGCACCAGCTTTCATGCTGAAAAAACAAACATGATTAACAAAACAATTAAGAATGAGTTTGGGGTCAACTATATAATTCGGGGTTCAATGCAAGTCATGGGTAATAATGCGAGACTGAATCTAGAAATAACCGATCTCGACGCTTCAAAGGTATCAGTCTCTAAGAAAAAGGATTTTAAATTGGATGATATATTTAAAGTTCAAGATGAGCTCAGTAATGAAATTTTAACTACTCTGCAGATAAGCTTAGGCGTTGGCTCTGTGCAGGGAAGCAACTGGACTAAAGACTATAATTCCATGAAAGATTTTAATTTGTTTTTAAATTGGCGTGAGGAATGGCGCAAATTTACTAAGAGTGGTTATATTAATTCACTAAGAATGTTTGAGGAACTTAAGAGTTCTTACCCTGATGAGACAAGAGCAATTCTCGTACAAGAGGCGTGGCAATTGTATCAAAAACTTTTACTTGGGCTAAGTAAAAGTAAAGAAAAGGATATGGAAAGACTAAACTATAGTCTTGATAAAGCTATTGAAATAGATCCAGTTGCTCGAGATGCATTTGCTGCCAGATCTATAATTGGGCTTAGGATGTTAAATGGTAATTGTGAGCAGGCTCTGAGCGACATAGCGCAAGCAGAAGAAATAGGAAGCACAGTCGACACGCTAACTATTGCTGGCACCGTCTATGAGCTTTGTGGTGATATTAAGAAAGGCATTGAAGCAAAGAGAAATGCGCTTCTGTTGATCCCTAATGACACTGGCTGGTTTATTACTAACAGTTTAGTGTTTTCTCTTTATAAAGATAATCAGATCGATGAAATATATAAGTTGCTTGGTGATGATATAGATGCTGAAGATATGCGGCCTACAGCTTTAGCTTTGTATGCATTTCTTGAATACGAGAAAGGTAACTTGAAGAGGGCAAAACAATACTATGAGAGAGCAAAAAAAAATAATTTCGAAAAGAAAAAATTTGAACGACAATTCACACAGTTCAGGGAGTTCAATTCTCATCAAAAAGAGCTTTTAGAAACAACTCTTAAAGGACTAAGTATAATAGGTGATCTTAAATAGACTAAGGTTTAAGTTGATAAAAAATTTCAAGCTTTTACGATCTGAAAGTTTGTATTTTCTAAATATTTCATCTACTCTTTAAGTTCAAAATATAAATTAAATGTATTTCCAAAATGTCTCATAACTATGATGTAATATTAAATGGGTGTGGCCCCGTCGGCGGAATCGCTTCTTTGTTACTGGCTAATAGGGGATTTAAGGTAGCGGTCATCGATTTAAATAAATCTCCTTACCCTTATCCAAGGGCGGTAGGCTTAAATGGCTACTCTATGAGTATAATAGAAAATGTTTTGAAAGATAACTGGAAGGAATTTCAATTTACTTCTGCAGTCGAGGTTGGATACGTGATGGGAATCACAAAAATGGATAAGCCATTTGGGAAAATGGAACCTCCTATTATTGAAGGAAAAGTACTCGATTTAGATAAGTACGGATTTTTAAACTGGTTTAATCAGCCGCAGCTAGAGAAATTACTCAGAATACAAATTAAGAAAAATAAAAATATCACGACATATTTTGGCACTGAGTCACTTGTCCTGTGGGAAGAAAAGAGTAGAAACTTTTTGCAGATCCAAAACACAGCATCAGGAAAAACAGAAACAATTACATCTAAATACTTGATTGGTGCGGATGGCGGGGGAAGCTTTGTTAGAAAGCAGATGGGAGCTAACTTAAAAATACTTGGGAAGGCTATATCTTTTCTGGTTGCCGATATCGAAGCACCAGCAAGCTCTTTGAAGCAGGGCATGCATTTCGATGCTGGAGGTTGGCAAATTATTGATCCCTCTGGAAAAAGGCCTATCACATTTATAAATATGACTGGAAAAAAGCATGGAACTTATAAAAATAATTTTAGGTTTGAGTTTGCTTTAAAGGATGGTGAGAACTTTACGCAAATGCAATCTCCAGATTCCATTGAGAAATTAGTGGAACCATTTTTAAAGAAGAATAGTTTTAAAATATTAAGATCTACCGTATACAAGTTCAATTCAATGATTTCCGAGATGTGGAGAGCAAATAATACCTTCACGATTGGAGATGCTACTCATCAAACTTCTCCATTTCTTGGTCAGGGACTAAATCTCGGTATTAGAAATACCTTTAACTTAATTAAAAAAATTGATTTAGTGAATAAAGGAGTTTCAAAGGCATCAATTTTGGACAAATATCAAGTCGAATGTTTTCCTGACTCTCAATTTATCATTAAGCAATCGCTTTTCATGGGCAATATGCTTTTCAATGTTAAGCCTCATATAAATTTATTAAGAAGCATAATTTACTTTTTCAAGGGTGCAAGAGGTAGCCCGATTGATTTATTTCCCGCGTTTGTTCCAGAAACTATCACGGTTCCAAATGGATTTAAGCCTGGAAAAACAAATCAAAAAGGTTACCCAATGTATAACTTCATGACTAAAGAAGGGTTCCCGAGGTCACTACGCGAATATAAGCCCTTTGAATACAGGGTGCTTTGCAACAATTCATCAGTTGAGATCGATAAGTTACTGAAAAATATAGACAAAGCAATTAAGCCTCTATGTATCGTGCTTTCTGAAGGGTTAAATGGCGAAAAGACTTCAGAT
Source organism: uncultured Alphaproteobacteria bacterium (assembly GCA_902530595.1). Taxonomy (GTDB): domain Bacteria; phylum Pseudomonadota; class Alphaproteobacteria; order Rhodobacterales; family Rhodobacteraceae; genus CACIJG01. The sequence goes on from CACAAX010000019.1 coordinate 5,319, forward strand.
GACATTTTAGTTTGTGCTCCAAGAAAACAAGATAAAGAAATGCATAGAAAGCTATTCAATAAGGCAGATTACGTTCTGATGGCTCCCGGCTATACAATGTTGGGTACATACAATAATGGTGAGGAAAACAAACTGTTTGCCGACTATAAATCTCTTTTTGACTTAGTTGCACATTAATATTTAATCAGTAGCTCTAATGTCTTCTACCAGATGTTTAACGTTTGAAAGATCTCTATTGACCAGTGATTGCTGAGTTTCCTCATCAAATTTCTCATAAAAAGTGGCTGCAGCAGGTCCGTCAAGGTTTCTTATACCAGACTCTTTTACTGTGGGGCCCCATTGATTGTGTCCATTAGGTCCTAAACCACTTATTGAGTGTATTCTCTGCCCAAAGGATCTCGTAATTCTGTCACCATCGGACATGTGTTCATGAACATGGCCATATGGATCATGCCAGTAATCATAAATATGAGACCCTAAAACATGTCTACCAACTCCCCAAGCAATCTCATATCTTTTTTCTTCAAATTCAGCTTTATTTTTCAGCTGCATATGTCCCCGCCAAACATCATCTAAATTAGATACTTCGAAGGACGCATGGCTTAACTGCGTTTGAATACCTTTTCCTTTTGGAGCCATTCTTGGATCCATATTAGACAGAATAAAAAAAGTATGATGGTCGGTAGGTGTTTCTCCTCTATCGCATCTAAAAAAACAAGCGTAAGTGGGCGAACCCTCTGCAAATGTACCGTCGTACAAAGGTGAAGGACCAGCTTCTTTGAGCTTATTAAACATTTCAGGATTGATTGCGTGGCCTTCTGCAGATTTTGGTGCCTCAAAAATTACGCTATCAGTTGGAAGGAATCCAAAAGTTTCAATCATAAATTTCATCAATTTATGGTGATCTCCTACTGGTGCTGCTAAAACTACATGGCCTATTTTTATTACATCCGGTGGACCAGGATAAACAGTATTACTGCCGTCAGCTTCTCTATTTCCAGAAGTATCCTGTAATTTGTTTGGGTCTCGTTTATAAAAATTTTTATTTCCATAGTTGTACTCTAGTCTGTCTCTTGCAGAGGTTAAGACCTCTACACTCCTACCTGATACAGCTTCAACTAAAAAACCGCACACTGGATCAATAAATGACACTCTTTTACCTCCACACAATGATCCTTCAATTCCAGGTATTTGATGCACCTTGGTACATCCATCAATATTTTCCTCAAGGATTTTTAGGTCTTTTTCACTCTTCATTTGTAAAGCGAAACCCAAAAATTTTGCTGGTCCCCGGTGAGCTACATGACAAAACCCGTCTCCTTCCAAACCTCTAGAATATATTACGTTCTCGTCTTTATACATTATCTTCAATCCAAAGTCCTTTACCCAATCTTCATAGAGGTTCAAATCAGGTACTGAAAAGCGAACGTAAGCTACGTCCCATGCCTTAGTTAATGGCTCAATAGGCGGAAGTGACTCTGAACCTTCAAGATGTTCACCCTTACCTTCATTTATTGCCTCAAAAAGATGAAGATCTCTATCTACTAATTTTCCTTTTTTATCCATTTTTTGGTTCTCCTTTAGAAACTATAATCTGGTTATTTTTTTCTTTGGTTATCAAGCCATAAAGTGATTTCCCCTTACACGGCCCTTCTTCGCAAATTCCAGTTTTTGCATTAAACAAAGCTTGATGGTTCATACACTGAAGTAACTTTTTCCTTTTTTCCCATAGAAATGCTGGATCACGACAGAGAGGTCTACCATCGTGAGGACATGAATTTATCCACGCCCTAACCTTACCCTCAAATCTTGTAATTAAAACTTTAAGACCATCAGCATTTTGGGGAAGATCGACCATTAGAGCGCCTAATTCGACTAATTCTTCAGACTTTATAATTGCAATAACGTTATTCATTTCTTAATCAAAAAATTGTTTGTCTCCAGGATTTGGTACTCTTAAAATATTTAATTGAGCGGCCAAACCAATATAGTGTGAAATTGCTAGAATGAATTCTATAAGTCCTTTTTTAGACCCAATCATATCGAGGGTTTCTTTATATATGGGGTCAGAAACTCTGTAGGTTGCAAGATATTCTTTCGCAAATAAATAAGCTATTTTTAATCGCTCTCCTGCATCTGTCTTCTCAAACGATGGGTCCCTTTCTGCAAGTAAATCATTCAAAATGTCTTGAGAAACACCATTTGCCAGAGCAGTTTGACTGTGTGCCCAGAATTCTACATTACTTTTATAATGTACCGCAACAGTACATATAGCGATTGCTTTCATATCTGCAGGAGCATTTTTAGTATTTAGTCTGATGGCAACGCCAATTTTATCCAAAGCGTCCGCCATTTCAGTGTCTGTATACATCCAAGCATTAAAAGGTCCTGGAAGCGCACCATTTGATAGGGTTCCTATACCTCTTTTGGAAGATACTATAGAGTCAAAGATATCTTTTAACTCATCAGATAATTGATCACGATTTTTATAGTCCAACCTCGGTTTTTTGTCTTCATCAAGACCAGTGGTATCCCATTTGCTCATAAACCTGTCCTTACTATTTTATTAGAAAGAGTCCCAATTTTTTCAATCTCAAGTTCAAATTCATCACCTGGGGCTAGTTTTTTACCGGACTCTATCCCTGAACCGGTACCAACCGTCCCTGAACCGATAACCTCTCCGGGGTAAATTGTCTCTGATCTAGAAATGTGAGCAATTATATCAGAAAAAGAGTGATGCATATCTTTACTATTACCACCGCCCCAGACGCTCCCATTCACTCTTGCTTCCATATTTAAAGCAACAGGGTGATCAACTTCATCTGCTGTTAAAATAAAAGGGCCTAGAACATTGCCAGTATCGAAATCCTTGCTTTTTGCCGGGCCCATTTGACCAGGCATTTCTTTCATTTGTGCATCTCTTGCAGATATATCGTTTAAAATACTGTAGCCAAAAATATAATTTGACGCGTCTTCTTCTCTAATATCTCTCCCTTTTTTTCCAATAATAGCTGCTATTTCCAATTCGATATCTAAAAATTCGGAAAATGATGGCCATTTTATTTCTGCTTTATGACCAACAAAAGAAAGTCTATTCCCTTTATAATAAATTGGCTGTTCATACCACACTGGAGGTATCTCATACTTTATACCTGAAAGCTTAGTGGCTTGTGCAAACGCATTTTTTAAATGATCTTCAAAAATTGAAAATGCTCTATATTGCAATGGTATTATAGGTGGGCGAAAAACTACTTTGTCAGCGGAGATAAAGCAACTCTCATTACTTTGATCAAGCAGAAACGATACCTTCTCCAAAGCATTCTCGCCTTGTTCAATTAATCGTTGCATATCTGTAAAGTCGAAATCAGTTATGCTCGCTTTAGCAGCAGCCTTTGCAACATCGAGAAAAGTATCATTTTCAACCAAAACGATAACTTTAATTTCTTTTTTATGTTCAACTGTTCCTAATCTCAATATATTTTCCTAAACTTTAGGTATTTATTTTGAACTTTAACATTGCTAAAGTCAACGGGTCCGACTAATCAAAAATCGAAATTGTTCAAACCTTAAAAAATGGCAAAAAAAATGTACTCACTTCCTCAAACAAATGGGATCAATTTCGCGGTTAAATATATAGAGATTGAAGGCCATAAGCACAGAGTTTCATTGGCCGGAAATAAAAAAGGAACACCTGTAATTTTAATGATGGGCGTATTTGAGGACAGTCTGGCAGACGCGCGTTGGCTAGTGTCTAACATGGTAATTAATGATAAAGAGAGTAAATTTTATTTCATAACCGTAACTGTGCCATTTCTAGAAGAGTACACAGTAATTAAAAAACACCCTACAATGACGGCCAAATATGACGGTTTTATACCTCCTAGCAAAATTATAAAAATGAGGGGAAAGGTGAAAATAGATCCTAGATTTGACTTAGAAAATTGTGCTCACACATTGAAAAAGATTATATCTGTCGGATTGAGAATAAAGAGAGCTCATTTCGTGGGACATGATCGCGGATGTATAATCATGGATAATATGCTTGCTAAGTACCCTGAGATGGCAATTTCTTATTCAAGAGGATCACAGGGCTGGACCAATTTCAAAGAAGAATGGACAAAACTGACTGAAGAGGGGATTTTTCTGGGTCCACCTCATCGAATTATGGCTACTAAAGCGTTTCCTAAACTTTTGAAAAGCGCAATTATGGGTGGTGCTCCTTTTGGATTTATTGCGCCCTCATTTTCTAAAGAGGCAGCAATAGCCAAAAAAGGGACAGAAATATCCGATCGATGGGAGGCAATTCAAGGAATGCCAAATCAATCTGATTATTTTTTTAAGCTGACAAGGCAAATATTTCGGCAGACCGATTTTCTTGATGAAGGAAGAAGGCGTTCTGATCGATCTCGAGGTTTTTGTATACTAGACACTGACTTTCCTATGATGCAATTTCAAGGATCCGATGAAATGCTTCTCGCAGAAAAAATTCCTGGTGCTAAAAAAATGCCATTTTATAGAAAAATTAGGGGATTGCTTGGGTTTGGTAAAGTAACAGGGATTTTTAGACTTTTTAGATTGAGGTTTCCAACATATATTTTTGCTGATTTACCCGGCGATTTCGGAATAATATCAAATCATACTGGAGATCAACCCTATTGGGGTATTTGGAATTTTTGGCCAAATGAAATAGAGGACCTACTTCCAGGAGGAAAATTTCAAGATAGAGATGATCCAACATGGAAAAAAAACTGGAAGAAATTTGTTAAAACTAATTCTTCTAATAAATACTCAACTATAAAAACAAAGAAAGGGGCAAGATTTTCAAGATTTGTTATTATTAAAGATGCACTGCATTGGACCCATATCGAAAGACCTGAAAATGTTGCAGCAGCTTGTTTTGATTTTATAAAAGATAATGAAAAGTGATTAAAACTGCTCAAGCTTTTTTAAAGCCACTACCCAAAATAATGCCAAATTTCCTACGATAATGCCAAAGTAATGCCGAGGATAGTGTGACATTATATAAACCTTTATGACCAATTGTGACCCGGTATGACACTCTGGCCGTGGGTTCGACCCCAACCGCCGGAGCCACTTTTGCTATATATATAAAAATAAAATTTTTGTGCTGACAATTTTGCTGACAAAGAAAAAAGAGCGGTAGGAAATCGATAAAATTTTTTAATCGTATCTAGCTGGCGCAGCGCATAACAGGAAAGCTAAAGTCATATAAAAGTTCAAATATTTTTAACAAAATTTCAAATTAATAAATGGAAAAAATAACAATTTGATGTAATATCTTCTCAGAAGCTAATTTGAAAGGTCCGCAAATGAACAAAATTATCAGAGTTTATGTGTTTTCAATAATAATAATGTTATTTGCTCAGTCAGCAAATTCAGGTGGTTGGGAGGCTAGCACTGCTGATACCTCGTTTCTTTATAACCAAGGAAATTATGCTGAGATAGGCTCTGCCCAAATTACTTATGATATAACGGCAAATATTCAGGGCCAGACGGACCAGAAGAAAATGGCAAAAAATCAAACCCGTACTGCAATAGCAGCGAAATTTCAATATGGGGGATTTGATTTTGGAATAGCAAGTTATATGTCCGGAGCTATTCAGCTAGATGGTCAAGCCGCTCACGCTACCGGATGTCCTGGAACTCCGGCAAACTGTTCCGCTGTCCCTAGTGCTGACGTCACGCTTAATAGTTTAGCTTTATTAAGTCGCTATAAATTTAATAACAGTATATCCCTAATTGGTGGAATAAACAGATACGCGATTGCTGGTACCGGAACAGTCACATCACTCAGGGGCCACTATGAGGTTACCGGAGATCAAATTGTTCCAATCGTCGGACTAGCATATGAAATGAGAGATATTGCTATGAGAGTTGAACTAGTTATAGAGCCAAATACAAATATCAGTAATTTTACTGCGAAAACGTCTGCAAATAGCTCAACTACAACCGCAGCGGTTGCGGGTGAGAGTATGAAGATACCTCAAACCACGGCTTTAAATTTTCAAAGCGGAGTTGCTTCTAACACTCTAATTTATGGAACAATTCGCCAGGGTAGTTGGACCGACGCGCAGATTAGTATCCCAGCTGGTAACTCAGCTGAAGCCATTACTAGTGCTTTTTCCAATAAAACTAGCTACTCAGTTGGTGTGGCACAAAAATTTTCAGAACAGTTCTCTACCACCTTTTCATATAAGACGGAGGCGGGTTCTGGGAGTACATCTACGGACTTTTTTACGCTCAGTGACGGATCGCAAACTTATTCTGTAGGTGCTAGATATGCTTTGGGAAATATGATGTTAAGTGCAGGTTATAGTTATACCGTTCTTGGCGATGTTACTGTGTCCGCAGGAGGAGCTAGTGCAACATATGCAAACAATACGATTTCTGCCTTTGGTGCAAAAGTAGGCATTACTTTTTAAATGAAATACTTGTTACATAAACAATTTTTTATTTTAATTATCAGTCCTAGCAATTGTGCAATTTGATAAGATTATTATTACATTTCGAGGGCTAGTCATAGTTGTTGATTTCGAGTAACATCGAAGAGCATTTTGATTTGAAAAGAAAGTAGTTTCGGCAATTTCCATTGATGTTTTTTATGAGAGTATTGATGACCATATATGGCACCATGGTCGTTGGTTCGATCCCAACCGCCGGAGCCATTTTTTTCCAATTAAATCAATGACTAAATTTTTCTGCTGACAATTTTGCTGACAAACTTTTAAACTGGCGGTAGGAAATCGAAAACCTCCGCTACGGAAATCTTTTTTTAAAAAAGTATGATGTATACATTCTGTGATTATAGAAAACTCGACTTTGAAATTTTAATAGTTTGCCCTTTTCTAGAGACTCTTGTGGGCTAAGATTTTTAATTTTTTGAATTAGTTTTTTTGGAAGAGTAAAATTTAATATCCATTCGTGTTTGTTGAAGATAATTGAACTGACCCCTCGAGCATTGTTGCAACTTAATATAAATAGAAACTTTTAAATTTTTTTTACTTTATGATTTTTATATAAGTTATAAATTCTAAAATATTATGAATGATAAAATACTTATTCAGCCCAGTTTTACCAAAGTAAATAGGGCACTATTGAATAAAACACTTAGAAGAGTTTTAAAGAATATAAAAATTGCCTATTTATTTTTTTTTCTCCTATTCACAACTGGTCCAATTCTTTCAGAAGAGAAAAGATATGGTAGTTTATTTTTCAATGAGAATGTCCCGAATGTTCTTTTTCTAACAGGAGATATAAAAAAGGGTGATTCCTTTAACTTTAGGAAGGCACTGAGAAATCATGATATAGATACAGTTGTCCTTGCGAGTCCCGGTGGACTAGTTATGGAAGGTTTAAATATGGCTGGGATTGTTTATGATAAGGCTTTAAGAGTATTTGTTCCTAGAGGAGCAGAATGTGCCTCCTCTTGCGCCTTTATGTTCTTTGCTGGTCGGGAGAGAAAAGTAGAGGGACGGCTTGGAGTTCATCAATTCGCTTCCGATTTTTCAGAGACTCAAGGAGATATACAAACGGCTGAAGCTGTTGCTCAATATGCTGTATCTGAAATTATTGGTTTCTTGAATGAATTTGGTACTCCCAGGTTTGTCTTAGAAAAGATATTTCAACAAAAAAAAATGTATTGGTTCAACAAAAGTGAAATAGATAGTTTAAGTACAGAAAGATTTGCACTTTCAAAACATATAGAAACATCTATCAACGATCTTTGGAACAAAAGAGATTTGGGGAAAAATCATTCAGAAACTTCGACAAGAGCAGATCTAATATCTTTTATTCAAACCCGACTTAACGAAATTGGATGTGATTCTGGCTTAGTTGACGGAAAATATGGTAAGAGAACTGAAGGGGCAATACGAAGGTTTTCAAAGATCGCAAAGTTAGAATATTCTGACTTGGCTAATATAAGCGAAGATTTTCTTAAAAAATTGAAGGCGGCACCAAAAGGATTTTGTCCCAAAGTTAGAACCAGCTTTCCTAACATAAAATTTTATAAATCATATGCTACGAAATGTTATCCTGATGCTGTTGTAGCGTTCAAAAAGTGGGATCCGAAAAGGAGAAAGTTTTTTTATAGAACTACTATGTGGGGATTTGTAGACAATGGAAGTGCAACATTTCGGAGCGATGGTACTTGGGACGGAGACAATGGTGACGATGGGGGGCGTTTCTTTTATAATTCAACAGGCTATGTATATAAGATCACTTATCAATACCCTAGATTTCTCAAAAATTGCGTTCTTTACAAGAAAGATTGAGAAAAAAGTAACTAGTACAAGTATTAATTGTACGATGTATTTAGTGATTTAGAGTAAAAATTTTTTTTCCAACAGTTTCACCGATATGCTTGTTGAAAAAGTCATTGCAAATGTTTAATTTCATAAATTATGATCTACAAACTACTATTCAGTAAAATTACCATAACGCTTTTCTTAGGTATCTTACTTCATATTTTCCAGTCAGTTATAATTGCTAAAGCAGAAGTTCGTAATTGTAAAACTGGGACCTTTTGGGACGATTGTTTCGGAAAAAGAAATGAAAATGGAATTACCTATGAGGGTTATTTTAAAGATAATTTTATTCAAGGAGTAGGGAAAGCAACATTTCACCTATCCAATGATGAAACTTACACTGGTGATTTTGAGAAAGGCATTTCAAAAGGTATTGGCGTTTATAAATTTGAAGATGGCGCTATATATATTGGCGAATTCGAGAATAACAAAATTAGTGGGCTAGGTTTCAAGATTCTAGCAAAAGGCAATAGATACCTAGGAGAATATGTAAACGGATTAGGTCATGGATTTGGTACTTCTTTGATCGGAAAGCAAAAATATTTCGGAGAATTTAGAGAAAGTAAACCAGATGGCTCTGGATATGCTCTTTTTTCTGATGGCACCAGATATATGGGACAGTTTAGAGAAACCAGATATGAGGGATTGGGTGAGATAATAAATAGTTTTGATAACACTTTTTATGGGCAGTATTCAAATGGTAAAATGAATGGATATGGGATTTGGAATTCTGAAGCATTTGATTATTTTGGGCAGCTGAAAAATGGTAAATGGAATGGGGTAGGAGCTATTTTTATGCACGAAAGCGGTAATATCTACCTAGGTGAATTCAAGGATAATGAATTTCATGGTTCAGGTTGGTATTTTATTAAATCAAGTGGGAATGTCGCTGAGGGTGTTTGGGTTAATGATAAGTTCAAATATGAAAAAAGAACTGCCTTCCGAAAATCTAAAAACTCATTGAGAAACGCTTTTAATCTACTCTCAAAGGAAAATAGGATATTTGCACAACGAACTCTAAAAGTATTAGGATATTACAACGGTAATTTAGACGGAGTTTTTGGCAATCAAACGAAAGTCGCTTTAGAAAAATACAATTTACTAAAATTTGATGGTAAAAATAATATTGATAATCCAGTAAGCATTAACACCTTACTCGTTGAATTAATTCTTGAGCCAAGGCTATACTCTGGAATAAAGCCATGCAATATTTCTGATAAAAATAACCTTAAACCCTGTATTGGGGAAAAAAAACTAGGTGATGGTATTGACTACATTGGACTTTTATCAAGAGATTTACCAAATGGAACGGGGCAGTTGACGACTAGTAGTTCTATTTATCATGGATTATTTGATGCAGGAAAAAAACATGGGAAAGGTATAGAGGTGTTTAATGATGGAACTCTATCTATAGGGGTCTGGGAAAATGGCAATTTGACCGAAAAATATAGAAAATTCAATATATTAGGGAAAGAACTTAACCAAAGTACTGTCGTGAAAAAGAGAGATGATGCCTCCAATGAAGATTTTGAAAAGAACAGAATTGTTCCGGTTGCATCAGGCACTGGTTTTTACGTCTCAAAACAAGGTCATATAATTACAAATAACCATGTAATTGATGCCTGCCAAAAAGTTATGGTTCATTCTCAAGGCAATGAACCCGAAGAAATTAGAATACTTTCTGTTGATAAAACTAATGACCTCGCACTTTTGAAATCTCCGAGTTTACCAAAGGTTTTTTTTCCTCTTGCTCAAGATACTCCATACCTTACGCAAGAAATAATCACCGCAGGGTATCCCTTAGTTTCACAATTAGGATTGTCGCTTAAGGTGACAAAGGGAATTGTTAGCGCTTTGAGCGCTCCAGGAAACTTTTCAAATATCCAAATAGATGCAGCAGTTCAGCCTGGCAATAGTGGAGGCCCAATTTTTGATGAATATGGTAATGTTATGGGTGTTGTAGTTGCACGTCTAGACGAAGTAGAGGCGCAAAATGTTAATTTTGGTATAAAGGCATCCATAGTAAAAAATCTGCTTGTTTCAAATGAAGTAACTTTAACAAGCCCCAAAAACGAAATAATAGGAAAGAGACAGCTTTCACAGGAAATGAAAATTGGTACTGTATTGTTATCTTGTTGGATGTCGCTAAAAGAAGTTGAGAACATTAAAACACAGAAAATTCTCTTTAAAGAATTTAAATAAAGTAGAAATTATTGCTGACAAAATTCCTACGCTGCTGACAAGCTGCTGACAAGCTGCTGACAAGATAAGTATGACACTATATAAACCTTTTTGACCAAGTATGACACTTTATGACCATCATACCCTTATAAATATGACACTTTGTGACACTTTATGACCAGGTATGGCACTCTGGCTGTAGGTTCGATCCCAACCGCCGGAGCCACTTTTTCTTCATAAAATCAATAACTTAATTTTTCTGATGACAATTTCGCTGACAAACTCTTTTTTATTTGCTGACAAACAATAAACACTGGCGATAGGAAATCCAAAACCGCCACTATTGTAGTTTGTCTTGGAAAATTGAGAATCTAGCGCCTAATTGACACATTTAGGTAAATGTTCGTTGTAAATTAGGTTCACTATCCATACTGTTTATCTATGAACACCGAAATAGACCGTAAGATAGCTGTAATTTTTGTTGCCGATGTTGTTGGTTATTCCAAGCATATGGAAAGAGATGAGAATGCTACGATTAAAAGCTACAATGAATGCGAAAAGATTCTAAAAAAGCTTCTCAAGAAATATAAAGGCTCTGTCTTCAATACTGCGGGTGACTCAGTCTTGGCAGAGTTTCCCAGTGCCGTTAATGCCGTCGAATGTGGGGTAGACTTTCAAAGTGAAATGAAAAAAAGGAACGGGTCAAATAATACGGACGTAAAGCTTGAGTTCCGCCTTGGCATTAATATGGGTGATGTCGTAAAAAAAGAGGATAACCTTATTGGTGACGGCGTGAATATAGCCGCCCGTTTAGAAGCTCTAGCCCAACCAAATGGTATCTCTATATCTAAAAGTGTATATGACTTTGTTGTACCTAAGACCAAAATGACGTTTAATGATCTTGGTGTACAAAAGGTGAAACAGAATGAGTTTCACGCCTTTGATATTCTTCTTGACCCTTCACAGAAAAGAAAGCTTAATACGAAAGTTAAATCTAGATTGTTTTTATTAACAAGTACAGCGGGCGTTTTAATAGCCGTCTTTCTGGCTATAGTCTTGAATTTGTATTTTCTGAAGTCTGATAATGGAGAAGTTTCAGATCAAGTAATGGAGTACAAAGTCTTGGGACGAACACTGTTAATACTTCCATTTGAAAACAATAGCCCAAATGAGTTTGATTACGTTGCCAAAGGAATCACTGATCATCTTCAGTCTACTTTACCATCACAAATTCTCCTTAATATTGTGCCAAGATGGAAAAGTGAGCAAATCAAAATCGAAAAAATTAGTAATGAAAACTTAAAAACGGATCTTGATATAAGCTACGTTTTAAGTGGCAGAGTCTCCGTAGTTAAAGAAAGGTTCAGACTTAGTTTAGAATTGCTAGACATACATACAAATGAAATACTGTTTTCCTCAAATTCTGAGTTTCAAGTGGCTGATTTATTTTCTGCTCAGGACCAAATTGATTTCAGTTTAATTAAACAGATACAAACAAAATTAACTATGGGAAGTGTTCTGTCGGCTAAGTATGAAGATCATTTTAATGATAGAACCACCTATAATAAAATATTAGCGCTCAGAGCAGAAGAAAATGCAGTCCAACGGACAAAAACTTCCTTGGAAATTGAGAATGAATACAAGAAGATATATGAACAGAATAAAGCTAATCCTATGGCAGCCTATTTATACGCAAAAGCCATTCACAACAAAGTAAATTTTGGCGATAGTAAAAACATCAAAGGGGATGTGCTTAATTTGATGAACGTTGTGAATCAGTCGATTCAACAAAATCCGACTAACTCGGAATTATATGCATTTAAGGCATTTGTTAGAGACTCTTATTTTAGATTTTTCTTGAACGGGCTAAAACCTAGAGAACTTAGAATTGAGAATAAAAAAATTATAAAAAAAGCGCTGCAGATGGAGCCAAATAACCATGATACTTTGTATTGGAGCAGTAAGTTTTATGCGAATATTGGAAATGCTAAATTAGCGGCACCACTAATTGAAGAAGTAATATCAATTGCGCCCTTTGGACCTGATGAACGTAAAGCTTTTCGATGCAGAGTTTATCTCGGTGCATTTGATCTCCAAAAAGCTGAGGAAGTTGCAAAAGACTTAATTGCTTTAGATGACAAAAAATCAGTATTTCTTGGCATGATCTTTAGTGCATTTATTGAAGCAAAAACTAATAGACTTACTTCAGCCAAAGATACTTATAAACAAATTTTGATCCAATATAATTTGTCCTCTAAAGAAGCTATAGCTGAGTTTAGAAAATATACTGGAGGAGATTCTTATTATAAATATGAGGTTTATAACGTACTTGAGTCTTTATCACCCAGACAATGAAGAAAAAAGTTAAAAATTTTAATGTTTATAAGCTTTTGATAAAATAACATAAAAAAGTTCAACTTTTTATCAACTGTTCAATGCTCTATTCGCTTATGCAAACAGATCCCACAGAGCAACTACTCAAAAATCTGCAGACAAATTTTCTACTGCATCTTGCATTCGCTTACAAATTGCTGACAAGATAAATGTGACATGATATAAACCTTTACGACAAAGTATGATTATATTAACTATCATACCCATATAAATATGGCACTATATGAACATTTATGACCAGGTAGAACATTAGGTACAGCTTCGGGTCCTGTACCATCCCACTATTTTCCTTATAATTATCAGTATTTTAGACTGTTCTTTAGCAATTCTGCTAACAATCCGCCCACAAAATGCTTGTATCACTAAATAAATTTTCATGACAAAGTATAAGATGATGGTCGTAAGTTTAATCCCAACCGCCAAAGCCATTATTCGAATTAGTATTTCAGACACATATATTTTTGGATTGCATTTTTGAAAGCCTACTAATTAATTTTATTTTTGTTTTGCTCCCTTAAAAAGATCTGCAAATCCCTCATTATTGGTGTCGCTATAATTTGGCAATGGAGTCTCTATATCATACTGAGGTAAGGTGCTCAGCATCATTTTTTTATACTGCCTTGAACCCTCGTAACGGGCATCGTTAACAGAGCCATCTGCGTCATAATCCTCCTTGAAACCAAATTTTTTTGCAAGATCGATAGTAAAGACTGTTTTGCCATTCGTCTTATCAAGAAATTTTTCATCAGCTTGCTCCATAAGTGATAGTACCGCTCGACCTACGTAAGTAGGACTTTCACCATCAGGAAAAGCAGTAATTTCTGTTTGACCTGCACCGGGATGCATTGTGATAGCTCTTACGTTATGTTCCTTTAACTCTGTAGCCATATCATAACTTAAACGGTCCATTGCGGCGTGAGCAACTCCATATCCAGCATCGAAAAGGTAAACAAAGCCTCCGTAACTCGAAATTTGCAATATCAATCCACTTTTGTTGCTGATCATATTTGGAACAATCAGTTTGCTCATTACATATGAGCTTCGAACTCCTACATTCATATGTCCATCATATACAGATATAGGTCTTTCCCAGAAACGCTTCCCAAAGTGAGGTGTCATTGCGATCAAACCTTGATATGCGCTGTTAACCAAAAGATCTATTTTATTATTGCCATTCGTTATTTCTTCAGAAAATTTTTCAACCTCTTTGTCGTTATTTTGATCTAAAACGTAGGGGATTACTTCACCAGCGCCTTTAAACTCATCGACTTCCTTTTTTAAACTATCTAAAGCGGCTTTGTTTCTTGCGGTAACAAATACTTTATACTCTCCTTCCATAGAAAGTATGGATGCAATTCCTCTACCGAAGCCTCTCGATGCCCCTGTAACTATCGCTGTTTTCTGCATTATTTAACTCCTAAATTCTTATTATTTCCATTTTCAACTAAAACTATTTCTAAAAAATTATATAACAAATCCTGAGAATGACTCTGTTCTACTTTCATTTTCGTACCTTTCAAGTAAATGGTCGACGCTATCCAACCATTCTAAGCCGGATACTTGTCCGTCTAACAAAGCATCCAAGTTTGGCATTTTGGCTATTTGTACAAATTCTCCGGTTTCTAATCTTATAAAGGTGTTAAGAAAACTATATGATTTATTTTCTTTCATAATTTTCTCAAGTCTTTTGAGCTCGTTGATAAACTCCGCTTCACAACCATTCTTAGGTTTGTATTTAATAACACTCCATACTTCTTGCTCTGACATTTTAAAATCCCTCTGCGATTCTAACTGAAAAATTTATTTTAAACTTTTTTAAAATAATTGAAATGCCTCACAAAATTTCTGTGAAATGTAGTCAACCGATAAGTCAGACAGTTAAGCCGTATTTTTTAAACTATCTTAATAACTTTGCTTTTAATGAGGCTTTATATAAATTTAGAAAATTTACTGGAGAAGATACATATCATGACTCGGTGATGTTTGATTCCTTTTATTCTTTAGCATCACAATAGATAGATATTTAATTTAAATAGCTAATATTACGAAAGTTTTTTGATCTAAGTTTTGTGCAAATAAGCATCCGTTGCTTTAGCTCGATGAACTGTTCATTAATTTGCAGTAACCTGTTTGAACACGTCAAAATAATTTTTTGATACTTTCATTCTGTCTGCATATCCTTTTTTAAGCAACAAAGAGTGTACTTTTTTCAAACGCCAGCATGGCACATGCATTATCAGGTGATGCTCTAAATGATAATTTACCCAGTAAGGGGCTAAAAAGAGTCGGACTACTGGATTTGCGTATGTGGTTCTTACATTTTGAAGTTCATTATCTGAAAAATCTGTAGCCGCATGTTCGGCCATGCTTCTTATTCTGACTACTAACTGAAACCACGTTACCAATGGAAGGAGCCAAAAAGCAAACCACCACCACCATTCACCGGCGATCCACAGGACTATAAATAATAGAAAGTTTGCTATTATTGGTTGAGAGATAGAGTTTCCTTTAAAGCTTTGAGGTTGTTTTGTTAAGCTGTCGATTGCATCTTTATCAAAAGCTAATTTAAATGCTGTTGTTATTTGGTTGTAAATTGATTTAATGCCAGTTTGGCCAGTTATATCTCTAATTATTCTTCTTATTATACTCCTGATAGAGGTTGGGAACGGCTTCGATAAATTAAGATCTGGGTCTTTTTCTGTTTGAGTGTGTTTATGATGCATCAAGTGATAATGACGGTAAGCAAGCATATCTGCTAGAATTGGCGCACCACAGACCCAATATCCTATTTTCTCATTTAAGAAATTATTTGCAAATAAAGCTCTATGTGCAGAGTCATGCATCAAAATTGCAAGACCTAATTGGCGAGAACCTATAATCATTACCGCTATTATAAAAGTGAATATGTTAGGCCAAATAGAAAAAACAAATATTGCTAATGCTATAGTAAAGAAGCAATGGGTTACCAAAAACACACCCATCAAATTAGATCTTTGAGCTAAAGGTCTTATTTCATCAGAAGAAAAATATTTTTTTGCGTGTTGCATATCTAAACATTAGTAAAAAATCGAAAAGTTCACAATTGAAATTTTTGTTAAATTAATTGCGTCGCATAAAATTTTTATTTACAGCACCCTTAAAACAACGAGGGAAAAACGGATAGGTATCAGTTGCAAAATAGGTGTAAACATTATTTATTTTTTTTCCATTGCACTCATCAAGGGACCCACTATTCGCTACATATTCAAAATCCTCTTCAAAATTTCCATTGAACTTGCCGCCTGGAGCCGTACTTCGCAATCCTTCTTTTAATTCCCAAGAGGAGCTTTCGCTCCGCTTATACATTATTTTAAATCCATCTGGAGCATACCCAACCAAATATTCTTTTATATTGACATTTGAGTCAGTTTTGAGCCGGTGATAATGATATAGGCCAGATTTATCTACATGACCATAGTGTTGATCAATACCGAGACTCCGAGGACTGAACATCGCCTGTTTTCTCCAACCACTTGAAGAATTTTTGCTAAAGCCTCTCTTTGCATTTGAATCAAAATAGTCCGCAGTATAGGGGCGAATAGGAATACCATTTGAGGCCACGCCAACCGTCATCAGCCCTCTTGTAACTGAATTTGAAAGCTTAGGAACTTTCGGAAAGCAAAACGTAAGCTGCTGTTTTCTAAATTTATTTGGATTAGCTTTATTTGGAAACTTTCCAATAGTATGATTGGGTATGCCATTAGAAGTAATGCAATTCATATTTCCCCTGATCTCAATCTCAATGGGTGGCTGCTCAGCATTCAAAGAAAAAGAGCACGTGCTTAGGAAAAGAATACAATATATCAATATTTTCATAATCTGATATTAAATAGTTTTAAAAGTTTACTAGTAGAAGATATTAGATAAACTTTTGAAACACTACTTTTTTTTAATGGTCCTAGGAGAGGATATTTTAACATGTTAACCTTCAAAGAAGTAAAAACGAGGCCAGTAATCTTAACGCTCAAAAGACCTATTAAAGCAAAAATTGCTTATATCAAAAAATGGCCGATCTTGTTAGTAGATCTTTACACCAACGAGGGGATTGTTGGTAGAAGCTATTTGCAACCTTATATCGATAAATCTTTAAAATATATCAGTTCAATTATTGATGACTTTAATGAGGTACTAAGAAACAAAGAATTAGCTCCCTATGATAATTTTGAGCTTATGAGACAATCATTACACTTTATAGGGTATGAAGGATTATCGCTGACAGCTGTCTCCGGTGTAGACATGGCGATCTGGGATGCTGTATCCAAAGCAGCTTCTCAACCTTTATGCTGCTACTTAGGAGGTACCGTTGGCCCAGTCAAGGCCTATAACAGTAATGGGCTATGGTTAGAAAAAGGTAAAATCCTTTCAAAGGAGGCGAAGCTATTAATTGAGCAAGGTAATTTCTCGGCAATTAAAATGCGATTAGGGAGAGATAGCTTTAATGACGATTTAAGGGCTATTGAAACTGTAAAAAAAACTGTTGGAACGGAAGTTAATCTTATGGTTGATTTTAATCAGTGTTTATCTCTGGAAGAAGCTTTAAACAAATGCAGAGTACTTGACCAGTTTGATTTGACGTGGATTGAGGAACCACTAATATACGATAACCTAGAAGGCTACTCCCAATTAACAAGAGAAATAAAAACGCCTATACAATTAGGTGAAAATTTTTATGGACCCAGAGAGCTTTACAAAGCTATTGAAAAAAAGGCTTCGGACTTGGTGATGCCTGACTTCATGAGAATTGGTGGAGTAACTGGGTGGGTAAAATCTGCAGCGATTGCGGGTGCAGGAGGTATTCCCATCTCCACGCATTTTTATCCTGAGGTCGGTTCTCATGTAATGAGAGTATCTCAATCTGCACACTGGTTAGAATGGCTTGATTGGGCAGATGAAATCTTATTAGATCCATTTGATATTGCTGATGGAAACGTTCACATTCCTAATAAACCCGGTATTGGTATTGAATGGAACGAAAAAGTAGTGAATAAGTACTGTATTTAGCTTATTGGATCAGATTATCCTAATTCCAAAAATTTAGATTTATTTCACTTTTAATATTTGGTCTGCATAAGTCTACTTCGACGCTTACGCAAGGTAATATTTGTGTTTTCTAGAAAAGTTATTAACAATTTAAATGAATTTAATCATTTCATAAATAGAGTTCTAAATGTCGTTTTTTGACGAAATGTTTGCAGATAGCGAGACCACAAGATTATGCTATAGAAAATACTACAACTGGCTTAATTCACCCGAACAAAAAAATATTGTTAAGCGTAAAGATGAAGCTGAAAACGTATTTAGACGGACGGGTATTACTTTCAATGTTTACAGTGAAAAAGAAGAAACCGAAAAACTTATTCCTTTCGATTTAATTCCTCGAATTTTAGGCGATGAAGAGTGGAGGATTATAAAGAAAGGGGTGGAACAAAGAGTAAGAGCCATCAATTCTTTCCTTTTTGATATATATCATCAACAGGAGATAATTAAAGCCAATATAATTCCTCATAGTCTGATAAACCAAAATGATGCATTTTTACCAGAGATGATTGGCTTCACTCCGCCAAATGGAATCTATACGCATATTGCCGGCATTGATCTGGTAAGAACCTCTGAAAAAGAATTTCTAGTGCTTGAAGACAATGTTAGAACACCGTCAGGAGTCTCTTACATGATTGAGAACAGAGAAACAATGTATAATATGTTTCCAGAATTATTTTCTAAAATTAAAGTAAGATCTGTTACTGAATATCCTTCAGAGTTAATTAAAGCTTTAAAGGCATCCCATCCTCACCTGGCAGATGAAAATTGTACTGTTGCTGTTTTAACTCCAGGAATTTATAACTCAGCTTATTTTGAGCACTCCTTTCTCGCCGACCAAATGGGGGTTGAATTAGTTGAATCTCAAGACCTTCAGATAGTTGATGGGAAAGTGGCTATGAGAACTACTCAGGGATACAAGACAATTGATGTTCTCTATAGACGGGTAGATGATATGTTTTTAGATCCTCTTTCATTTAAGGAAGACTCGCGTCTTGGTGTTCCGGGAATAATGGATATATATAAATCAGGGTCCATAACAATAGCCAATGCACCCGGGACAGGAATAGCGGATGATAAGGCAATTTATTCTTTTATGCCTAAAATAATTAAATTCTACACTGGACAGAATGCTATTTTAAAAAATGTAGAGACGTGGCGATGTT
>CACAAX010000020.1 GCA_902530595.1 uncultured Alphaproteobacteria bacterium
AAGACTAAGACAAACGGTTAAAAAAACCACGGAAAATAAGAATAGAAAAACCAGAATCAAAACGTTTGTAAAGAAAGTTGAGCAAGCTATAGTTAAGGGTGATCAAGCCACTGCTAATGAAGTTCTTAAGACAGCGCAGTCAGAAATCATGAGAGGCGTTACAAAAGGTGTTTTTCATAAGAATACAGCAAGTAGAAAAATATCAAGATTAAACTCAAAAATAAAAGGTTTAAAAAAAGCAAGCTAGCGCCAGCATGGTTTTTAATTTGTTGCTATAAACCTATGACAAGGTTACCGTATCACTAAGACACCGTTTTTTTAAAATGGATTGACAAAAACGATCCCTAACAGGTTTGAATTTGGTTGAAAATATAAATTCGAAAGAAGCTTTTGACCTTCTAAAAGAAGATGAAAACGCTGTATTGATTGATGTAAGAACCAATAAAGAGCATCTGGAAGTTGGAATACCTGACTTAAGAGAGATGGGTAAAGATACCTTTAAAATAGAATGGAGAAACTCGATCTTACCGGGGTCACGAAAGCGCTTTTTAAACGATTTTAACAAAAATTTAAGCCATCATGACGGAGCAAAGTATCTTTTTATATGTAGATCTGGAATTAGATCAAAATTCGCTGCATTAACTGTGGAAGAATCGTTTAAATCCGGTAATTATAATGGTATGTGTTTTAACATTGAGGATGGATTCGAGGGATTTGAACAGCCTTCAGTCAATCCACAAAACCCAACCGGATGGAAGAACTTGGGCTTGCCCTGGAGTAGAGTTATTTAATGAACAAAGATGAGTGGTCAAAGGTAAAAGAGTTTGTGAAGAGTAATATAGGCGAAAGTGCTCACGCAAACTGGATACAACCCATTGAGCTAAAGGAGGTTAACGGTTCTGTTGCAAAGTTTAAAGTGCCAACAAGATTTATTGGTACTTGGGTTCATAGGAACTACGGAGATCACATTATCCAAGGATTTAAGAATCAAAAACTAACGATAGATAGACTTGAGTTTATTGCATCGTCAGATAAAACAGCGGGCAAAAAAAATGTTTCAGGGAAAAGTGCACTGAAAAGAACCGACCAAAAATCTCAAGAATCTCAGCTAGATCTACCCAGTTCACCACTTGATGCCAGGTTTACCTTCGATAAATTTGTGGTTGGAAAACCAAATGAGTTGGCACATGCAGCTGCAAAAAGAGTTTCAGAGGGGGGAAAGGTAACTTTCAATCCATTATTTTTGTATGGAGGAGTGGGTCTAGGAAAAACGCATCTAATGCACTCTATTGCTTGGTCTACCAAAGAAAAAAATAAAAAAGCACGAATACTATACCTCTCAGCCGAACAGTTTATGTATAGGTTTGTCCAAGCTTTAAGATTTAAGGATATGCATGCGTTCAAGAAGTTATTTAGGTCTGTGGATGTTTTGATGGTAGATGATGTTCAGTTCATAGCAGGGAAAGATTCAACTCAAGATGAATTTTTTCATACCTTTAATGCTCTCATAGAGCAAGGAAAACAAATAGTCATATCAGCTGATAGAGCTCCTGGTGAAATCGATGGTTTGGAAGAAAGGATTAAATCTAGACTTGCTTGGGGTCTAGTTGTCGACGTGCACCCTACAGACTATGAATTACGCCTGGGAATTTTACAGGCAAAAGCTGAAATACAGATGGAACTGAATAGAGACGTTAAGATTGATGAAGGTATATTAGAGTATTTAGCTCATAAAATTTCTTCAAATGTTAGGGTATTAGAGGGAGCTCTGACAAGGTTATTCGCTTTTGCATCTTTAGTTGGAAAAGAAATAACCATTGATTTAGTTCAGGAATGTCTATCAGATATTCTAAGAACTTCAGAGAGAAAAGTTACTATTGAAGAGATAATCAGAAAAGTTGCTGAACACTACAATCTTAGAATGACAGACTTGATATCTGCGAGAAGAGCAAGGGTGGTAGCTAGACCTAGACAAATAGCTATGTTTTTATCTAAAAGTCTAACTTCAAAATCTTTGCCAGAAATTGGAAGGAAATTCGGTGGAAGAGATCACACCACTGTTATTCACGCGGTTAAGAAAATTGAAGAATTAAAACTTGTTGATGTACAGGTTGCAGACGAGGTGGAAATCTTACGTAGAACACTTGAGGCATAAAAAGCTTTTTCGCTATTATTTTATTTTAAAAAAGGATATCATTCACCCAATACATTTTTTGGTATGAAGCGAAAATGAAGATTAGTGTAGAAAGAAGTGATTTGCTAAGCTCAATGAGCCGAGCTCAAGCCATCGTTGAAAGAAGAACTACTATTCCCATTCTATCTAATGTTTTAATTGAAGCGAGAGAAGACCGTCTAACCCTAAGAGCCACCGATTTAGATATAGAATTATTGGACTCCATAAAAGCTGTAGTCGAAAAAGAGGGAGCTGTCACCGTTGGTGCGCACACCTTCTATGAGATTCTTAGAAAACTTCCAGATGGTTCGAGAGTTTTAATAGACCTTGATCCTTTGAATCAGAAAATAAATGTTAAAGCTGGACGTTCCACTTTTTCATTAACAACAATTTCCGTTGATGACTTTCCATTAATGGCATCGTCAGAATACGACTTTTCATTCTCTATAAAGGTTGAAGAGCTAAAGCGGCTATTCGAAAAAGTAAAGTTTGCAATGTCCATGGAAGAAACAAGATTTTATCTTAACGGTGTTTTTTTCCATGAGTTTATTGATCAAGAAACTAAGCTTATACGTACTGTTGCCACAGATGGTCATAGACTGGCAAAAATAGACTCACCACTACCTGACAATGCTAGCGGAATGCCAGGATTGATTGTGCCGCGAAAAACAGTTTCTGAATTGAGAATGATATATGAAACGACGGAAGACACAGTAAATGTTTCTGTATCAGAAACGAAAATACGTTTTTCAAACTCGACCTTATCTTTAACATCTAAAGTAGTGGATGG
The DNA here is from genome assembly GCA_902530595.1 of uncultured Alphaproteobacteria bacterium. Classification (GTDB taxonomy): domain Bacteria; phylum Pseudomonadota; class Alphaproteobacteria; order Rhodobacterales; family Rhodobacteraceae; genus CACIJG01. The sequence goes on from CACAAX010000020.1 coordinate 2,964, forward strand.
ATCATTTCCTGATTACGATCGAGTTATACCAAAAAATAATATTAAAAAATTGGTTATTGATGCCTCAGAATTTGCTAAGTCAGTAGATAGAGTAGCAACCATTTCTTCAGAGCGTGCTCGGGCAGTTAAACTGAGTCTAAGTAAAGAAAAGCTCATATTATCTGTAAATGCTCCAGAGACAGGATTAGCAATTGAGGAAATTCCTATTGCTTATGAGGGAGAAGAAATTGAAATTGGATTTAATGCTAAATATCTACAAGAAATTTCAAATCAGGTCGAAAGCGGCGAAGCAATTTTCTTATTTAATGACGTTGGTGATCCTGCACTTATGAAGGACAATAATGACGACACTGCGGTTTATGTTGTTATGCCTATGCGTGTATAAACAATTTATATTAAAATGAGTGCTGCCGGAATAGAAAAACTTAAAATAAGTAATTTCAGATCGTATAAAATTTTAGAACTCTCCTTTGATTCAAATCCGACCGTTATTTATGGGAAAAACGGAGTTGGAAAAACAAACCTTTTAGAAGCTATATCACTCTTATACCCAGGTAAAGGGATAAGAAGGTCTAGCTTTCATGATATGATAAATCTATCTAATAATATTTCCTGGAAAGTTGAGGCTTTAGCTCACAGAAACAATAATCGTTTTGAAATCGAGACTTCTAGTGACGGAAATGGAAGAGTTGTGAGAATAGATGGAAAAAAAGTGCCACAGAATAATCTCAGTTCGAGTCTAAAAATCCTATGGTTTTTACCGCCAATGGACAGGATCTGGATGGAAACCTCAAAGGACAGAAGAAAATTCTTAGATAGAATGGTATTTAGCCTAGATATTAACCATGCAAAAAGATGTACTCAATATGAAAAACTTCTAAGAGATAGGAATAGGTTACTAAAAGATCGTATAGCAGACAGCTCTTGGTATCTCGCTATCGAAAAGGAAATGGCCATACTTGGATTTGAAATAGATAATCGTAGAAGAGATTTTATTGAAAAGCTTAATACAGTTTTAATCGAAAAGAATAATTATTTTCCGTTGATAAAGCTTAATCTGAAAGACGATCCTATCGAAAGTGAAGAAGTATTCTTGAAAAATTTAATGAGCCAAAGAGGGCAGGACCTAGTAACTGGCAGAACAAATTTTGGCCCCCATACAGATGATCTACAAGGGTTTTATTTAGAAAAGGAAATAGATACAAAATACTCTTCTACAGGTGAGCAAAAGCTTTCGATAATTTCCATTATTTTATCCAATGCAAAATTGATTAAAGAACAGCACAAAGTCTCTCCCATAATGCTTTTGGATGAGATAACAGCTCATTTGGATGAAGTACGTAAAGAAAATTTATTTTCAGAACTGTTATCTTTGGAAAGCCAGTTTTTTATTTCAGGAACGGAGGTGGGCATATTTAGTTCCTTAAGCAAGAAAACAAAATTTTTGGAATTGGACGAAAGAAAAAAATTTGTCGCTTAGTTTTTCTCAAAAAAAGGACAATCTTTAATAATATCTCTACCAACGTCTTTAATGTCTCGTCTTCCGCACAGCGCCATTGTCATATCAAGTTCCTTGTTGAGAATTTCTAAAGCGTTTATAACTCCCTTCTTTCCTTTTGCTGAAAGACCATATACAAAAGATCTACCAATCATTACGCCTACAGCTCCTAAGGCTATAGCTTTGAGAATATCCTGTCCGGAAGAAATACCACCATCAAATAATACATCTATATCTGAAACAGCTTTCTTAATTTGCGGAAGCGTAGAAATCGAACTATTAACTCCATCTAGTTGCCTTCCACCATGATTAGAAACGACCAAAGCATCCGCACCGCATTTCTGTGCCATTTTAGCATCATCTGGGTCCATGATTCCCTTAATAATTAGCTTGCCTCCCCACCAGTCTTTTATTCTCCTGACATCATCCCAATTAAGCTTTGGGTCAAATTGGCTTTGTACCCATTTAGTTAGAGAGGTTAGGTTTTTGATATCTTTTACATGACCCATAATATTTCCGAAGGTTCGATTTTTTGATCTTACCATTTCAAAACACCAATTTGGTTTTGATATCAAGTCAAAAACATTAGACATTTTTATCTTGATAGGTACTGATAAACCATTCCTTATATCGGCGTGCCTTTGGCCTAGTATTTGTAAGTCCAAAGTAAGCACCAATGCAGAGCATTCTGCTGCTTTTGCCCTTTCAACCAATCGTTTGGCAAAATCGTGATCTCTCATGACATAGAGCTGAAACCAAAATGGTTTTGAAGTATTTCTCGCAACTTCTTCTATTGAACAAATCGACATGGTAGAAAGTGTAAAAGGAACTCCGAAACTCTCCGCTGCTTGTGCTGCCAATATCTCACCGTTTGCTTTTTGCATGCCGAGCAAACCTACCGGAGCTAAAGCAACTGGCATCTTGTAGTCTGTGCCTAATAAGCTCTTTCTAGTACTTCTATTAGAAATATCGACAGCAACTCTCTGTCTAAAGGAAATTTTTTTAAAATCGTTACTGTTGTCTCTTAAAGTAGACTCCGTCCAAGAACCTGACAGAACATATTCGTGAAATGCTTTAGGAACTTTTTTTCTTGCTTCGTTCTTAAGATCGTCAATAGTGAGATATTCCATGTGACACTCTCTTTAAATCTTAAGGTCTAATCTCGGCTTCCAAAAAGGACGAAATAATTCAATTTTAGGACATCTGTTCATGACAACTTTTAAACCTGCATTTTTTGCTATCTCTGCAGCTTCGTCATCATACACTCCTATTTGACCCCAAAGTACATTTGCTTTTATTTCAATTGCTTCTTTTGCTACCGATAAAAACTCTTCTTTTCTTCTAAATACCTGTACCATATCAACTGGCTTATCTATTTCCTTTAAACTGTGAAAGACTTTAAGACCTCTAATCTCCTTAATATTGGGGTTCGGGTTAACAGGTAACATTTGATATCCAGTTTCATGCAGCACCCTTAAAACACCATAGCTAAATTTTGTCTTATCCCCACTAGCTCCAACCATGGCAATTGTTTTTACAGATTTTAGAATGTCTTCTATATAACCTTTAGGATAATCATATATATGGTCTACATCAGCTTCAGGCATCACTTCTCTCTTTCTTTCGTTGCAATATCTTTCTTTAGTTCATGAGGCTTTAATGGATCTAAAAATGGATTTCTATAAAGCTTGTCATGACTCTCAACACCAATTTCAAGAATAAGGTTCGACAAAGGTCTTGCAACGCAAAGTATAATGTATCCATCATTTATCTGTCTATTATTAAGTGCCACTTGCCTTCTTTGATCTACTTCTCCATAAACAAGTTTTGCAGCACACGTGATACATCCACCATATTTGCAACCATAGGGGAGATCGACACCCTGTTCCTTTAAGCTATCGAGCAATGGACGCTTATCTTCAACTTTATAGGATTTACCGCGTCTATTTGATATTTCAACCTTAAATATTTTCACAGCCATATATCACTAGTGCAATCACCTCCAGGATACCTACTTTCATGACAGCGGCTCGGGCCATTTGGTTCTTCCCCAAAGTTTACAATAAAATCAGGATTAATTTTCATCCCTCCGTTTACTGGGTCACAGTCAATCATTATCAATACACCACCCTTTTCTCTTATATCTGGATAAAATTGATTGTCCCAAGTAGAAAATAGAGAAGTTGTTACGTACAGTCTTTTCCCATCTAGGCTGAGCTGAAACATTTGTGGTCCCCCAGCAATTTTAAGACCATTAACTTCAGGAGCTCTTCCCAGTAGACCACCCATCCAAACTTGACCAGTAAGTTTCGGTTTGTGAGGGTCTGAAATATCATATTGCCTCATATCACCGTGCAGCCAATTATTAAGGTATAAATATTTATCATCCATTGAAACGAGAATTGCTGACATTACACCTGGGATAGGAATTGGCCAGTCCGGGTGTGGTTGGTTTTCTACATCAATAATTTTTTCCCATTGCCATTTTTCGTTTTTGTCTTTCCACCAATGTATCACGTTTGCGCTTAGTGCTGCACCGCAAAACCCATGACTGCTATCTGGATTATGATGAAACTTTACTTCTAAAGGAACAAGACCGTCTTCACCCAAATACATAGTTTCAATTGGCTTGCGTTCCTTGAAATCCCAGAAATGGAGTTGTCTTCCATACTTGAGGTGCCCAACTTCTTCTAGATCAAAGCCCGGCATAAATGTGTTGGGAGCAGCCCACTCCGATGAAACCATTATATTGTGTCTTGGTTGATACCAAAAATCATACCCAAATGGTATATCTCCCATTGAGTTCTCCCATCTTCCTATAATTTCGAAATTCTTATCCAGATGCAAATATCCTCCAGGTGCTTCTCCCTTTGCATCACCCAGCATAGATATAATTATTTCTGAGCCCAGGCAATGGACGGTATGTGGGCCACTTAAGTTGGTTTTTGATTTAATGTCTGCTCCGTCAATAACTTTGTGGAGAGTGGGCATTCTAGGATTGGTCGCAGTATCCACTATGTGAATATTATTCGACCTCACTCCTGGAAGTAAAAGATATTTGCGGGTCATGGTAGAGTCGTCATGGCAAGATGAACACGCATTCCATCCCATATGATGAAGTTCATCACCAATGCCTGGCATTTCCAACCTATGTATAACTTTCGAATAAGTAGGGCTATCGGGGTCAACATCGACTGTAGCTAAATAGTCAGGCTTTTGTATTCCTGTTCCTGTATATATTGCAATTGTATATAAAAGTTTCTCCCTCGGTGCTCTAACAGCTTCTTCTGGGGACGAATATCCAGGACCACAACACGTTTCATTCATATTTTATTCTTTCTTTTCAATAGGATTTCCAGATTTTTTCCATGCGGCAAATCCTCCCTCTAGATGAGATACGGGGCTGAGACCCATGTCTTGTGCTGCTTTGGCTGCAAGAGCAGATCGGCCAGCTGCAGCACAATAAAAAACATATTTCTTGTCTTGGTTAAAAATTTCTTTGTGGTAGGGACTATCAGGGTCTATCCAGAATTCGAGCATTCCTCTCGGGCAAGAGAACGAATTTGGAATTTTTCCTTCTCTTTGTATTTCCCTAGGGTCTCTTATATCTACAAAAACGTACTTACTATTTTCGAAATATTTTGAGGCATCAACTACAGGTGTTATTTCAACCTCTTTATTTGCTTCAGCTACCATATCTTTAACATGTTTTACAATTTTTTGTGCCATTTTGTCTATTCCTTCCTATTTTAAGAGAAGTTTTTCTGAAACTGATCTAAACTTTCATCTATTTTGATCGAGGGTATTTTTTTTGATACCCAAACGTCTCCTTGTGGTTTTATCACCTCTAATTCATTTACAGTTCCTGCATGTATCCTCACTAATCCAGGTCTACCTTCATTTAAGGAGAACATCTGACAACCGCATTGTTCGCAAAACTTTTTAGTTATTTTGTTGCCACTTTCTGATTGATGTATGTAGCTTTTTACAGTCCCTTGAATATATAAATCGCCTTCTTTCACAAATATATTGGTAAGATAAGGGGCACCACTACATTTTCTGCAGTCCTCGCAATGACAGTTAAAAGTCCTTAATGGTGCAGTGTTACTGTTATACGTTATAGCTCGACATAAGCAGCTTCCGGTGAATCCTTTCATCTCTACCTTTTCTCTATTTATCATAACTCGACTCATTGTTCTTAAGTTCAAGAGTTTATCCATCCACCATCAACATCAACAGTGGTTCCGTTAACAAAATCATTTTCAATAACAAAGATAATTCCTTTTGCAACCTCATCCGGTTTTCCAGCTCGCTTTATTGAGTGAGATGCTGTGGCTGAACTTAGAAATATTCGTCGATCCTCACCTTCTTGTGAAAACATAGGCGTATCTATTAAGCCTGGCGCTACAGCATTTATTCTCTTTGGAGCGATTTCGTTTGCAACACCTCTGACCAGGTTCTCAACTGCACCTCCAACAGCAGAAAGAGCAATTTGTCCAGGCTTCATTCGCCTAGCAGGTGCACCACTGACCAAAACTATTGTTCCATCCGAGCTTAAATAGTGTGTGCCATAGCGTACAACATTCGCGTAACCCCATAATTTGTCAAAAGAGTTTTTAAATCCAGTCATATCCATTTCTAGAAATGGGCCGGCAGCTCTGCTTCCTCCAGTCGCAGCACTTACCAAGATTTCAAAGGGAGCATGCTTTTCAAAAATATTTTTTACTTCCTCTTCAATTCTTACATCACAGCTTTCAAAGGATAGTTTGTTATGTTTTACACTGGTCGCTTTGCTTGGGTCTCTGCTGATGGCAATAACGTCTGCACCTTTTTCAATTAATTGCTCACATGTAGAGAGCCCAATTCCAGAAGTTCCGCCAAATACAAGGGCTTTTTTATTCGTTATGTCCATTTTTATCTATCCATAAAAGAAGTTGTAATTTACTCCAATTGATATTAAAGCAATTGGAGGTTAATTGAAGTTTTTTTGGGCTATGCATGAATAATAATTATATAGGAATATTGGCAATCGTTTTGGGTACAATTTGTTTCTCAATAAATGACATATCGGTAAAGCTTTTTAGTACTGATATGCCACTACATCAGCTCATGTTTTTCCGAGCTATTTTTGCCATTTCAATTTTACTTTTTATCGTTCTACCTTTTTACGGTGGCTTTAAATACCTTAATACGAATAACCCTACTTTTCATGTGTTTAGGGGATTATCTGTTGTTGGGGCGAATACTTTCTTCTTCATATCCATAGCTGAGCTTTCGTTGGCAGAGGCAACAGCAATATTTTTTATCGCACCAGTTTTGATTACAATTTTTGCTGTATTTTTTTTGAAAGAGAAAGTGGGTATACGTAGAAGCTTGGCCTGCTTTATCGGACTTTTGGGCATGCTATTCATAATAAAGCCAGGTACAATTTCGTTTGAATTAATTTCATTATTTCCTTTAATCGCTGCTTTTTTTTATACAGCTCTACATATAATAACTAGAAAGTATGGGGCGCAAGAAAACCCGATCACAATGGGTTTTTATATCCAAATATGTTTTCTTGTCACAAGCCTTACATTTGCTGGAGGATTTTACAAAGCTGATCTTAATGTTGGACAGAGCAATGCTTTGATATTTTTGACGGGCTCATGGGTTTCAGTCAATACTTTTGATTTGTTACACATTTTTGTAGGTATAGCCTTCCCAATATCGATAGGAGGTATTCTTGTTTCTTATGCATATAAGAATCATGAGGCATCTTTTTTAGCGCCATTTGAATATGGGGCTTTAGTTATTGCAGTTATTTCTACCTATTTAATTTGGAACGAAATCCCAGATAGACTTTCTCTTTTAGGCATAATTTTGATAATCTGTTCCGGTATTTTTGTATCATTAAGAGAAAAGCAAGTAAGTTCAATACGTTCATCGCGAAAATTAATATATAGACGATAAATATCTCAATAATTTATGATAAGTAGAAAGGCTAGAAACAGAAAAAAAGTCATATCTTTTGCCATGAGACTCGTGACTTTAATTAAACCTGGAAGCCTCAGCTATTTTCAAATTAGAATAATGCGATTGCTTGTTTTATTTGCATCCTTTAGAAGAGCAAACGTAAACAATGTCGTCGTGAAAAAAATATCTTTAGAACAGCTTGAGCTATATCGGATTACACCAAATAAGATTTCTGATAAACTAAAGATCTTATTCTTTCATGGGGGTGGGTTTTTTGTTGGTAACTTCAAAATTTATCGAAGTTATGCATCTTTTTTAGCGGAGATCCTTGGCAGAGAAATTATATTTGTTGAATATAAACTCAGTCCTGAGTCAAGGTATCCACGCCAATTAGAAGATGCGAAAAAAGCATACTCTTTTCTTTTAGGAAAAAAAGAAAAATCCAATATTATCCTTGCTGGTGATTCAGCTGGCGGCAATTTAGCACTAGCATTATTCTTAGCACTGAAAAAAGAAAAATCAAAAAAACCAAAAGGAATATTCTGTATTTCTCCCTGGGTTTATCCAACTGCTATAATGGCAGAATATCCAGATAGTTGCTGTCAAAGTGATGTACTAATAGGACCATTTATAAAACGTGCAAAAGAAACAGGTTCTGGTCCTTTATCCTATCTCTATTGCAATCCATCAGATCATAAAAACCCCTTCATTTCACCTTTATTTGGCGACTTTAAAAATTCACCACCAATTATGATCCAATATACAGAAAATGAGATTCTTTCAGTCCAGATTGGACAGTTTTTAAAACGACTAAAAAAGCAAAGAGTCAAAGTGGTAACAAAAACCTGGAAAGACCTATGGCATGATTTTCAGCTCGAAACAGATTTAATTGAGACTCGTAGGTCTTTCGTGCTTTTCAAGGAATTTTTGGACGAACTATGCACTTAAGCTTTATCTTCGCCTGCTTGGGCCGCGTAAATAGAAGTGTACCCTCCTGACCAGTCGGGGGGCATCTGGCAAGGTCTTGAATCATGGTGTGCCCATTTTACCTGCTCTCCCCTTACAATTTTATAAGTGTTCACAGTTGGTTGTGGGTGAGGTGTGTAGGCTTTAGCGTCAGCAGATGTATAACAATTAAGCAAAAGTGGTCTGGGATTTTTAGATTTCGAAGATGGTGAGAAATGAAGTGCTCTTGCGTTATGTATTGTTATAGATCCAGCATTCCCCGTAAGATATTCAACCATCGACATATCAACAGTATCTGCGTCTTCATCGCTTAACATTCCTGTCCAATTACCATTTTTGTCGTACTGATCATATAGGTCATTTTTATGTGAACCTTTTAACACGGCTAAAGGCCCATTATTCATATCAGTGTCCTCTAAATAACACCCAATTGTCAAAACGTTGTAATTTGTATGGGGAAAGAATTGGATATCCTGATGCCACTTAACGGTGTCACTTTCGTCATACCACTTAAAGTTTAGTTTTGAGTGATGAAATGTCACATTTGGACCAACAAGGTCACTAGCAACGTCAGCCATAAGACCCTTTGAGAAATTCCAATACTCTTCATGATTCTCATCTGGACTCTTTAATCTTCTAAGTACCGGATTCTCGTAAGAATGTCCTGGACCGATATCAAAAACATTATTTGACTCCGTGACCTCGCGACTTTTTTCAACGAACTCACTTGTAACTTTTTTGATAAGTTTTAGTGTCTCAGACGGAACTAAGTCTTTTATTCCTACGAACCCAAACTCAAAATAATGTTCCCTCTGCTCCTGAGTTAAGATTTTGGGTGGAAAAGATAAAATTTCTTCTGGTGTCATATTAAAACTCTTATGAAAATCTTCTTTTAAGCTTCTTAAATTTAAGTTGCATCTTCAAGGTTAACAGCTCATATTTTAGTGTAAATATTTTTCTGGAGGTTTTTATGGCTGGTGCTTTAAAAGGGATAAGAATAATCGATTTAACCTCGATGATTTCAGGTCCAAGTGCAACTATGATACTAGGAGACCAGGATGCTGAAATCATAAAAATTGAAAATACTTCAGTTGGAGATTACACCAGGCTTGTCAGCACCCAGAGATCTGGAATTTCAGCCGCTTACCTTAACAACAATAGAAATAAGAAATCTGTGTGTATTGATCTAAAAGCGGAGGAAGGAAAAAATATCCTTAAAAAGCTCATTAGAACGGCAGACGTTTTAGTACAAAACTTCAGACCAGGGGTAATGGATAGGTTAGGTTTCGGATATAGCGATGTTCGCGCGATAAGTCCTAACATTATATATGTTTCCATAAGTGGCTTCGGTTTTACTGGCCCTTATAAGAACAAACCAGTTTACGATCCTCTTATTCAAGCGCTATCCGGTCTAACCACTGTACAAGCAGGATCAGATGAAGAGAGACCGAGGCTTATGCGAACGATACTTCCTGATAAGCTTACTGGGTTCGCTACCGCTCAGGCAATAACAGCGGCACTGTTCCACAAGGCAAAAACAGGTGAGGGTCAGGAAGTCAAAATATCAATGCTAGATGCTGTGATTTCTTTTTTGTGGGGTTCCGATATGGGAGGGCATACCTTTGTTGGAGACGAACTTGAAAAGGAGACCGCACAGAGTTTTATTGATTTAATATATGAAACTAAAGAGGGCTTCATATCTGTTGCAGTTCAGTCCGATAAAGAATGGTTTAATATTTGCGATGCATTTAATAAGAAAGAGTGGTTAAGTGATCCTAGGTTTTTGACAGCGGAATTAAGGCATCAGAATATAAATGAAAGGCTAGAATTGATACAAACTGAGCTTAAGAAAAAAACATCCGATGAATGGTTGAAATTGCTAACGGCTAAAGATGTTCCTTGCGCACCCGTTTTGACGAGAAAAGAAATGATAAAGAACGAGCAAGTAGTAGCAAATGATATTATAAAAATTTCTGAACACCCTATTGCAGGAAAGATACGGCAGTCTAAGTTAGCGGCTAGCTTTTCTGTAACCAATAAAGATGACAATTTGTCAGCTCCAACACTTGGTCAGCATACTAAGTCAGTTCTTTCAGGATTAGGCTTTACAGAATTGGAAGTTGATAAATTGCTAAGTGATAAAGTAGTTAAGGGCAGTTGACTTATATTTTCAATTGTTAATCTAAATTGGTACGCGAATTGCAAATTAGGTAAAGCATGAAATTTTTTCATGTTCATACCTCCCTGTTGACTAAAGCCGAGCAAATTTTTGTTCGGCTTTTTTTTTTAATTTTTTTGTTATATTGTTAAATAGAATAACTACCAATGGAGACTAGAATGTTAAAATTAATCATAGCAATCCTAGCGCTATTTTCTTTCTCAAATTTATTTGCGGAGACTTATTATGTGACAGGTACTGTGCAATCAATTGAACCAGTTTATTCAAGTACGAATATTTACACACCTGAGACACGTTGCAGAAATGTAAAGGTACCAGTATACGGAAAGGTTGTCAGTGGTAATGGCGCGTCAGGCGCTGATGTGTTAGGAGGAATGGTGGTTGGAGCTCTTATTGGTAAAGCCTTAACAAACGATAACAATGCCGCTGGGGTTGGAGCTGTTATGGGAGGGGTCGTAGCAGCCGAACAACAAAAGAAAGCAACAACAAAGGTTGTTGGTTACAATACAGAACAGAGATGTGAGGTTGTCCAGCTGGTCAGTCAGCGAAGCTCTGTAGAAAGCTACAGAGTGATATATAGTTGGAATGGATTTACAGGTTCCAGCTTAACAGGGCGTTATTATGAGATAGGCTCTAAAATCCAAATAAAAGTGGGTCTTTCTTTGGACTAAACATTTCTGCATGAAAATTGTAAATCATCTTTTAGAAGTCATTTAAATATTTAGAATTTAGCTTGTTAATGTCAAAATTGCCCATTTGAGCCATCGCTATTTCTATTTCTTTTTTTAGATTGTTAGTCATTTGGACTAGGCCATCAAATCCTTCAGCTGCTATAGAAAAAAGTGCATGTTTCCCAATCATTACGAAGTCTGCCCCCAAACAAAGCGCTTTAAGAATATCTTCTCCATTTCTTATCCCAGTATCATATATCAAGACGGTATTTTTATTTATAGACTTACGTATTTTCGATATTTGATGTACGGGGATTGGGCTACTATCAAACTGTCTTGAGCCATGGCCGGATACATAAATGGCATCCACTCCAAGACTTTCTGCCTTTCTTGCATCTTTCGGGTTAAGGATTCCTTTGATAATTAATTTACCTTTCCAAAGTGCTCTCAAGTCTTTAAGAAATTCCCAATCGGCTGCTCCCCTTGGTTTATTTCTGTCTATCTTCAAATCCTTATCAAAGTTTTGGGGTCTGGGAATACCATTTGCCAAAAGATCTAAACTCCATTTGGGATGTATCGCGCAATCAATAATTTGTTTGTAATTTGGTCTAAACTTTGCTGAAAAATTATGTTTTAGCTCTCTTGGTCGTCGACCCAATTCAGGTACATCAACTGTCAGTATCAATGTTTTGTAACCAGCGATTTGTGCTCTTTTAGCTAAACGTAACCCTGATTTTAAATCATCATAAACATAGAGTTGAAACCAGCCTAAATCACCAGTGATCTTGAGAGTTTTCTCTAGTGATGTGGAAGCCATTGTAGAATAGCAAACAGGAATATTAAACTTTTTTGCTAATTTTCCAATTGCATAATCCGCTTTTGAATTGACAAGATTACACATACCCATCGGCGCTACACCAAAAGGTAGGTCATATGATTTACCCAATATTCGTTTGGAAATTTTTTTAGCACCGCCACCAGCCAGCACATTTTGTGATAGTTTGAGTGATTTAAAGTACTCAGCATTGGAATAGTAACCGTCTGCCTCAAGTGCTACTCCATCGACATAATCAAAGATCATTGCAGGAAGTCTTTTCTTTGCTAGGAGACGAGCATCTTGCATACTATGTATAGAGCTTTTTTTCATAAAATTTTGTGTTTGTAGAAGATTTTATTTGAAATATTGACGATAAGCTACTAAACCGAAGGTGTCAAAAGCAATAAATAAAATTAATTCACAATGAACTTTTCTCTAGTCGAGCTGGCTCAAGTCATTTTAGCTGATATATTTTTATCTGGCGATAATGCAATTATTATAGGTATGGCTGCAGCTGGCTTATCAGAGAAGTTTAGAAAGAGGGTAATTTTCTGGGGGTTAGCATTAGCAGCAGGGTTCAGAATTATCTTTGCAGCTATAGCATCTTTTTTAATTCAAATACCTGGAATATTAATTTTCGGCGGACTACTTTTGGCTTTTGTTTGTTGGCGGTTTTTTAAAGAAATCCGTCATACTGGCCAAAAAACTGATCCAGAAATTAAGTCCAATTTGTCAGAAAAGCTGACTGAAAAGCAACAATTTTCACAAGCGTTATTCACAATTGCGGTCGCTGATATTTCAATGTCTTTAGATAATGTTGTAGCTGTTGCTGCCATAGCAAGAGAAGATACGGCATTATTAGTGTTTGGACTCGTTTTAGCCATAGTACTGATGGCGTTTTTTGCAACTATTATAATGCGTGTAATGACGAAGTTCCCATGGCTTTCGTGGATCGGACTTATTTTCCTGGTCTATCTAACCGTAAAGATGCTTGTTGATGGTTGGTTTGAGCTTTTACATATTCTCTAAGATTTATGAAGAAAAAAACATTGGATGAAAACGACTTTGACATTTTTGTTATAGGTGGCGGAGTAAATGGTGCAGGAATTTTAAGAGACGCCGCAGGCCGTGGGTATAAGTGTGGGTTGGCTGATATGGGTGATTTTGGCTCAGCGACGTCCTCTTCATCCACAAAATTATTTCATGGTGGATTGAGATACTTAGAATCTTATCAGTTTAGGCTTGTAAAAGAGTCTCTTCGTGAACGTGACTTGCTCCTTAATCTCATGCCTCATATTAGCTGGCCAGTAAAATTTATACTTCCCCACAACAAAAACCTGAGACCCTATTGGATTTTACGGCTTGGATTATATATCTATGATCTCTTGGCGGGTTCAACGAAACTTTCAAAAAGTGTTGGTATCAATTTGCGAAATAATACAGTTGGTAGTTGTTTGGACAAATCTTACACAAGAGGACTAGCGTATACAGATTGCTGGGTGGAAGATTCGCGATTAGTTCTACTAAATATTTTGGATGCAGAAAAAAAAGGAGCAAAAGCATTCTCTTATTCCAGAGTAACTAACGTTCAAAGAAAAAATGGTTATTGGCTTGTTTCTATTAAATCAAAGGATAGGTCATTCGAGGTAAAAACTAGGGTCTTAATAAATACTATGGGTCCTTGGGTCAATTCTTTGAGTCAACTGGAAAAAAATAAAAATAATCAAGTAATGGTAAGACTAATAAAGGGAAGCCACATAGTTGTAAGAAAGCTTTTTAATCACAATAGTGCATATATATTCCAAGGAAAAGATGGAAGAATAATATTTAGCATACCCTATGAAAACGATTTTACCCTAATTGGAACAACTGAAGTTGAGCACAAAATGGGTAACGAAGTTAAGTGTTCCGATGAGGAAAAAGATTATTTGTGTAATTTTGCTTCGGGTTATTTTCAAAGAAAATTAACAAAAAAAGACATTGTTTGGGATTACTCTGGAGTGAGGGCTTTGTACGAAAACAAGAATGTAGAGGCACGAAATGCCAGTAGAGATTATTCCTTTCAACTTGAAGAAAAGAAAGGAGCAGTACTCCTTATCGTTTATGGAGGGAAAATCACAACATATCGAAAACTGGCTGAAAAAGCTGTTTCTAAAATCACAGCATTATTAAATTTAAAAAGAAAGGAATGGACTGCGACAAAACACTTACCGGGTGGTGGTTTCAAATTAGAGGATAAAGAGAAACTTATTGTAGGTATATTGAAAAAATACAAGTTCTTAAATAGAAACTGGGCAGAAAGATTATTTAAAACATTTGGGACAGATGTTGAAAAAGTTTTAGGCAAGGCTAAGACAAAAAAAGACTTAGGTAGGAATTTCGGATCTGATCTAACGGAAAGGGAAGTACTTTGGTATATTAATCAAGAGCATGCTAGATGTGTTGAGGATTTGATTTGGAGAAGAAGTAAGCTTGGGTTACGATTGTCGAGTAAGCAGATAAGGGACCTTAGTTCCTACATAAAAAAATTAAATTAGAGAAAGTCTTACTATGAGTTACGTTCTAGCGATTGACCAAGGGACAACATCAACTAGAGCTATAGTCTTCGACAAATATTTACAAATAGTGGCGTCATCTCAAAAGGAAATAGAGCAATTTTTTCCTTTTGCTGGTTGGGTGGAGCATGATCTAGAAGAAATTTATGCAACTGTCATTGCTACAGTACGTGATGCTGTAAAAGGAGCGAAAATATCTTCGCAAGATATTTTAAGTATTGGGATTACAAACCAAAGAGAAACTACAGCTATATGGAATGCTGAAACGGGTCAAGCGCTTTCTAAAGCAATAGTATGGCAGGATAGGCGTACTTCTGAATTTTGCGATGAACTAAAAAAAATTGGGAAAGAGAGAGTTTATCAACAAAAGACGGGCTTACTAATCGACCCCTATTTTTCCGCAACAAAAGTTAAGTGGCTTCTAGATAAGTATGACCCTGAACGAACTATGGCAAATTCTGGAAAATTATTATTTGGTACGATTGATTGCTATTTGATTTGGAGGCTTACCAATAAAAAAAGTCATTCAACTGATATAACCAATGCATCCAGAACCATGTTATTTAATATCAAGAGTTTAGAATGGGACAGCGATATTCTCAGTGATCTAGATGTGCCCAAAAAAATTCTTCCAAATGTAAAAGAATGTGCTGATGATTTTGGAGTTATGGCGTCAGAAATACTTGGTTCTCCAATACCGATTAAAGGAGTTGCTGGTGATCAACAAGCCGCAACAATAGGCCAAGCATGTTTTCAAAAGGGCATGATTAAATCTACTTATGGAACAGGATGTTTTGCGCTACTAAACACAGGAGATCAATTTGTACTGAGTAAAAATAAGCTTTTGTCAACTATAGCGTATAAAATAGGCGGGAGGATTTGTTATGCTCTAGAAGGGTCAATATTCATTGCCGGTGCCGTTGTCCAATGGCTTAGAGACTCGATTAAAATTATAGATAAAGCAGACCAAGTGGGTAAGCTCGCATCGGAAGCAAAAGATCAAGAAATTTATTTTGTTCCAGCTTTTACGGGGTTGGGCGCACCGTATTGGGACCCAAATGCACGTGGGGCGATTTTTGGATTATTGAGAGATACAGGGAGAGAAGAGATTGCTTTGGCAGCTCTCGAGAGTGTTGGCTTTCAAACGAGAGACTTACTAGAAGCCATGATAAAAGATGTAGATGGGATGGAAAGAGGGCATATAAAGTTGCGCGTAGATGGTGGGATGACCCAATCAAGTTTAACGATGAAAATCTTGGCTAACCTTACAGGAGTAGAGATCAATACACCTGATATACAGGAGTCTACCGCAAAAGGGGTAGCATGGTTGGCAGGTATGAAAATAGGTCTATATAATCAGTTGGAAGCGTTTGAAGAAGAGTGGACTCTCAAGGAGAAATTTTCTCCCAAACTTTCTCCAGACGAACGCGATAAGAAATATGAGGGTTGGAAAAAAGCGATAGGAAGAACGAGAATTTCAGCTTAAAGAAGTAACGATCTCAAAGTCTTTTTCGATTAAAATATCATGTAAATATTTTATGTGGGTTGGTCCGATCTCACAACAACCTCCAACAACGGACGCGCCTTGGTTAGCCCAATTTAATGCGTATTTAGAGTACTCTTCAGGCCCTAAATCAGTTCTAGCTGATAATACGGATACATTGCTGGCTGTCTTTAAGGGTTCTATTGATGTAAAACCATTTGCATAGCCTCCGAAAAAGTTAGTGTTTTTGCTTAGAATGTCAATGCCCTTGTTGATGACTTCAGGAAATGAGCAATTAAGTAAAAACTCTTCTTGTCCAAAAGACTGTAACGCAATTACACTGTCCAGTAATCTTTCACCTGATCTCAATTCACAATTTTCATTATCCTCAAGTGTTAATCCGCACCAAACAGGTTTTCCGCTGGTCTTTGCGGCCGAAACTGCAGCCTTCGCTTCTTTTAACGATGCCATGGTTTCGCAAATGAAAAGATCTACATAGTCTTTTTGCTCCCTAACTATTTGTAAATATAAGTCAACACATCTTTCATAATCAGGAGCTTTATCTGGCCGATAACTCCATACTAAAGGAGGAAGACACCCTGCAATAAGTACATTTTTTTGCGTGTGTTCAATTGCCTCCATGGCCAAATCAATAGCTTTCTTATGAAAAAAACTGAATTTATCTGATAAATCATTAGCCTCTAATCTCTCAGGAGTTGTCGAATAGGTATTAAGTGTAATAACACTGGCTCCCGCTTCGATAAAATCTATATGTGCTTTTTTTACAAGTTCAGGTTCCTCTGACATAACATATGTTGACCAAAGTGGATGAGGTTTTGACTTTGAATTTTTTATAAGTTCTTGTCCCATTCCACCATCAAGAAGTATAATTTTTTTTTGCATTTAATATCCTATCTGCCTTCTGGAAAAATACCTTTTGGAGCAAACCTTAAAACTAATAATAACAATAGGCCCATCATCATGTACCGCATATGTGCGGCGTTAGTTATTAGCTGTGTCCTAAGAGGGTTTGTTTCACTCAATGGTGATGTAATTAATTCTACCAAATATAGGCCTAATGGCTCTGCTTCAACCCATAAAAACCAAACAAGAAATCCACCTATCAAAGACCCATAGTTATTTCCCGTGCCTCCGATAATTACCATGACCCAGACTGTAAAAGTAAATCTTAGGGGCTGATATGTAGTTGGCGTAAACTGTCCTTCCAGAGTAGTAAGCATTGCCCCCGCAAGCCCTATAATAGCCGAGCCAAGGATAAAAATTTCCAGATGTCGAGCTTTTACATTTTTCCCCATAGCTCTAGCTGAGATTTCGTTGTCTCTAATTGCACGCATCATCCGCCCCCATGGAGATTTCAGTGCTACTTCAGATAAAATAAATAGCGTTAGCACTACAATCGAAAATAAAAAGCAATAGCTTAATTTCACAACTATCGAAGAGGTCTCCACTAAAGGAAAACCAAAATTTTGGCATAGCTCTATGAACCATGTACTTTCTTGTAAATCAATTTCGTAGGGAACAGGTCTTGGAAGACCATTTACATTTTTAACTCCTCTAGTAAGCCAATCTTCATTTTTCAAAATATAAATAATCACTTCTGCTATACCCAGTGTAGCAATAGCCAAGTAATCACTCCTTAAACCAAGTGTAATTTTTCCAATAAGATAAGCTACAAGACCGGCTATTACACCCCCAACTATCCAAGATAAAATAATAGGCAAGCCGAAACCCCCCAGAAACCCAGATGCCGCTGGCTCAAAAGCTTCGATCCTTTCAACTGCAGGTGCACCGATTAAATTTAGTAAAAGAAGTACAACAATGATTATAAGTGGAAAAAGTATTTTTTTATAAGCTTGACTAAGGTTCGACTTATAAACAATAACTCCCAATACTGTCCCTAAAAGTAAGATTAGAATACATATTAATATACCAAGCCCCCCTAAACTGATTGTTTCAGATACGGGTTTATAGGATATTATAACAGCCGAAAGTCCGCCTAGAGCCGCAAAGCCCATAACACCGGCATTAAATATTCCAGCATAGCCAAGTTGAATATTCACGCCCAGGGCCATTGTAGCTGAAATAAGACACAGATTAAAAATTCCTAAAGCTACATTCCAACTCTGAATGAAACCTATAAATACAATTGCTACAGCAAATGTTGAAAAAACTAAAGATCTGCGCATTACATCATTCATATAGTTTTTCCTCTAAAGATTCCTGTTGGCCTTACAATCAATACAATGACTAATATAATAAAGGAAACTGCAAATTTATAATCGGTGGATAAAAACTGCATCATTCCTGCTGGTTCCATACTCTCGGGCAATAAGTAGGCTAGAACTTTTCTGTAAGCAAAAGTCACAAATAACTCTGAAAGTGCAATAACGTAACCCCCAACGACAGCTCCAATTGGGTTTCCTACACCACCTACGATAGCAGCAGAAAAAATTGGTAGCAACATTTGCAAAAATATAAACGGTTTATAAATTTTATCTAAGCCATATAAAACCCCTGCAAAAGTTGCCAAACCACCTGCAATAACCCATGTTAATAAAACAACCTTATTGGGGTCAATTCCCGAAAGTAGAGCCAAATCTTCATTGTCGGAAAAAGCTCTCATGGATTTTCCGGTGCGCGTTTTATTAAGAAAAACAAACAAAACTGAGCAGAGTATTATAGTCGTTAATATAGTTATAGCTTGAGATGTCTTCAGTCCAAAACCTTCATCCAATCCTGTGAATGCTTTAAATTCTCTCACATTAAATATAAAGCGAACACCGTCATTAAAGTTTTGATCACTAGGTCCTATAATAAATCTAATTAACCCGGCTGTAAAAAACATTACTCCAATCGACGCAATAAGAAAAATGATAGGGTCTGATTTTTTTCTGCGATAATAAGCAAAAACAAACTTTTCTATGAAGAAACAATAAATCGCAGTAAAGCCAATTGCAATCGGCAGAAATATTAGTGCAGTTGGCAAAACGCCAAAGCTAATTCCATAGCTTTGGCCAAGCCAAGTAAACAGAATACAAATCATTGCACCAAATGACATAAGCTCTCCATGCGCAAAATTAGAAAAACGCAGTACTGCGTAAATCAACGTGACACCCAAAGCTCCAAGAGCCAACTGACTTCCATAGGTAAAGCCAGGTAATAATATATAATTTGTTATTAAAGCGAGAGCGTTTAAAAAATCCATTTATCCACCTAAAAACGCCTTTCTTACTTCTTTATTTGAAAGGAGTTTAGAACCTTTATCTGTATATTTATTTTCACCTTGTACTAAAACAAAACCATTATCTGCTATCTCTAGAGCTTGCCTAGCATTCTGTTCTACCATTAAAATGGCTATTCCTGTTTTTGCTATCGAGATTATTTTTTCAAATAGCTCTTTGACTACCAATGGTGATACGCCAGCTGTCGGTTCGTCTAGCATAAGAAGTTTTGGGTTAGTCATAAGAGCTCTTCCAACAGCAACTTGTTGCCTCTGCCCCCCAGATAACTCTCCAACTAGCTGTTTTTGTTTTTCTTTTAGCACAGGAAACAACTTAAAAACCTCACTGATATTTTTTGACAAATTTGCTTGGTTTGTAAAACCTCCTATCTCCAAATTCTCCATAACAGTCATCGATGTGAAAACGTTATGTGTCTGAGGAACGAAGCCCATTCCGCTTTTTACTCTTTCTTGCGGTTTTAGATCGGTAATATCCTTGCCATCAAAAATTATATTTCCTGCTTTTAAATCAAGCATTCCAAATATAGCTTTCATGGCCGTTGATTTTCCAGCCCCATTGGGGCCAACGATAACAGCAATTTCACCTTTTTTAACACTTATTGAGCAATCGTTGAGAATCGTTGTCTCGCCGTATCCACCCAACATGTTTTCTGCACTAAGGAACATTTAATTCTCTTAATTTCCTAAATAAGCTTCGATAACTCTATCATCGTTTTTTATTTCGTTAACGGTACCTTGCGTCAATACTGATCCGTCAGTCATAACGATAACAGGATCACAGAGCGATGATATAAAATCAATGTCATGTTCAATCATAAAAAATGTGTAGCCTAATTCCTTATTGAGTTTCTTTATTGATTCTCCAATTTTCTTAAGAAGTGTTTTATTCACCCCTGCTCCAACCTCATCCAGAAGTACTATTTTTGCATCAACCATCATAGTTCGACCCAATTCCAATAGTTTCTTTTGACCACCTGATAAACTTCCCGCCTTTTCACTTTCTAAATGGTCGAGATCAAGAAATTTCATAACCTTAGTGGCTTTTGTGTGATTTTCTTTTTCTTGAATCTTTATTCTATTTCTAGCGATCCAAGTATGTAGAATGCTTTCTCCAATTTGGCTGCCTGGTACCATCATC
>CACAAX010000021.1 GCA_902530595.1 uncultured Alphaproteobacteria bacterium
GCTGCACACTTTAGATTGGTGTACGTGTGGAACCGTGTTTTACGTTTCCAATCTCATTTAAATCTGGAAACAACTCTTATATTACAATTTTTACCCTTGCTCTTTAGTTGACAAAATTAAGAAATGGCTACTAAATTCAATATACAGACACATATATCAAAGGAGAGACTATGGCATTTCTAAGATTGTTTATATTAACTGCTTTATTTTCTGTCGTAGGTTCTTTTGCTTCGGCACAATCCGATAAAAAATGGTCAACTAAACAATGTTCCGATTTATATAAAGCAATAGGGTTTTTCACAGCTCTTGCCGATAAGCAGTGGGAAAAAAAGAGTGAGGAAAAGGGAGCGCTCTACGCTTCAGTCGCGGCGGATTATTCTACTGTCTATCAAACAGTCTGTGATAAGTAAGTTAAAAACACCCCATCTGCTGCACACTTCAAGGACGTACTACGTGGGTGGCCCAGTGGTTTGGCATAGGGGCAGATAAACATGTGCGTCTTGACATGAACTACATTTTACCTAACATATTGATATTGCTTACTTTGATATATTCATTAGTGAACCTACGGAGCAATTAACTCTCTCCTTGGGTACCATCATAATTAAATCTAGCTTTATTTGCTTGGCTTTAATGAATTTTAGTCAAGGAGGGTAGACCAAAAATGAAGCTTATAAGTGCAAAAGACGTGTGATTTTTTATTTTTAAAAGCGAGTACCAATATATTTAATAGAATTTCACAAAGTTGGTTGTCTAAACTTTTTGAGAAGAATTCTAGGTATCTGGTAATATAGTTATAAAGTATATATTAAAAATAAGAAGAGCCTAAAGGAAGATATGATGATTGATGATGAGGTAACAATGTCAATAAGAAAGTTCCTGAAGAAAGTGGGGATTACTTCACAACAGGAAATAGAAAAAGTATATAGTGGTTCGGGTAAGGTAAAAGTAAAAATGGTTTTATCTTGTGAGGAACTTAACCTAGAGCACGTAATAGAGGGAGAGATAGGAAAAGATTAAAAAGCTTTATCAACGTTATAGCAATTCGATAATTAAAGAAAATAAAGTGTAATAATGACAAAGAAATATATCTATAAAACAGAGTATCTTCAATGGGATGCAAGTGATGATATCTTAAATGCACTTGGTCAGGAAGGGTGGGAATTAGTCTCTGTAGTTTCCAAATCTTTAAACTATGTGGAGCAAAGCTCGGGAATACCAAATCCTCTCGATTTTTTATCTCCGGATAATCAGGCAGTTGAAAAGAAAGACTTGAAAACCATAAAGGCGTTTTTCAAGAAAGAGGTAATAAATTAATCAAAAATTTACCATAAGTAGAAACACAAAAACTGAGATAAATATTGAATAAAAAGATTGTAAAAAGTTCTAGATAAAGGGTTTTCCGATATCTCTGCTGGCAAGAAAATGCTTATCTCTTTGCTCTTGCCTTCTATAAATCCGGATTTCCATATCAGCTTTAGTAGAAAAATCTGCAGTGGTATAATTCAGAAATGTTGTTTCTGTCATTGAAATCATAAATTTATTTATTAGGGATGATGTTTAGGTTGCCTATTTTGTTTTGGTCAATATGGGTGCAATCTTCTTTAAGTATTAAGGGTGGACCAACAAGCTCGAAGATCGAAGACAATCACACTAAAGTAACTCTTTATCCTCAACACTATTGTGTCGTACACATATACACAGCTTTATAAATTTATTCACTTAAGTACACGTAACCGAAGTACTTGAAAGCTAAACTGTCTGGGTATAGCTTTGTTAGTTATCAATTAGAGGTAGGTAAGCTAACTCTTTATTATCTGTAGTCTCTTTTTCCATCTATCCTGACTCGCTGATACAACGTTTCAGGTAGATTGTAGGCTTGATAGATATTGTTAGATATTGAACTTCTGTTTTGGTAAACGGTCTTCACAATCCAACTGGCTCCTTTGAAGCCAAGATATCCCGACATGCCTAGAAACATTAAACTTGTCATTACGCACATTTTACACAAATAGCATTATTTTGTAATTTATCAAATGCGACATTTTGTATATTGGGTGTAATCTGGAAAAACACCAGAGAAAGACAAAATAGTTCAATTTAAAAACTATTAGTATTATACTTTTATATGATACAAAAAGAGGGGAAAAATTATGACAGAGGAAAAATTGAGAACTGGAGGATGTCTTTGTGGGAAAAGTCGTTACCAAACAAAGGGAGACTCCCCAAGAGCTATTATGTGTCATTGTCGATACTGTCAAACATACACAGGAAGCGCTTTTGGAACTCAAGTCTGGTTTCCAGAAGATAAAGTCACGTTAAAATCTGGGGAATTATCTGAATATGAAAATAATACTGAGTCAGGGAATGTAGTAACGTTAAATTTTTGTAAAAATTGTGGTTCTACTATCCTTTTAAGACTAAATGTTTTCCAAGGTATGGTCGCTATTCCCGGAGGAAGCTTTGACCCTCCAACATTTTGGTTTGAACCACAAGTTGAAAATTTTTGTCGGACAAAAGCACCATTTATTCAAACTTCTACTGCTGAAAAGCACGATACACATCCCATGTATAACCCGAAAACGCCGGATAATCACCCGGTGAAATAATTTGTTAAACGGGGTAACTTAAACACTTAGCCCTTGGGCTTCTCAAAGACTAATAAATTTAGAAGGGAATATTGAAATGAAAACAAAAATACCACCACCAATTATAGCACTTATAATGATAGCCATAATTTATTTTTCTTCTCTCATTATTGAACCTATTACTTTCAACTATCAAACATTGATAAGTATCTTAGTTGTTGTTATTGGATTAGCATGCGCCATACCTTCCTTTAGGTTATTCGCAAAAAATAAAACAACTATTAGTCCTTTCACTCCTTCAGAAACAACTGCATTGGTAACAGATGGGATGTATCGTTATTCAAGAAACCCCATGTATCTAGGGCTCGTCTTATTAACCATTGCTGCGACAATTTTTTTTGGAACTTGGTTGGGAGTTGTAATAGTTGTGGTATTTATTTTTCTCCTGAATCTTGTGCAAATTATTCCTGAAGAGGAAGCTCTGCTAGATATTTTTGGTGAAGAATATGTTGAGTATCAGAAAAAGGTAAGAAGGTGGATTTGATAAATACTTTTAAGGATACTTTATAACTATGAAAATGTAGAATGGAGAAGGGCTATTTATTAGGACAAATCACTATTAGTGATAAAAGCCATTATAAATTATATGACTCTAAAATCGGCAATGTTATCGAGAAGTTTGGTGGGAGATACTTGGTAAAGGGTGGGTTACGAATGGTAAAAGAAGGCAACCCTTCCTTTCAAAGAGATGTATTGGTTGAGTTCAAAGATATCGAAACTGCTCAGCGTTTTTTTTCTTCGCAGCAATTTAAAGAAATTAGTAAATTTAGAAAGGCTGGTTCGAGTGGCTTTTTGCTATTATTAAATGGGAAAAATTAGTTTTTAAAATAGGAGGTCCTTCTTAAAAAAAAGTTGAACCCCCGAGATCCATTTTCTATGTGGGAATAGACATCCAAGCGCGATGAAGGTCTCCCAGTCCTGTACCTTTCCGTACCATCGCTTGATATTCTTCTGACATCCCCATTTCATCTATTGCTTTTCCAGCATGATTCATAGATTCTAGTCCATAACCTATAACCATGGAACTCATAGGTTCTCCTGTTAATGGCAGGGTATACCCATTAAGCACTATTTTTTATTTTCCCTGAATTGTTGACCCTATTTTCTCTTCAAATTTAAATTGATTTCCATAATATGAGAATAGTGCTTAAGTTTATATCTGCATTACTCGCATCAATTTTATTGCTAAACGGTGTAATTAGTTGAATGAAAAAAGTATTTCCAAAAATTAAATATGCCAGTATTGGCGAGCTAAGCATTGCTTATCAAGTTTGGGGTGAAGCAGATAATGTTTTGGTTTATGTTCCTGGAATTGTATCCCACTTGGAAGTAACATTAGAAATAAACGGTTATGTGAAATGGCTTGAAAACTTAAGTAAAAATTTTAGAGTTGTCATTTTTGATAAGCGAGGACAAGGAATGTCGGATAGAGATGCTTCAATGCCAGGGATTGAAGCGAGAGCCGACGATATAACAGCAGTAATTAAAGCTGAAGGTATTGAAAAATTTTCATTATTTGGTCTATCTGAGGGCGCTGCTATAGCACTCTTTTATGCTGCCAGTCATCCTGAAATTGTAAAATCTGTAGCAATCCTAGGAGGTTTCCCAAGAGTCACAAATTCTAAGGACTATTTGTTTCAAAACAAAGAACAAGAAAAGTTTAATTGGATTGATAGTTGGGGTGAGGGTCTATCTGGTTATTCATTGTGTCCTCATGTAATGCCTCAAATGAAGGAAGCTATGGGTAAATTTGAGAGAATGACTTGTAACCCCAAAACTTTAGTCAATATGATTGAAACAAATATGAAAATAGATATTCGCGCAATTCTCTCAGAAATCAAAACTCCTACATTAGTTTGCCACAGCAGAGATGATAAGCGAGTACCAAAGGAAAATGGCCGTTATATCGCAGAGCATATTCCTGATGCAAAATATATTGAGTATTCCTCCGGTGGGCACTTGCCTTATTTTGGTTTAGAGGACCAATTAGCTGAAGATTTAGATTTTTTCTTTAGAAAGTCATCTCCAAGAAACCGACTGCAGGCTAAAGAGAGTGATAGATTGGCTACGGTATTGTTTACAGATATTGTTGAATCGACTTCAAAGCTCTCTGAATTTGGAGACAAAAAATGGAGTGAAATTCTTGATAAACACGATGTGATTATTAAAGAAATGGCTGAAAAATATTCTGGTAGCTATATAAAGAGTACTGGAGATGGAGCGCTTCTGGTCTTTGATGGGCCTGTAAGAGGAATTACTTGTGCAGTTGAAATCAAAAAGGCTATTGAACAATTGGGAATAGAAGCTAGGTGTGGTCTGCACTTAGGAAATATTGAGTGGAGGGGAGAAGATATTTCTGGTATGGCCGTTAATATAGCGGCCAGAGTCATGGACATTGATAAAGGCAACAATATCGTTGTTACAAAGAATTTAGCTGATGTTATTTCAGGTTCTGACTTGAAATTAAAAAAGTTTGGTCAACATAGGCTCAAAGGTATTAAAGATGATTTGACTCTTTTTAAGGTTTCACTCTAGTTAATTTAAAAGAATCAATTGATAGGGATGAAAATCATTTGTAATTCATTCAAGAATATAGATCAGACCGTTCTCGTAATTTCTCTCAAAAAATAAATAATGCAACTACAATTTTGAATTTATTGTCGTTTGTGTTATATAAAGTGTAGGGGACAAACTAGAGTAGGCGAGATCAAGTCATCCTACTGGTTTGTTTCCTTCCCTAAAAGTTGAGCTAAGCATCAACTATGTTTTAGAAAATAATAAAATATAAGAAGATGATCAACCGATTAAATAATCCTATATTGTTTATTTTGTCGGCAGCATTTTTATTTGGGCTGGGAAGTGTTCTTAGTAAAAAAGTTGGCAATACTTTAGGTAGTAATAGTATTCACCCTCTACAAATTGTATATGCCAGATTTTTTTTTGCCTTTATAATCATCGGTGTATTAGTTGTTTTTAAGAAAATTAAGTTTAAAAGCCCCAATTTACCGATACATATCACAAGGTCTATATGCGGTTGGTCAGGCGTCGCTATCTTGTTTAGTGGGGTAATATACATTCCTGCATCAGATGCTGTTGCTATAACATTTTTAAATCCAGTATTCGCAATGTTATTAGCTATTTTTGTGCTAAAAGAGCGTTTCAAGATCAACAGGTGGATCGCCGTTTTTATCTCGCTTTTGGGTACACTTGTCTTGCTTAGACCGTCCTTAGATTTTGAAAGTAACCTTTTTGCTTATCTATGCCTCGCAGGGGCATTTATAATGGGAGTAGAAATCTTATGTATAAAAGTCTTATCAGAGAGAGAGCCTTTTTTACAGATTTTATTCATAAATAACTTGATAGCTACGCTTATAGGTGTTTTCCCAATGGTACTTTTTTTTAAAACTCCAAATATAATCCAATTAATTGAACTTGTGTCGATAGGTGGGGCTATGGTCTTAGGACAGTTTTTCTTTTTAAATGCAATGAAAGGCACAGAAACGACTTTTATTGCACCTTTTTTCTACTCGACACTTGTTTTTGTTATGATTTTGGACCTTGCTTTTTTTAGTGTTATACCCGACATTATTAGTTTAGTTGGAGCATCTCTGATAATACTGGGAGGGATATTCATTAATTTGAGGATTAATTTTAAGGTCTTTAACTAATAGGTATTTTTTTTAGGCAATTACGTGCTGTTGCAGAAGAAATATCGCCTTTATATCGAAATACAGAAAGGAATAGAACAAAGTTACTCCAATATAAAATTAATTTCAAATTCTCTTGATTAATAGTATACAAAATTTTTAATAGGAAATTAAGAAGAAGGATTGATAAAATGAAAACGTCTGCTGAATATTTGAAAGAAGCTAATGCATTAGTTGAAAAAATTGATGTTGAGAAAGGCATTGACAGACATAAATCAGGAGATGCAATTTTCATTGATGTTCGAGACAGTGCCGATATTGCGTCCACTGGGACTATAAAAGGTTCATTACAAATTCCACGTGGGTTTATTGAGTTTGCAGCCGATGAGTCAACACCATTTCACAACAAGGCACTTTCAAAAGATCAAGAAATCATCTTAGTGTGTGGTGCGGGGGGTATGGCTGCGCTCACTGGAAAAACCATGATTGAAATGGGTTACAAGAATGTGAAAAACGTTGGTGGAATCGGAGATTGGATCAAAGCTGAAGGTCCCCTTGAAAAATAATTGCGTAATTTTTTTGATTAGCGTTCCAATGATAAGGTATAGACCTAAATAGGAAGATTCTGAAGCCAACTCTAGGCAAATTAATTTAAGGGATTTGGCTGATAAAATGAGTATAGATAGTTATGCCATAGCTTTTATAGGTTTAGGAGAAGCCGCATCTACAATTATCTCAGGATGGGGAAACCTTCGAAATAATCAGATACAAGCCTACGATATTAAATTGCATTCAGTTGATACTAAGGAAGAAATATTTGCAGGGCACATGAACTTGATATACGTATAAAATTCTCTTTACGAGAACTTGTTAGAGATTCTGATCTAATTTTTTCCACAGTTACTGCTGATCAAGCTCTCAAAGTGGCAAGAGAATCGTGCCAATTTATAAAAAAAGGAACATATTTTTTTGATCTCAATTCATGTGCGCCTTCTTAGAAACAAAAGTCTTGTGAAGTATTGAGTCTAATGGAGGAGGGTATGTAGACGTGGCAGTCATGGCACCTGTATATAAAAAAAAAACCTTGTTCCTCTCATAATTTCTGGAGATAAAGCTTTTCATGCACACGCTATCTTAGAAAAACTTCCAATGGATGTAAAAATTATTAAGGGGCCCGTTGGTAAGGCATCTTCGATAAAAATGGTTCGCTCCATATTTGTTAAGGGGTTAGAGGCTCTCACCGCAGAGTGTGCTCTCGCAGCAGTCGAAGCAGATGTCCTAGATGAAGTATTCAATTCATTATCAGCTGAGCATCCCCACTTTGATATGATCAAGCATTCTATTTACAATTTTGAGAGAAGCCTTTCTCATGGCAAGCGTCGATCAGAAGAGCTCAAAGAGGTATCAAAAATGCTTGAAGATTTGAGGCTTGCAAATCATATGTCAAAAGCAACTGCCATTTGGCAGAACAATATTGGTTCATTAGAAAAGACAAATTTAATGTCGGAAATAAAAGAAAATTTTGTTTCTTTTGCTAAACAGTTATCCGCTGAGCTTAGAGACATAAAAGAGTAATAATATTTTTAGACCTTTTCAAAATTATTATTTAGAATTAACGAGAACTAGTTAATAAGGATCTCTTTTATAAATGACTAAGAAAGAATACAATAAAATCCCCGGTACCATTGTCTTTGATGCAGATAAATCAAGAGAGGGGTATCATTTAAACCAATTTTGTATATCTCTCAGGTTGCAGAAAAATAGAGACGCCTTCAATAAAAATGAAGAGGCGTATCTTGACGCTTACCCTATGTCTAAGGAACAACGCGAGGCTGTTTTGAAAAGGGAGTGGAATCTACTATTGGAATTGGGAGGTAATATTTATTATACCTCAAAATTAGCGGCTAATGATGGGATTAATTTCCAAAATCTTGCGGGACGAATGACTGGAATGGGTGTAGATTCCTACCGCGAGATGATGCTTAAAGGAGGACGCTCTATAGAAGGTAATAGAGATAAGTCTGAGTGGGGAGAAGATTAATGGCTAAGATTATGGCGGGAGTAGGATGCTCACATGTGCCAGCAATTGGTGTTGCGATGGACACGGGTAAAACACATGAGGAATATTGGAAACCAGTTTTTGAAGGATTTAAAAAATCTAGAGAATGGATGAAAAAACAAAATCCGGACGTAATATTTCTTGTTTACAACGATCATTGCACCGCTTTTGATTCTAGATGCATTCCTACCTTTGCGCTTGGGTGTGGGACTGAATTTCAACCCGCGGATGAAGGATGGGGGCCTAGGCCAGTACCGGTAGTAAAAAACCATCAAAAAATGGCCAGCCATATAGCACAATCATTAGTGCTTAATGAATTTGATATTACAATCATGAATGAAATGGAAGTTGATCACGGTCTTACTGTTCCTTTGTCAGTGATGTTTGGAGATATAAAGCAAAATGGTGAATGGCCTGCTCTAGTCATTCCACTATGTGTAAACGTTGTTCAATACCCAGCTCCCACTGGTAATAGGTGCTATAATTTAGGTAAAGCTATACGGAGAGCCATTGAGAGTTATGAAGAAGATTTAAATGTTATTATTTTTGGAACAGGCGGTATGAGCCATCAGTTACAGTATAAGAGGGCTGGACTTATTAATTCTGATTGGGACAAGCGTTTCCTCGACCTTATGACAGAGGATCCATTTGGAGCCAGCCAAATAACGCACCTTGAGTATCTAAGGGAAACTGGTAGTGAAGGAATTGAGATGGTGATGTGGTTAATTATGAGAGGTGCTTTGAACGAAAATGTAACCGAAGTCCATCGCCACTATCACGTTCCTGCCTCTAATACAGCTGTTGGACATATAATTTTAGAAAATAGTGCATGAGGAAAAATAAATGAGAATTTGTGTTGCTGGAGCCTACGGTGCATTTGGCCTAAAGCATTTAGATGCCTTAAAAAATATTGAGGATCTAGAGGTTGTCTCTGTTATGGGGCCAAACATAGACAAAATAGCGGCTCTTGCACACGAACGGCACATAGAGCACTACAGCGATAGTCTTGAGGAATGTATTTCTTTACAAAATGTTGATGCTGTTATTCTATCAACTCCTACCCAGATGCACGCTAATCAAGCAATTAAGTGCATGGATGCTGGTAAACATGTTCTTGTAGAAATTCCAATGGCTGACACCCTAGCTGATAGTAATCGTATTGTTGATAAGAAAAAGGAAACTGGCCTCGTCTGCATGGCAGGTCACGTGCGGAGGTTCAATCCATCTCATCAATGGATAAATAACAAAATTAAAGCAGGGGAACTAAAAATTCAACAAATGGATGCACAAACCTACTTCTTTCGCAGAACAAATACTAATGCAAAGGGTGAACCAAGATCATGGACCGATCATCTACTTTGGCATCATGCCTGTCATACGGTTGATCTATTCCAGTACCAAACGCAAAGTAAAGTTGTGAAAACCTTTGGTTTGCAAGGACCTTTACACCCAGAACTCGGCATAGCTATGGATATGTCTATTGGGATGAAAACCGAAGATGAAGCAATATGTACTCTTTCTCTTAGCTTTAACAATAATGGGCCTTTTGGTACGTTTTTCAGATATATATGTGATAATGGAACATATTTAGCGAGATATGATGATCTTTATGATGGGGACAATAAACAGATCGATTTGAGAGGGGTTGATGTTTCAAACAATGGTATAGAGTTAATTGATCGAGAATTTATTTCCGCTATTAAAGAAAACCGCCAACCAAAAGCGTGTGTTACCGATGCTATTTCAGCAATGCAAACTCTTGATAAAATAGAGAGAGATTTACACAGTGACTGAAAATAAAACAGCACTGATACTTTCAGCACATGCCGCAGATTTTGTTTGGCGTTGCGGGGGTGCTATAGCATTGCATGAAAAGCTTGGATATAAAGTTACCATAGCTTGCATGTCATATGGTGAGAGAGGTGAGAGCGCTAAGCTATGGAAGCAAAGTGGAATGACCTTAGAAAAGGTAAAAAGCAACAGAAAAAGTGAAGCAGAAAAAGCAGCTAAGGCACTAAATGCCCATAATATTATTTTTTTTGATCTTGGTGATTATCCTTTGGAAATTGATAAAGAAGCAAAGTTAAAAATAGTGGATCTCATTCGAAGTATTCAGCCAAATTTCATGATGAGTCATTCTAAATATGACCAGTATAATACAGATCATATGCTTATGACTAAGATAGCGATCGAGACACGTATGATTGCGCAGGCTTGGGGACACAACCCAGGGGAAAAGGTGCTAGGCGCCCCTCAACTATATTTATTTGAACCCCATCAAACCGAGCAAATGGGTTGGAGGCCTAATGTATTCTTAGATATCACAGAAGTTTGGGATAATAAACGAAAAGCAATTGAGTGTATGGAAGGGCAGCATCATTTGTGGAATTATTATACGAATTTGGCAGAAAACCGTGCAAATCATTTTAGGCGTAATTCAGGAGGAATGGCTGGAGGTCGTGTTGCTAAATACGCCGAAGCGTTTGAGTCAATGTATCCAGTCTGTAAGGATGAGCTTTGATGGGAGGAATCGTAGTACAAAACTTTGAGCGAGTAGAGCAAGAAATTATTGATGGATTACAATCCTGCGGAGTATCTACCATCCATGAAGCACAAGGAAGAAAAGGTTTGCTGGCAAGTTATATTTCGCCTGTAATTCCGGGAAAAAGAATTGCAGGATCAGCTATAACAATATTAGCTGCTCCTGCCGATAACTGGATGGTGCACGTGGCAATTGAACAAATAAAGCCTGGTGATATAATGATATTGGGTACCACATCTCCCTCAGATGCGGGGTATTTTGGAGAATTGCTAGCGACATCTGCAATTGCCAGAGGTTGTAGAGGTTTCGTGCTTGATGGTGGCTGTCGAGATATTGCAGAATTAAGAAAAATAGGTTTTCCAGTTTGGTGTAAGGCCCACAATGCGCAAGGGACTGTGAAAGAGGTTGTTGGTTCAGTAAATATTCCTATTGTTTGTGCAGGAGCGTCTGTTGATGCAGGTGATGTAATAGTAGCTGATGATGATGGAGTGTGTATTGTTAAGAGAGACGAAGCAAAAACGGTTCTCGGACTAGCACAAGAAAGAGAAGAGCTCGAAGTTGAAAAACGAAAAAAATTAGCTTCCGGTGAACTGGGATTAGATATCTATAATATGCGAGAGAAGCTAAAGAAATACGGTTTAAAATATGTCTGAAGGCACCCCAGCGATGTGGATGAGAGGAGGAACATCAAAGGGGCTATATTTTTTAAAAGACGACATTCCGAATGATATTGCGAAAAGGAAAGACTTTTTACTTTCTGTTTTTGGTTCTCCAGATAATTTACAAATAAATGGTGTTGGAGGAGGAAACCCTTTAACGTCTAAGGTTGCCATTGTTTCAAAATCAAAAAGGTCTGATGTTGATGTTGACTACCTATTTCTTCAGGTTGCTGTCGATGATTATGTGGTATCCGCTACCCAGAATTGTGGCAACATACTCGCTGGTATCGCGCCCTTTGCAATAGAGCGAGGATTGATAAAACCGGAAAAAGATAAAACATCCGTAAGAATTTTTATGGAGAATTCAAAACAAATTGCTATTGCCACTGTTGACACGCCTGATGGTACGTTAACTTATAATGGAAATACATACATAGATGGTGTTACTTTGCCAAGTTCGCCCATTTCATTAGAGTTTCTGGATATTGAGGGATCTCTATGTGGTGAGCTTTTACCGAGCGGTAATATAAAAGATGAAATAGACGGATATACTGTAACAATGATTGATAACGGAATGCCATGCGTAATTATTGAAGCAAGTCAACTAGGTCTTAATGGCAACGAAAAAGTCGAGGAACTAGAACAAAATAGTGCTCTAAAAGAAACTCTTGAATCCCTTCGACTTAAGTGTGGAAAGATTATGAATCTTGGAGATGTGAAAGAGAAAACGGTACCAAAAATGACAATTGTGAGCAGGCCTTTACACAATGGTATGATAAATACGCGAACATTTATTCCGCATCGGTGCCATCGCTCTATCGGTGTTTTTGGCGCCATTTCAGTCGCAACGGCTTGTCTGATAGAAGATACTCCTATCAATAAATTGTCGATAATTCCTAATGGTGAAAAAAAATTATGTTCCATTGAACATCCCTCAGGACAGATGCATGTTTTAGCAGAGTTGGGAGATAAAAAAATCAAATCTACAGCTATTTTAAGAACGGCCCGAAAGCTATTTGATGGTATGGTATTTCCGCATGAAGAGAGTGAGAAGGCTAATTGAAATCATGGATGCAGATTGGCTACCTTTTCACCCTAATCCTCGTAAACCAAAGTTCAAGGTGCCCCTAGGTGCAGTAGATGCCCACTGCCATGTTTTCGGTCCCGCTGCTCGATTCCCATTTGCTTCAGAAAGAAAGTATACCCCCTGTGATGCATCCAAAGAGCAATTATTTGCACTCAGAGATTTTTTAGGTTTTGAACGCAGCGTGATAGTGCAGGCGACTTGCCATGGAAAAAATAATGATGCCTTGGAAGATGCTTTGCTGAATTCAAATAATATGGCTAGAGGAATTGCCGCAGTTGGACCAGAAATCGATGATCAAACCTTAAAGCGCTTGGACCATGCAGGTGTCAGGGGTGTGAGATTCAATTTTGTAAAAAGGCTAGTAGATAATACGCCGAAAGATATATTCAAAGATATATCGAATATGATCGCAGAATATGGATGGCACATTGTTGTATACGTTGAGTCACAAGACTTAGAGGAGCTGATACCCTTTTTACGAGCACTTCCAACACGTGTAGTTTTTGATCACATGGCACGACCAGATGTAGCGAAGGGCACCAATGGTAAGGACTTTAATTTATTTATGAAGCTAATGGAAACAGAAAAGTTTTGGTGCAAAACAACTTGTCCTGAAAGACTGACTAAAGTCGGGCCAGAAGAAAACTATTCCGATGTTTTACCGTTTATGAAAAAACTTGTGGAAAACTTTCCTGACAGAGTTTTATGGGGCACGGATTGGCCTCATCCGAATATGAAGTCGCATATGCCTGATGACGGTCAGCTAGTGGACATCATAGAACTCTTTGCTACAAAAGAGGAAGCACAGAAAAAACTCCTGATTGATAATCCATTAGCTCTTTACTGGAATGATTGAACCAAATTAGCACTTTTTAACTTTTTCTTTGACGAGCATCATGCTAATGACGGCAACCAAAGAACAATGCCTGGAAAAGAAATTAAAACGGCAATGGTAAAAGCATCCGCAATAAAAAATGGAGTTACTCCTTTAAAAACATCTTGCACACTTAGGTCATCTCGGACACCGGCAACGACGAAGCAATTTAATCCAATAGGTGGGGTTATCAAACAGAACTCTGCCATTTTCACAACCAGTATACCAAACCATATCGCGCACATAGTGCCAGACATTCCAAATGCACTATCAGCGGCTGATACAGTTTCACCTCCATTTAGTGCCATAACAGCTGGGTAAACAACTGGTAGTGTTAATAGCAACATACCTATGGCATCCATGAACATGCCGAGAACAGCATATCCAAGTAATATGCAAACCAATATCAGTACTGGAGACATATCCAACGATGTAATCCAAGATGAAAATGCATCTGGAAGCTTCGCAAAACCGAGGAAGCGAACATAGATTAGCACACCCCAAATAATGGTAAATATCATTATAGTTAATTTTGCAGTTTCTAGAAGAGCTTCCTTAAGCTGTTTTATTCGCATGCCTCTGTAAATAGCCATTAAAAAAACGATAAAAGCACCTATTGCCCCTCCCTCTGTAGGTGTTCCCCATGCATCACCGAATGGGTTATAAACGAAAAAAATTATTATTATTATAACAGCAACAATTGGAAAAGCTGGTGCTAGGCTTTCAAAACGCTCTTTCCAAGTAAATCCGCTAACGGGAGGCCCAACGTTTTTAAAATAAAGAGCTATGCAAACAATTAATCCGCCATAAACTAATGCTGAAACCGCACCTGGAATAAACCCAGCCAGTAATAATTTCCCTACGTCCTGTTCCACTATTATAGCATAAATTACAAGAATTGCGGAGGGGGGTATTAAAGACGCTAAAGTGCCACCAGCAGCAACAACACCAGCCGCAAATTGTTTGTTATACCCAATTTTGAGCATCTCAGGAATTGCAATTCGTGCAAATACCGCAGCTGTTGCAACAGAGGCTCCTGATACTGCAGCAAATCCAGCGGTTGCAAAAACAGTTGATACTGCCAAGCCACCGGGTACCCAAGCAATCCATCGTTTGGCAGCCTCAAACAGAGCAGATGTCAACTTTGCATAATAGGCTAAATATCCAATTAAAATAAAAACGGGTATTAGACTTAACACGTGGGCGCTTACTTTAGAGTGAGGGGTGAGACCTGCAACCTTAACGCTTATCTGAAGTGCTTTTAAAAAACGATTAGGATCATAATCAAACCCATTCCAACGAAGCCAAACCAAACCAATAAACCCAGCTAAACCCGCAGCAAATGCTACACGCATACCTAGAACGACAAGAAGCAACATTCCTCCGCTCACCCATAGACCTATAGTTATATTTTCCATCAACTAGATCTATCAATTGCATCGGTCTCAAGTTTTGCTTGTTGAGAGGCACTTAAGACTAAAGGTACGGCTGATGGTTGATCCAATCCTAATACTAAAGCTCTTGTATATCCAATAGCTTGTAAAAATAGACGAAGGGCCAGAACACTAAAAGCAAAGGGAACCACAAGCTTAGAAGGCCAAATAGGCAATCCAATATCAATAGAACTATCTCGACTACAAAAAGGCCGCGCACAATCAAATGATCTATCGAAATGCACCCACGCACCCCATGTAAGTGCTAAGATAAGGACTAGGATAAGAACTATCGACAACAATTCAAAGAGCCAAAGAGCCCGCCCTCTTAAAAAAGAAACAAAAATGTCCATCCTAATATGACTTCCGTCTCTTTGCACATAAGATACACCCATTATTGCTATTATAGGCATTGCAGCCTCTATATAATCCACGTATCCAGCTAGGGGAGCATTAAAAAATTTTCGACCCGTAACAGAGTACACAGCCAAAAACATAAGAGACAAAATCGCTAGGCCACTTATCAAAGCACAAAATTTTTCAAGCTTTAGAAGATATCTGTCGAGGCGACTTAATAAATGCCCATCCTCAATTACCGCAACTTGGCCAGCCATTAGATAATCCTTAGTTGAAATGGTTAGGTCAAAACAAATTGACCTAACCATAAGTCAGCATTAGTTTGAAGCCTTTGCTTTAGCTAAGGTTTTCATAACTAAATCGTACAATTCTTGACCTGGCAACCCTTGGGCTTCCATATCTTTTATCCAGGCATCACGAATAGGATCAGCTGCCTTTTTACGAAACTCTGCAATTACTGAATCACTTATTTCTATCTTTTTAACGCCTTTTTCAGCAAGAACAGAATCCCACTTGCTTAAAAGTTTCCCATAATTATCTAGGTAGTGATCAAGTGCTTCTTCTATTGATCCATCAAGTGCGTTTTTATGTTTAGATGATAGTCCTTCATAGGCATCAATGTTGACTACCACTGGGCAATTTACTGTCCCTGGATTAAGGTTGGCTGTCCACCAGTCGGCTTTATTGATTGTTCCAAATGACAAATGTGCGTGTTGCGCGAAGGCTACTGTATCGA
Organism: uncultured Alphaproteobacteria bacterium; assembly: GCA_902530595.1. Taxonomy (GTDB): domain Bacteria; phylum Pseudomonadota; class Alphaproteobacteria; order Rhodobacterales; family Rhodobacteraceae; genus CACIJG01. The sequence goes on from CACAAX010000021.1 coordinate 16,043, forward strand.
CGACGCCTGACTCCATTGCTTGATAGGCCTCTGTAGCAGTTACCGACGTCGGCACGGCTCCAACTGCTTTAAATGCCTGACCTAAACCACCAGTTGCTCGCACTCTCATACCGTTAAACTCTTCAAGAGTATCTCTTGGATTTCCAGTTCCCACCAAGTTATATTGTGGCATAGGTGAAGTCATAAGAAGCTTTGCATTCCATTGTTCCATTTCCTTGGTCGCTGCTGGATGTGCATATACAGCGCCTGAAACAGCTACTTCTTGCTCTAAAGTCTCCACTCCTAGAAAAGGTAGTTCCAAAACAGTTACTACTCTGTTTTTATCACGGTGATAGCCAGCACAAAATTGAGCCATCTCAAATGCACCTATACTTATACCATCTAAGTTTTCTTTATTTTTGGATAATCCACCATAAGAGATATTCATAGTGAACTCTCCGTTTGTTTTCTCGCTTACGAGCTCTGCAAGTTTTTCAATATGTTCGGTGAACGCTCTACGTTTGCCCCATACAGAAACATTCCACTCCTCAGCAAATGTCTCTGTGCCAAAGCAAAAAACTATAGTAACTATGCACAGTTTTTTTAAAAATTTCATACTCTTCTCCTTAGTGATTCCTTTTTTGCATCAATTATTATGATATATAATGTACTAGTTAATCCCATAATGTACTAGTTAATCCCCATCTGGCTAGCTTTAAGAGTCCATTTTAATCTAGCCAGATAGCACACATATAATAATATTGAATTTGCTTTATCAGACAAGATGTTATAGTAGAAAGTCTATTGGCTTGAAGGTGTTTATTGCTTCTTAAAGAATAAAAAACTTAGTGATAAATTTAAAAAATGATAGAAACTTTCCGATATTAGTTTTGAAAATATTACTCATAGATAAATTATGAAAATAGAAAGCCGTATTTAATTATGATAAATGGGTTATTTCGAAAATATGTTTTAACGGCGATTATTCCTCTTACCTTTAAAGAATTTTTTGGTTTGAAAAAAAACCCTTTTTTTCTTCTCCTGATTATATGTTTTTGTGGCTACATAAACACTACCTATGCAGAGGTTAGAGGTAAATTGTTGTATTTTTATTCTGATACATGCGCTTATTGTAAAGCATGGGAGAATGAAATCGCCAATATTTACCACATAGTAAGTTTACTCTCCGAAAAGCAAAATTGTAAATGACTTTTATACCTAGGAACAAAATTTACACTTATGGCTTTAGCTCATCCTTATGAGCTTACTGGCCAAATATTAGATAGTTTATTTTCTTGGTTTATAATCGGAAAGTTGACCTCTTTAAGTGTAAATTATAAACTAATAGATGTTTAGAAAAGACGGAGCCCAAAATGACAAATAAATCAACTGGAAATAAAGTAATAGTAGCGGGAGTTGGAATGATTCCTTTTGCTAAGCCTGGAGCTTCAGAGACCTATGATATTATGGGTGCAAAAGCAGCTAAGTTAGCACTCCGAGACAGTGGTGTAGACTATAAAAATATCCAAAGTGCCTTTGTTGGATATGTATTTGGAGATTCCACATCAGGTCAGCGGGCTTTGTATCATGTTGGCATGACAGGTATTCCAATTATAAATGTAAACAATAACTGTTCCACAGGTTCCACAGCACTCTATTTGGCAAGGCAAGCGATAGAAAGTGGTTCTAGTGATTGTGTTCTGGCTCTGGGCTTTGAGCAAATGCGACCTGGAGCGCTAGGTGACATCTACACTGACAGGCCAAGTCCTTTTGGTGAATTTAATGAAACCTGCGAACAGTTAGTAGGGAATGCAGAAATTCCATTAGCGTTACGTTACTTTGGAGGTGCTGGAAAATCACATATGGATAAGTATGGGACCACCATGAAAGATTTTGCAAAAATTAGAGCTAAGGCAAGCAGACATGCCGCTAAAAATCCGTTAGCCCTATTCAAAAAAGAGGTCAGTGAGGAAGAAGTAATGGAGTCTCCAATTATGTGGCCAGGTGTTATGACCAGATTAATGGCTTGCCCACCAACCTGTGGTGGAGCTGCTGCTGTATTAGTTTCTGAAAAGTTTGCGAATAAACACAATATCGATTCCAGTGTGAAGATTTTAGCGCAAGCGATGACAACTGATTACGAGTCTACTTTTTCAGAGAAGGATATGATGCAATTAGTAGGCTACGATATGACTAAGGAGGCGGCAAAAAATGTATATCAGCAAACTGGGGTTGATGTTAAAGATGTCGATGTAGTGGAACTACACGATTGTTTTGCCCACAATGAGCTTATAACTTATGAAGCTCTTGGCTTATGTGAAGAAGGCGAGGCGCAAAAGTTTGTTCAAGATGGAGATAATACTTTCGGGGGCAAATTTGTCACCAATCCTTCTGGAGGATTACTTTCAAAGGGACATCCATTGGGGGCAACTGGATTAGCACAGTGTTTTGAGTTGACCCAGCAACTTCGTGGGAACGCAGGCGAAAAGCAAGTTGATGGCGCTAAAACAGCTCTACAGCATAATCTCGGCTTGGGCGGAGCATGTGTAACTACGCTTTACCAAAGCAAATAATTTGATCAGCTCAGAGCTATACCCAAGAATTTTGACATTCTTTGGTTAAATTTCGCTATGTCGTTAGGGAGCTCTCCTTCCACCATCTTTGCCTGATCAAACAGTAGAAAAGAGGCATCATTCAAAGCATCTTTGTCTGAATCCTTAATTTTATTTAGTTTCTTAATAATATTATGGTCAGGATTTATCTCTAATATTCTGGGCATACCCTTGAAATCTTTATTTTGAATCTTCATTATTCTTTCCATTTGAACATCCATCCCAGTATCAGGTGCTACTAGACAGCATGCACTGTCAACCAGTTTTGTCGACACTTTTACATCCTGTACGTTTTCACCTAGTATTTCTTTTATTTTTTCGACAAGGCCATTCATGCCTGCCGGTGGCTTCTTCTCTTTCTCTTTTTTATCGTCTGAAAAAGCTGTTAGGTCTATATCACCCTTGGTAATTGAAACAAACTTACGGTCTTGAAATTCACCTGCCATAGATAACCAAAATGTATCGATCGGGTCCGTTAGAAATAAGACATCAAGCTTCTTTTTCTTGAATACTTCAAGATGCGGACTGCCTTCAGCCATCTCTTTATTCTCTGCTGCCAAATAATATATATCCTTCTGTTCAGCATTCATTTTTTCGATATAGTCTGATAAAAACACGAGTTTGTCCCCATTCATGGACTGGAATTTTGATAATTCGAGCAGTTCTGTCTTTAGATCAAAATCCTCATAAATTCCTTCTTTAAGAACAATGCCAAATTCATTCCAAAAAGAAGAATATTTTTCTTGGTCTTTATCTTTCAGCTTTTTTAGTTCGTTAATGACCCTCTTCTTTAATGCCTTAGAGATTTTGTTCAAGGTGACGTTATGCTGTAGCATTTCTCTACTAACATTAAGGTCGACGTCTGAGGTGTCGACTATACCTTTTACAAACCTAAGCCATCTTGGTAAAATGCTTTCAGAGTCATCGGTTATGAGGACCCGGTTTGAATAAAGTTTAATCTTAGATTTTACGTCCATTTGAAACAAGTCAAAGGGTCTTGAATCTGGTATAAAGAGAAGGTTTATATAGCTTAAAGTTCCTTCAACCTTGTTATGTAAGGTGAGTAAAGGTTTATTAAAGCCAGCACCTATTTGTTTGTAAAACTCTTCATATTGTTCGGCTGAAATATCTTTTTTCTCTCTTGTCCAAATAGCTGAAGCTTTATTAAGCAATTCAGGTTCATTCTTTCCATCGATAAAATTCACAGAATACATCAAATGATCTGAATACTTCCGAGTTATAAAACCTATCCTTTCTTTATCAAGATACTCCTTTTCGCTCCGTTTTATATGGAGAGTGATTTCTGTCCCTACCTCCTCTTTAGTAGCATCAGAGATTTCGTATCCTGAAATACCATCAGACTCCCATTTGTTTGCTTTAGTTTGCCCAACACCCTTGCTTACAACTTCAACCTTGTCAGCAACCATAAAAGCAGAATAAAAGCCCACACCAAACTGGCCTATAAGATTAACATCTTTTTTTTTCTTATCTTTTCCTGCGTTCTTTTCAAGTTCTGCCAAGAATTCTGTGGTTCCGGATTTAGCAATGGTCCCCAAAGAATTTTCAAGTTCTTCTTTGCTCATACCGACACCATTATCTTTTATTACCAACGTGCTATCTTTTTTATTTGCACAGATCTCAATTTTAAGATCTTCCGTTCCAACGCTATCATTTTTGTCGGTCAAAGATAGGAATCGGCGCTTATCAAGGGCATCACTGCTATTAGAGATCAATTCTCTAAGAAAGATCTCTTTTTCCGAGTAGAGAGAATTAATAACGATGTTGAGAACGCGACCAGTATCTGCTTCAAAAGCCTTTTTCATTGAGAAATTCCTTCATTATTCTGTTTGTTGATCTTATTTATGTATTGAATATTCAGTAGTCAATAAGAACAAAAGATTTTTTTCGCTTTTTTTAGTATTCTTCAGGTTGTTTTTTAGGTCCAATAAGTGTAAGACCTACCTTGGCACTTAATTTAAATCATTAAGGAATATTGATGGGCTGGGATAAAAGGGATTGGCGTAAAAAACCAAGAGTTCAGATGCCTACTTACGGTAATCTAGATGAGTTAGCGTCTGTTGAGGGTAGCCTAGAAGCATTACCACCGCTGGTTTTCGCCGGAGAAGTGAGAAATTTAAAGGAACAACTCGCTAAGGTAGGTGTGGGTGAGGCTCTTTTACTTCAGGGAGGGGATTGCGCCGAGAGCTTTTCAGAATTTTCGGCAAACTTGATAAGAGATACTTTCAAGGTAATGCTCCAAATGGCGGTAGTGCTAACCTTTGGCTCAAAAAAGCCAGTGGTAAAGATTGGTCGTATGGCTGGACAGTTCGCAAAGCCTAGGTCTGCAGACTATGAAACTGTCAATGATCAAAAATTACCATCATACCGAGGAGATATTATCAATGACATTGCTCCAGACTTAAAAAGTAGAGAACCTGATCCTAGGAGAATGCTTCAAGCCTACACACAATCAGCGGCCTCTGTAAATCTACTGAGAGCATTTTCTCAAGGAGGCTTTGCTGATATACGTCAAGTTCATTCGTGGACGCTAGAGAATACTAGGACAGGAAGCAGATACACTCAATTTTCAGAGCTTGCTGAGAGAATTTCTGAAGCTCTTGACTTCATGGAAGCGGCTGGTGTTTCACCTAATAATACGCAGACACTGAAAAAGGTTGATTTCTACACAAGCCATGAAGCATTGCTTTTAGAATATGAAGAGGCACTTTGCAGAATTGACAGCCTTACAGGTAATCCAATCGCGGGCTCAGGCCATATGCTTTGGATTGGAGATAGAACTAGAGATCCAGATGGAGCTCATGTTGATTTTTGTAGTGGTGTTGAAAATCCAATAGGACTTAAGTGTGGACCAACCTTATCTAAAGACGATTTGGTAAGATTGGCAAAAAAGCTTAATCCAAAAAATCAAATGGGTAGACTAACGCTAATTACTAGATTTGGTCACGACAAAGTTCTGGATTATTTGCCGAAACTAATAAAAATCGTTCAATCAGAGGGGTTGAACGTTGTTTGGTGCTGTGACCCCATGCATGGAAACACAGTCAAGTCAAGCAGTGGGTTCAAAACTAGACCATTTGACCATGTATTAGCTGAGGTACAAAATTCGTTCACAGCGCATCGATCAGAAGGAACATACCTAGGCGGTGTTCATTTTGAAATGACAGGTAAAGACGTGACCGAGTGCACCGGTGGTCTTCAATTAATTGATGATGAAGATCTTTCTTTGCGATATCACACTGCCTGTGATCCTAGATTGAATGCTTCTCAGTCTCTTGAGCTAGCATTTTTAGTGGCGGAACAACTGGAAAAATAAAAAAAGGCTAACACCTAACTTTGTAATGCTAAATTTTTGTGTAGTAACCTCGCATAAAGAAATACCATCTTCTGAAATAAATTTTCTGAAGAGCCATTTAGAAGCAGAAGGAGTAGATATTCTGGGTTCCTGTGGAGTTCAATTTCAAGTCCAAGCAGAAACGATTGCAGACGAACTTTACTTAGAAAGAAGTAGAAATATTGATATAAATTTCATAACTGAGGATGAACGAAGAGTGCATCTATTAGCTTCAGATATGGATGGAACTATTTTAGAAGAAGAATGCATTGATGAGATTGCTGATCTTGTTGGGAAAGGGTCCGAAGTTAGGAGCATTA
>CACAAX010000022.1 GCA_902530595.1 uncultured Alphaproteobacteria bacterium
TCCCAGACAAAAGTTTGTAGACGAGGTAAGTTTTTGGACTCCCAAAATCAAATATAAACTTAAAATCAACCATAAAGTTTCTCCTTTAATTATTATTTTCCAACAAATTTTGGCTTCTTCTTTTCGACAAATGCTTTCGCTGCATTCTTGTGATCATCTGTTTGAAAGCATCTTATCATTCTATCGGCTTCCATTGCCAAGCTCTCCTTAAAATTTGTTGAAGTCGCTCTGTTGTGGTTTTCTTTCATATATTGTAAAGCAGTAGGCGAAAAATAGGCGATCTCAGATGCCTTTTGTAGAGCAAAAGACTCGAGATCTGACTCACTAACAACATAATTTATAATTCCCTCATCAAGAGCGTCCTTGGCTTGAATTCGCCTATTTGAAAAATATATATCCTTAGCCTTTGAGGGACCAACAAGCTGACTTAATGACCAACTACCTCCGTAATCACCAGAAAGGCCAATACCTCCAAAAGCTGGCACAAGAAATGCCTTCTCTGATGCTATTCTGATGTCACAGGCCAACGCGATAGACATTCCAGCGCCCGCAGCTGCACCGGGCAAAACAGCAATGGTCGGTTTTGGCATCTCATGAATTTTTAGGGAAACACCTTCCTGTCCGATTTGTAATTTTCTAATTTGCTGTTCTAAACTTAGATCTTTTGAAAGGCCTGGGTCACCATCACTAGCAAAGCTTTTGACGTCACCACCTGAGCAAAAGGCTCCTCCATTACCGGTAATAATTATAACTCTTACCTCTCGATTACTTTCAAATTCAATTAACATTCTTCTCAATTCTGGTGTTAATTCATCTGATAATGCATTTTTCGCTTCTGGACGATTAAATGCAATTATACCGATCCCGTCTCTTACTTCAGCCTGAAGATGGTCTGTATTTTTTATTAAGTTATTTTTTATCATAGTGAGCGTGCTTTCTCCAATGCTGGCCTCTTTAAAAGTCTATTAATATATGCATTTAAATGTTCATAATCGTCGATTTCTGCTCCTGCTTTCATAGCACCGAAGCACGCATGACCTGTCATTATATCAGCCCCGGAAAAGGTCCCCGTTAAATATTCTCGGTCTTGCAATCTATTATTTACATTTCCAAGTGCTACCCGTAATAATTTTAGTGCTCTGTTTACATTTACATCATTCCTTTTTTCAGGCGGCAGAAGTATTGTCTCAACAACTAAAATATTAACTTGTCCCATAATTGAGCCCTCTGCGTAATGCAGCCATTGCAAATATTCAGGAAAAGATGGGTCGTTGACATCTGGCACAAACTTTCCATTCCCATGTCTAGCCAATAAATACTGAACTATCGCTCCCGATTCATAAATTCTGGTTGCCCCATCCTCTAAAACAGGAATTCTTCCCATTGGATGAATTTTATAATATTCCGGGGTTCGCAGTGCTCTATCCCCAACTATATATTTTTCAAGCTCATACTCTAAGCCCAGTTCTTCGAGAAGCCACGCAATTCTTACAGCTCTAGAATTAGGTGCGAAATATAATTTCATTATAATCTCCTTAAAAGCGTAAGTTTATATTATGAACCGACTTTGAAGAAATTGAAAATATTTATTTTAAAGACGAACAATAAGATACTCCAAAAATTGAAATTTTGTTAAGCTATTTAAAAACTCGGGAGACTAAAAATGAATTTTGAAGGTAAAGTCGCAGTAATCACCGGATCTTCGGCAGGAATTGGTGCCGAGGCCGCAAAAAAAATAAGTGCTTTAGGTGGTAAAGTCACAATTAATTATTCTAAGAGCAAAGAGGCTGCAGAAGAAGTGGCACATGAATGCTCACACCTTGGGGGGTCTCCACTCATAATAAAGTCTGATATTGCAACTGATGAAGGTTGCAAGCATTTAATTGATAGCGCTTTTAGCGAACTTGGAGCGATTAATATTTTAATCAATAATGCAGGAAGAACAAAATTTGCTGATCATTCTAACTTAGATGCATTGCAAAGAGACGACTTTGAAAATATTTTCGCCTTAAACCTAAATAGCAATTATGAGCTAATAAAGCACGCACGTCCACATCTCGCCAAAAATAAAAAGAGTAGTATCGTAAATATTTCATCTGTTGCAGGGTTGCGTGGACTAGGTTCGTCAGTTGCGTATGCAGCGTCTAAAGGTGCTCTTAACTCAATGACTTTTGCGCTTTCGCGCTCTCTTGGACCAGATGGAATAAGAGTTAACGCTGTGTGCCCGGGCTTTGTAGCTACTGACTGGTGGAAAAACAGTCTGGGAGATGAAAAGTTTAAGAGGGCTATAATAGCTTATGAGAAAACAAATCCACTCGGGGAATGTCCAACAGCCGAGGATATAATTGGCTCTGTACTTTTTTTTGCAAGTGACCTTAGTAATCACGTAACAGGTCAATTATTAGCAGTTGATGGTGGTCTGCTGATTGGCTTGCCATTAAAATTGGATTAATTAGCTTATATAAAAATTGGTAAAGTTATGAATAAAAAATCGATTGTCGCTAATGAGTAATTTGTGGGAAAATACGTCTAAAGAGAAAGCAAATTTTTCTCAACCTCTAAAAAGCCAAACTACCGATCTATTAATAGTTGGAGGCGGTTTTACAGGCTGCTCTGCTGCCTTAGAAGCAGCAAAGCAGGGCGCTAACGTCATATTACTTGAATGTGCAAATATAGGGTTTGGTGGTTCTGGCAGAAATGTAGGGTTGGTAAACGCAGGATTATGGCTGCCACCAAAAACAATCATTTCTATTTTGGGTAAAAAACAGGGTGAACACCTTATATCGGCTCTTGGATCAGCTCCTGACTTAGTTTTCTCAATCATAGAAGAAAACAAAATTAAATGTGACCCTGAAAGAAATGGAACTTTACATTGCGCTCACTCTGAAAATGGAATGGAATATCTGATTGAAAGATTTGAGCAAGGACAATTGTTTGAAGAACCTTTGGCGCTGATAGATAAAACTGAGACTGAGAATAAAATAGGGAGCGCAAAGTTTATGGGATCACTACATGACCCTAGAGCCGGAACAATACATCCATTGGCTTATTGTAGAGGCCTCGCAAGAATAGCAAAAGAATTAGGCGCAAAGATATATGAAAAAGCGAAAGTATCTCGGATTAGAAAACAAAATGGCATGTGGCAAACTTATGTCCAAGACGTTGAAATTAAGAGTAAATATTTACTGCTTGCTATGAATGCCTACCAAGATTTAGATAAGGCACACAATATAGGTAAATTCTCCACTGTTTATTACTCTCAATTTGCAACAAGGCCTCTAAACTCTAATGAGATGAGCACGATCTTGCCAGGCAAAGAGGGTTGTTGGGATACAGCAACAATTATGTCCTCATTTAGAGTAGATGACGCTGGACGTCTTATTATAGGAACAATGGGTAACTCTGAAGGCTTTGGAAAATATATTCATTTGAATTGGGCAAACAAAAAGCTTAAGGACCTATTTCCTTTTTTACCAGACGTAGAATTTACCCATCGTTGGTCGGGTAAGATTGCAATGACTAGAGACCATATTCCAAAAATTGTAAATTTTGAAGAGAATGCTCTATCTTGTTTCGGTTACTCAGGAAGAGGTATTGCCCCAGGAACTCTTTTTGGAAAAACTTGTGCCTCAGCTTTATTAACGGAAAACTTATCTATGCTCCCTGTGTCTGCCATACTACAATATAAGGAATCGTTCACAAGACAGAAAACCACCTTCTATGAAATGGCAGCAGTCGCTAATAATTCTTTGAAGTCTTTAAGAATGTAAGCTTTTTAAATCACTTGGATTTTATAGCGGCAGATAGGTCAGGTAAATCTTTACTAACTTTCATAGAAAAATTAGGGGCTCTCTTTTCTAAAAACGAAGCTATTCCTTCTTTAATATCTGGAGACTTTCCCATTCTCTCCATTGCCATTGAGTCTAAAATGTGTGCTTCCTCTGGGTGGGTTGCAGCTAGCATATTCCACATCATTCGCCTTGCAAGAGAAACAGATACTGCAGAGGTTTTAGCGCTATAGCTGCTTCCAATCTCAAGTGCTCTATCTATCAACTTATCGTCGGGCAATACATCGGAAACTAATCCATATTGCAAGGCCTCTTTAGAATTGAATACTTTCCCTGTATAGCACCAATCCAGAGCTTTAGAGATACCCACTATTCTAGGAAGAAACCAACTGGAACATGCTTCCGGCACCGCACCTCTCCGTGAAAACACAAATCCAAACCGAGCAGATTTCGAAGCAATTCTTATATCCATTGGTAAAGTCATTGTTGCCCCTACACCAACGGCATCTCCATTAATTGCACCTATTACAGGCTTCTTAGATCTAAAAATTCTAAGCGCTACTAACCCACCTCCATCACGATTATCATCATTAGAGAGCCTGTTACCTTCTTCCGAATAATTAAAAGTGTTCGGCCCATCAACCAAATCTGCACCTGCACAATAGGCACGCCCTTTTCCAGTGATCACAACCGATTTAATATCATCATTCTCATCAGTGTAATCAAATGCTTTAATGAGTTCGTCTTGCATGGTTTTGGTAAATGCATTTAACTTTTTTGGTCTGTTAAGAGAAATCACAAAAGTATCGCCATGCTGGGAAGTTAACAATTCTTTATACATTTTTATCTAATCCTAAAATGGTTTGCCATAATTTAATATTTTTTTGAATTTTGTACCGTTAATACGCTATAGTAGTTTAATGTCTTAGGTAGTAAAGTTTTATCAACTAATATATTTTGAAAGAGGTAACGTATGAATCCCGAAAATAAGGCCCAAATACAATCTAATCGCAGAAAAATATTCGAGCTGGAAATACTAATAAACTCAAATAAAACAAAGGTGGAAGTATGCAGGGCCTCCATAGAACAAAATTACGCCTCTATAATGAGAAACTATAATGCGGCTTACATGGGCAACCATCACCTTGCTAATCAAGAAACAGATGAAATCTTAAGAAATAGGTTAGCTATTATGAGCAACATGATTGCCGAGAAAGATGTGGAAATTAATTTTAGAGAATCGATGAATAATAAGGCTCAATTAGATTTTCTAGAACACAAATCGTCTGTTAATAAAACTATTCTTGATGTTAACAAACAACTCACTGAGATAAACAAAAAGCTGATTGAACTAAACAGAATGATTATGAAAAAAAATGAGGAAACTCTACAATTTAATACAGAAAACTTAGCCACCAATGAAAAATTTCTAAAAGGTGAGTTTCATCCCTCTAAGGCAACCGAAAAAGATAATAAGAAACGTATAGAACAAAATACAAAAAGGTGTTCCAAAATTGAGGAGATGGCTTCTGAAAACCAAAAGCGAATTATTGAGATTCAGTCAAAGACACAGACCAACGCAATTGACATTATGAAGAACTCAGTTCAGATTTCTGAGAGGCGTGAGCGCATTAACGATTTACAAGAAAAGGTAAACGAAAATCAGAACTCAGTAGCTGAAATGATATCAATTAAAATCAAAAACTGATATCAGCTAGTTTTCTAAAACGATCCTATATCTTGCCTTGCCACTTTTCAGATGAGCTATAGCTTCATTGATTTCTGACATTTTGAAAAACTCTACCTCGGGAATTATTTTGTGTCTTGCACAGAATTCTACCATTTTCTTCATTGCTTCTGGTCCACCAACAGGACTTGCAGACACCGAATTTTGTCCTCTCAACATGTGAAACATTGTTATGTTTAGAGGCTCAGGCAATAATCCAAGAAAATGAAGCCTGCCTTTTGGCTTAAGAGTATTCATAAATAAACCCCATTTACCTTCAAATGCATGCCCGGTGAAAAACAAATAATCGAAAGATTTTTTAAGTTTTTTAATCGCATCAATATCACTAGCAATAACTACGTTATGAGCACCATAACTCTTAGCTTCTTCTACTTTGCTTTCAGAACCAGTAATAGCGGTTACTTCACAACCCCAGGCATTAGCAAACTTGATAGCCATATGACCAAGTCCACCTATTCCAAAAATACAAACACTATCTGTGGGTTTTACTGCATATTGGACAAAAGGATTGAAAACTGTGATACCACCGCACATGAGAGGACCCGCAGTCCTATGGTCAAGTGCATCAGGAATTGGAATAGCACTTAAATCTTGAACTCTTATTTTGTCAGCAAACCCTCCGTTTCGGCCCACGAAAACTCCCACTCTATCATCGCAAAGATTATGATCACCATTGTAACAACATTCACATGTCTTACAGTAACCAGCCTGAAATCCTACTCCTACCCTTTGCCCAACATGCCTATCTTTAACTTGGCTACCAATTGCTGTAATTTTCCCAATGACCTCATGACCGGGAACAAAGGGATATTCGTTATTTGAAAAATCATTGTCTATGTAATGAACATCACTGTAGCAAAGTCCGCAGTTTTCAATCTCTATATCAACATCATCAGGCCCTATTTCTCCCAATTCATATTCATAAGGTTCTAACAGGCCTTTTTCATTTTTTGCGGCATATGCTTTAACTTTCATTAGACTCTCCCAGATACATAAAGATATGATACTAATTTCGTGATAAGTATAGATATATGACATTAATGAATAAAGATCTTTTCAATTGAAAAAAAAAAAATTCTTTATATTATCTCGGTAATCGGAGGAGTGGCAGAGTGGTTGAATGCACCGGTCTTGAAAACCGACGTAGGTGAAAGTCTACCGTGGGTTCGAATCCCACCTCCTCCGCCATACTAATTAATAAACCTCATATTATTCAATTACTTACGTTTTGGTGAGATATTCTATCCCCCAATCCATCCCCCAATCGGTATGAATTCAGACCAAAAAAGATTTAATATTTCCCAGAAATAAAGGGGGGTGGGTCAAAACTCTCGACCTTCTTAATGCAAGGGATAGTGGTCACACATTTTTTTGTGAAATAACTTATGTTGGTTTAAGATTAACAAAATTGTAATTTTTAGAAGCTTTTCGTAACCAATGCGCTTTTTGTTCGTCAAAATCATTTTTATTTTCTCAATCGTTTCTTGCCCTGCTCAGTCAAAAGAAACATTAGATGAGTTATTATCAGGAAACACTTATGGTTCATTTCGGTATTTTAATACAATCCCTAATGTACTTTTTTCGAGCAATACAATTGAGAAGGATGATGCTATTGAATTTAGTAAGGCACTAGAACTTCATCCAATTGATACCTTGGTTCTGCGAAATCCTGGTGGAAATGTATATGAGGCATTGAATATTGGAGAGATTATTTTTGAGAAAAATTTAACGACGTACATTTCTAAAGATGCTGAGTGTACCTCGGCTTGTTCTTTTCTTTTTTTTGGAGGAAGGAATAGATTATCTGAGGGGAAATTGGGCGTGTCACCAGCCCCTTTAAATGACGGCGAGACTTCAGAGATAACCAGGTTCCTTGAGAAGGTTGGGACTCCTTCATTTGTATATGAACGTATGTCTTCAACATTGCCAAATAACATCTATTTTTTTTCCAAAACCGAAATGAAAAATTTATTATCCCAATCCGTTCCCATCGAAGCGGTGAATACAGTAATAAAAGTGGAGGCATTTCAGAATAAACTAATTGAAGTATATTTATCTGAGAAAGAAAAAACGGGTGAAAATGTTGAAGACGATAAAGATGCATATAAAATTCTAGTTCAAAAAGAACTCAATAGAATTGGATGTAGCTTAGGTGTAGCAGACGGAAAGATTGGTCCAATGAGTATTGCTGCGCTTTCTCGTTTCAACAAATTGAATAATAGTTCCTACTCGCATAAAAATTTTTTTATAAGCAACGAGTCTCTCTCGATTTTAAAACAAAAGAATTCTAATTTTTGCCCCAAAAAAACAGTCAGTTGGAACGATAAGGGTCTTGATGTTAAAAGTCTTGAAGGCCGTTGGAGACTGACAAGAAAGTGCCCTAATTATAAGTGGCCGCAATATATTATGACAGAATTATACGGAGCTGGAATTGACTACTCAACAAAGGAAAAAACTTTTAAATTTTCAGATAATACTAGAGGAACTTTTTGGTTTCATGAAAAAAGAGCTAATTATTTCGAGCACTCAAGCCAGTTAACTGCGGCCGAGATTAAAATTACTGTTTCAAAAAATGGCAAAGAAATTATTGGCGAAGAGGTTTATAGTGCTAGGTGGGCAGCGCCTGTAAAATGTAGTTTAAAATATGTTAAGCAATAATTAAAATATGTATCTAAGGTCGCATTATTTATTGCCTTTTACTTCTTTCTAACAGACCATCCATTTTCAGCCATGCATCCTCGAAGCGCAATTCTCTTTGCTTTGGACCTATCCAATTCTCTTGACCAAGCATCAAAAAACCCAGCAGCAAACCCTCCTCCACCAGAGCCTCTTGAAGTAGTACAACTCCAACTATTTGATGAAAAAGATGAACAGTCTGTCGAATAATAATCTCGTTTACGTGAATTTCCTGCTGATAGAGCAGCCGAACTTGCTACTGCTTCACAAATCTCATATGCCTGCCTTGCAGACATTTTGGGATTGGAGCCTATAGCATTAAAGGTATATTTACTTGTTTCAAACTTCTCTATCTTCTTCTCCTTAGGAGGAACATAGGCGAACTGGTTTCTTAATTCGTTTAGCATTACCTCTATGCTTTTTTGTTGGTACGATGGATTTTTCCTCACCTCTTCGTCTATGTATCGCTGAATTGCAGCTTCTGTATTTTTTCCATAAAGTCCGTCTATCGTACTTTTATAAAGACCTCGACTTTTTAAAGCTGCTTGAACATGTTTTCTTTTATTTTTTGAGAGGCTGATAAATTCATCTCTGATTTTTATCTTATTATTTTCTGGTACCACAATTACATTTCTATTCAAAGCTATGCTCTTATTTGAAGGGATACCTGTTCTATCCTTTAAAGTCTTTGCAATGTCATTTTGTAACCGAACGCACGCTCCCTGCCAGTCATCATCGGCTGAGGTTATCAGTAGATTATTATCTGAGAATTTTGCAAATGCAGTTCCGTTATCAGAGGGACCAAAGAGAATATTTTCTTTTTCCTGAAAGCGATAGCCCACTCCTCCAATATCCCCAAGCTTAGAGCTTTCGGATAGTTGCAAGAGTTTCTGTGAATTGTCTACTGAAGTACACAAGAACATTGAGACTTCTAATTCATTATTATCTGATGCTTTTTTTATTGTTGCTGTGCCAGCGTTGTCATCTTTTTTAATATCTCCAGTTGCATCTAATTGCTTAACAGTTTTTTCTTCTTGGGAATTTTGTTTCTCTGTATTCTGTTTAGGTGCTTTTGTGTCTAATGAAAAAATTGTGTCGAGTAACTCATTTGCGTTTTCTTTATTATTTAGATTTGATTTTTCCGCTATTTTTATAATGGGTTGGCTTTGTTGAATCGGTGGATTTACGTTAATGATTGCAGATAAAAGAGTTTTTACATTGTCTTCTTTTTTCAGGTCTAAGCTATTAAACTTTTCTTTATTAAAAATCTCTAAAGCTTTCTTTGTATTGTTGCCATAAAGACCGTCGACAGAAGAGAGATAATAATTTGATTCTTTCAAAACTTCTTGAATTTTTTTACGGTCATCCTCACTCATCTTTGTAAAAACAGCACGAATAGGTGAAAAATAATAGTCGTATACTGAGAAATTTTTTGCTGAATAGGGAGTTTTATGCCGGGTCAATATAGGTCGTCCATCTTTCTCAAAAACAAGTGTACCCTCCCAGCTTGATGTTGGAGCATCTCCACAATCTCGGGTATCAGAGCAATCAATCCATATACCTTTAACAAAAACCCTTCATCCCATTCACCTGTTGCAAATCTTTTGTAAGGTACTTTTTTAGTCTTTGGATTAAAGTAGTGCCCTATACCGTGCCAACTGCCGTTTCTGTAGCCACCCTCATAGCCTCCACCATCCTCATAAATCACTTGGCCATAACAGTTATTCCACTTATCAACTAATGCCTCTTGTTCACTTGACCATCTATAATTCTTAATTGGACTACCTTTGCATTTTGGCAGGGAATAAGCAGAGTTGGACCAACACAGGGACAGAATAAGTATCAATAAGAATCTAAACATTTCCAAAATATAAAGAATGACTTAACTTCACTCAAACTCCTTAAACATAACCTTCTTGGTTTTCAGTTTCTTGATTTGGTCTTTGGTCATCCAACAAGAAAGATAGGTTGTACCCTCGGTAATATTCTTACTTAATTCTGCTTTGGAGATTTCCTCTTCTCTTGGTTTGAGTGTAGCAACATTATTAGCTGAAACAAAATTTAATACCGCTGATGATTTTATTCCGAAGTTGGTATTCTCTGGCACTACACCAAAGTCTTCTAAAACAGCTTTCAAATCTAACTTTGATACTGCAACAGCTATGACGTTTCCTTTAGCATCTACTATTGGTCCGCCACTATTACCAGGTTGCAGCGCTGCGTCGATTTGAATTTGGGAGTAATTGTCTCCGATACCGGAGAGGGAACTGACTATTCCCTTAGTAAATTTTATTGAAGAACTTATGGCATCGCCAAACGGAAAGCCTGCCACAATGATATCCTGAAGAGGAAACGCATTGTCGGTATTAATTGGAAAAATGTTATGTGGTGGTCTTTTAATTTTGAGTAAGGCCAAATCATTTACTCTATCAGCGGCTACAATTATGGCCTCATCGGATACACCCTTTTTATGAGCTCTAACCTTTTCACACCCTTCGATAACATGGTGGTTGGTCATAATGTGACCTTGCTTAGAAATAAAAAAGCCAGACCCAGATGCTACTTTGTAGACCTTTGTTTCTTTCGGTTCTGTTTGTACTGTCTCTTGAGCTTTTTCATTGTTTTTAATATCAGGTTTAGAAGGTTGTTTATCTGCAAATGTTTTTTCATTATTTTTTGTGGAGGGCTTAGAACCAAACGCTAGTATTCTTTCCATTAACCTCTTTACATTCTTTCTTTTCGTAAGGTCAGAACTTTCCAGGTTTCTATAGTTATAACCCTTCAAAGCTTTCTCAGTATTTTCTCCATAAATTCCATCGATAGTCGCCTTATAAAAAAGCAGAATTTGAAGGTTTTTTTGCACTCGCTTTCTATTGTTTTCTGAAAGTTTATTAAACTGGTTACTTAGCTCCGAAGGTTTTAAACTAGTCGACGCATATTTAAAAACTCCATTTTCCCATACCCCTTCTCTTCGTTTAATTGGGGCATCTATTCTTCTTTTTTCTCGATACCATTCGATACCTTCCCCATGTTTTTTTCCATTTTTAAACTGACCCTTGTAAAGTACCATGCCTAAAAATTGCTCTACACCAGCTTCATAACCATCTGGCCCATTTTCCCAATAGGTACCATACCCATGAAGTTTTCCATTTTTAAAATTTCCGTGCTCAATGCTCATATACTTTTTACCCGAATGCCATTGGTAAAAATATTCTACGTAGCCTCTTCCAGTAGCTTCATAATACCCGGGTGAACTGGCATTTTTTGTTTCTATATAGCCATAAGTTCTCAAAGAACTGTTTGTATTGGGAGAATTTCGTCTATCGCTATCAGGAATAAAATCATAATGTCGAGTACAGTTATGATAAACTATGGTATGGGCGGTCTCATCACATGCTGGAAGTCTCGGCTTAGTAAGATAGTTTCTTGGGTTATCGAGCTCTTCTTTTCCATAAGAAGGAGAGAAAGTTAATGAGATTAACAATAAGTAACAACATAAAAAAGTATGGGAGATACTTCTTTTTATTTTAAAAGCAATCTTTCTAAAAGCATACATCCGTAGCATTTTAAATAATTTATAAGTTTTGAATAGAGTTTTATAGAGAGGTATCTGAAACTTGGGATTGCTACTGATTTTGAGTTTATCAATTAGATGCATACTATGAATAGGAATAAAATTGTTTTATTTCACTTAATAGTTTTTACTTTTGAATAGACAAAGCTTTTGTGGAGCAGAATAGATGTTTGGCAATGATTTTTTAAATACAGTGGCAACTGGATTTATTATGGGTTGTTTCTTTATGGGGCTTATACAAGTCTTTTATTCGAGCCCTGGGCAGGTAACCTTAAAAAATTATGTCTATTCTATTATAATTTGTACCTTTTTAGCATTTATAATAAGCCTTGAAGATGGTAAAGGCAGCTGCGGTCGTTCCTTTGGACGATATGCTGAGGCCAACGATTGTTGAAAATAACGTCTTTTATCTATCTAATAGAACTATGTATGAATACGGATTCATAAATACAATAATTTTTGGATTTTTCACTGGCTATTTTCTCTTATTAATTTACTGGTTCTACCAAAAAAACTTTGAAAGGAGTTGGAGCGAAGTAAAGCCAAAACACTTTATAATTTATCCCTTAGTGTCTATTGGCTTATGTCTGTTTTTGACAAAAAAAGATGATTGTCCATCTGGCGAATACGAGGTTTTTAGTAAGGGAAGAGTAGAAAGTTACGTATGTAAATAAAAAAGTGAGGACTGATGGAAAAAAATATATTTTGGATTGCGCCAATCATTGTAATGGCTATTGGCTTAGCGCCTATGCCGTACGGCTACTATACTTTATTAAAGTTAGTTGTGTGTGGCTGCTCTATTTATTACGCATATCATCTCCATGAAAAAGGGGATAAGACCTTTGTGTGGGTATTTGGCTTTTTTGCAGTTCTATATAATCCTGTAATCCCTATCTATCTATACGAGAAACAAATTTGGACCATAGTAAATGTCATAACAGCTGCTGTTTTCTTATTAAAGAAAGACTCTATATACGAAAACACAAAAGAGTAACGTTGATATAGTGCGTCATTGAAATAAGAATTATAACTTTACTAGTCTCGAAATACAATTCTAATGCCCGTTAATAGTCTCGGATTTGTCAGCTTTATATTAACATCCTCTCCTCTCACATCGTATCTGATAGCCAGAGAGCCCGTTTTTTTCGTTCCCAATTGAACAAATTCATATCTTTTATCTGCTTGTTCTAATAGTGGAACAATTAAGTCTGTTGCTGACGACTTTTCTTGCAAGAATTCAAAAGATTTTTGAAACTTTTCTATATTAAAATTTTCTGCAGTTATCAGAATAAACTTACCACTTTTTGTAACATTTATCTCTGTTCCATCCGTGTAGTGTTTGTAGGTAAAATTATTTTCATTAATAGGTTTAAATCTTCTTGATAAAAGTAGGTCTTTAAGTTCAATTGAGGGATAGTATTTTACTATATCAAATGCTAGATCGGAGATAAATCGATCTTGAGAACTGGGTCTATCTTTATAAAAACTAACTGCGAATTTAACGGTATCTTCACGCGCCATAAAATATTTTATGTCAATCATATCAGGAGGAAACATGTCCTTTGTAATCAGAAGGTCGGGCAGCCCTTTTCCGCTGCTTCTGGATGCTGCACTAGCTGTAGTCAATCCTCCTAGTATATTTTTTTGACGAAAGCTTCCCTCTTTTTCATCTGTTACAAAAATGAACACTCCACGAGTTGCAGGAGTATATCCTACAACAATTGATCTACCTTCGTACCACAACATTTTATTGCCACCTTCATTACTCTCATTGGCAAATTTTAGTCCCATTTTGCTAACTAATGCATCTTCAAGGCTTTTACCAAAGCCGGAAAAATTCATTTTCTTTGAATAGGTAATTAGAGCATCTAAAGATTTTATTAACTCTGATTTCGAGTCTCCAAATAAAGCTTTATTAAAAGGCGAAAAACATAACAGAATTAAAACAATTAGTATTTTTAAAGTTCTCATATCAAAATGATATAAAAAAATTAAATAATTAAAACCTCTATTCTTTTAAAAAGTTCAATTTTATAATCATTCAATGAAAAACTTTTTTATATTTATCTTAGTTTCTGCTTCACTATTTTCCCCACTGACGGTAAGCGCCATCACTCTTCGCTGTGAACATGTTGAGGAGTTATACTTTCATTTAGTAAGACCAGATGGAAAGGTTATTCCACAACAAGTAGAAAAAGGAAAAGAAGACAACCGATCATTTTCTATAGAGCTGGACAAAAAGGTTTGTAAAAGGCGACTTGATGATCCTGCAACTGATACAAATCCTTTTAATAATTGGGATTTAGTTGCGACCGATACAAAGTATTTTTGTACAGCAGAAATTTTTGTAAATGAAGAACAAGTTCGGCCAGTATTGAATAACTTTACAATAGATAGGTATTCAGGAGAAGCTATTAGCTTTGCAGACTTTGGTCTTATAAGAATGTCAAGTCGTTATAAATGTGAAAAAGCAAAAAAGAAGTTTTAACAAGCCATGAAAAAACTGCTTATCTTTTTTTTCTTCATAATTCCAGTTTCTTTGGAAGCTAATGAGTGTAAACCAAACAAAATTAATTTCGATGTATGCAAAGAAGCAAAAAAGATACAAAGAGAAATTGCCCCTAACCTTCCACAAAAACTCAGTCGAAATATGAGTTTAGTCAGTGTGCTGTCGAATGGACCAGAGGTTTCTCTTACAGCACAGTTGACATATACAAAGTCTTTTTTAGAAAAAAATGTGAAGGCAGCTGGCCAAACGATGTCACAAATAAATTCTAAGATGCAAACATTCACCAAAAACTTTATTTGCAGTAACAAAGTAACAAAAAGCTATATAGAGTTGGGAGGGAAGCTTGTCATGAATTACCGCTATGGTGATGGAGAAAACGCTTTTAACGTAGCTGTAAAACGGTGTTAGTGGAAACCTCTCACTTATGCTAAAATCTGACTTCAAATAGGAGATTACTGTGTCAGAAAATTCGCAATTGAATAAAGCCTATGCCTTGTTGAAAGAGGTGTATGGGCCGCTTGAAAACTTGTCTCAAACACAATGGTCGCAAATTGAACGGGGCGTAAAAGCATTAATGAAAGAACATGGTCCTGATATTCCCCTTGAGTCTTTGAAAGCCATGAAGAATACCTACGATAATTACCATACTGAAAAAGATGTAGCTCTAGGTTTTATGAGTACTGAACAATAACGTAAAGTTTATAATAAGAGAGAGGTGGCTAAGGTTCCCTCTCATACCGTACCCCTCTGGGCACACCCACTTTACAGATTGGGACCCTTTACATAATCTATTACTATTTACCAGCAGAAGAATAAACCTAATAAAATCAATTAGAAATTTTTAAATTTAAGCCTAGCTAAATATTAGAGCTTATGCTGTATGTAAAATTAACTGAAATTCAGTTCAAATAGAGTAGAAAAATTGAGACTGCCGTATCTTTCCATAGATCATCTAAAAGAGTCATCAGGGACGCCACCTGATAGCCTTCTAAAATTTTGTTACTGGTGCTTGAGCGGCAGCCATTTCGTAATAGGCTTGGCTGCAGTGGCAAGTATATTATCTGCGATTGCAGAAACACTTACAGCAGCGTTGATGGGGTTTATCTTAGATTTATTACTCGATAATGACCCTAGCGTTTTGTTGTCAGAAAAGCTGTTTATGCTAATTATTGCCGTTGTCTTTTTGCTAGGAGCAAGGCCGTTATTTTTTGCAGTTTCAGCTTACATCCAGTCTGTAATACTGACGCCAGGTATTAGAACCCTAATAGCCACCCGTATTCATCGATGGACGTTAGGTCATTCAAAAACCTTTTTTGAAAATGATTTTGCCGGGCGTGTGGCACAAAAAGAGGTTCAGGCAGCTAATGCGTTAACAGATGTAGTGGTTGAAAGTATACACACGGTTTTGTTCGCTCTTATTTCAGTGATAGCTGCCGTAGTTATAATAAGCATAATAGATTGGCGGATCGGATCAGTCGTACTTTTGTGGTTTGTTGGCTTTGTTTTTGTAATGCGCTTTTTCATGCCGCGCATTAAAGCAAAAGCAGCTACGACAGCAAACGCGCAAGCCGTTGCCACGGGTCAAATTGTAGACACTATAAGCAATATCAATGTGGTCAAAATATTTGCGAACTCAAAACACGAGGACTCAGCTGCCTTGAAAGCTTTTGGAGAGCTTCGTAAAAAACTCACTATCTACGGTAGTGAACTCGTTTGGTTTCGAACTTTTATGATGATATATGCTAGCATAGTTTTTGCAGCCGTTTTTGCCTTTGCTATCGCTCTTTGGTTTCAAGGAAAAATATCTCCTGGTGAAATTGTTGCTGCTGGTTCAGTATCAATGCGTCTAACAATGATGGCAGGCTGGGTTGGTTTTTCGTTAATGACCATTTACACTAAGCTTGGTGAAGTTGAAGACGCCATGCATACTTTGGCAGTTCCTCAGACTATGCTTGATAGAAAAAATGCAGGTACTCTAATCATACCACATGGTAAAATTCAATTTAAAAATGTCTCATTCTCCTACGGGCAAAAGATCGCCAGTGTAAATGAAATTTCGTTTACTATAGAGCCTGGAGAAAAGATCGGCCTTGTTGGAGCGTCTGGGGCGGGGAAATCTACATTAGTTAATTTACTATTGAGGTTGCACGATCCAGAATCCGGTGGGATTTTTATTGATGGGCAAAACATTATGCATGTAACCCAAGACAGCCTTCGGCGTCAGATCGGCATGGTGTCACAGGAAACTTCAATGTTTAACAGGTCCGCAAAGGAAAACATACTTTATGGAAAACCTGATGCCTCATTTGAAGAACTCAGTTCAGCGTCTATAAAGGCAGGTGCTCACGACTTTATTAAAGACCTCATAGACAACAATGGCCGTAAAGGATACGAGGCTTTTTTAGGAGAACGTGGAGTTAAACTTTCAGGCGGCCAACGCCAACGTATTGCTCTTGCGCGTGCTATAATAAAAAATGCCCCAGTTTTAGTACTTGATGAGGCAACAAGCGCATTAGATAGCGAAGTAGAAGCGACAATACAAAAAGCTCTTGAGCAAGTGATGGATGGTAAAACTGTGCTCGCTATTGCCCATCGATTATCGACCCTTTCAAACATGGATAGAATAATTGTATTGGACCGTGGAAAAATTGTAGAGCAGGGATCACATCCTAATTTATTGAAACAAAATGGTATTTATTCAAATTTCTGGAAAAGGCAATCTGGAGGTTTCATAAATTTCATAGATGCAGCCGAATAATTTGAGCTTATCTGGTCATAAATAATGCAAGATTTAGATATGTGGGACCTTAATAAGGAACTGCATCCAGTTACATAACACTGAAAAAGGTCCCAAAGCCACAGTAAAAAACCGCAGCTACTCAAACAGAGCCGCAAGCCTTTTTTGAATATCTGCCGCTATCTTTTCTCCACACTATCGATTAGTTATTTATTTGAGTTACTAATCTTGCTAAGCTACTGGTCGAACATGGAGGCATGCAATGAGCACGGCCGATCTGGTATCTCGATATATCTTACTGACAAAAGAGATCATGCCACATCTTGCAAGAACATCACACAAACATTGGCCAGTGAGTAATGATCACTGCTTTCAACGCATTATACTTGACGCCGTTTGCGGTGGCGTCTGGTACGATTATCTGCCTCGACCCGCATATAAAAACCTGACACACGATCAAGCAGCGAATGCGGTCAAATTGTGTAATGATATAATTTCAGGCGACGCTGATTTGATCTTTTTGAATAAGCAGTCACTGCAATGGCGTGGAAAAACTGGTGCAACACCGCTGCCACCGAAGGATTAATCCCATTCTTCACACTATTATAGATGTGGAGCCGAGATAGGTGGGGGTCAAAACTAGTGCCCCTCTTAATGCAAGGGATAGTGGTCACACATTTTTTCGCTGTAAAGCAATTTAGCAAACAGAATTCTAACTCAATTCATGTGTCTGATATTAATGAAGTTTCCAATAAAGTTTATTATTCCGATGCTAATACTTTAAACTCAAAACCGCCAAGACCATATCTGGGAATATAGTGAGTTCCCCCATTTTTTGTGGTTTCCATAGAAAAGGTATCTTCCAATCTAAACCCAACATCCAAATTAGATATTTTTGGTGTGATACTTACAGCAGTATTGAATTTTTGTATTCCCAAAAAATAACTCGCTGTGCCAAAAGAACCGTAGTTACCTGGCGTCCCCGTATTTATTGTCTCATCCGCTTTAAGTAAATAAACAGACCAAGTTGTCGACGCCGTTGTTCCTGTTTCATAATTATCAAAACGGCCTCCACTAGCAGTACTCCACACCGCGTTTTGGTTGGCAGTATGTGTCCCTATAGTTGTCGGTTCGTCAGCGCCACATTCGGCTATCCACGTAGATCTTTGAGCGAAACTCAAACCTACGGTCGTCGTTTCACCATCTAAAGTCCAGCACCACTCTCCAGTTCCTGTTTTACCGGACCTCGCTGGTGAGAATTTCTTTTTCACACTAAAGCCTATATTATTTTTTATCAATATCGCAGCATGAGTGTAATTTCCTTCTGTAATAGTGACATCGTTCATGAGGTTAGCTGATGATGTAGTCGTAATTTTTTTCGACTCACCTGTACTAGATGAGAATAAGGATGAGCACGCTGTCCTAAAGTTGGCAATAGTTGGTTCTGAGGTGCATAAGCCAATAAAATGCAAAATAATAGTCATACTATCGGGCGTTAGATTACATGCGGTTGATGCTCCACTGGAGTCGTCCGTGTAAGTGATAGTACCATCTGCATTTGTGTAATTGCTACATAGAAGTTGGGCATGTCCTTTATCGAAAATGAAAAACCCTGATAAAAAAATTAATACAAAGATAAACTTTAAAAGAGAAATTCTTGGATTAATAGCCACTTACCGTCACTCCTAGTTTGATTGATTTTTTCATAATTCTATTCTCACGCTGAACAGGTTTATATAACTCTGACCTAACTGACTTTAACTTTAAGGTAAAATCTCTATCGGCTTTACTATCTAAAGTGGACGTTTTAGCGCCAAGAGGAATAGAGTAGTTAAGTGCAATTACGCCCACAGCATCCTTTGATTCCTTTTTTTGTTGTGCAACAGTGAGTGTTAGATTTTTTGCTATTTCTGCAGAAATTCCTAATTCTTCATTGTTAGTTTTGTAAAAACTATTGTCCGTCCAATAGCTCTTTTCAAAATAAATATCAGCATAGGGTATTTTGCCAGTAAATTTCACGTCATAACCATCTAGTGCCGTTTCATCAACTCCTTTGTAACTAATTGTTCCTGATTGCGCGTCATATGAATTGGCTCTTACATCAAGCAGCGAAGTAATAAGCTCGGCTCCAAAACCAAGACGTCTGTGTGCGGAGTCCAATTCATAGTCAAAAAATGTGTTGGCGCCTAATATAGTAGTATCGGCATTGAAAATATAGCGCGCACCAATACCAATATTCACAGTATTACGCCCATCAAAATTAGATAGTGAGGTCTGATTGAAGAAAAACGTATTTGGTGTTTCGTACAATCTATAAACCGCCATTAACTCAGTAAGGGCAGAGGAGCCGTTTCTTAGACCAAGGCTGTCACTACCAATGTTGAGATTTAAATGTGTGAAGTTAGTAGAGCTTTCTATTTTTCGTTCTGTCTTATCTATCTCAGAATTTATAAGTCCAAAGGAATAGCGAGATAGATAACCGCGGATGGTATTACCCTGGTTTTCGCTCTGTGCTAATTCTTTTGCTGCACTCGCTATGGATGCTGTTGCTGAGTTATCCACCTCGGCAACAGCTTGGAAAATATGAAAACAGCTAGAAAAGTTGTATGAACGACAATCTTCATTGGGGACTCTCACACTCTTTAATGCCATTAATACAAATTATGACGTTGGAAAAAATATAAATATTTACTACCAGTTTTTGGTGCCAATTTTTACTTTCTTTATATACTAAATTTTTATTGTAAATTTTTGTCAAATGTTTAGCTTTTTTGTCATTAAATTATCTTTAAGTTGATAGAATGAACTATAAAAACAAAGCAGGAAGACTTTTCGAAACTTTAATTCAAAACTCTACCTCCAGCAGATTTAAACAGTTTTTCTACAGATCACGTTCAACAGTTCTTGTGACCCTATTAATTGCATCAGCAAAAGATGGTGAACAATATTCTTTAGAAAATATATTGGAACGAATACCAAGGAAATTGGTCAGTAGAACCTCAGTAAAAAATATTTTGGATGAAGCAGTGACACAAGAATTTTATTTTAAGACCCTCGATGATAAAGATAATCGTAGACGGGTATATTCAATAAACTCCAAATACGAAGGAGAAATTATTGGTTTAATGGCTCGATACCAAGATATTTTCGGAGAATTGGGGCAGACATAGAACCGATGGTAAATAGTTTCTAGCGTCTCTGAGGCCTTCTTTTAATAGTACCTTGTGATGCTACGTTAGTAACATTGTAAATAATTTATAAGTTTTGAATAGAGTTTTATAAAGAGGTATTTGAAACTTGGGATTGCTACTGTTTACTTTCTAACAATACAAGGCTCTATGCACCCCTTTGCATTTGTTGATTTAGTATCCATCAAAGGAAACTTACCTACTTCAAAAATCTGAAAATCGTGAATAAAAATTTTGTCTTTCTGCACAATTGTGGCTTTAGTCATGAGGGTAAAATCGAAGAAAGCAAAGAGTGGCTTAAAAAATATCAAGAAAATAGACCTGAGATCAAAACTATAAAAGACTATAAGAAGGTTATACCGGATCTAAACCAACAAATAAATGCTATACTGTTGGATGGAATGAGAAAAGCTGGTCTTAAATAATAAATAAAAATAATTCTTTAAATTATTGATTAGATACTTAAAGAGGGGGTGCCTCATGGAAAATGGGAAGATTTTAGTGAGGATAGGACTATAGAACGTATATCGACATCATTCGAAAATTTAGATCTGCGTACCTAATCTCTTATTTCACCAAGGCAATTCTTTTCCTTTATAATTTAAAAACCTTCCCGTATCGCTAATATCTGTTGCGTAAATTACTTGCATCATACCATCAATACTTTCATCAATCGATACTGGAGCATTCGGTCCACCCATATCAGTTTTCACCCATCCAGGATGAAGTGAGACAACCGTTATTCCTTGAGGCTTTAAATCGACTGAGAGAGATTTTATTACTTGGTTAAGACCCGTTTTAGATGACCTATAAATGTACATTCCACCACTATTATTATCTGCTATTGAACCAAGTTGAGAACTTAAGAAATATATTTTTTTATCAACGCCCTTTTTTACATTATCAATAATTGACTGAGTAACCATAAGAGGCGCAATTAAATTTACTTTAAGCACTTCCAACCAAGGTTTCGGTGATACTGCCTCGAAGTGTTGATTAGTGCTACCGACACCGGCGTTATTGATTAAAATATCTATCGGCCTATCTCCTAAAAAATTTGCTAGAGTGCAGCCCGCTTTTTCTTTCAATAAATCTAACTCAAAAATTTCCAAATTATCGGGAAATCTTTCTTTAAGAGCCAA
>CACAAX010000023.1 GCA_902530595.1 uncultured Alphaproteobacteria bacterium
GAAAGTCAACGCTCCTCCGGGTTTTAAATAGACTGACTACTGAAACTGAAGGGAAAGTGTTTGCCGGGAGCATAAATATTCTGGAGCTCAAGGGTTCAGAGAAAAGGCAATGGCAATCTCAATGCGCAATGATTTTCCAGCAATTTAATTTAGTGCCTCGCTTGGACGTGATCACAAACGTCATATTGGGTCGCTTGTTCTACCAGTCTACCTTGCGGTCAACACTCAGATTTTTTACTAAAGAAGAGCGTTCGGATGCCCTTGATTTGATGAATCGTTTCGGTGTCGCTCCTACAGCTTTGCAAAGAGCAGAAACTTTATCTGGAGGTCAGCAACAGAGGGTAGCGATCTGTAGAGCGATGATGCAAAATCCAAAAATAATTTTAGCAGATGAGCCAATTGCATCCTTGGATCCATTAAACGCACGGCTAGTAATGGAAGCACTGCAATCAATTAATTCGAACGAAAAAATCAAAGTGATATGTAATTTGCACACTTTAGATACAGCAAGAACATATTGCGACAGGATTATTGGAATGCGGTCTGGAGAGATAGTGTTTGACGGCAAGCCGAGTGAATTGAGCGATGCGAAAGCGAGAGAAATTTACGGTGTTGAGACTGACGAGGCATTCGAAGCGTCAATAACCTCAACGTCCTTAAATAAATCCCACATAGGGATTGCAAGTTAATATTTAAAATGAGGAGTTCACGATGTTAAAGAAGTTTTTTTTAGTATCTACTTTGCTGCTATTTTTTGGAGCAACCTATGCTGAGCCTAATCCAAACTACAAGGGCCCAACATACGATCTAAGTAAAATACAACCAGAGTTTAGAATTGGTTTTTTAGGGGATGAAGCCGCACAAGATATAATTGCAAGGAACCAGTGCTTGCCACCGTACTTTGAAGCTGCGTATGGAGTTCCAGCAAAAATGTTTACGTTTACTGACTACGCTGGAACGATGGAGTCAATGCTAGGTGGTAATATAGATTATGCATGGTTTGGTGCATCAGGCTATGCCGGAATGTACTTAGCAGATCCTGACGCAGTCGTCCCAGTGTTGACAAGAATGCAACCAACTGGAGATACAGGCTATTATTCAATAATGGTAACCTTAAAGGATTCAGGGATAAACAATCTTGATGATATGAAAGGTAAAGTGCTCGGCTTTGCAGATCCGAATTCAACCTCAGGATACCTAATCCCATCAGTTGAATTACCTGACATTTACAATATAAATATGGCTGAGTATTTTAAAGATACTCCATTCATGGGAGGGCACGAAAATGGAGTGCTCGGGGTGCTGAACGGTGATGTGGATGCGGCAGTAACTTGGGTGTCAGGCGTCGGTGAATGGGACGAGGGCTACTCTTCAGGTAACTTAAGAAGAATGGTTGAAAAAGGTCTGCTTAATATGGACGATATAAAGCAAATATGGTCATCAAAGCTTATCCCGAACGGTCCAATGGTTATGCGAAAAGCTATACCAAAAGAAGCAAGAGACGTAATGGTTGGCATGAAGCAGTGGATTCACGAAAACGACCCGAAGTGCAGCGAAAATATTGCAAACGGTATAGTAAGAGCGTGGGTTCCGGTTGATCACTCCTTTTATGAGGTGGTTGTGAAGGCCAGAAAGGCTAAGCTCGAAGCTAAGAAGAAAAACTAAGTACTTCATAGTAATGGTTTTATAATGTGCCCCAAAAAAAGGGGCACATTACTCCTTTAAAAAAAGAATTATTTTATGTCACAAAACGCAATAACAATCGAAAGTCTTGAAGAAAATCTAAAAGTTTTAGCAAGACAAAGAGCGATTTATTCGGTCCTCTTTATCGGTGCTATAATTTTTATAGTTGTGAGTGGTGTTGGTGTTGCCAATCAATATAATGCTGGAAGTTTTACAAGAGGAGTCGAGAATTTTTTTGACTACCCGGCGGATCTTTTCAGTGATGCCTTTGAGGCTGGTTGGGGATGGTTTGGTATAGTCTTAAGTTTTATCCCTGCTTTATTCGAGACTTTTTCCGCTGCAGTGTTTTCTACCGTAGTTGGTGCTTCGATCGCATTAATCCTATGTCCCTTGGCCACCATTAACCTTTCGCCAAATCAGGTTACCGTACAGATCGTAAGAAGGACCTTTGATATTCTCAGATCTTTTCCAGAGTTAGTTTTTGCGTTAATATTATTATATCTCATGGGAAAATCGATCGTTCCCGCCATTATAGCGGTAACTCTTCATACAATTGGAGCGATGGGTAAACTTTTTTCGGAAGCTATAGAAAATATTGATATGAAACCAGTAGATGGTCTCAAATCTGTGGGAGCTAGCTGGTACCAGATTATTTGCTTTGCTGTTTATCCACAGGTATTACCGTTGGTTCTCTCCTACTCTCTTTTAAGATTGGAGATAAATGTCAGGGCCTCTACTATTTTGGGTTTTGTAGGAGCTGGGGGAATTGGAGCATATTTAACAGCATCACTTCAATGGAGATATGGAGACGAAGTGTTAGCAATTATGTTTCTACTCGTAGCAACAATAACTGCTTTGGATTATTTTTCATCATATGTCCGACATAAGCTCATTGGGAAGATTTCAGCATGAGTATTACGGTAGATGATAGAGGGGTTTCTTTTCAAGAGATCTATCAAAGCGTTGAAAAAAAAGCATACTACCAGAAGCTAATTACCCTGGTGTCCATAGGAGGAATTCTATTATATTTTGTGTTTTCGATTATTCAGTTTGATTTAGGCAGTATATCGAGAAAATGGAGTCCAGACAGAGCATCGCGATTATTTTTGGATACATACGCGCACAAAGACCATGTGGTAATGAACTGGAAGGACACTTCGAAAATATCTGTTAATTTTGAAGGAGATTATAGATATCAGTACCCTAGTTTCCCTGAGTGGTTAGAACGCATAGGAGATGGGAAAGACATCGCTATCCTTACCTTTAACAGTGGTAGCAAGGCAATCTTTAGAGACGATAAAATAATTTTCGAACAAAGTAAGAGTGAAGATAGAAAATTTATTTTTGGAATAGGGAACAATGGAAAGCCTTACGCAGAAGCTTATGATAACGATGGAAACGAAAAAGATCTTCCTAACTGGATAAGAGTTACTGAGTCAAAGGTAGAAGTAAGACCATCACTTTACGAGAGGATTCAAATTTATAAGAGAAAGGTGGAAGTACATAGATATGAATTCGGATGGAAGTATTTTTGGTTCGATTTTTTCAGCCCACTGAAAGATTATTCGCTTCCAGAGGCCTTATCGCTCATTTTTAGTAATGAAAGAATAGAACCTGACAAAACTAATTTTGAATTAGTTTTCTCTGAAATCAGTGATAACGAACAATGGATGCACGGTACAGTCCTGTTCTCGATCTTGGAAACATTGCTTATGGCTGTTTTGGGCACGCTTTTGGCGTCTTTGCTCGGTTTGCCGCTCGCATTTCTGGCAGCATATAATATAACACCCTTCAAATTTGTTCGATTCTCGCTTCGTAGACTTTTTGATATGCTACGAGGAATAGACATGATCATTTGGTGCTTAATATTTGTAAGATCATTTGGCCCTGGTCTTTTCACAGGAATATTTGCGATAGCTTTCACCGATACAGGAACGTTGGGAAAGTTGATGTCGGAAGCAATAGAAAACGCTGATAATAAACAGCAGGAGGGTGTCAAATCTACTGGAGCATCAACTATACTACAGCATAGATTTGGTATTATTCCCCAGATAATGCCTGTTTTTATATCTCAGTCACTATACTATCTGGAATCCAACACAAGAGGAGCGGTTATATTAGGTGCTATGGGCGCTGGAGGTATAGGTCTTCAACTTCTTGGGGCTATAAGAACGGGTAATGATTTTGAAAACGTTGGTTATATGGCAGTGTTAATTGTGCTACTGGTAACAGTCATGGATCAAATGTCAGCATTTTTGAGACGTTTTTTAATTGGAATAGAAAAAAATTAAAAGGAGGTTTGGATGAAGGTTTTACTGACATTTTTTGTGTTATTTTGTAGTGTCACTCTCGGTTTCGGTCAGGAACAGAAGGCTGGCAATGAGGCCAGTAGAAATACAGAGGAAACGTTTCAAAAGATAATAGACCAATGTGATAATACAGAGATTTTAGTTCTTAGAGCAAAAATTAGACTTGAAATCAGTAGAGCTACTGAGTCCGCTGGGAAAGACGCAATGGGAATGTTAGAAAGTGCATACAAAGTTTGTGGTGAAGGACAAGTTGAAAAAGCTGTTGAAATGGCAAAAAATGCTTATGAAATTGCTCGACAAGGAGTTACGGATAAATTTGGTCAGGTAGGAGATAATGCGGTGACTGAAGTTCAAAAAAACAGTGAGGATAAAAAAATTAATAAGGAAGAACAAAAACCTTGGTGGAAGTTTTGGTGAATTAGACTTTCAAGACCAAAGAATGACCAAAAATCTCTTAATCGAAAAACCGCTTATACATCAAGAGTGCAGCATAAAGAATAGCAACTTTGGACGCTTTGTAGAGATTGGAATGGGTACGCATCTTATAAATGCGTTTGTCGGTGATTACTCTTACTGTGCAAGATATTGTGATTTTGCGAATGTTGAGATTGGGAAATTCTCTAATATAGCAAGCTTCGTTAGGATCGGTCCAACAGACCATCCTATGGATAAAGCATCTTTGCACCATTTTCTTTACCGCTCTAATGATTACTGGAAGGACCAGAAAGAGGATCACGAATTTTTTGCTGCCCGAGAATCAAGAATGGCTAATGTTGGCCATGATACCTGGTTAGGCCATGGCTCAATTATTAAACCAGAAGTAATTATTGGACATGGCTCAATTATTGGAGCAGGAAGTGTTGTTACAAAAAATATTAAACCATATTCAATAGTGGCAGGGAATCCTGCAAGGCTTATAAGAATGCGATTTAAAGATAAAGTTGTTGATCAACTTATGGAAATGTCTTGGTGGGATTGGGATCATGATACGATAGGTCAACGGTTAAAGGATTTTAGAGAACTTTCAGTAGAGAGCTTCATAGAGAAGTTTTCTTAAGCAGCGCTTAAACTACCCACGAGCTCATCAGACACAAAAAAAGGAATTCCCCTACAGAAGACAGCGACAATTTTTCTATTATCGGGGTTTAATATCAGTAAGTCAGCTCGGGCATTATCTACTAACTCTCCTCTATCAGCTAAATTTAAAAGCCTAGCTGGATTAGTCGAGATCATCTTATACGAGTTTTCAAATGGCCTAACCTTCATATCAGCCATCTTCCATACCGACTCTAAGAGCGCTGGGTAGTAGTAATCAGAAACCAAGCAGTCAACTAGATCACTTTTAACTAAATTTATTGCATCTATGTTTCCAGCTTGTGATCCTCCTCTCATGATATTTGGTGCTCCCATTATGACACCGTTGTTATTTTTCTTTGCTGCCTCAGCCGCTTGCAAAGTTGTTGGAAATTCGCAGATGTAAGCCCCGAGTGAATTATAATACTCTCTGTCTGAAGGGCTGTCGTCATCATGTGATCCAAGGGTAATGTTTCTTCTTTTCAGTTCTCCTGAGAGTTCTTCAAGAAACCCCTCAACTCTCACATTATTCTTCAAGTAACCTTTTACAATGTTCATATGTTGCTCGCCAGTTCTACCTGTTTGACCAGCCCAAGCCTCGATCCTCGGTTTATCGTTTTCCCACTTTTTAATTGCCTCAGGCAAATGGTTATTAAAGACTAAGTAATCAATATTAAATTGATCTATAAGATCAATAAGGTATTTTTTCTCGTCAATCAGGTGTGTTTCAAATCTTATTTGAAGACGTAGATCGGGCATAAAGTCATTTTTTAGTATTTTTAAAGACGTTAGCAATTCAGTAGTAAACTCAGGACTTCTGTATCCACCTTCCCAAGAATAGCATTGGGCTAAATAGGCAGTGGTAATTCCATTATATATTAATTCGTTACTTAAATTTTTGAGGGCTATTGTATGTTTTACCGGAGCAGAAGGTCTTGGGAATAAGTGGCGTTCGAAGCCATCCCCATGAAGATCTATTATTCCGGGAAGAATGTAGAAATTCCCCATGTTATAATGCCTGTATGGGCTACCCTCCCTATCTAATTGAATTTTACCTTGTTCAATGGTTAAGCTTCCCTTTTGAAGTTTGCCATCAATTAAAACGTTAGAGCTAGAGAAAGAAAAATCAGAACACATAATATCGGTGTACATTTAAATTATGACAAGAATGTTACAAAAAGTTTACAAAAATTTCTCAAATTTTAAGGTTACTTTCCTAATACTACTGATATCGTCATAGGATGACTTTGTGGAAGATTTTCATTACATTTCTTTCTTTAGGCTTTACATCCTTTGGAGGACCTACCGCCCATATAGGTTTTTTTAGAGAAAAGTTTGTAGAGCGGATGAAGATTATCGATGATATGAGATTCACGCATTTACTATCGATAACACAAGCATTGCCAGGACCAACTTCGAGTCAATTAGCATTAGCTATTGGGTTGCAGCAAGGAGGGATTATTAGTGGTCACCTAGCCTTATTAGCATTCAGCCTTCCATCAACTTTTATAATGATTGCTTTTGCTCTATTTATATCCAACGATTTGGTAGTTTTAAGTTCCTTAACTATTGTTGGATTATCGTCCATCTCTATTCCTATCGTGGGGAAGGCGGTCTATTCAATGTTTAAGATGTTTTGTAATGATAACTTGGACAAAATAGGGTTTATAATTTTTTCCAGTATTTTAATTTTTACTAACTTATTACTATACCCAATCGCGATTCTTCTTATTGGCTGGATATATGGTGTGCTTTCAACCAATGACACTGTTAAAGGACCAAACTTTTCTAACCAGTTGAAGATAGGGAACAGTATATATTCTATTCTCTGTCTTTTTATTCTTGTGATTTTATTAATTTTTTCGAATGTTATCAGTTTAGAAGGCGTTCCTGCAATATGCCGGGACTTTTTCAATATGAGTTTTTTGGTTTTTGGAGGTGGTCACGTTGTGCTTCCGTTGTTAGAGGGTGTAGTTGTCCAGAATGGCTTTATATCTTCGGAAGATTTTATGCTTGGCTATGGAATGGCCCAAGCTATTCCTGGACCACTATTTTCTTTTGCTGCGTATCTTGGTGCTCTAATAGGCGACGTGTCAGATCAGAAAAAGCTTTTGTACTCATTAATTCTACTAATTTCTCTTTATGGCTCCACCTTACTTCTCGTAGCTCCCGCAATAAACTTTTGGAATGTTCTTCAAAGACATAGAATTTTTCTGCGGGGAATAAGGGGAGTAAATGTAGCTGTAACCTCAATTCTATTTGTAAGTTTTTTGGCTTTTGTTATACCATCGATAGCAACATCAGAAACATCGATTATTTTGATTCTAATTTCTTTCATCCTGATTTTTTATCTACGGATGACGCCTTGGCTATCTCTTATTTTTTTAGGCCTAATGGGTGCTTGCTTCACTCAACTTAAACATTACGGATTAGATTTAAATACATTGACGATTATTATTTAAACCCAGACCTATTGACGTGAGCCGTATTAGATATAAGAAGGCCTTGCCTGATTTTCTCGGCCTTTTTTACTTTTCCTAAAGCGTAAGCTTTCAATAGCTTAATTTGCTTTTTTCTGAAAAAATCCTCTGACTTTACTGTTCGAAACCTCATTTTTCCCCTCAATTCGCCTATTTTTTAATTTACGATAAATATAAATTAAAAAAAGTCAACAATATTAATGTTTTACAAAGTCATATTTCTGTCATATAAATGTCATCATTATGTATTATTCAAAAAAGCACTCTAAGAAAGTACCATACATTTTAATAGTCATAGCATTTGTCTCGCTTTTAATAATCGATGCAAATGGTAAAAAAAGAGACGAAGATGATATTAGTTTCACGGAGCTCAGTTTCAATAAGGTAATGGCCTACTCGGGCCATCCGGAATATCAATACAAATTAGGAAGGGCTTATGATAAAGGGCTGTTGGTGTCACAAAATAATGTAGTGGCTATAAAATGGTATAAGAAAGCAGCAAAAAAAAAGCACCCTAAAGCTATGACTAACTTAGCATATTTTTATGATCAGGGCTTAGTGCTAGAAAAAAACAAAAGTAAAGCGCTGGACCTATATTTGGATGCTGCAAGGTTAGGTAATTCGGTGGCTCAATACAATGTAGCTCTCATGTATGAAAGTGGAGAAGGATCTCTAGTAGATCTTTCAAAAGCAAAATATTGGTACCTTGTGGCTGCTGAGGGTGGAGATTACCATGCACAATATAACTTGGCGCTATTACTTGAAACCGGTAAATGCATCAAGCAAGACCTCAAGAGAGCTCTTTATTGGTATGAAAAAGCTGCCTCATCAGGCTTAGTAGAGGCACAATTTAATTTAGGCTACATGCATCATATGGGAATCGGCACGAAGCAAAGCTTTTCCCAGGCAATGAAGTGGTATTTGTCAGCTGCTGATAATGGTGATAATGATGCAAAGTTCAATTTGGAGCAAATAAGGATTTTTCTTAAAGAAAAAGCTCATAGAACTTAATCTGTCATGCTCTTGTCATAATTTTCAAATAAAGATTCAATCATAGGTTTGAGAAAACCGGTTTAATGTTATACTGTATGAGTAAGCATGTTGCTAGGCAGATCTAAATGGTTAAGCTATTTAGCAAAATCATCCGAATCCGATCTCGTTGGGTTGTATGAGTCTACTGGGTTAGATCCGAGCTATACTTATCTGAGAAAACCGGAAATAGGCACAATTATGGCGACAGCGAGGATTGGAAATACTGGGCAAAAATTTAATGCAGGCGAAATTTCCGTTACGCGATGCTCTATTCAATTAGAAGACGGTAAGATAGTTGGTCATGGATATGTGCAAGGTAGAAGTAAAAAGAAGTCGACCGTTGCTGCGCTGTGTGACGCTTTAATGCAAAGCGATAAGAGGACCTTAATTGAAAGTAAAATTGTAATAAAACTAAAAGAAATAGAGAAAAAAAGACATGACTTAATTAAAAGAAAAGCAGAAAAAACAAAGGTGGACTTTTTTACTCTTGTGCGTGGAGAAGACGAAAAATGACAAATCCGCTTCCCTTCTTCCAAGACCAGTCCAAGGATGCTGCTAGAGCTTTTAGGATGGCTTTGAAAGCGATGGCAATGCCAGGAAAAATTCAGAATTTTCAGGTTATTGATGGGCTTCCCACACCTCTATCTATCGCTGGTGCAACGCTTATATTAGTTTTTTGTGATTTTAATACTAAGATTTTTTTGGGAGAGACCTTTCGCAATAAAAATGTCGAGGATTGGATAAATTTTTATACCGGTGCAAAAATTTCTGGCGATAAAAATGTTGATTTCGCAGTGGGGCATATACAGGAACTACTACCTTTTCACGAATTTCCTATTGGTACGGACGAGTATCCTGACAGGTCGGCCAATATTGTGATTGAAAACACAAGCAATGATATAAAAAGTTTTTCTATAAATGGACCAGGGATTAAAGAGACGCTTCATGTAGAGCTCCCGGAAAAGATTATTGAAAGAGAAAGTGCTATTAGTTTTCCTTTAGGAATTGATATTTTTTTGACAAAAGAAAATTTGGTTATGGGACTGCCTAGAACAACAATTGTAGAGACATAATATGTATGTAGCGGTAAAAGGAGGCGAAAGAGCGATTGATAATGCACATCGGTGGCTGGAGGATGAGCGTCGAGGAGACAGAAAAGTCACAGATCTGAGTGTCGATCAAATAAAGACTCAATTATCTTTATCAATAGCAAAAGTGATGGCTGAAGGTTCGCTATTTGATCCTGAGCTTGCGTCTTTAGCAATAAAGCAAGCTAGAGGAGATTTAATCGAAGCGATTTTTTTAATAAGAGCATACCGAACAACCTTACCAAGATTTGGAGTTGGGAAGCCTATAAATACGGACAAAATGATTGCTAAAAGAAGAATATCAGCGACGTTTAAGGACATTCCAGGAGGCCAGCTTCTTGGACCGACTTTTGATTACACTCATCGACTTTTAGATTTCAAACTATTAGCTGATGGCAGCATCGATGAATTTGAGCCTGGAAAAGACACTGAACAAATGTTCCAACACGTCACTCAGTTACTTAATAATGAAGGAATTATTGAGACAGAAGAGACATCATCTAGTGAAGCGGACTCGCCTGATCTCACTCGACAGCCTTTGGAAATTCCGGCTAATAGAGCATTGCGGCTACAGGCTCTTACTCGAAGCGATGAAGGGTTTTTATTAGGTATGGCATACTCAACCCAAAGGGGGTTCGGAAGAAATCATCCATTCGTTGGTGAGCTAAGAATAGGACTTATATCTGTCGAATTTGAAATCCCAGAGCTAGGGTTTAATATAGAGATAGCTGAGATAGAGATCTCAGAATGCGAGACGGTTAATCAATTTCTGGGCTCGAAGATCCATCCCCCTAAATTCACTAGAGGCTATGGTTTTGTTTTTGGTCAATCGGAGAGAAAAGCGATATCGATGGCTTTAGTTGATCGCGCTTTACGTTGGAAAGAATTGGGAGAGGTTAGCGATGGTGCCCCTGCTCAAGATGAAGAGTTTGTTCTATATCATGGAGATAATATTCAAGCGACTGGTTTTGTAGAGCATATCAAACTTCCTCATTACGTCGATTTTCAGGCAGAACTAGAGCTAATTAGAAAGATAAGAAAGACAGCTTTTGAGGCAAAAAAAGATGAGTAACTCAGAAGAGGATTTCAATTTTGCATACCTTGATGAGCAAACCAAGAGAATGATAAGAAGGGCTCTAATAAAAGCGATATGCATTCCAGGATATCAGGTGCCCTTTGCAAGTAGGGAAATGCCAATGCCTTATGGTTGGGGTACTGGCGGCGTTCAGGTCACAGCAGCATGCTTGCAAGAAACAGATGTATTGAAGGTCATAGATCAGGGTTCAGATGACACAACCAACGCAGTCTCTATAAGAAAATTTTTTGAAAGAGTAGCTGGTGTAAAAACTACTGAAAACACTGGAAAAGCATCTGTAATTCAAACCAGACACCGCATTCCCGAACAAGTTTTATCAGAAGATCAAATACTTGTTTATCAAGTTCCAATTCCAGAGCCCTTAAGATTTTTAGAGCCTAGAGAGACCGAAACAAGGGTTATGCACGCATTAGAGGAATATGGCTTGATGCATGTTAAATTATATGAAGACATATCTATTAACGGGGAGATTTCGACAGCATACGCTTATCCAGTAAAAGTAAACGATCGTTATATAATGGATCCATCACCTACACCAAAATTTGATAACCCAAAAATGAATTTTTGCCCGGCAATTCAGCTTTTTGGAGCTGGGAGAGAACAAAGGATTTACGCAGTTCCTCCATATACTAAGGTTATAAGTCTTGATTTTGAAGATTATCCATTTGAAGCCTCAAGAGCCGAGAAGACTTGTGAAATATGTGGTGCCACCAATACATATCTCGATGAAGTAGTTATTGATGATAAGGGAACTAGAATGTTTTCATGTTCAGATAGTGATTACTGCAATAGTAGAAAAAGTTAAACAATGGAACAGATTTTAAAAGCTAAGGCTATAGATAAGAAATTTGGCAGTGTATATGCTTGCGACAACTTAAGTATAGAGCTTTATACTGGTGAGGTCGTTGGAATTGTTGGAGAGTCTGGCTCTGGCAAATCAACTCTTCTAAATTGCTTGTCTGGAAGCTTGGTACCAGATGGTGGTAATATAACATATTTGGATAGAGATAATAATTGGTTGGATCTACTGTCTTTGCCGGAACCCAGAAAAAGAAACCTACTGAGAACCGAGTGGGCCTTTGTCCACCAAAACCCTCGAGATGGTCTTAGAATGGCAGTGAGTGCTGGAGGGAACATTGGCGAAAGACTAATGGCAATAGGTTATAGAAATTACTCCCAAATTAGGGCTGAAGCCACCGAATGGATCGAAAAGGTTGAAATAGATGCAATCAGACTGGATGACAAACCGAGTATTTTTTCTGGTGGAATGCAACAAAGACTTCAGATTGCTAAAAATCTTATAACGAAACCTAGGCTAATATTTATGGATGAACCTACAGGTGGGCTTGATGTATCTGTCCAAGCAAGATTACTTGATCTCATAAGATCTTTGGTTAGAGAATTAGGATTGTCAGTAATAATCGTAACGCATGATCTTGCAGTTGCGAGGTTCATGGCAAATAGATTGATTGTTATGAAAAATGGTAAAATAGTTGAAACTGGATTAACCGACCAAGTTTTGGATGATCCACAGCATTCCTACACGCAGTTACTTGTCTCCTCAATACTAAAGGTGTAAAAATGTTGGAAGTAAAAAATGTTGCAAAATCCTTCAATCTAAAGAACTTAGACAAAGGGAAATTTTCAGTTATTAGAGATGCTTGCTTTAATGTTAATTCGGGGGAATGTGTTGCATTGATAGGTAACTCTGGTTGTGGCAAATCAACTTTAATGAGAATGATTTACGGTAATTATGTATGTGCAGTTGGAAAGATTTATATAGATAAGGAAAATATCCTTGATTTAAAAGCCATTGAAATGTCGATATTAAGAAAACAAAAAATGGGGTATGTAAGTCAATTTTTAAGAGTTTTACCGAGAGTAAGCACCATAGATTTGGTTATGGAACCTCTTCTTGATCAATTTGAAAGTCGCGCCAGAGCGAAGGATATCGCTGAGACATTATTGTCTAGGCTAAATTTAAGCTCTAAGTTATGGCACCTCTCGCCACTGACTTTTTCAGGAGGGGAACAACAAAGGGTAAATATTGCTATTGGCTTTTCTAAAGACTACAAGTTGCTTCTTTTGGATGAGCCGACGGCAAGCCTCGATCGTGAAAACAAAAGAATTGTTATGGATATGATTTCAGAAAAAAAAGAAAAAGGGTCGGCGATACTTGGTATCTTTCATGACAAAGAAGTAAGAGATAAAGTGTGTGATCGAGAAATAGATGTAAGCAACTTTTCAGCAAGCTGAGAGAAATCTATTATGCGTAAAGGAACATTATTTACAGTGGTAGGCCCTTCTGGAGTGGGGAAAGATTCAATTCTTAATGCTGCTAAGAATAAAGTCGATGCATATTTTCCTAAAAGATATATTTCTAGAAGTGCTGAGGTCGACAACGAAGACTTTATTAAAGTGGATCAGTCTCAAATAGATATTTTATTAAAAGAAAAAAGAGTAGCTATTCATTGGTATGCGCATAATAACTTTTATGGGATACCTATTGATATTATATATCACCTTAATAAGGGAACAAACGTAATTTTCAATGGATCTAGACATGCTATTAAGGAATATAAGCAGCAATTTCCAGAGTTGAAAATAATTTACATTGATGCTAAAGAAGAAATCGTTCTGGAAAGATTGAAAAAAAGAGCTAGAGAAAATGCAAAGGATATTCAACTAAGGTTAAAAAGGGCGAAATTTGATATTCCAACGGGCTCAATTATTATCAACAATGAGGATGATCTAGATAAAGCAGTTATTCAATTATTATCTGTAATGCATTAAAGCAGCGAAAATCTTTTCAATTCACAAAAATACCTATCATCCCTTTGCCCAAAAAGACAGATATCTAAAAAAGGTAAGGGATATCCGATAACTTCTTGAAAATTTAATTCTATTGTGTCTCGAATATTTTTCTCTTCACCCAACCTTATTTCTCCGGTTAATGTAATGTGAAATTTATATCTATTAAAGACATATGGATAACCCCACTTCTTTAAGTTTTCCTCCTCTTCAAAGTCAAGTCCACTAGCTCTTCTTTTTTCTAGTTCTGTGGATGTGGGAGGTTCTCTAAACTTATCTAGAGTTAAAACGCAATCATCTGCTAAAGATTTTAGTGCCTTAGGGCTTCTTTCAGGGACTAAAGCATAAAATCGGCCAAGCTTTTTCAAGACTGGATTTTGGATTATAAACCTACTATGTCGCTTTGAAATTAATTCCACATCGCTAATGAGATCATTGTATGAATACTTATCTTTTAGGACAAATGGTGCTTTGAGCGTGCCATGCAAGCCATATATCCTTGCTTTTTCCGTGATAGACTTTAAGTCAACAAATTTTGGGTTTTTTATTTTCTTGTGATTGGTAATCTTACCTTTCTTTGGATTCCAGCCTAACCATTGAGACCCAACTTTATCGAGAAATGTATCTGGATAGGGAGAAAAATAAATTGCGTATCTGGAATAATTTGTCATAAAAATGTCCTAATAACAGAGTACAAAAAATTTGGAATATTTATATGAAACTTTTAAGTCAAGAGTATGAATTTATATGCATGAATTTATTTTAAGCAATGCACGTCTCGTTCTGGAGAACGAAGTAGTAAACGGAAGCATCAGGGTAGCGGATGGGGTCATTAAAGAGGTTAACTCTGGAAAAGGATTTATACGTGGTTCTTTCGATTGTAATGAAAATTATTTATCACCAGGCCTGATTGAACTACACACAGACAATTTGGAAAGACATATGCAACCAAGAGCAAATGTTAAGTGGCCAATAAAGGCTGCGATTTTATCACATGATAGAGAACTAGAAAGTGCTGGTATTACGACTGTTTTTGACGCATTGCGAGTTGGTTCGATAGTGTCAGATAAAAGGGGTAACTATCTTAAATATGCTAGGCAAGTTACGGACACCATTAAGGAGCTCAGAGCAGAGAAAAGCCTGAAAATAAGTCATTTTACGCATCTTAGAGCAGAAGTTTGTTCTGAAACTTTGGAATTCGAATTGGAAGAGTTTACCCCAGAAGACCGAGTTGGAATAGTTAGTTTAATGGATCATACTCCGGGCCAAAAGCAATTTAGAGACTTAGATAAAATGGCAGAGTATTTAAAGGGAAAATACTCTATGA
The DNA here is from genome assembly GCA_902530595.1 of uncultured Alphaproteobacteria bacterium. Lineage (GTDB taxonomy): Bacteria > Pseudomonadota > Alphaproteobacteria > Rhodobacterales > Rhodobacteraceae > CACIJG01. The sequence continues at coordinate 14,901 of CACAAX010000023.1, forward strand.
GTCCAAAAGATTTGGAAGATCATTTTGAACGTCTTTATAAAATAAAAAAGGCTTGGGGAGATAGAAACCATGCCGCAACTTTAAGTGCGAATAAAAGACTTGGCGCTATTCTCGCAAGTCATGACGACACGACAGAGAATGATGCAATTACATCAATTGAAAATGGATGTAAAATCGCCGAGTTTCCAACAACTGTTGAAGCTTCAAAGGTATTAAATCGATCATCAATTAATATTATCATGGGAGGACCAAACATTCTGAGAGGGGAGTCCCACTCCGGAAACGTCGCGGCTAAGGACCTTGTTTCCATGGGTTGCTGTAACATTCTTTCATCGGATTATATGCCTTCTTCACTGCTAATGGGAGCGGTAAAACTTGGAGATATTTTGGGAGATTTTGCAAAGGGAATAAAGGCGGTTACTGAGACACCAGCAAAAGCAGCTAATCTAAATGATCGTGGTTTGATTAAGATTGGTATGCGAGCTGATTTACTTCTTTTTGATGTAAAAAATAATTTTCCTATAATTCAAAGGGTGTGGACTCCTAATTCTACTCAAAGCCCACATATCTTTCATGAACGCCAGTGAAAAGGGATTTTAGTATCTGCGATATACCATAGGTTAATATCTGGTCACATATTCGAATTATATTACTACCGGGTTTCATTTGACAGTAGATATCATTAATTCAATTTTCCAACTTCTTCAAAAGGGCCTAGACAATAAATTTAAGCTGCAGACTAAATCGTAGACCAATGGATCTATCTTTTGTAAAATGCAACTTTAGAAGAGCTATAGAGTCACGTCGTGGGTGGGGCGGACATTTAGACCAATAAATTTTTCGAGAGCTAAAAATGAAAAAAATCATAGTCTTTTCAGATATTCACTTAAACTCTGCTGATGAACCAAGTTTAAAAAAATCATCTCAAAAACTTGAGAAAGCTATACTGCACTTGCAAGGCAATCATAATGATTTTGATACGCTAGTCTTTACAGGCGACTTAGCGGATAGTGGTAAAATTGAAGAATATAGTGCCTTAAGAAATTTGGTCTCGGTAATAAATAGACCCATAAAATTTATGCTTGGAAATCACGATAACCGAAAGAACTTCCTCGATGTATTTCCATACTACCAACCAGATCATAATGGATTCTTACAGAGTAGTGAGGCTTATGAAAATCTTGATTTTATATTCTTAGATACGCTTAAAGATCCTCACGATGACATACCCAAAAGCTGTGGTTACTTATGTGAAAAAAGACTCGACTGGTTGAGTCAAAAACTTAAAGAAGCGGATCATAAAAAAGTAATTTTGTTTATGCACCATCCCGCTTTTACAACGGGAATGCAGGCTATGGACTTACTAAGACTAAAAAATTCCCACGATTTTTTTTCAACTATAAAAAATTTCAATAATGTAAACCATCTAATATCTGGTCACATACATCGAAGTATGTGTGGTCTTTACGAAGGATATAATTTCTCCACGTTCAAAAGCATAAATCAGCAAATGGTCCTAAAGTTCAAAGCTGATCGAGTAGAATATGCCAAAGGTGAAAATTCGGGATATGGCATTATCCTACTGGATGGTAAAAACTATAGCATCCATAACGAAGAGGTAAATTAATCCTTTGAAAACCTTTTTTTTGCGATGCTAAACAATTGTCAGAATAAACGGGAAACGACTTGGGCTATGTGAAAACTTTAATAAAGATGGAAGAGTTTATAGCAGAAGAAGTATTACATTAATTCAAGAAATAACTATTAAATAATTTAACAAAGCAGAAGGTTGAAATTCTTTGTTTAGTGGATTTTCAGCAATATAGTTGTTTAGTACCTTTTGTGATATCCCAACAATCATATCTGCCATATTCTTTCTCGTGAAACCCCGTTTCTATAATTGCAAATACCGAGCTTGCTGAAATCACTTGCTAAGTTATTTTTTTAGTTAGTCGCATTTATGTAATAATTTTATGATATCAACCAAATCAATTTGTTAAAAAATCGAGGCAATGTTGATGAAAAATTATTTTTTGTTAAATGTTTTAGATAACGAGCCGTTTGATGAAGGCAAAGAGTATTGTACTGCGGCGGAGTATTTTCAATATTTATGCGATTATTACTCGAAATTTCAAAAAGAAAACCCAGATGAATATGTATTTCTTTATGGAGATAGATTTCCAGAAGAGTTGGCCTACTTCGAACTCGATAAAGGAATGCAAGATGATATTGTCCATTAATTTTGAGTAAAATTCATAATTTTGCCATTACCTATAGCTACCGCTTGGTCTAGCCTTTCAACGCATGGGACGCATGGGATGCTCATGTAGCATGTTCTTGGAGTGAGCAGCAGATGGTAAGTTACTTTAATGTATCAAAAAGAAAACGGCCCAGTGGGAAGGGAAATACACGCGACTGTTTGGGTATTATCTATCTTATTAATGTTAAGATTTATTACATTCAGATAAAAATTTTTTAAACCATCACTTGAGTTAATAATTTTCATTCAATCTAAATTAATTGAATAAATATAGATAGAATCTGAGAACTTTCTTACGTACAAGTCATTAGTTTTTCATAAATTCATCAATAATTTGTTGCATATTTTTTTCATTTTATAAGGTATAGGAGTCGGCTATGAATTTTAAGAAACTTGAAGCAATGTTTGAAACCGCAAATAATGGAGACGTATCTCTTCTTAAAAAATATTTGTCTGAAAATTTTTTTGGCGATCAATAACTCAATCAAGTCTTACAAAAAATAAACGTGATAAGTCGGAAACTATCGCCTGGTTCGAAGAACAGCCAAGATCAAATATTGGAAAAATAACTTGTCATTTCGAAAACGATAAAATTATAGTTTACCAACACTCGCTTCCAGATCATGTCGAACCTGATGGAGTGATCTTGGGGTTTGTAAAAATTGAGAAGAATGAAATTATAGAAATGTCTCATGCAAGGGGTAAAAGACCTTTAAGCAAGAAAGGGTAGTCTTGAACTCAGTCCAGTCTGTAGTTCTAGTCGTGAGTTTCTTTATGCTGCCAATACCAAAGATGGTATTAGGATTATTCACCTTGAAAAAAGCAGATACAAGTCGGGATTGTCTATCAACAGCATGGCAACTGCAGTACCACATATCGCGGATCCAATCATTAGTGCTCTGTCGCTCCATTGCATGCCGACATATATCCATCCGATGGCACTAAAGAAATAACACAATTGCCCCAAAATATACATTTTTCCTGATGTAAGAAATACTCCTAATACACACAATAGCATGGCTCCCCATTTAACATACCAATCTCTTGTACCAGTAGGCGTAAGAGGTTTAATGTCATCGTACTCGCCTTGTAATTCTTCTAGCTCTTGAGCAAGCCTCTTTTTTTCAGACGCTAACTCCATTGCTAGTCTTCCTGCTTTAGTAGTTATATTATGTAATTTTCCGTCTTCACCTAATTCAGTGATGGTATCAGCGTCTTTTTCCTTCGACATTTTATTTCCTTTTGAGGATTTAATTTCAATCGCGCCAAAATTTAGCAATACTAATAATTTAGTCAAATAAAAATTAAAAATAGTCTTACAACACGCT
>CACAAX010000024.1 GCA_902530595.1 uncultured Alphaproteobacteria bacterium
AGAGTATCAACATCTTTTTTAAGTGATGTCCCTTTTTTTAATATAATGTCACTTTGGGATATTCCTTTTTTTACGATATTTTCTATATCCCTAACCGATAAACTCTCTTCTATTATTTTCCTTGCTAAAAACTCTGAGTTTTTTACTCCTACAAGAGCTCTAGCATGTCCACTCGTCAATTTACCTTCTTTTAAAAACATAATTATACTTTCTGGTAGTGATAGTAGTCTTAAAGAATTTGCTATATAACTTCTCGATTTTCCTAGCGATGCTGAAACTTTCTCTTGGGTATAACCAAAATCTTGTATTAACTGTTTGTAAGAATTAGCTTCCTCAATTGGATTTAAGTCTACTCTTTGAATGTTTTCAATAATGGAAATTTTAACAACTTCTTCGTCAGTTAACTCCTTAATCAAAACCGGGACTTCATGAATTTTCGCAATTTGCGCAGCTCTCCAGCGCCTTTCACCAGCTACTATCTCGTAAACATCGTTGTTCCTCCTTACAAGGATGGGTTGTATTATTCCCGTATCTTCTATTGAAGAGGCTAGACTGTTTAGTTCATCGGTTGAAAAATCTTTTCGAGGTTGATTCAGATTTGGAACAAGGTGCTCTATTGGCAAAAAGCTTGAGTTATTGGAAGAACTTTTACCCTTATCTTCATCTTTTTTACTTTCCACTATGTCATCGAAGCCACCAACATCTAAAAAGGATGAAAGCCCTCTACCCAAACTTTTTTTTCGTTCATTTTTTGAACTCATTTTACCTTCTTTCAAGTTGATCTTCCCTCTTTAAAAACTCTGCTGCTAATTTTTGATATGCAATAGCACCTGAACACTTATGATCATATATTAGGGCGGGCATTGAAAACGAGGGGGCTTCACTGACTCTGACATTTCTAGGTATAACTGTATCGTAGACCAGCTCTCCGAGATTGCTTCTTACGTCTTCCTCAATTTGTTCTGACAAATTGTTTCTTTTGTCAAACATGGTTAACACAATGCCGTGAATTTTCAGGTCTTGGTTAATTTTTGATCTAATGTCCCTTACTGTCAATAGCAATTGACTTAATCCTTCAAGCGCGAAAAATTCTGCCTGTAAAGGAACTAGCACAGAATTTGATGCCGCCATAGAATTTATAGTCAAAAGATTAAGTGAAGGTGGACAGTCAATTAAAATATAGTCAAAGTCAAAACTCTCTTTTGCTAACAAATTACGAAGCTTAACAACTCTCCCCTTCTCTTCAAATAGATCAACATCAATGGACGATAAATCAGTTGATGCAGGAGCAATAAAAAGAGATGGTATATTGGTTTTCTTCACCACGTCTTTTAAACTCGCTTTGCCTGTCAGCAAATCATAAGTAGATTTTTCTCTTTCATCTTTAGGAACGCCTAAGCCAGTTGATGCATTTCCTTGAGCGTCTAAATCCATTATCAACACTTTATTATTCACAGCAGCAAGCGCTGTAGATAAATTTATGGCAGTTGTTGTTTTGCCCACACCACCTTTTTGATTGGCAATAGATATAACTGTAGGATTAGAGATTTTGTTCCCCTTTATCGTTTAAAAATTTTTTTCACTCTGATTATCTTTCCAGAGGAGCTGCTTAAGCTATCAACAATATCATAATCAAAAAACCAATAATTTAAAGTTTTATCTAATTCGATTCTATAGTTTTCACCCTTCAGAAATAAACATATTCCCTCCTTTTTTCTATGACGGAAAGCTATTTCAATTAAATTGTTTAGTTCTGAAAATGCTCTCGCTGTTAAGATATCAGCATTCAAGGGTTCTAAGGTGTCTATGTTGTCGTTTACAACTTCAACGCTCAGGTTAAGTTTTCGAATAACCTCTTTAAGGAAAAAACCTTTTTTTGGGTTTTTTTCCACTAAAACTAGCTCACAATCAATTCTTCTATCTCTCAGTAATAAAGCGACTACCAATCCAGGGAAACCTGCTCCGGAGCCCACGTCTACCCATCTTTTTCCTGATGCCTCGACGTGTTTTATAATTTGACCTGAATCTAAAAAGTGTCTTTCCCATATATTCACTAATGTATTTTTTGAAACAAGGTTTATCTTCTCATTCCACTTAGACAGTAAGGCTTCATATTCATAAAAACTTTTAAGTGTTTCACGTGAAACATTCAGGCTTTTAACAAATTCGTTTTTTTTCAAGCGGTCTTCTTGTAAGAATTAATTTTTGATATTAGCAACATTAATCCGCTAGGTGTCATCCCGTCAATTTTGCTGGCTTCATGAATGTGCTGGGGGTTTACTTTGCTAAGCTTAAGTTTTAATTCTGATGACAACCCGTCTATTTTTTTAAAGTCAATATTTTTTGGGATAGTGGTATTAATATTTTTTCGCATTTTATCTACATCGCTTTTTTGTCTTTGGATATAGTAGTTATATTTAGCATCTGCTCGTACAAACTCACGAACATCTAAATCAAAATCAAAAAAACCTCCCCACAAACCTCGTAAGATTTCGCTTGAAACCCCATTAAGTGATAAAACATCATGAAAGGACCTCTTTTTACCGTCTTTTTTCTGATTGACACCCATCTCTTCTAATTCTCTGTTAGAAAATGTTAGTTTTTTAGCCGATTTAGTAAGCTCATCAACCAACTTTATTTTTTTACTTACCAGCCTCATTCTATTATCTGATACAACTTTAATTTTGTGGCCCTTCTCTGTAAGTCTAATGTCAGCATTATCGCACCTCAAACTGAGTCTAAACTCCGCTCTGGAAGTAAACATTCTATAGGGCTCAATTACACCCCTTGTGACTAAATCGTCAATCATCACACCGATATACGCCTCTGATCTATCTAAAATGAATGGGTCGTCTTTCTTTACATATTGATACGCATTAATCCCAGCAATCAACCCTTGAGCGGCTGCTTCCTCGTAGCCGGTAGTACCATTAATTTGTCCAGCTAAAAAAAGACCGTTGATGCTCTTCAATTCTAGAGATGTTTTTAGACTTTTAGGGTTTATGTAATCGTACTCTACAGCATAGCCATAATTCAGTATTTTTACATTTTCTAGACCTTTGATAGATTTGATATACCTTTCCTGAATATCTCTAGGTAAAGAAGTCGAAATACCATTTGGGTAAATTGTGTCGTCGCTTAGACCCTCCGGCTCCAAAAAAACTTGGTGTTCCTCTTTTCCTGAAAATCTTACGACTTTATCTTCAATTGATGGACAATATCTTGGACCATTCGAAGTTATTGACCCATTAAATATAGCTGATTTTTCAATGTTTTTACGTATTATCTCATGCGTATTTTTATTTGTATATGTTATTCCACAACTAATTTGCCTTTGAAAAGGTTTTTTATGCAAAAATGAAAAAAGCGTCGGTTTCTCATCTGGCTTCTGTCTCTCAATCAAATTCCAATTTATAGTTTTAGATGAAAGTCTTGCTGGGGTGCCTGTTTTTAGTCTTCCCGTGTTTAACCCAATTTCCCTTATTTTTTTTGCTAACCTATTAGATGCGAAGTCTCCTATCCGTCCTGCCTTAATTTTTTCTTCTCCAACTCTTATCAAGCCATTTAAAAAAGTCCCAGTCGTTAAAATAATGCTAATAGCCCCTATCTTTTGGCCACCTTCTAACTCTACACCTTTTACCGTTCCGCTTTTAACATTTATATCAACTACCTCGCTCTCAATAATTGTAATATTATCCTCAGAGGCCAAAATATTTTGTACAGATTGTCTGTAAAGACTTCTATCTGATTGTGTTCTGGGGCCTTGAACAGCTGGCCCTTTAGACTTATTGAGCAACCGGAATTGGATTCCTGATATATCTGCGGCAACACCCATTAAGCCACCCAAGGCGTCTATTTCTCGCACCAAATGGCCCTTGCCTAACCCACCTATAGCAGGATTACAGGACATTAATCCTATCTGGTCTCTTTTTTTTGTAACCAGCGCAACGCTTCCCCCCGCTCGTGCTACCGCATAAGCAGCTTCTGAACCGGCATGCCCACCACCAACAACAATTACATCGAATAAATGTTTCACGTGAAACTTACTTTCCTATACAAAAACTCTTGAATATAATACCCAAAACTTCCTCGGTGTCTATTCTTCCAGTTAACTCCTCAATTATTTTTAGACAACCCCTCGCTTTTTCCGCAAGAAGCTCAGTATCTAGGCCTTCTTTTATGTTAAGTGTCAAATCTGACAGAAGGATCACTAAATTATTAATTTTTGACTTTTGTCTATATGTAGCTATCACCCCATCACTAATATAGAAATTTGGTAACTTTCTTTCTATTAAACCAATAGCTTCCTTTATTCCTAAACCCGTTTTGCCTGATATACCTTTAAACCTAGTATTATTTCCTTTATCAGCTTTAGCTTTAAAAATAAGGTCATCAGAGCCAACCTTTACGTCAATAGTCTTTAAATCAGATTCGTCATTTACTAAAAATATCTTTAAAACAACCTCTTTTAGTCGTTTTTTTAGAGCTGTGATTCCTTTTTTTTCTATTATATCATTTGTTTCCCTCAGCCCAGCAGTGTCTAAAAAAGTCACAAAAACTCCATTTATTTGAACTTTTGACTCGATTATATCTCGTGTTGTACCAGCTATTCTAGAAGTGAGAGAAACATCCCTTTTTGATAGATGATTGATCAAGGTTGATTTTCCTACGTTTGGTGGTCCAATTATTGCTATGTTTAGCCCTTCTTTTATCGGTCTAACTCCCTTGAAATTATCTAGCTCCTTATTGAGCAACTCTAGAAGGTCTGAGATCATGCTTAAGACCCCTACTTCACCTAAATCCTGATCATTAAAATCAATATCTGCTTCCAAAAACGCTAAAATAGACATAATTTTTGACTTCCATACTCCAACTTTTTTTGAAATAACACCATCTAGGGAATCGAAAGATATTTTTCTTTGGGCCTCTGTCTCTGCTCTTAATAAATCAGATAATCCTTCCACCTGAATAAGATCCATTTTCCCATTATAAAAAGCTTGTCTGGTAAACTCTCCCTCCTCTGCAGGCCTTATGTTTAGTTCGGATCCACATTGCGTTAAAATTGAAGCTATCTTATTGATAATAGCTATACTACCATGGCAATGGATCTCTACTGTTTTCTCTCCCGAGTAACTGTCGTTTCTATTGAACGCAATAACGATACATTTATCGATTATCTCTCCCTCCCAGAAAATCTTTCTCAGAGACGCGAACCTTTTTTCAGGAACTTTTGCTTTTGTTATCTTCTTCAAAACAATAAAAGCATTAGGTCCTGATATTCTAAATACTGATATAGCAGAAAGCCCGGGAACAGTAGAAAGAGCAAAAATCGTGTCTTTCATGATTCGTATCAGGTGTTCATTGAATCAAAAAAGTCACTGTTAGTTTTTGTTTGCTTTAATTTCTCTAAAAGAAACTCTACAGCATCTGTTATTCCCATCGGATTAAGAATACGCCTAAGAACAAATATTTTTGTAAGTTCCTTTTTGTCTATAAGAAGGTCTTCTTTCCGTGTACCAGATTTTAATATATCGATAGCCGGAAAAACTCTTTTATCAGCAACTTTTCTGTCTAGAACTAACTCTGAATTACCAGTGCCTTTAAATTCTTCGAATATGACCTCATCCATTCTACTGCCAGTATCTATTAAAGCGGTAGCTATGATAGTTAACGAACCACCCTCTTCTATGTTTCTAGCAGCTCCAAAGAATCTTTTTGGTCTTTGTAACGCGTTCGCATCTACTCCACCTGTCAAAACCTTTCCAGAAGAAGGAACAACTGTATTATAAGCTCTTCCTAATCTTGTAATTGAGTCAAGTAGTATAACGACATCTCTTTTATGCTCTACTAGTCTTTTTGCTTTTTCAATAACCATCTCGGCTACTGCGACATGTCTAGTTGCTGGCTCATCAAAAGTTGAAGAAATAACCTCGCCCTTTACTGACCTCTGCATATCTGTCACTTCCTCTGGTCGCTCATCAACCAAAAGAACAATTAAAAAACATTCTGGATGGTTTTTTTCAATTGAATGCGCAATGTTTTGTAATATCACCGTTTTCCCGGTTCTGGGTGGTGCTACAATTAACGATCTTTGACCTTTACCTATTGGCGCCACCAAATCAATTACTCGCGCTGATTTATCCTTTATTGTCGGATCATTTAACTCCAAACCTATTCTTTCATCTGGGTAAAGCGGTGTTAGATTATCGAAGTGTATCTTGTGCTTAGCCTTTTCCATTTCAAGAAAGTTTATCTTAGTAACCTTAACTAATCCGAAGTATCTTTCACCATCTTTAGGCGCTCTTATTACGCCTTCGACGGTGTCTCCTGTTCTCAATGAAAACTTCTTTATCTTGCTGGGACTTACGTATATATCATCCGGACCAGGTAAATAATTGGCGTCAGTTGATCTTAGAAAGCCGAAACCATCTTGCAAAACTTCTAACACACCATCACCAGATATTTCAACCCCATCCTCTGCCATGTCTTTTAATATCGAAAACATCATATCGCCTTTTCTCATCGATGATGCGTTCTCAATTTCCAACTTTTCGGCGAGCTTTAATAGATCACTTGGACTCTGGGTTTTAAGTTCTGCTAAAGATAGCTGCTTTGTGTTATCTACATCAACCATTGATTTTAAGGATTTAAGATAGGATAGGGGAAATTTGTCAGAATAATCTTTAACGTGTTTGATTTAATTTGTCAATAATTTATATAATTTTAATGTTTCAAAACTAAAATTTTATTGTTTTGATGAAATTTACTACCAACTCCACATTTTCTACTTTAGCGTCTGGGGTTATCCCATGTCCAAGATTAAATACATATGGGTAAGTTTTAAAATCTTCAGTAACCTTTTTTAATTCCTGTATTAGCGTATCTTCTTTTTGTGTTAGAAAAAGAGGGTCTAAATTTCCCTGAATAATCTTCTTTGGTTGAATATTTTCAGCGATCCACTTTCGGTCCAAAAATTGGTCAACAGCCAAAACGTCAAAGCATTCCTCATTAGAAAAATTACTATATATTGTATTAACTGATCTTGGAAATACTATAAATGGTATATTGGGGTGCTTCTTTTTTATTTCACTCACTATTTTTTTTATTGGTTTTAAAGAGTAACGTAACACCATATCAGCATTTAACGCACCCGCCCAACTATCGAAAATTTTAATGACGTCGGCTCCTGATCTAATTTGCATAATTAAATATTCTATCGTAGCGTCTGTTAATAAGTTTATAATCTCTTCAAACTCTTCATTGTTTTCAATTAAGAACTTTTTGGCGGTTAATGATCCCTGTTCCCCTTTTCCATTAATTAAATAAGTTGCGAGTGTCCATGGTGCACCCGCAAAACCTATTAAGGGAACATCCTTAGGGAGGTGCTTTTTTAATTTTTTTACGGTCTCATATACTGGAAAAAGCTTTTCATGTATCTGCCCTAAGTCACTAATTCTCTGAATATCTTTCTTGTTTTTAACTGGATCTAATAACGGTCCATGACCCTCTATGAACTGAACTTTAACTCCTAAAGCATCTAATATTAGTAAAATGTCTGCAAATAAAATAGCTGCATCGAATCCAAATCTATCTATAGGTTGTAAAGTAACTTCTGTAGCTAATTCGGAGTTGTAGCAAAGATCTAAAAAAGAACCAGCTCTCTTTCTAGTACTACGGTATTCGCTCAGATATCGACCTGCTTGGCGCATAAACCAGATTGGCGGCCTGTGAACCGGATCACCATTTACACATTTCAGAAATATACTCATAATATATATGTATAATATATTAGTTGTAAGTAGTGTATATACAAAAAAATGGGGATCGATTTATAGAAAGTGTTTTATCCACAGATAATTCTTTATTATTAACAGCATAAGCCATTAAAAAAACAATATAATTCTTTACTTTCAAAAAAGAAAAAAAAAAATAAGTGTTCACTTAAAATGTGGGCTGAGTTGTTGAAAAAAAAAAATAGTTTATAATAAATAGTAATCTATTATAAAGTTCAGATAATTACTAACATAACTATAGTTTAATCAACAGGCTAATATGGATAAAAATACATCTGAAACCCCCCCATATTTAGCAGGAGTAATTGGGCATCCAATATCCCATAGTAAATCACCAAAACTACACAACTATTGGCTGTCAAAGTACAAAATTAATGGGTTCTACATTCCATTCTCTGTAACTACAGACAAACTTCAGGATTCTATAAAAAGCCTAATAAGTCTTGGGTTTAATGGTGTTAATGTAACAATTCCCCACAAAACTAATGTACTCTCTTTTGCAGACTCAGTTACAGATAGGGCTGCATTAATTGGAGCTGCTAATACCTTATACTTTAGTAGAAGTGGAAAGGTCCATGCTGATAACACAGATGGATATGGTTTCATCCAAAACATAATAGATGAAATTCCAGATTATGACTTTTATGATAAAACAGCAATAATATATGGTGCTGGTGGTTCAGCTAGAGCTATCGCCTCTGCATTAATATCCAATGGCGTAAGAGAAGTGGGAATAACTAATAGAACTCGCTCAAAAGCTCAAATAATTTCTGAAAATTTGGGTGCTAAAATATCAGTGATAGACTGGCGAACAGCTCCCGAAACAATCCAAAGAGCAGATTTAATAATAAATGCGACGTCTATGGGTATGACTGGACAACCAGATTTTTCGCAGCCAATATCAAGGGCCAAAAAGACTGCGGTAGTGATCGATATTGTATATAATCCTTTGATTACTGAGCTTTTAAAAGAGGCCAGAAAACTTAAGCTGAAGACTGTAGGTGGTATAGGAATGCTGATAAATCAAGCGGTTCCCGGTTTTGAACATTGGTTTCAAAAATCACCTGTCATCGATGATGAAATTAGAAAGTTTATAATTGAATAAAAATGCGGGGTTCATTCTCGGTTTGACCGGCTCTATTGCTATGGGAAAAACAACCGTGTCGAATATGTTTCGGGATCTAGGTGTTCAAGTCTGGTGTGCAGATAATGAAGTTAACGAACTTTACAAAACAAATGGTGCCGCAACGAAAGTTTTTTCTAAAGAATTCCCTAGTGTCGTAACAAAGACTGGAGTTGATAAAAAGAAGTTAAGAAACCTGATTCACAAAGACAATGCAATACTTAAAAAAGTGGAACGAATAGTCCATCCTTTATTAGAACATTCAAAGATTGATTTTGTAAAATCTAATAAAAATTTGCCGTTAATTATTTTTGACGTACCTCTTTTGTTTGAAAAAAAACAAGAGAAAAACTTTGACGCTGTCCTAGTTGTAACTGCTTCAGAGCTAACACAAAAGAAAAGAGTGTTGAGCAGAAAAAATATGAAAGAGCAAGATTTTCAGCTCATAAAGCGCAACCAAATGAACGAAAAAGAAAAAATAAAAAGAGCTGACTTTCTAATAAACACTGACAAGAGTTTATTAGAGACAAAACAAGATGTTTTAGAAATATACCAAAAAATAAAAGGATTTCCGGTATAAAATGAGAGAAATTGTTTTAGACACTGAAACTACAGGCCTGAATCCCGATAAAGGAGATCGAATAGTTGAGATAGGAGCTATAGAGCTTGTAAACCACATTCCAACGGGAAACACATTCCACTGCTATTTGAATCCTTCACTTGAAGGAGAAATGCCCATTGAGTCTTTTAAAGTTCATGGTCTATCAGTAGATTTTTTATCAGACAAACCACTGTTCTCTGAAATGATAAAAAATTTAATTATTTTCATCGGTGACTCAAAAATAATTATCCATAACGCAAAGTTTGATATAGGGTTTATAAATCATGAAATGCAGAGACTTGAGAATAGCAATCGTGATATATATAATGATTTACCCTACAAAGAAATAAAAAGCGAAAACATAATTGACACCTTAGAGATCGCTAAAAAACTTTACCCTGGAAAATCAGTTTCTCTGGATTCCTTGTGTATTAAGTTTGGTATAAACAACAAGAGAAAAGGTAAACATGGGGCGCTTATTGATAGCGAAATACTCTCAGAAGTGTATCTAGAGTTGACAGGAGGGAAACAACCCGGCTTCAAATTTTCACAAGTAGATCCTGATACCGATAATAGGAGTAAAGAGACAATAGAAAAAAGGAATTTTGTTCGAAAATATCCATTAACGGAGAGTAGGGTGTCCCAGAAAGAAATGGAGCTGCATATGGAATTTATTTCTGAAATGAAGAAAAACTTATGGTATTAGCTTTTCTTTTTAGCCTTATATAGATCAAAAAAGTTGATATTTTTAATATCGATGTTCGGCATACCACTCTCAATCATTGTTTGAGATATTAACCTTCTTATATAAGGGAAAAGCATCTTAGGACACTCAACCTTTATTTGCTTTTCTAGTATATCTTCGGTTACATTTGGAAACTTGAATAAACCACAGTATGTCATTTCTAATATAAAAGCTGTTTTTTGGTTAATTTTAGCTTCCAAGTTTACAATTAGCGAAACCAATACCTGGTTTTCATCTCGTTGTTTACTTTCAATTTCTATATTAAGCGAAAAATCTGTCTTACCCTTAAAATCTTCTTCTGTAAAATAGGCATAATCCTCCTTTTTTTCAAAAGACAGATCTTTGACGAATTGAGATAAAAGTTCTATGTCATGATTAAATAGTAAATTCTCAACATAGTAACCAAATTCATCTGAATCTATTTGTTTCGAACACATAGAATTTTTAACTTTTATTTACTGTAGGGAACTATATACTCCATCTTACAGGTGGACACAATAAAATTAAATCTTATATGTGTAGTTTATTGATGTATTTCCTTTTTGAGGGGATTTAAATGAGAATTGGACCATAGAGAATGTTACAAATATTTATACTAGCAGCTGTAGCTATATTTCTTTTTTGGCGATTGAGAGCAGTACTTGGTTCTAGAGATGGTTTTGAAAAGACCCTTAAGGAGATTAAAGAATCAAGCGATGTAGTCAGTAACCCTAAGGTTATGGATGAAACAAAAAATGATAGTCCTGATGACGATATTTTTGACTACGTAGAGGAAAACAGCAAGAATGCTGAGGTTTTTAAAAAGATGAAGGAGTTTGACAGCGACTTTAGTGTGAACAAATTTGTTTCAGGTGCCAAGATGGCCTACGAGATAATTTTGATGGCCTTCGAAAGAGGCGATACTGAAAAGCTTAGAACTCTTTTGGAAAAGAAGGTTTTAACAAGTTTCAAGTCAGTTATAGATAAAAGAAAAAAAGACGGGTTTATTGTTGATGCAAAATTTATAGGAATGAGAGACATAAGAATAATCAATGCCTCTTTTAGTCAAAAGACAAAAATTGCTGACGTTACGTTATCATTTAAATCTGAAATAACCACTGTTGTAAAGGACAGTAAGGGAACTATAATTGAAGGCCATCCAGATGAGATAAAGAAACAAAAAGACACCTGGGTTTTCACCAAGAATCTTTCTGAAAAAAGCCCTATATGGTTTTTAAAGTCCACGCTATGAAAAAAGAAAAAATCGTACAAAAAACCAAGGACCAGATGCTATGGGAAGACTTTGTTGCTAAGAACAATATAAAAAAAAAAATTCAAACCCCACTGAAACTAAATCAAGCAACCTAAATCACAAAGCTACTTTATCAAGGAACAATCTTGTTTCTCATTCTGATAAAAAGTTAGGAAGCTTTGTCAATGCGAAGCATTTTTCCAAAATGAGTTCTCCTAAAATCGATATCAATATAGAAAAGAATAAATTAAAACGAATAAAAAGCGGAAGAATTAACATTGAAGGAACCATAGATCTTCATGGTTTCTCTCTAAAAGAGGCCAAAGCGCGTTTGCAAATATTTGTTAGTGAAAGTTTCCAACGTAATAAGCGGCTTTTGTTGATTATCACTGGTAAGGGTAGAAATTCAAAGCCTAACATCAATGGAAAAAAGCAAACAATAAAAAGTGAGATTAACAAATGGCTTTTAGAAGACTTTTATCGGGATAAAGTACAGTATATATCGAGGGCTTTAGACAAGCATGGCGGAGAGGGAGCTTACTACTTTTTTCTTGTCACATCAAAGAACATATTTTCTTAAGTCAGTGGTTTTGGATAGACTCCCGATGTGCTTTTCAACAAGTTTTGAATCGATCACCACTGTTTTCCCCTTTAAATCAGGCGCATTGAAACTAATGTTTTCAAGCACTTTCTCTAAAATTGTATGAAGCCTTCTCGCCCCAATATTTTCGATATTAAAATTTACGTCTTCCGCCAATGAACATATCTTTTCAATACCATCGTCACTAAAAATCAGCTCAACACCTTCAGTTTTTATCAATTCAATATACTGTTTGGTAAGACTGTTATCAGTATCGGTTAAAATTCTTTTAAAATGCTCTTTTTTCAATGGGCTTAGTTGTACTCTTATAGGAAGACGCCCTTGTAGTTCAGGAAGAAGATCAGATGGTTTTGACAGATGGAAAGCTCCCGAGCAAATAAAAAGAATTTGATCTGTTTTAATGGGGCCGTATTTGGTGGATACAATAGTGCCTTCAATTAATGGGAGTAAATCGCGCTGAACCCCTTCTCGACTCACTTCGGCAGATTTCGACGTGGAGTTAGTACACACTTTATCTATCTCATCTATGAAAACGATACCACTTTGTTCTACTCTGGTCTTAGCGTCTTTCTGTATAACTTCGTCGTCCAAAAGTTTTTCCATTTCTTGATCAATAAGTATTTTGTGACTCTCCCTGACCTTTAATTTTTTCTTTTTCTTGAGTGAACCAAAATTTTTCCCAAAAATATCGCTTAGGTTCATTACGCCCAAGGAACCGCTTTGAGATCCAGGTAAGTCTACCATAGGAAGAGAACTACTTTTCTCAAATACCTCTATTTCAACTTCCTTTTCATCTAAAAGGCCGTCTCTCAATTTTTTTCTAAATAATTCTATGGTTGATTCCCTTGCTTCTTCTCCAGCGATATATTTTAACACAACATTTTCTGCTTCGCCTTTCGCTTTTTCATAAAGAGACTTACTCATTTCTTGTTTAACTAATATGATTGCATTTTCTAAGAGATCTCGAATTATTTGATCAACATCCCTACCAACGTATCCCACCTCAGTAAACTTTGTAGCTTCGACTTTTAAAAAAGGTGCTTTTGCTAATTTAGACAAGCGGCGAGATATTTCCGTCTTGCCAACACCCGTAGGGCCAATCATAAGTAAGTTTTTGGGGTATATTTCATCTTTTATATCATCGGTTAACTGTTGGTGTCTCCACCGATTTCTTAGCGCAATCGCAACAGATTTTTTCGCTTCTTCTTGACCGATTATAAATCGATCTAATTCTTTTACTATTTGTTTTGGGGTCAGATTGTTCAACATATTATTTCGAATTCAAAGTTAAGTGTAGTACTTTATCATTAGTGTAAACACATATTTCTGAAGCAATGTTAATAGCTTTTATAGCAATTTCTTCTGAACTCTTTTTACCGTCGTACAGCGCTCTTGCAGCAGCCAAGGCGAAATTTCCACCAGAACCTACAGATGCTATATTGTTTTCTGGCTCTAAAACATCACCTGAACCAGTTATTATTAATAGTTCAGCTCCATCGGAAACTATCATCATGGCTTCCAAATTTCTTAAATACTTGTCAGTTCTCCAATTCTTAGCAAGTTCTACTGATGCTTTAGATAATTGACCTGGGTATTTTTCTAGTTTCTCTTCTAATCTTTCTATAAGCGTAAAGGCATCAGCGGTTGAACCTGCAAAACCAGCTATAATTTCATAACCTTCATTTTTTATAGATCTAATTTTCTGAGCTGTGCCTTTGATAATTGTGTTACCTAAACTTACTTGCCCGTCACCTGCAATTGTTACACTTCCGTTTTTTCTAACACCAACTATGGTTGTTCCATGCATCTTATTCATATTTAGGTCAGCTTAAAGTTCTTGCCACTTCCTGGGTTGTGAAAATTTCTATAACATCATCCTTTCTTATATCTTCATATGCTTCAAATGCCATTCCGCACTCTTGGCCAGACTGTACCTCTTTAACTTCGTCTTTAAATCTTTTCAGTGTCTTTAGTTTTCCTGTATGTATAACCACATCTTCCCTCAAGAGACGAACACCAACATCCCGTTTAGCGTGTCCTTCTGTAACCAAGCAACCAGCTATCTTTCCAACCCCGGTTATTTTGAATACTTCTTGTATTTTTGCATAACCTATAAATGTTTCTTTTATTTCTGGAGACAGGAGACCCTCCGCTGCTTTAGTAATGTCGTCTACAAGATCATATATTATAGAGTAATATCTTATATCAATTTTTTTCTGACCGGCGCTTTCTCTTGCAGCTGTATTTGCTCTGACGTTAAACCCTATAATTATAGAATTTGATGACAATGCCAGAGTAATGTCACTTTCAGTTATAGCTCCTACTCCTGAATGAACAACTCTAACCTCAACCTCCTCACTCTTTATTTTCTCCATCGCTTGGACAATAGCCTCTCCGGATCCCCTAACATCACTTTTAACGATGATTGGAAGAAAAGATAATTTCTCGTCTTCTTTAGCTTTAGCCAACAATTGATCAAGTGATGAACCCATCCCTATAGTATTTTTTTTGTTTTTTAAATTTTGTTCTCTGTAAACAGAAATTTCTCTGGCCTTAGCTTCACTTGGCAAAACGTTGAGTATATCGCCGGCTTCTGGGGTACCATTTAAGCCTAAAACTTCCACTGGTGTTGAAGGTAGAGCTGTATCAACTTTTTCTTTTTTATCGTTAAAAAGCGCTCTTACTTTACCCCATTGTTGACCTACTACGAAGATATCACCCTTTTTTAAAGTACCTTTTTGAACTAAAACCGTCGCTACGGGACCTCGCCCCATATCAAGTTTTGCTTCAACCACCGTTCCTTCTGCTGGTCTTTTTTCATTTGTTTTAAGCTCCAATAGTTCAGCTTGTAAGGTTATGTTTTCAAGCAATTTTTCCAAACCAGTGCCATTTGTAGCTGATATTTCTGCCTCAAGAACATCTCCAGACATACTCTCAACAATTATGCCGTGCTGTAAAAGCTCCGTTCTCACTTTGTTTGGGTCAGAGCCTTGTTTGTCGATTTTATTTATCGCTACAATCATTGGAACTTTCGCTTCCTTGGCATGATTGATTGCTTCAATTGTTTGCGGTTTTACGCTGTCATCTGCCGCAACAACTAATACTACAATATCAGTGATAGTTGCGCCCCTAGACCTCATAGTGCTAAAGGCCTCATGTCCTGGAGTATCAAGGAACGTAAGCTTTTGATTGTTATTGACGGTAATTTGATATGCGCCTATATGCTGAGTTATACCTCCGGCTTCACTAGAAACAATATTTGTTTTCCTGAGAGAATCTAGCAGTGTAGTCTTCCCATGATCCACATGGCCCATTATTGTAACAACAGGAGGCCTTGGTGATTTATCCTCATCGTTTTTATCATCGATGTTAATTATTACATCTTCTACATCAGCATCCGACACTCTAATAGCGTGGTGACCAAACTCTTCAACCAATAAAGTAGCCGTATCTATATCAATAGCTTGGTTTTTTGTAACCATTATACCATTCGTCATTAGTTTTTTTACTAAATCAGCAGATCGTTCAGCCATTCTGTTGGCAAGCTCTTGTACAGTAAGAGGAGTGTCTGGAATTTGAACGTCTCGAATAATTTTTTCTCTTTCCAAAGAGGTCTCTAGCATTTGCCGTTTTTCTTTTTCTTGTCTTCTTCTTAGAGAAGCTATAGAACGCTGGCGACCCCCATCATCTCCTAAAGCCTGTGTTATGGTAATCTTACCGGATCTTCTCTTGTTTTCGTTTAACTTAGTAGATTTAAAATTTGGCTTTTCACTATTGTCTCGAGTTTTGGTTTCATAGGATGTTTTTTGATTATTTTCGTTTTTTGTTCTCTTTTTTGAACCTGTTAAGTCAGGCGTTTCTAAACTTATAGAGTCAGGAATTTTATTTTGATCTTTTACCTCTGTAGGCTTTAATTCTTTATCTTGAGCTTTTTCTAGCTTGTTTTGTTCCTGTAACTTTTTTTCTTCTGCTCTAGAAGCTTCTATGGCTTTTTTTCGTCTCAATATTTCTTCATTTTCATTAGCCTCTATCTCGGCG
>CACAAX010000025.1 GCA_902530595.1 uncultured Alphaproteobacteria bacterium
CGATCACTTATAAAAGGAGCAAAGCTTATTTATAAAAATTGGTTAAACCTTATTGAGAAAAATTAATTCCTTTTTATTCAAGCGATTTATAAACACTCAACTCAAGCCATAATTTCTCAGCAAGCTCATTTGCATCTCCAATCCTTAAAGAGAGGCCCCTAGTAATAGCGACTAAGACTGGGTCGGCTTCATCCAACTTCTTTTGGAGGTTAGCCCAATCAATTTCGTATACGACACAGTCAGTTTTCGCCTTGGCCGTTACTGTTCGGGGAGAATTAATTACTCTACCAACTTCACCAAAAATTTCTCCAGGTCCGAGGTTTCCTAGCTCCAATCCGTGTTTTGATCTTATACTGATATGCCCACTGTGAATTAGATATACATTTTTTGCTTCATCCCCAATTGAATAAATTAAGTTTCCTTCGTTAAATTTTAGCTGTTTGTGTTTAAATTTAGGTAACAAATTCTCTCCATTAACTCATTTAAAAATTGATTAATTCTCAATTACTTTGATAGCCAATAAAAAACTAAGAATTAAGTACATTTTGATTTGTATTCGTTCGCTACAATTCAAATGATACAGAAAATCATTGATAAGTGATATAGATAAACCAGTTTCTTTAAATTATTTGTTGAAAAGCTGTAAGTATTTTCTTAAAACAGACACAAGGGGACATTGTTGTAAACAGTATTATTACAGTGGAGGCCTCTTCTGACTCTTTACGCATTGCTTGGATACGCCTTGGTTGCCTTAGTGGTGACTTTGTTTATTAGACCGTTTCTTAATATAGAGCGGTCTATATTCGCTTATTTTGCTCCCTTTGGATTGGTTTACATCGTGTTAATGTTTTTTGCTCCAACTAATAATTTTTCGGCAGGTTGGCACAGGTACATTGGAATAACTATCGGTGCGATATTGCTTATGCTTTTCTACTTAAAGGTAAGAAGTTATGTAAATAAAAAGAGGTATGAAGAGGAACTTGCAAGGGCTGCAATGGAGGAGGCTGAAAACTCATGAGGATTTTTTTAAAAAATTAACGTGGATAAAAGTGATTATAGATTTAAAAAATGTCGTTAGTGATCCGAGGGTTGCAAAAATTCTAACAACTCTATGCTACGGTGCAATTCGGCTTGATAAAGAAATTTCATTAAGTGACACTGGGGGAGGTCATAGACATACAGTTGGCTTGAATTCTGATGGAGATAGTCAAAAACAGCTTGATGTAATCGCCGATGATATTTTTTACAGTTCATTAGACGCTGCTGGAGTAGGCTTTTATGTATCCGAAGAACGTGAAGCCATAGAAATGCTTAACAATAACGATGATTTAGGAGTAGCTATTGACCCACTAGACGGATCCTCCAACATTGACTGTAATGTTTCAATTGGAACAATTTTTTCGATCAAGAAAGTGAAGAATAAAAGCCGTCCCCAAGATGATTTCTTTCTATTAGGAAACTATCTAGCTAGTGGGTACTTCATTTATGGGCCCCAGACATTATTGGTTTTTACGGTTGGTAATGGTATTGTTAAGTTTTTGCTTGATGTAAAAGATAATCAATTTGTTTCCGTAAAATCAGACCTGAAGATCCCTGAACAAACTCAAGAGTACGCTATCAATAGTTCAAACTCCAGATATTGGCCCACACCTGTAAGAAGTTACATAGAAGAGCTGATAGATGGTGCTGTTGGTCCTCGAAAAAAAAATTATAATACACGATGGGTGGCCTCTTTAGTTGCTGAGACCCATAGAATATTAGAAAGAGGAGGCGTTTTCCTCTATCCGGGGGATGATAGGGAAGGTTACTCAGAAGGGCGATTAAGGAAAATATACGAGTGTGGCCCTATAGCGTATTTGATTGAACAAGGTCTAGGGTTAGCAACAAATGGAATAGAGCCAATAGTTGGTTTAACCGCTGAAAATTTACATCAAAGAACACCCTTTGTATTTGGGTCTAAAGAAGAAGTTGAAACTATAAAAAAGTTTTATGAAGATCCTAAAAGTGCTCATACACCTCTTTTTAGAACTCGAGGACTATTTAATAGGTAGTAATAAATGAGTATAAAGCACCCAATAATATCAGTTACAGGTTCCTCTGGGGCAGGTACGTCTACAGTAAAGCATACTTTTCAACAAATTTTCAGAAGAGAAAGCGTTAAGGCCGTAACCTTGGAAGGCGATGCATTCCATAGATATAATAGAAAGGAAATGAAACGAGAGTTAGAGAAAAGACATACGGCAGGCGATGCAACCTTTTCCCATTTCTCCTTTGATGCCAATTTGCTGCCAGAATTAGAGGATTGTTTTAGAAATTATAGCGAACAAGGTACATGCCGTTATCGACATTATATTCACAATTCAAATGAAGAAAATTTGTATGGAGCTAAACCAGGGAATTTCACAAATTGGAAAAAGTTTGAAGAACCATCAGATCTATTGTTCTACGAGGGTTTGCACGGAGCAGTAGTAAATGAAGAAATTAATTTGGCAAGGTACGCAGATTTAAAAATTGGTGTTGTTCCTGTTATTAACCTTGAGTGGATACAAAAAATCCATAGAGATACAGACTCCAGAGGCTACAGCACCGAAGCTGTGACAGACACAATATTGAGAAGAATGCATGCTTATGTTCATTGCATTTGCCCTCAGTTTACAGAGACAGATATTAATTTTCAGAGGGTGCCGGTAGTAGATACATCCAATCCATTAGTAGCTAGGTGGATACCAACTGCTGACGAAAGCTTGGTTGTTATCCGTTTTAAGGACCCTCACGGAATTGATTTTCCTTATCTTGTATCGATGATTCATGATAGTTGGATGAGTAGAGCTAACTCAATAGTAATACCAGGAGGTAAATTAGATTTAGCAATGCAATTAATACTCACACCCTTAATAGGTAGATTGGTAAATCAAGCAAAACGAGCAATATGAAAAGCAAAAAAATATTAAAAAATAGGGAAGAAAAATGGCACTGATAACTTTAAGGCAACTCCTAGACCACGCAGCTGAAAATCAATATGGAGTACCCGCCTTTAACATTAATAATATGGAACAAGGCTTGGCAATACTAAAGGCCGCTGATAAAACCGGCTCCCCAGTTATTCTTCAAGCGAGTAGGGGTGCAAGGGCTTATGCTGGTGATATTATGTTATCACATATCGTTGTGGCACTAGCCAAAATGTATCCAACAATTCCAATCTGTATGCACCAAGATCATGGCAACAATGAGGCTACGTGTATGACAGCTATTAGGCATGGTTTTACATCTGTTATGATGGATGGCTCGTTAGAAAGTGACCAAAAAACACCAGCGAGTTATGGTTATAATGTTCAAATCACAAAAAAAGTTGCCGAGATTGCGCATTGGGTGGGAGCATCCGTAGAAGGAGAACTTGGAGTTTTAGGAAGTTTAGAGACCGGTGAAGCAGCCGAAGAAGATGGGTCTGGAGCAGAAGGAAAACTTGATGCCAAACAGCTTTTAACAGACCCAGACCAAGCGCTTGATTTTGTTAAAAAGACTGACGTTGATGCTCTCGCGATTGCCTGCGGTACTAGTCATGGTGCATATAAGTTCAGTCGGAAACCTGATGGAGATATATTGGCTATGGATGTTATTGAAAAAATTCATAAAAAGATACCGAACACCCATCTCGTGATGCATGGGTCCTCTTCAGTCCCTCAATACCTTCAGGACTTGATTAACAATAATGGTGGGGAAATGAGTCAAACATATGGTGTTCCAGTGGAGGAAATTGAGAGGGGCATTAAGTCAGGTGTTAGGAAGATAAATATAGACACTGATTGTAGAATGGCAATAACAGGTCACTATAGAAAAATAGCAAGAGAAAAACCTGCTGAATTTGATCCTAGAAAATTCGCTATTCCCGCTAGTGAGGAAATGGAAAAGCTATGTGCTGATAGGTTTGAAAGGTTTGGAACTGCAGGACATGCAAAAAAAATATTAGTTAAATCCTTGGATCAAATGGCACAAAGCTATTCAAAAGGTGAGTTAAAACAAATATAGGTAAAAAGGAGGAATAAATGCCTGATGGTGATAAAAAATTAGATGCTAAAGCCCGATACTCAGCTGGGGTTTTAGAATACAAAAAAATGGGGTATTGGGAGCCTGATTATTTACCTAAAGATACCGATGTCATAGCACTTTTTAGGATCACTCCTCAAGATGGAGTGGATCCCATTGAAGCTGCAGCAGCAGTTGCCGGTGAAAGTTCAACTGCAACTTGGACAGTAGTTTGGACGGATCGTTTAACAGCATGTGAAAAATACAGAGCTAAAGCCTATAGGGTTGATCCAACACCTAACAATCCAAACGAGTATTTTGCCTACATTGCCTATGAGTTAGATCTTTTTGAACCTGGATCTATTGCTAACCTTACAGCATCAATCATTGGTAACGTTTTTGGCTTTAAGCCTCTAAAAGCACTTAGACTAGAGGATATGCGATTACCGGTAGCCTATGTCAAAACTTTTCAAGGCCCTGCTACGGGAATAGTGGTAGAAAGAGAGCGACTTAATTGTTATGGACGTCCCCTCCTTGGAGCAACTGTAAAGCCTAAGCTTGGACTTTCCGGAAGAAACTATGGGAGAGTTGTGTACGAAGCCCTAAAAGGGGGATTAGATTTTACTAAAGATGATGAAAATATAAACAGTCAGCCATTTATGCACTGGAGAGATCGTTTCTTATACTGTATGGAAGCTGTAAATAGAGCAAGCGCTGCCACTGGAGAGGTAAAAGGAACATATTTAAATGTGACTGCCGGTACGATGGAAGAAATGTATAAAAGAGCCGAGTTTGCTAAGGAATTAGGATCTGTCATCATAATGATTGACTTAGTCATTGGTTACACAGCAATTCAATCTATGGCAAAGTGGGCTCGAGATAACGACATGATTCTGCATCTACATCGAGCAGGCCATGGCACCTACACAAGACAAAAATCTCATGGTGTTTCTTTTAGAGTGATAGCAAAATGGATGCGTTTGGCAGGAGTAGATCACATCCACGCGGGTACCGTTGTTGGCAAGTTAGAAGGAGATCCTGCAACAACAAAGGGCTACTATGATATCTGTAGAGAAGAACAGAACTCAGTGTCTTTGGAAACAGGAGTGTTCTTCGATCAAGACTGGGCGTCTTTAAATAAAGTTATGCCCGTTGCCTCTGGAGGCATTCATGCGGGACAAATGCATCAATTAATCCATTATTTGGGAGAAGATGTCGTTCTACAGTTTGGAGGTGGAACTATAGGACACCCTCAAGGAATAGCCGCAGGCGCGACAGCAAATAGAGTCGCCTTAGAGGCTATGGTCTATGCCAGAAATGCGGGAAGAGATTATTTGGCTGAAGGCCCAACAATTCTTGCAGAAGCAGCAAAAACATGTACACCTTTGCGAGAAGCGCTGGACATATGGAAGGATGTAACTTTTGATTATGCATCCACTGATGCACCCGACTTCGTTCCAACAACATCTGTATCTTAAGGAGAAAAATAATGAGGGTTACACAAGGCACATTTTCATTTTTACCCGATTTTACCGATCAACAAATTCATGAACAAGTACAATATTGTATAGATAACGGCTGGGCAGTAAGTATCGAATATACTGACGATCCACATCCTAGAAATACCTATTGGGAAATGTGGGGACATCCAATGTTTGATAATCCGGATGCGGCAGCGGTGGTTTACGAGTTGAATGAATGCCGAAAGGTTTATGGTTCTTACTATATAAGAATTATTGCGTTTGACTCATCTCCAGGCTGGGAGTCGATCAGGCTCTCATTTATTGTTAATAGACCTGCTGAGGAGCCTGGGTTTAAATTGAGTAGAACTGAGGTAAAAGGAAGAAATATCCAATACTCTATAACACCTTATTCTAGTGATAAACCTCAGGGCTCGAGATATAAATAGGACTACCTTATGGAAAATGAAGGAAAGGAAAAAGAGTCTGAGATTGTCACTGAGGTAAATTTAAAGGAAGATTTTCAGGCAAGTGGCGTTGCTGATATTCTTGCAGAACTCGATAATAGCTTAATCGGTCTCACGCCTGTAAAAACACGTATCAAAGAGACGGCTTCATTACTTTTGGTCGATAAAGCTAGAGAAAAGCTAGGCTTAGTTAATGAGTCGCCAACTTTACATATGAGTTTTTCTGGTAATCCAGGTACTGGTAAAACTACAGTCGCTCTTAAGATGGCTAATCTCCTTTTCCGTCTGGGTTACGTAAGAAAAGGACACTTGGTAACTGTGACAAGAGATGATCTTGTAGGTCAATATATTGGACATACGGCTCCAAAAACAAAAGAAGTTCTGAAGAAGGCTATGGGAGGGGTTTTATTTATCGATGAAGCCTACTATTTATATAGGCCGGAAAACGAGAGAGATTATGGTCAAGAAGCTATAGAGATATTATTGCAAGTGATGGAAAATAATAGGGATGACTTAGTTGTTATTTTAGCAGGGTATAAGGATAAAATGGATAAGTTTTTTGAAAGCAACCCCGGATTTAGATCACGTATAGCCCACCATATAGACTTTCCCGATTATTCAAATAATGAACTACTGGAGATTGCCGAAGTTATGGTTGCGAGTATGAACTACCAATTTAATGAGGAGAGCAAAAAAGCTATGGCCGAATACATAAAAATTCGAAAAAAACAGCCGCACTTTGCCAATGCTCGCTCTATTCGTAATGCTATTGATCGTGCAAGACTTCGTCAGGCAAATAGAGTCTTCAACAACTCAAAGGGACCAATCGGTGCCAGCTTTCTAAGTCAGATCGAAGATGTTGATATTAGGCAAAGTAGAGTGTTTTCGGGTGGCATAGATAAATAAGTTAATCGTCATTGTATGGGTCAAAAACATCTGGCTCATCATTATCGATATCAAACTCGTTTTTAGTTTGAAGAAAAATATTTCTTGCAGCTGAGTAGCTATCCGCAGAGTTATATAATGTAGCATCTATCATAGGAGCAAACTCATATCTTCTCTGAAAAACATTTGCCACTTCCACACCCAACATGACCACACCATCAATGCCTGCAGTTATTGGCTTTGAGGGATTAAGCACATAATCTGTTATCAATCCAATTGACCCCCTAGCGGAGTTTGGTCCAAAGAGTGGCAATTCTACATACGCGCCTTGAGGTATATTGAATGATCTAAACGTTTCATCGAAACCTGCAGATCTTGGGTAAATATTCCACATAGATGCAACATCGATCAACCCACCAATTCCTAGTGTGGAATTGATAATAAATCTGCTGAGATCAGTTCCTGCACTGCCAAAATCTCT
This sequence comes from uncultured Alphaproteobacteria bacterium, assembly GCA_902530595.1. Taxonomy (GTDB): domain Bacteria; phylum Pseudomonadota; class Alphaproteobacteria; order Rhodobacterales; family Rhodobacteraceae; genus CACIJG01. Next base: position 7,317 of record CACAAX010000025.1, read on the forward strand.
TTGAAAAATATGATTTATAAACCTCTTCGGTTCGTTTAAATTTCCACGGAAGTTTGATATTGGTATGCGTATTAATTCAGGAACATATGCACCATATACGTTGGAAGAGGGTCTTATCGCGTATTTGTCAAGTCCTTTATTGAATTCATGTGTTGTTCGATTAATGTTCTCAATTGGGTCATATGGTTCTTGCTCAAAAAACCCTTGAGCGAAGATTGCCGAATTTAAGAGCACCGCCGCTAGAAATACTATTATGCGTAATATTAATCGCATGATTTTTTACCTTACATACCGTTCCATACTAATCAAAAAAGAAAATAGCTTTACTACACAGAATCATAAGTTATGAATACTCTATAAGTTATTCTTATAATATCGAAACGAATATGGAAACACCTCTTTTTTTATATAACTCCTATTCAAGGACAAAAGAAGCTTTTAAGCCCCTAGATGAGAAAAATGTTCGTATGTATGTTTGTGGACCTACAGTTTACGACCGGGCTCATATAGGTAATGCTCGACCAGTTTTAGTATTTGACATATTGTTCCGACTTCTTCGATATCTATACAAAGAGGATAATGTTACTTATGTTAGAAATATCACGGATATTGATGACAAAATTAATGCTAAAGCTTTAGAAAGAGGCGTAAACATTGATAAAATAACGGATGAAACAATAAGTTGGTTTCACAAAGATATGGAGTTTCTGGGAGCGCTTAGACCCAATCATGAACCCCGAGCGACGGATTATGTTTCTCAGATGAAGGACATGATTTCTAAACTTATATCTTTGTCTTTTGCCTACCCCACGGAAGACGGTCATGTATTTTTTGAGGTAGAGCAGTTTTCAGATTATGGGCGCCTTTCTAACAAAAAATTAAGCGAGCTTAAAGAAGGTGTCAGGATAGAAAATGAAAACACAAAGAAAAATCCACTAGATTTTGTTTTATGGAAACCGTCAAATGCTAAAGAACCAGGTTGGGAAAGCCCATGGGGAAGAGGACGCCCCGGATGGCATATCGAATGTTCGGCGATGGCCAAGGATATATTAGGAGATCAATTTGACATTCATGGAGGAGGTATCGATTTGATTTTCCCTCATCATGAGAATGAAATTGCCCAAAGTACATGCTCAAATAATATGAAAAAATTCGCCAATTTCTGGCTTCATAATGGCTTTCTTAAGATCGAGGGTGAAAAGATGTCAAAATCACTTAATAATTTTTTGACTGTATATGATTTAATCCAAAGAGATTTTTCAGGGCCTGCGATAAGATATAATATGCTTTCAACTCATTATCGACAGCCCCTGGACTGGAAGTTTGAGAGGCTGGCAGAAGCTGAAAAGACTTTAATTAAATGGAATAATAGAATTGATTCAATGGATGAAACCGGACTCCCAAGGCAAATTCTTAATGCTTTAGTGGACGATCTTAATACCCCGCAATCTATCCATGAAATGCATCAGCTATTTAATAACGAAAAGTTTGACGAGTTAAGAAATGCTTGTACGTTTTTTGGGTTCTCCTCAAAAGTTACACAAGAAAGTGTTCTAATACCAGCGGATTTATCCGAAAAGGTTGATAAGTTGATTGAAAAAAGAAACAATGCGAGGATGTCAAAAAACTTTTCATTGGCAGATAAAATAAGAGAAGACTTGCTGAGTGCCGGTATTATAGTAAAAGATAGCGGTCAGGAAACCACTTGGGAATCAAGTCAAAAACTTAGAATAAAAAAGCTTAAAGAATTATGACCACAAAAGAGCGGCTTTATATTTACGATACGACACTTAGGGATGGGCAACAGACCCAGGGCGTTACCTTCTCACTGGATGATAAACTGAGGATAAGTCAGTTATTAGCAGATATCGGTATTGATTACATAGAGGGGGGTTGGCCTGGCGCTAATCCTATAGATAGTGAATTTTTTGATAGAAAAAAAGAATTTGCTAAATCGAAGCTAGTAGCGTTTGGAATGACTAAAAGATTTGGAAGATCTGTTGAAAATGATGAGACGTTGGCCCAAGTAGTATCTGCAGGAACAAGTGTTGTCTGTCTTGTAGGGAAAAGCCATGATTTCCATGTACAAAAAGCTTTGGGAATATCACAGGATGAAAATATAGAGCTGATTACTTCTTCGATAAAACATTTAAAATCTTTAGGTAAAGAGGTACATTTTGATGCAGAACATTTTTTCGATGGTTTTGCTGCGAACAAAAAATACGCGATTTCAATAGTTAAAGAAGCGATGGCTTCTGGAGCTGATTGGGTGGTGTTATGTGATACCAACGGTGGTTGTATGCCTGACCAAGTTAGAGAGACAATTGAGAGTTTGATTGAAGAGGGTATTGATGCTAAGAGACTTGGTATCCATGCACACAATGATACGGAAAATGCTGTGGCAAATTCGCTAGCAGCTGTACAAGCTGGCGTAAGACAAATACAGGGCACTCTTAATGGACTTGGTGAAAGATGTGGCAATGCAAATCTGATTTCCCTGTTGCCTACTCTTTTATTAAAGCCACAGTTTGCCGAAAAATTCGTTACTGGGGTGACATCTGATAGCCTTAAAGAAATAACCAGAGTATCGAGAATTATGGATGATGTGCTAAATAGAGTGCCAAATAGATTTGCTCCTTATGTAGGTAGCTCCGCTTTCGCTCATAAGGCAGGTCTACATGCCAATGCTATATTAAAGGATACTGAAACCTATGAGCATATAGATCCAGAGTTGGTTGGAAATGAGAGAATTATCCCTGTATCTAACCAGGCTGGGCTATCAAATTTGAAAGAAAAACTCCAGCAAGCAGGCATTAAGGCAGATGGCGACACTGGCAAGCTATCTATGTTACTCAAAGAAATTAAAGACAAAGAAAGCGAGGGATATTCTTTCGACTCAGCAAACGCGTCTTTTGAAATTTTTGCAAGAAGGATGTTAGGTCAAATGCCTAATTTTTTTGAAGTAAAAAGATATCGAGTTACTACCGAGCGAAGAAAAGACACTATAGGCAACACGAAAACGTTGTCTGAAGCAGTGGTTGTTCTCAAAATCGGAGATAAAGAAACCCTTTCAGTATCAGAAAGTATGGACGAAGAAATGAATGACTTGGGACCGGTTAATGCATTGTCTAAAGCCATCTCCAAGGACTTAGGTCAGTATCAAAATATTATTAACGGTGTACGCCTAATAGACTTTAAAGTGAGGATAACCTCTGGGGGAACTTCTGCAGTCACTAGAGTGTTAATTGATAGCGAAGATGAAAAGGGCTTAAGGTGGTCAACTGTGGGCGTTTCCGCAAATATTCTTGATGCCAGTTTTCAGGCTCTTCTAGATTCAATTAACTGGAAGTTGATCAAAGAAGGGGCATCTCCAAATTGATTGGTACCAACTGGTTGAGCAATCTTAAAAAATTTGATCGCAAAAGGTTTGACTCTCTAAGACACTTAGATTCTGAGAGACGAAAAGAAATAGCGGCGATATATTCATTTAATCTCGAATTGGCAAATATAGCTTGGAACGTTAGCGAGCCTGAGCTTGGATATCTAAAATTGCGCTGGTGGGAAGATTACATAAATGTAATGAATGATAGAAATTCATTTGGAGAGCATGAATATTCACTGATCCTATCTAAGCTTCTTGCAGAGGGCAAGCTGCACAAGAGTAATCTACTTAGACTGATTAAAGCACGTGAATTTGACTGTTCAAAAAAGCCCTTTGACAGTTACGAACAGCAAATCAAATATATTCGAGATACCGCGCAGAATCTATTGTTCATGGCTCTAAGTTGTCTAATTGAGTTCAATGATAACTCCCTTAGAAGAAATCTGTCTGAATATTTCGGCTTATCCCTTGGTTTAGCACGATTTGTTTTAGCAGCAGGATCCCTGAGTCAAAACAAATGTTACTCATTATTTTTGCCCACAGGAATAGATTATATTACCTATTTTGAAGGCAGAATTAATGATAATATTTCAGGAAGGATACGTTCTGATATTGATTTAACATTGAATTTGTTTCATAGGGGAAAAAGGGAAATTAAAAGTATGGGACTAAAAAAAAATATTCTTTCTGTGCTTAATACCGTTAATAATTTTGTGCCAATTTTAATAGAAATTAAAAACAAGCCCCACTTAATTTACAGAAAGGACCATAAGCTTAGTTTCAAAGCAAAATTTATTGAGAAGATAAATGAACTTGTCAAATAGTAAAGAAATGTTAAGTACAGACTTTATAAAAGATATAGCGCCAAGTGTATATAAGCTAGAAAAAAGATTTAGGTTGGTTGAAAAGAACTTTGGATTTCCTTCTTTTGATCCAAGAGAGAAAGGACTTGTGGCGCTAAAAAAAACTATTGTAGGGCAACAACTTTCTATAGCCTCAGCTGCGGCGATATGGGGTCGTTTTATAGATGCAGACATCAAAGAAGAAGAAATTTTAAATAACCAAGCTGATAATCAATTAAGGGACCTTGGGTTTTCAAGACAAAAAATTTCTTATCTAAAAAGCCTTGCCAAAAGTGGACTTGATTTTGATCAAATGGAGACAATGGAAAACGAGGACGTTATAAACCTTTTGACTGGTATTAAAGGCGTTGGATTATGGACAGCGGAAATATACTGTATTTTCAGCTTAAGAAGATTAGATATTTTTCCAGCAGGTGATCTTGCTTTGCAGGAGGCTGCAAAAAATTTATTAAATTTGGAAAATAGGCCCTCAGAAAAAGATATGAGAAAAATAGCCGAAAGCTGGGCGCCTTATAGATCAGTATGTGCAATAATTTTGTGGCATTTTTATAGAAATTTTAAGTCTAGGGAGTCTACATTATGGTAAATGAATTAAACGTAAAAGAGAAGATGCCTGCTTCAGGGTCGGTAAAAAAAGTTGTTATTTTCCTACATGGATATGGAGCTGATGGAGCGGATTTGTTCTCTTTAAGTGACCCTTTATCAGAGCAGTTGCCAGATTGCTTTTTTGCTTCGCCAGATGCTCCCAGAAAGTGTGGTGCATCCCCATTTGGATATGAGTGGTTTCCGATACCTGAAATAGATGGATCAACCATTCCTGATATGATGCAAGCACTAGCCCTTTCAGAAAAATTGATAATAAAATTAATAGACGGTTACAAAAAACGATTTGGTTTAGATTACTCCGATTTTGTTTTACTTGGATTTAGCCAGGGGTGTATGATTTCGTTAAATATTGGCTTGAGACAGTTAAACGATCTAGGAGGTATTGTTGGTATCTCAGGGAGGCTTCTTATGCCAGAGTCCTTGGATGAAGGTGATAAAAAGAGTTATCCCCCTGTAGTATTAATTCATGGGGATGCGGATGATGTGGTACCAATTTCATCAATGTATGATGCCGAAAAAGTTTTGAATAAGATAAAAGTCAGATTCTCAACTCATGTTAGTAAGAATATTGGACATGGGATTGCTCCGGATGGATTATCGAAAGCTTTAGAGTTTATAAAAAAAATTTTTAGCTAGTTTTTTTGTGACAAACACTATCTAATAATAATGAGATTAATCTTACGTCGCATACGTCAATTTGGGAGTAAAGAAGTTTATGCTGGATAGCCAAGCTAATGTAAAGCCTGCTATATTTGAAAAATCAAAACAGCGACCTGCATTAATTTTAAATGCTGACTATAGACCACTATCCTACTTCCCACTTTCTTTGTGGCCATGGCAAGAGGCTATTAAAGCGGTATATTTGAAAAGAGTAAATGTCGCAGCTGAATATGAAGAAGTGGTTCGATCAGAGAAATTAACACTCCCACTTCCATCAGTAATAGTGCTTAAGAATTATGTGGTGCCTACAAAAGCTGTTCCCTTTACTAGAGCTACCTTATTTTTGCGAGACGAATTTACCTGTCAATATTGTGGCTATAAAGGGAAAGATCTTACTTTTGATCACGTTGTGCCAAAGTCGCGGGGAGGTAAAACCCGCTGGGACAATGTTGTTGCCGCTTGTCAATCTTGTAACTTGAGAAAAGCTGCGAAAACAACATCTCAAGCAGGCTTTAAGTTGAAGAAAATACCAACCAAACCATCTCCAGAAGTTTTATTAAATAAGGGAAAGAAATTTCCTCCTAGTGATATGCACAAATCGTGGAACGACTTTCTTTATTTTGAAAAAGATTTTGATTGAAATAATTTAAAAAAATGAACAGAGGAGACTGTCCAGCCTACAAAAAGGGCTATGGAAATAATGAGATTCCAGCTTGCCATTGATAGTCTCATAAAAGACCATGTTACTTCGTTACATCTAACGACTGATGTATTTAAGATGTCTATCAATAATGCTTCAGCACTTTTCTCACTCACCGACGAGAGATTAGAACTTGAACAAGATTGGGGGCCTTGAAATATAGCTTGTTCTACACCAACGTGATAAGACGCCAAGATAATGCTAAACGCCATAACCAATGTGTTTAATGGATACATAAACAAATTGTGTGTCCTAAAAAAAACCAGCCAAATCGAGGTAATAGCTACTAGCATGTGTGGGTATCGCTGTATCAAGCATAAAGAGCACGGAGTAAATCCAAACACATACTCTGATATCAAAGCAAACAATATCATACTCATAGAGATTGTCCCAAGAGAGATATGATTTAAGTAGGTCTTTATCATAAAAAGCTCAATAGAAGAAATATACTCAGTGCACCGAGTATAATTATTAAGGTAAGTAAACCAAGTCTATTTTCAATAAACCTTTGAACTCTTGATCCAAACCAAAATATCAAAAATCCTATAAGAAGAAACCGTAAGCCCCTTGAAAATAGTGAGAATAAACAGAAGTAAAAAAAATTCATGGAACTTATCCCAGATATAATCGTAACTAATTTATATGGAATGGGTGATACTCCTGCGATAAAGACAGCTAGAGAACCATTTTCATTATAAAGTTCTTTGAAACTGTTAATTTGGTCGGTCAAAGCGAAGTACTCGGTTATATGAACTCCTATTTCGTCCCAAAAAATAAAACCTATATAGTAACCGGTTACACCACCTAAAACAGAGAAAGCGGTGCATAGCATACAGTACAAAAAAAACTTTTTTTTGTTTGCTATTACTAGAGCGATCAAAAATGGGTCGGGGGGTATCGGAAAAATGAAGGCCTCCGAGAATGCCCAAAGACATAATATCAACAGAGACATTCTGCTATTCAATGCCCTTTTTATGTTTATACGATTTTTGAGTTTGGTATAAATAATAAATTCCTTAAATAAATTGAACTCTTGACTTTTTAAGTTGAAAGCAAGTTAATGCAAGTATATTTTTAATCTTTGTGCCCAAGTGGCGGAATGGTAGACGCAGCGGACTCAAAATCCGCCGGTAGTGATACCGTGAGAGTTCGAGTCTCTCCTTGGGCACCATCTAAAATGACACCCTATTGATTTGTAAGCATTTTATGTGAGCAAGTTATAAGGGTAGACAATATGGTAGACAAAAATGCTCACCACTCACTTGTAAAAGTATCAACGCCTACTACATGTAAAGTATGATAATATTTGTCGCAACATTAGCCACAATTTTGCTAGTAACAAAGCTCGGAGCGAAGCCGAAACAACAGCCAAAGCGTGCTAGGTTGAAGGTAAAAAGAGATAACAAGTAGTTAAAGCTTTTTAAGCTCTCTATATTGAGTGATTAAAGCCGAAAAAGTAACTTTGGAAAGTTGCTCCCATAGGCTTGAGTGCTTCCTTTAAATCTGGGTTTGCATTTCCATAAATATGCCAACCCTTAAAATCAACTAGATCTGTAATTTCTGCTGCAATAGGGCTTGCCATATGGTTTTTTAGGCGTTGCATATATCCTTCACTATTGACTAATAACTCTATTAATGTTGCTTCTCTTCCATTGTCAGAAAAATGCCATTCATAGCTAATAAGTTTCTCTTCATTTAATTCTAAAACATATTTTGATGATCGGTTTTTAACCCAATTTTTAAACTCATCAAGATCTCCTTTTACGCTTACTTGAATAACGCTACAAATTTGATCTGAGTTTTCTCTAAGTCCTGACATTTTTTCTCCATGATTTATTTAAAAGTTTCCAAAAAAATAGTTGGTAACATTGATTGCCTTAGTCCACAGTTAGAAAGGTAAAGCTTTCACATCTTTCAATCAAA
>CACAAX010000026.1 GCA_902530595.1 uncultured Alphaproteobacteria bacterium
TGAAAAAGCTCAATATCAATTTGAAGTAAGCGTAGAGGATGTTTTAAAAGATAGAGAAATTTCATATCCACTAACAAGGGCAATGTGTGCGCCTATTGGAGATGGAGCAGCAGCAGCTCTTGTTTGTTCCGAAAAAGGTCTAAAATACTTTCCAACAGAAATTCAACAAAGGGCTATAAAAATCAAGGCAAGTGTACTTTCTGGTGGAAAGTACCGAACCCCTCAAGAAACAGGATTATCCAGAGTGGCTGCAAAAAAGGCCTATAGACAGGCTGATCTAGAACCAAAAGATATTAATTTCGTTGAAATCCATGACGCAACATCGTTTTGTGAAATATATCAGCTTGAAATGCTCGGTTTTTGTGAGATTGGTTCAGGAGGAAAATTTGTTGAGGAAGGTCATACTCAACTTGGCGGCAAATTACCTGTTAACTTATCGGGAGGATTGGTGTCGAAGGGCCATCCTGTAGGTGCAACTGGATTATCTATGATACATGAACTAGCTGTGCAATTAAGGGGAGAAGCAGGAAAAAGGCAAAGCGAACGAAATAAGATTGGGCTTGCAGAAAATGGTGGAGGCGTAATTGGCTTTGAAGAGGCTGCGTGTTCTGTAATAATATTAGAAGGGACTCACTGAGACCAGTAAGGCTCTCTTAGAACTCTTTTCAAGACTTTCCCCAAGGCATTTCTTGGAAATTCCTCCCTACTTTCAACCTTATACAACCTCTGATGTTTGGCCAACTTTTCATTTGACCAATTTTTTATTTCATCACAATCTATTTCTACCCCATCCCTAGGAATAATAAGTGCTACGCACGTTTCCCCCCATTTTTCATGAGGAACTCCAATGACTGTAACGTCATTTATATCGGGGTGCTTGCCAACCACCTCTTCAATGTCTACAGGAAATACGTTTAGGCCTCCCGATATTATCATATCTTTTTTTCTATCCAGGATGGTCAAAAACCCATCTTCATCCAAGCTACCAATATCTCCAGATTTTATAAAACTTCTACCCCTATTATCAGTCCAGATAAGGCTATTTGTTAGTTCGACTTCACTATAGTATTCCTTCATCATTCCGGCTCCATAACCCGCTATCTCACCCGCTACATTTGGAGAACACTCATTGCCTTTTTCATCAATAATTTTTATTTCAAAACCTAAGACGGGAGTGCCAACAGAACTGAATTTTTTCCTTTGATCATGAGGTTTTAACATTGTAGCGAACCCTTCAGAAAATCCGTACAGCTCAAATAGGTTTTCACTCATACTGGTTAAAATATTTTCCTTAACGTCAAGCCTTAGCGGAGACCCTGCTGACAAGATCGTCTTTAAAGAACTGAAAATATCTTTTTCTAGGTTTTCTAAAGATAAGATCGCACTAAATTGTGGCGGAACAAGGAACGTATGAGTAATTTCTTCTCTCTGAACCAAATCTACAAAAGCTTTTGGATCAAAACCAGTCATAACATGAAGGGTACCTCCGACAAATAATGTGGGAAGCATCATTAGCCATGTGCCATTTGAATAAAGTGCTGTTGTCGTGAGAGACTTACATTCTGAATTGAATGACATTTCGATCGCATTAGATGTTGCCCAATGACTTCTTGCCCTATGCGTTTGAACTATGCCTTTTGGAACACCAGTTGTTCCTGATGAATAAATGATATTAAAATTATCTTCTGGCTTGCAATTATAATCGAAACCATAGTCTTTCTCTTCAGAAGAAATTTTTTCCCAACAATCTAACTCGCCACCTAATAAAAGTAACTTACCTTCGTCAATATTTTTAAATTGTGCTAAATCTGAAGTGACTAAATCTATAAGGTCATTATCTACGATAAATAATTTTGCATCACTATTATTTACTAAAACAGTTATTTGTTCTTTAGTTAAAAGGCCAGAAAGAGGTACAACACACGCTCCCATTTTCACTATACCAAAAATTAGCTCAAGTATTTCGGGCCGATTACCTATTAAGAGGGCGACATTATCTCCCTTATGAACACCCATTTTCTTAAAAAAATTTGCTACTTTGTTAATATTTTGTCTAAAATCTTTCCACAGCCTCGTTATTTCACCACAACATATAGCTGGCTTCTCAGGTTGATAAGTACCGTGGGTCTCAATTACATTTAAAATATCGAAATGGGTATTATCAATCATGTTTTAGACTCCGATTTTAATATTAAAAGCAATATTTATAATTTATTATAGGCTTTATAATAATAGAGAAAAAAAAATTAAAGAAATCAATTTATGGCGAAATTATTTATTTTTACCACTTTTCTAATTTGTGTCTGGAGTACAATAGCTCTTGGGTTTTCCACGACTGCTAAGACAGCATTGGTTGTTGATAACACGACTGGCGAAGTTTTACTCTCTAAAGAGATTGATCGACCAATTCCCCCAGCTTCAATGTCAAAATTGATGACACTGTGGATGGTATTTGAAAGTTTGGACGAAGGCAAAATAGAACTGGATGACACTTTCAGAGTGTCAAAAAAAGCCTGGAAAAAGGGTGGGTCTAAGATGTTTCTCAGAGAAGGGGAATACGTCACAATTAAAAACCTAATTAAGGGGGTTATTATCCAATCGGGAAATGATGCATGCATCGTATTAGCCGAGGGAATAGCTGGAACAGAGGCGAATTTTGCAGAACTAATGAACATAAGAGCGAAGGAAATTGGGTTAAGAAGCTCAAACTTTACAAATTCAACAGGTTGGCCTGACCCTGAACACAAAATGTCTTCGAAAGATCTTGTTACCTTGGCAAATAAAATAAGGGAAGAATATCCTTCCTATTACACAATATTTGATGACCTAGAGTTTACCTGGGATAATATTTCTCAAAAAAATAGAAATCCTTTACTTTTCATGAACCTAGGTGCCGATGGGTTGAAGACCGGATATACAGAGGAGGCCGGTTATGGATTAATTGCTTCAGTAAAACAAAATAAAAGACGAGTAACTTTTGTTATTACAGGTCTTAACTCGGTTGAGCAGAGAGCACGTGAAGCAAAAGGTATAACAACATGGGCTTTCAAGAAGTTTAAATTGAAAACATATTTTAAAAAGAACTCTATCATTTTGGAAGCCCCCGTTTGGAGAGGGGAAAAAGAAAGCGTAAAGATATCTGCGACAAATGACATTCAGACACTCCTTAGTTCTGATGCTAAAGAAGGTACTCAGATTCAAATTGTTTTAAAAGAACCCCTAGTGGCGCCTTTGAAGAAAGGGCAAAAAATAAATGGTCACTTGGTAATCAAAACAAATCCCCTCACTGAAATAGGTATCGAGAAAAGACAATTAATTTTTCCAATAGAAGTGGGTGAAGATTTAGAAAGAGGAGGGTTGGCAAATAAACTATTAACTAATCTGGATACTTTGAAATCTAAACTTTTCTCCCTTCTCGGATCTAAATAATGAAAGGTATTTTTATAAGTTTTGAAGGGATTGATGGTTGTGGAAAATCTACTCAAATAAATCTTCTTGCAAAACACTTTGCTAAGCAGAAAAAATCTTTTGTTAAGACCGAAGAACCGGGAGGGACTGAAGGGGCGAATGAAATAAGAAAAATGCTTCTCAGGGAGAATAATTTTCAGTGGTCAGTAGAGTCAGAAGCATTACTTTTCATGGCTGCCAGAAATGATCATGTTGAGAAAATTATTAAACCAGCCATTGAAGACAATAAAATTGTTATATGTGACCGATTCATGGATAGCACGATAGTTTATCAAGGAATGCGAAGCCCCCAGGCTAAAAAATTGAGCCTAATATTATTTGAACTTATAGGCATCAACCCAGACATCACATTTCTAATTGATATGGACCCAAAAATCGCTTTAGATCGCGCATTGAATAGGGCAAATGACGAAGATCGTTTTGAAAACTATGGCATTAACTTTCAACGCCAACTTCGACAAAACTTTTTAGATATAGCAAACAAACATAGTGACAGAATAAAGATAATTGATGGAAATCGATCACCACAGCAAGTAGCTACCCAAATAATCGAAAGCATGAAGACCCTAGTTAAGTGATATGATAGAAAAAGAAACTCACGAGTTTACAGGGCCATCGAATGGGAATAATCCTTTTCTTTTTGGGCATAAAGAACAGATAGCGTTTCTGCTTACTTGCATTAGAACTAACCAAATTCCTAACGCATGGCTTTTTCACGGACCAGTGGGGATTGGTAAAGCTTCTCTTGCATTAAATGTGGCAAAAGTATTATCAAATAATAGCGCATTAAAAGAAAACAATCTGAGTTCTCTCTCTGAAAAAGATATTAGAAATCCAAATACTTCTATTCTTGTAAACAATATTTTCTTCTGCAAAAGAAAATGGGATGACAAAAAGAAGCTTTTTCAGAAGAATATTTCTATTGCTGATATACGAGAACTCAGTAGAAAATTCTATTTATCTTCGACTGACTACTCTTACAAAGTCTGCATAGTTGATACTACAGAAGATCTAAACATTTCTGCAGCAAATTCCCTATTAAAAATGCTTGAAGAACCACCAAAAAATACTCTATTTATTTTAGTGTCAAACAACAAGCAATCTATCCTGCCAACTATTCTTTCCAGATGCCAAAAAATTGGCTTCCAAAAACTAAATGAGGATGACCTTCGGAATATATCTGTGGGCTTATTTGAAGAAAATCACTTTGATTTACTTAAGAGGGCTGGTGGCCTGACATCTTGCGATGGATCTGTAAAAAAGCTTCTTAACTTTCTAGACAAAGATTATATTAAATTTTTTAATAGCATGAAGGAGCTATTATTGGATCTACCAAACCTTAATAAACGAAAAGCCATTAAATTATTAACAGGTAACAAAGAATACCTTGGTAACGAGGACCCAGATAAATCTGCGTTTGGTGTTCTTTTAAATTTACTTGCGTCTCTCGCAAAAAATGAAATCGACTTGTTGATCAATAATAAATCGGTAAAAGAAGAGATTAGTCTTATAGCAGCTCATTTGTATGCTCAAATTTCACTTTTGAGACATCAATCAATAGAGTACAATATTGAAGCTAAAAAAGTTCTCTTTCTAGCCTTAAACATAATAGAATCGGCCTTTGAAAAATACAAAAAATAATAAATCTGTTTTAATAGATAGCCATTGTCATTTGGACTTCAAGGCTTTGAACAATGATTTATCTGGTGTTGTACGTAGGGCGAAGTCTGAGGGCGTTCATAAGATGTTAACTATTGGGACAAACTATAGAGAAGTAAATGAAACCATTTCTTTAAGCGAAAGGTTCGAAGAAATATTTTTTGCAACAGGGGTACATCCTAACCAGCCATCAGATGATCTAAAATTTAACAGCGACGAGTTACTATCAATTTGCTCACATAAAAAAATGATTGGAGTGGGTGAAACTGGTTTAGATTTTCACTATTCTCGAGATAGTAAAAAAGAGCAAACAAAATCATTGATACAACATATTGAAGTAGCGAAAGAAGCAGATCTACCAGTTATCATTCATGCAAGAAATGCAGATAGAGAGATTGGGCAAATTTTATCTGAGCAATATCATAAAAGTTCTTTTAAATGTGTTATGCACTGCTTTTCTTCCGGTTCCTATTTAGCAGAGGAGGTACTTGACTTAGGTTTTTATCTTTCAATGTCAGGCATTATTACTTTCAAAAACTCTCAAAGTCTTAGAGAAATATTTGCAAAGATACCGATAGATAAAGTCTTAGTTGAAACTGACAGCCCATATCTAGCCCCAGTTCCACATCGCGGGAAACCTAACGAACCAGCCTTTGTTTCCCTAGTTGCCAAAATGGGTGCAGAGATTTTTAATGTAGATGAAGACTTTTTCAGAACTCAAACTACAAAAAATTTTTTTACTCTTTTTAAGAAAGCATTTTAGTTATGTTTTATAAATTCAGAATTTTAGGGTGTGGATCATCCGGAGGAGTTCCACGAGTTGGTTTTGGTTGGGGAAGTTGTGACTCTAAAAATAAAAAAAATAGGCGACTCAGATGTTCTTTACTTATTGAAAAATTTAGTAAATCAAATAAAACGACTATTCTAATAGATACTGGTCCGGATGTAAGACAACAGCTTTTGCAAGCCAATATTACTAATTTAGATGCTGTATTATATACTCACAAACATGCCGATCATATTCATGGTATAGATGATTTAAGGACGCTGGCTTACAGGAAAAGAGAAAAAGTACAAGTATGGGCAGATAAAACAACACAAGAGAGACTATTACAAGGCTTCTCATATATTTTTAAAACACCAGATAGAAGCGAATATCCACCCATTTGTGAATTGAACCTCATAAGTGACGAAGACATTAAAATAAAAGGTGCTGGAGGAGAAATTAATATTCGACCATTGTCGGTTAACCATGGAGAAATAGACTCATTAGGGTTTAAAGTAGGTCAATTAGCATATATTCCTGATGTTCTGAATATTCCATCTAAGACTTGGAAGGAATTAGAAAATCTTGACATTCTAATAATTGATGCACTTCGTAGAGATCCTCATCCATCACATACCCACCTAGAAAAAACACTTCACTGGCTAGAAAGGTTGGAGCCAAAACGAGCTATTTTAACTAACTTACATAATGATCTAGATTATTCTGAACTAAAAAAAGAGCTACCAAAACACGTTGAGCCGGCATTTGATGGGCTTGAAATAAAACTGAAATAATGCTTCTTGAGGTAGCTTATCTAATTCTGCCAGTTTTTATATTAGTAACGATAGGCTTCATTTCTTCTTATGTCCAGTTATTGAAAAGGCATTCAGTTGATGGCCTGACGAAATTTTGTCAGGACTTTGGTATACCCTTTCTTTTATTTTTCAACTTAGCAATACTTGACCTAGATAAAGCCTTCGATTTTAGAATCTTAATTTGTTTCTACAGCTCAATGGTAATTTCATTTATTATAATAAGCTGTGCTAGCTATTTCATATTTGATCAACCTTACAAAAGTTCTATAATACTTGGATTTTGTGCGATGTTTTCTAATGGAGTTTTGTTGGGTCTACCAATTAGTGAACTCGCCTATGGAACCGACAGTCTTTTCATAAATTATACAATTATAATCGGACATGCGCCACTATGCTACTTAGTTGGCATAGCATTTATAGAGGTCGCTAATGCTAATAATAATGAAAGCACATTTCTAGCTTTCCTTAAAAGTGCTTTCAAAGCAATTGTTCTAAATAACCTAGCTATCGGAATTTTATTAGGTATAAGTTTTAACTTACTAAAATTAGAATTTTCAACACATACTGAGGATTTATTAAAAAGAGGAACAGTATGGATCATACCTGTTTCACTTTTTACAATGGGAGGCGTTTTATATTACTATAGAATCGCCAACTCATTCAAAATACCTTTTACAATAATATTGACCTCTCTATTTATGCAGCCTTTAGTTGTTTATCTACTCGGAGTATATTTTTGGGCTATTGAAATTGAATTAATAAGAAATGCAGTAGTTATGGCAGCTATGGCTCCTGGATTAAATGCATACTTTTTTGCTACCATTTATGGGGAATGCAGAGATATCGTAGCCACTACTATTTTAGTTTCAACTGGACTTACTATCTTTACTTCGTCTTTCTGGATCTACTTCTTATCCTAGACTAGTTTCCATAGTGGGTGTTAAATCCCTGTTCGCATAGTTTATATATCATGTTATCCTTACCTTCTCCAGCCTTTCTAGCGCAGTGCGTTTCGACAGCAGCTGCCCTGTTTCCACCTACATAGTCGGCGGGACTATTGAAATAACTTGGACCAGAACAACATGCTAGCAAGCTTAATGTGATTAAACCATAAATTATTTTTTTCATATTACTGCCTTGTGTCCAACTCCGCATAATTCATACACTCTTTAAACTTTTTTTCAATACATTTTCTTGATAGCTTTTCAGCTCTCTTTATTTGGTCTGAGGACATCTTAGTTTCTAGCTCAGTTCTTAACTGGATACTTCTACTAATACTTCCAATATCTCTTGAAAGTAAAGTTGCCAAATTGCAACTGACGTGTGCAAGAGTTAAGTTTTTGTCTACTCCACGCCCTAAAATAAAATTTGTAGCTAGCGCTAAGTGTGCTTCTGGATTTCCTAGTTGAGCTGATTTTGAAAACCAGAAGTGACTTTCTTTAAAATTTCCAAATTCTTCTTGTAATAAAGATGCGAGCCTAAATTGAGCAATATCGTGTTGATTAAATGCCGCTTGCGAATACCAATAAAGAGCTTTTTCTTTATCAATCTTTGTTCCTTCACCCTTTTCATACTTCAGACCAACATTGATTTGTGCCTGTATGTGACCAGAAGAAGCCGCTTTTATAAAAAAGGATAATGCTTCTTTATCATTCTGCAAAACTCCATCATACAAGAAACCTAAAAGAAAATCAGCCTCTCTACTGCCTACTTCAGAGGCAGACTTCCAACTCTGCAACGCATCAGCATAGTTTCCTTTATCATAAAAAGTCAGTCCTTCCCTAATTAAGCTTTTAGGCGAGTCTGCTAGAGAAAGCCCACTGTACATATAAAGCCAAAAGAATAGAAAGATCGTGGGTATTTTTGAAAAGCCATTTTTAGCAAATATTGTTGACATGAATTCGTTATTCTGTTGTTAGATCCTTTAGTTATAAAGATAAATGTATTTAAATCATCTTTTATTTACTTTGTCTTTTATTGAATGTTTTCCATATAATCTGTGGAAAACCCTGTGAATTAGTAAGAAAATATTTTACTAAACCTCTGTTCGATAATAACTTCATCCTAAATGCCTAAAACTTAGGCACTATAAAAATAAATACTTGAAAAAGAGAAAATTTTTTGTAGGTATTCACTATTTGGATTGGAGTTGCAATATGGTCAAAGAAATACAGCATGATGAAATGAGCGAAGTAGCAGAATCTGGTAAGATGCACAATATTACTTCAAAGGCCGGTAGACTGGCTATGGAATTAGCAGCAGAAAAAAAGCGTCTTGCGCAGGAACTTGAAGAATTACAGGGTGAATACGATGATATTAAACCCCTAACGCCGACAGGAACAAGGGATTGGTATGTGAAGTGGAGCTCTATGATTTTAGGAGTTATGGGAGTATTTCTTATCTCTGCCGAAGTATACCTTTTTGGACAGCTAGCTTACTTGATAAGTGCCATAGGATGGATTTATGTAGGTATGCAGTGGGGAGATCGAGCCATTATGATTGGTTCTGCGATAAGTGCTACTGCTGTCGCAATGTTTTTAATAGAAAACCCTTTGCTCTTTAGCCAACTTATTGGTTAATAAACTTATGGGCTTACATATAAAACTTAAATCGATTTCAGAGACATATTAATCTTTTTAAAGGACTCACTTGCCACGTTGAGAGGTCGACCAGCCAATAAGCCTCCATCCACAACAAAATCTTGGCCAGTGACAAATGTACTTTCATCACTGGCGAGATATATAGCCAAGTTAGCAATATCCTCTGGCAATCCTGCTCGGGATATTGGTTGAAAATCATTAAAGGCTTCGCTTGATTTAAGATGATCATCACTCAAAGAGAGTTTTTCGCCTGATAATTTCTGACCAACACCAAATATTTCGGTTATTATCGCTCCAGGAGAAATTGAGTTAACTCGTATATTATATTTCGCTAACTCAAGAGAGGTAACCTTGCTGAAGTGTATAACACCTGCTTTGGCTGCAGAATAAACGGAACCACCACAGCCTCCCCAATGGCCTGCAATACTCGCTGTGTTCACAATGCTACCATAATTCTGCTTACTCATAATTTTTGTCACTTCTCTGGTCCCAATGATGACACTAGTCAGAAGAAGATCCAGACTATGCTTTATTTTATCGTAAGAAATATCTTCAATATTTCTAACAAAATCTGGTGCGCCCGCATTATTAAACATAGCATCAATTTTCCCGTAGTGACCAAATACTTCTTCAACGAGTGCGCAGATCTGATCTTCGTATAATACATCACACTTGATAAATCGGCATCTCTCTCCTAGCTCCATTGCTATTTTTTTTCCTTCATTTTCTCTCCTACCAGAAATCACCACTTCAGCTCCTTGAGAAATTGAATATTTTGCTATTCCAAGCCCTATGCCGCTCGTTGCTCCTGTAATAACAACCACTTTATCCAGTAATCTTTTTACCATAACCATTCCTATCATTTAGTTTTGTTTTTTATTGAAGATATTTCTTTTCTCTCATAAATATTTTAATTCTCTCTATACCATTTAATATCTCGGGTGTGCTTCTAGCATAAGATAACCTAATCTTTGACTTTCCATTTATTGGATCAAAATCTATTCCAGGTGTTATGGCTACTCCTCCAACGTCTAACATTTTTTTTACAAAATCGTAGCTATCAGATGAAAATTCACTTATATCTATATACAAATAAAATGCGCCGTCTGGCGGTGCTATATTATTAAAACCAAATTCAGGTAACACGTTTAATAATTTCTCTCTATTGTCTCTGTAAGTCATGAGGTTTTTTTCTAATTCCACTTTACCCTCAAACGCTCCAATTGCTAAAATTTGACTGGCGTGAGAAGCACATATAAACATATTTTGCTGTATTCTTTCAACTATCCTTACATGTTCTTTAGGAACAACAATCCAACCTATTCTCCAGCCTGTCATAGAAAAATATTTTGAAAATGAATTTATGATATAGCAGTTATCACTAAACTCTAAGACAGTTGAAGGTTGCATATCGTATTGTATGCCGTGGTATATTTCATCACTTATTAGTGAGATCTTTCTATCTGCACAATAATTCACTAAAGCCTCTAAAGGCTCTCTATCAATCATAGAGCCAGTAGGATTTCCTGGTGAGGCAATTAATAAGCCATTAATATTATAACGGCTTAGATCATTCGGAGTTGGTTGATATTTATTTTTTTCAGTGGTATTTATAAGTATCGGATCTAAATTGAGGGTTTTCATAATTTGCCGATAACTGGGATAGCCTGGATTAGCTAATCCCACTTTGTCAAGCTTGTCAAAAAGTGCGGTAAAAGCAAGGATAAAACCTGCCGATGAACCACCAGTTATTATAATCCTGTTCCAATCGACATCCAGTCCATACCAATCGCCATATAATTCGGCAATTTTTTTTCGTAAATCAGGCAGTCCTAGAGCTACTGTATAACCCATTGGATTATCTTCCATAGATTTCTTTAAGAAATTCTTGGCAGCTTCTGGCGCTGAGGTTCCTGGCTGCCCAACTTCCATATGAACCACTGTTTGTCCTTTCTGCTCAATTGAATTAGCTCTTTCCATTATATCCATCACAATAAAAGGATTTATTATACTTCTCTTGGAACTTTTCATTTTCATTGATTATTAAAAACTTTCAGTCTTGCCTTAATGTATTATATAATTGGTCACTCTTTAAGTAGTTCACAGTTTTCTAAACCAACGGCCATACAAGCTTCAGCGACTTCCTTAGATTTATTAATATTAGCCTCAGAAATACCAAATTCGTCTTCAATCATTAAATGATAACCTATGTCAACTTTATTATCGATTAAAGCTGCGAGATAAAAAAAAGTATGTGCAGCAACTAAGTCATTTTTTACCTTTTCGTTGTAAGCATATAGATTCCCTAAAAATTCAAGCGCTGGTAAATAACCAGCTTTTGCAGACAATTTTAAGTAACTGACCCCTCCAAGAATGTCTGTCTCAACAGACTGATCTATAGGTGAAATAAGCATATTACCTATAAAATAAGTTGCAAATTTATTACCTCTTTGTGCTAGGGGAAATAATACTTCATAAGTTTCCAAATGACTCTTTGCGTAAAAAAGGGATATGATGTCCTCTTCATTCATAATGCACTCGTTTTTACTAACTCTCCGAGGAGTTATGGTTTTTGGCTATGGTTTTCTCTCGACTTCCTCTTGGATCAATCCAACCAATGTTACCATCCTTTCTATAGTAAACTAGGTTTAATCCTGAATGCGAAGCATTTCTGAAAAATATGCAACTTTCATTTTCTAATTCTAGGCGGATGACTGCTTGTTCGACTGTCATTTCGTCTATCTTATAAGATAATTCTGCAATCACAGGCATACTATCCCCATCGTGACCATCTAAATCATCTTCATCTAAATTCAAAACACTTTGATAAATCCTTAATGGTTCATCAGTTGATAAAATATTTTTATTTTCAATATTCCTGTGACTTTTCATCCTTCTATGATAACGCCTCAGTTTTTTTTCTATATGATCTAAGGCATCCTCATAACTGGTATTTGCGTCCTTTCCTCTACCGGTTGCATCTAATTCAATTTTGTTCTTGAGATATACTTTTAACTTAGCTTTGAAGTTCCCAATTCTTTTTTCTAAAGTGATTTGAGTGCTAACGGCGTCATATGAATATTTGTTCAGAACTTCGCCTATCCTAGCACTACTGTAAGCTTGAAACGATTCTCCAAGTTCAATATTTTTACCGACTATTTTTATATTCAAATTTAATTCACGCTCCTAAAATTGTATTATATATCAATTCATAAAAAAAAATAGCGTTTGTTAATAATCTGACGGCGGCGAATACCATGTCTTCGCTATTATAATTCTGATCTTCGTAAATAATTTTTCTTTATTTTCAGATTGAAATGGTAAATAAACAGCTTAAAGACGCTGTGATAAGAAAAATGAAAATCAACATAGACACAATAACGCGCGCTAGTAAGGAATTGATAGGTAATATAATTAGAACACCTACTATTCGATCTCAGCATTTAAGTAGTGAAATCAATGGAGAGGTTTTTCTTAAACTAGAAAACCTTCAGTATACATCTTCTTTCAAAGTTAGAGGAGCTTACACTTCCATAACACGTTTAAAAGAGGATCAAAAAAAAGTGGGCGTAATTGCTATGTCTGCGGGTAACCATGCCCAAGCTGTAGCTTGGTGGGCAAAAAAAGAACGCGTCAACGCGACGATTGTTATGCCAGAGCATGCTCCTTTATTCAAAGTAATGAAAACAAAAAGTCTAGGTGCAGACGTTATCCTGAGGGGACGTACTTTAAATGAGTCTCAAACTTATGTTTCCGAATTGGTAAACGATAAAAAATTGACCCTTATTCATCCATATGACGATTCTAACGTCGTAATTGGACAGGGCACCCTCGGACTAGAGTTTATGGGTGATGTTAAAGATTTAGATCTATTAGTCATTCCTATTGGAGGGGGTGGATTGATATCAGGCATATCAATAGTGGCCAAGGCTTTGAACCCCAACATAAAAATATATGGAGTGCAAACTGAAAAATTCCCCTCGATGTATAATGTGCTTCACCAAAAAGAACTTACGATTTTAGGAGACACATTAGCTGATGGGATTGCCGTCAAGAAACCTGGGAAAATTACTTCGGAGATAATAAAAGATCATGTTGATGATATTTTGCTCATTGACGAATTTGAGCTTGAAAAAGCAATTAGCTCTTTATTTGAAAACGAAAGGATTGTCGCTGAAGGAGCGGGCGCTGCTGGAGTAGCGGCAATAATGAAAAACAAAGACAAATTTTCTGGCAAAAAAGTAGGAACAGTAATTTGTGGAGGAAACATTGATGCTAGGCTATTTGCC
>CACAAX010000027.1 GCA_902530595.1 uncultured Alphaproteobacteria bacterium
CGGCATCTTACGGAAAAAGAAAGTTAACAACAGGGTTCGTATATGAGCACCGTCCACATCAGCATCTGTCATTATAATAATTTTATGGTACCTTAATTTTTCAATGTCAAAATCATCGTTACCTATCCCAGTGCCTAAAGCCGTTATCAAAGTTCCTATTTCTTGACTGGATAGCATTTTATCAGGCCTTGCCCTTTCTACATTCAGTATTTTTCCTCTGAGAGGAAGCACCGCTTGATTCTTTCGAGATCTGCCTTGCTTTGCACTACCCCCAGCGCTATCTCCCTCAACTATAAAAATTTCGCGTTTCGTCGGATCTTTTTCCTGACAGTCGGCTAGTTTTCCTGGTAAATTAGCAACATCTATGGAATTTTTTTTCCTAGTTAGTTCTCTGGCCTTTCTTGCTGCTTCTCTAGCAATGGCTGCTTCTATTACTTTACCTACCACAATTTTAGCGTCACTTGGATTTTCTTCAAACCACTCAGATAATTTTTCATTAACAAAACTTTCCACAACAGGCCTTACCTCGGAAGACACCAACTTATCCTTTGTTTGACTCGAAAATTTTGGGTCTGGAACTTTAACAGATAAAACGCAGGTTAGACCCTCTCTTGCATCATCACCTGTAACGCTAACCTTATCTTTATTTTTTGACCCAAATGAACCTACGAACATGTTAACGGTTCTTGTTAACGCACCTCTAAATCCAGCTAAGTGAGTGCCTCCATCACCCTGAGGTATGTTGTTTGTAAATGGCAGGACCAATTCGTTGTATGCGTTATTCCACCAAAGAGCTACCTCAAGAGAGATTCCATCTTTTTCCCCATAAATAAAAATAGGTTCATTGATTAGCGAAACTTTTGATCTATCCAAATACTTTACAAACTCTTTAACACCACCTTCATATGAAAGAACTACCCTCTTTTCCTTCTCCTCTCTTAGGTCAACTAATTCTATTGTTACTCCAGAATTTAAAAAAGCTAACTCCCTCAAACGTTGCTCTAACGTTTTGAAATCATATTCTATGTTTGAGAATGTTATTTCTGACGCCCAAAACCTTACTTCTGTCCCTTTTTTGTCTCCTGCTGGCCCTATCTTTTTTAAAGGACTTATTGTTTCCCCATTATTAAACTCAACATGGTGCTCAAAATTGTCTCTCCATATCCTTAGTTCAAGCTTAGATGACAATGCATTAACCACAGAGACCCCTACCCCATGTAAACCACCCGAAACCTTATATGAATTTTGGTCAAACTTACCTCCCGCATGAAGTTGTGTCATTATAACTTCTGCTGCAGAAATACCCTCTTCTTGATGAGTTTCTGTGGGGATGCCTCGCCCATTATCTGAGACTGCTACAGAATTGTCTGGATAAAGGGTAACTGTTACTTTGTCACAATGTCCTGCAAGAGCTTCATCAATACCATTATCCACCACTTCATAGACCATGTGATGAAGACCAGATCCATCGTCTGTATCCCCGATATACATACCGGGCCTCTTTCTAACTGCCTCAAGCCCCTTTAAAACTTTAATGGACTCTGCACCGTAATTTTCAGTTTCTGCCTGTGGATCTGTCATCTCTACCTCTTGTAAATTACTATAACTTGTTATAGTAAAAAAGTCACGAATAACAGTTTAAAAATAATATGTAATGATTTGTATATTTTATAAAAATATGGGAGTTTGGGTTTGATGAAAAGACAAGTTGTAGACCTCATCGGTAATACACCTCTTATAAAACTTGAAAAGGCATCAGAAGAAACTGGTTGTAATATTTTTGGTAAAGCAGAATTTTTAAACCCAGGCCAATCGGTCAAAGATAGAGCCGCCTTGGAAATAATAAAACAAGCAATTGCCTCTAAAGATATTGGTCCAGGTGGATCAATAGTTGAAGGAACAGCGGGGAATACTGGGATTGGTCTTTCTCTCGTAGCTAGTTTCTATGGTTTTAAATCGGTAATAGTCATACCAGAAACACAATCGGAAGAAAAAAAAGAAGCCTTGAAAATGCTAGGTGCTAAATTGGTAGAGGTCCCTGCAAAGCCATATAGCGACCCAAATAATTACATCAGATACTCCGAACGATTAGCCTCTGAGTTAAATAAGATTTCAAAGACAGGCGCTTTTTGGGCAAATCAATTTGATAACTTAAACAATAGAAAAGCACATATCAAAAATACAAGTCAGGAAATTTTTGAGCAAACAAATGGAAAGATTGACGGCTTTATCTGTTCTGTTGGCACCGGAGGAACCTTAGCAGGTGTTAGCATTGGATTGAAACAGAGAAACTCCAATATAAAAATTGGATTGGCTGATCCCGACGGATCAGCTCTCTTCAAATATTATACTGATGGAATTTTAAAATCTGATGGTTCATCAATTACTGAGGGTATTGGTCAAGGACGTATTACTAAAAATTTAGAGGGTCTAAAACCTGACTTTAGCTATAATATTAAAGATGATGAAGCGCTAAAAATCATTTACTCTCTTATAATTGAAGAGGGTCTGAGCCTTGGCACATCATCTGGGATAAACATCTGTGGAGCGATTAAAATGGGCAAAGAGCTTGGACCCGGCCATACCATTGTTACAATACTGTGTGATCATAGCCAGAGATATAAATCCAAACTTTTTAATATTGAATTTCTAAAAGAAAGAAATTTACCTATTCCTGTTTGGTTTAAAAACGAAAATCAAGACTTACCGAACGTTTTAATATAATGGGAAAAAATCTGATTTATCCAAAAGATTAATAGAAGCAAAAAGTAGAAAAATCATAAGAAGCGTTTCAAACAACTTTTCGGATATGAATGATCTTATTTTTTCTCCTATTAAAAACCCAAAAACCGAAGGAAATATCATTAAAGTAGACAGTATTAAGGTTTGGCTATCCAATAATTCGAAGAAATAGTGAGTAGAAAAAAGTCCAAGTGAGCCAACGAATATGTAAAGACCTGTAAGACCAACGAATTGGTCTTTGTTGGCTTTCCTTATAAGAAGAAGTATAGCAATTGTTGGCGCCCAAACATGGGTGAACCCTGCGGCTGTACCTATAATGGCTCCTGATACAACTTGTATTATTTTATCAAACCCTAGACCAAAAGATAAAGAAAAGCCCGTCCAGCGATAAATTATAAAAATGAAAATCATTAAGCCCAGTAAAAAGGAAAGTGTTTTCTGCTCTAATGAAAATGAAAAATAACTGACACTGAAAGTACAAACAAAAAGGGATACCAACAGATATTTATTTGAAAAAACCATATCAACCTTATCAATTGACCTATAATACTGTAAAAAGTTCGTAACCAACGTTGGTATAATTATCATCATCATTGCAAGTCTCGGTGAGGTATAAAGGCTAAGAAGTGTTATTGAAACGATAGGTAGTCCCATCCCTATGCTACCCTTAACTATTCCAGCAATTAAAAAAACAGCAGCTGTTAGGAAAATAAAATAACTCGATATATCATCATTAGAAAAGGTGGATAAATCAGACAATTAAAGTTTCTTTACTCTGTTCAGATAATCCAAAAGTTTTTTTGTATTGTTTTATTTTATTTTCTGGTCCCATTGCCTTATTAGAATTGTCTGACAATTTCACGGTCGGTTGTCCATTGGCAGAAACAGCTTTACAGACCAATGAAAAGGGATCCAATGACCCATTATCAATCAAACCTCTAAAATCATTTGTTAATAAAGTTCCCCAGCCGAAACCTGTTTGGACCCTTTGGTTAAATTTTTTATAAAGCTCAATAATTTTTTTTGTGTCCAGTCCATCTGAAAAAATTATCAATTTTTCTTTGGTATCTTCACCCTTGTTTTGCCACCAGTCAATGGCACACTGGGCTCCCAACACAGGATCACCTGAGTCGATTCTTACTCCGGTCCATGAAGCAAGCCAGTCCGGCGCATTAGTTAAGAAATTTTGAGTGCCATATGTATCAGGTAATATCACCCTTAAATTGCCATCATGCTCCTCATGCCAATCTTCTAAAACCTTATACGGTGCCTGTTTTAATTCCATCTCCGATTTCGCCAAAGCCGAAAAGATCATAGGTAACTCATGAGCATTTGTTCCTATAGCTTCAAGCTCACGTCGCATAGCAATGAGGCAATTGGAGGTACCAATAAACTTTGACCCCATGCCTTCACACATTGCCTGCACACACCAATCTTGCCAAAGGAAACTGTGCCTCCTTCTAGTTCCAAAGTCAGCTATTCTCATGCCATCGAAAGGCTTCAACTGCTCTATTTTTTCCCACAGCTTTGTCATCGCCCTAGCATAAAGAACCTGTAACTCGAAACGCCCCATATTCTTTAAAACAGCTTTAGATCTCAACTCTGTCAATACGGATAAAACTGGAACCTCCCAAAACATGACTTCAGCCCATGGCCCCTCGAAACTAATTTCAAACTGCCCATCTTTTTTTCTGATCTCATATTCTGGTAACTTTAGTTTTTCTAACCAATCAATAAATGATGGTCTAAATATAGCGCGCTTTCCATAAAATAAATTTCCTCTTAACCAAGTAGACTCTCCCTTACTCAAGGATAAATCCCTTATGTGGTTTAATTGCTCTCTTAATTCTTCTTCGTCTATTATATTTGCGAGGAGTATTTTACTTGATCTATTTAAAACGGAAAACTTAACAGTTACGTCAGGCGCATTTCTCAACACGAATTGAGCCATTAATAGTTTGTAAAAATCTATATCCAGCAAAGACCGGACTATTGGATCAATTTTCCAATTATGGTTATATACTCTCGAAGCAATATCTATCATAAAATCATAACACAAAGATTCTAATCTAATTGCAAGCACTAATAGAAGTGATACTAATTATAAAAGTATAAGTCACATTGGTTAATTTTTTATTTTAAATTTGCCAAAGTATTGAGAAAATAAATTTTTGATGATTTATCGTAGTAATTGATGCCTAATGAAAAGGGAGTTCAACTCTGTGTCTTTTGAATTTTTTAGTAATAAAGGAGAATTTTTTAAAGGTAATCTGCATGGGCACAGTAATTACTCCGACGGAAAACTAACGCCAGCAGAAGTGTGTAACGCATATATTGAAAAAGGGTATGACTTTCTCTCGATAACAGACCACTTCTTAAAAATGTTTAACTATCCGATAACATCACCTGAATTAAAGATAAAAAATTTTACAGTTATACCTGGAGCTGAGCTACATACAAGCAAGATGGAAAATGGAGAGCTCTGGCATTTGCTCGCTTTGGGTTTGAATGACAAGTTTAAACCACCTGACCAACCTAACTTTTTGATAAACACTAAATCAGAGAATATTGAGAGCCTGAGCTCACGTCTATTTGATGCGGGTGCCTTTGTGTCACTTACACACCCAGAATGGAATGGAATGACGCTCAAAGACACACTTAATATCAACAAAGCTCACGCTATAGAGATTTATAATCATAGCTGTGCCATTGAATGTGACAGAGGGTCAGGGGTCGCAATCCTGGATCAAATTCTTAATAATGGAAAAGAGCTCAATATCATAGCCACAGACGACTCTCATTTTCATATCAATGATGCGTTTGGTGGCTGGGTTATGGTAAAATCAGAAATTAACAGTCAAGAGGCGTTACTTGAATCCCTTAAAAACGGTCATTACTATTCATCCCAAGGTCCTAGTTTTAAAAATATCAAAATCCAAAGTGGCCGTTTGGAAGTGTTATGCTCGCCTGTTGAAAAAATTATTGTTAGTGGATACGGATCAGCTAGCATATATAAGCATAAAACTTCTATGGAGTCTGCGGTTTTTAATTTAGGACTACTTCCCCAAGAAAAATGGCTAAGAATTACCATCATTGATAATAAGGGAAAGAAGGCTTGGACAAATCCAATCTATGATTACTGAGCCTTTTTTATATTGTTTGATTTATAAATCTTATAATCTCATCAAAAACTATTCTAGCTTTTTTGGATAAATGACGTGCTCTAAGAAACCCATGGGGCAAACCTAAGCCTTCTAGGTAAGTTATATCGCACCCGTATTGCCTTAGACTTTCTACATAAGACTGACAATCATCCGCTAAAGGATCTATTTCAGCACTGACCAGTAATGTCTTAGGCATATTATCATTATCAAAATTTCTAATGAGATCATGAAGTCCCATTTTTAATGGAAGGCCAGCACATTTATGATAAAAATCTATATCATCTTGTGTTAAAAGCGGCGCATCATAAAACCTTCTCTTATTAGCTCCACTGATATCACCAGCCAAATCAGGATAGATGAGTACTTGTGCTTCTGGGCGAATTGAAACATTTCTAACCTTGTTTGCCACAAAACCTGCTAAAGTACCTCCAGCACTATCCCCAACCAGAATTAGTTGTCTCTCAGGATTTTTAATAAAGTAGTAAAAACGAATGGCGTCTAGAAAAAACTCTGGGTATTTAACCTCTGGAGCAAGTGAATAATCTAATGAGAAAACGTTACACCCTGTGCGTTCACAAATTTCAGCACATATATCGTCATGACTTTCGAGTCCCCCGACAACAAACCCTCCCCCATGGAAATATATCAGATCAGACTTATTGTCGGTGCCCTTAGAGTACTGTCGATATATCAAAGACCTCTCTTTAAAGGCGACTTTTCTATCTTCAACGTGTACGTTTGGAGGTCTAACTTGTCTAAAATGTTTCACCAATTCATTGTAGTTTTGCCGTAGCTCTTCTACTGAGTCCCCTACATGTTCTTGTATGAAAGTTTCAGAAATACGTATAAATTCCTTTATTTCTTCGTCGAACAACTTTTCATATTCTGGGCTCATTTTCAATCTTAGTTTACGTCAGGTCAATAGTTGAAATATTAATGTTTTCTCTTGTCATAGTGTAAATTGTTACTTAACATTTAACCTAATCTTTACAATAAATTAAAAAAATCTTTCCATAACGGATAGATTTACTCAAAAATTTAGGGGAGAAATTAAAGTGAAAGATAAATTCATAAAAGCTCAACAAGAGAAATTGACGCTTGGAGCAATTGATCGACGACAGTTTATGACATCGGCAATCGCTGCGGGTATAGCAATACCAACAGCCTTGTCATTGGCTAGTGATGCAATTGCGGCAACACCGAAGAAAGGTGGAAAATTTAGGATGGGTTTAGGGCACGGCTCGACTACAGATACGCTCGACTCAGGAACATCGGAAAACCATTTTACTCTTGTGAATGGGTACACCTTTGGAAATCATCTAACCGAAATCAATAATGAAGGAAAGCTTGTTGGCGAATTAGCTGAAACCTTTGAGTCGGATGATGGTAAAACTTGGGTGTTTAACTTAAGAAAAGGTGTTGAATTTCACAACGGAAAAACAATGACATCAGAAGATGTCCTAGCGTCTTACGAGCATCATATGGGCGAAAAATCAACTTCTGCTGCAAAGGGATCACTATCACCTGTAAGAAGTATAAAAGCTGATGGAAAATACAAAGTGATCATGGAATTAGACAGTCCTGATACTGACTTCCCTTACATTGTAAGTGACTATCACATCTCCATCAGGCCTGCTGGCGATATGACCTCAGGAGTAGGTACAGGTGGATACATCGTTCAATCCTTCGAACCAGGGGTAAAGTCCGTATTGAAGAGAAATCCAAATTACTGGAAAGAGGGTGCAGCACATTTTGATGAGGTAGAATTACTATCGATTGTTGACCCAAATGCTCGACAAACTGCTTTGATAAGTGGCGAAATTGATGCAATGGATAGAGTTGACCTAAAAACTATCAATTTAATGAAGCGTAACCCAAATATAAATATTATGCAGGCAACAGGAACAGCTCACTATACCTTTCCAATGAGACTAAATGTTGATCCTTTTGGTGATTACGACTTGAGGATGGCCTTGAAGTGGGCTGTAGATCGTCAAGAGCTTGTTGACAAGATCCTTCTTGGTTATGGAGCAGTAGGTAATGATATTCCAATCGGCACTGCTAATTATTTCCACAACTCGGACTTACCTCAAAGAGAATTTGATGCTGATAAAGCGGCTTTTCACTACAAAAAATCAGGTCACTCCGGAAAAATACAATTATCAGCAGCTGATGCCGCATTCGCTGGTGCAGTAGATGCTGCTCAATTGATGGCAAACTCTGCGAAAAAAGCTGGAATTGACATCGAAGTGATCCGCGAGCCAAACGATGGATATTGGTCTAATGTGTGGAATAATGACGCAAAAGGCTGGTGTGCATGTTACTGGGGTGGACGACCTGCTGAGACTATGATGTTCTCAGCCGCTTATGTAGCCGAGTCAAAATGGAATGACACTATGTGGAAAACAACCGACTCTGCTGTTAAGTTTAATCAACTTGTTAAAGAAGCTAGGAAAGAGCTCGATGAGAGTAAGAAGCGGGATATTCTGTATGAATGCCAGCGTTTAATTTATGATGATGGCGGATTGCTCTGCCCTCTCTTTAACAGTTATGTAAGTGCAAACAGCAAGAAAATTGCCCATGGCAAAATAGCAGCCAACTGGGATAGCGATGGCGCCAAGTGTGTTGAGCGTTGGTGGTTTGCATAATATTTAAAGGTTAATTTAAATAGGAAGGGCAGAATTATCTGCCCTTCTAAAAAATAGATATTTCTTTGCATCCTGTAGTTAAAACAGTTCTAGAGCGTTTGGGGTTGGGCTTGGCCACCCTTTTCTTCGTTTCTATAATCATTTTCTCAGCAATTGAAATGCTTCCCGGAGACTTCGGACAAGCAATACTGGGTCAAGCAGCATTACCCGAAACAGTGGCTGCTTTCCGACAGGAATTAGGGCTTGATAAGCCTGCATATATTAGATACTTCGACTGGGCACTAGGTGCAATACAAGGGGATCTTGGAACGTCTTTTTCTGGACGCAATGCTTCAGGTGCCGACAGATCCGCTGAAGTGGTAGATAAAATCGCTCCAAGATTATGGAATACACTGTTTCTGGCTTCAATGGCCGCTCTTATTGCAGTTCCTCTATCTTTAATATTAGGGATATTAACGGCCCTTTACCGTAACTCGTTTTTTGACAGGTCTGTAAACACAGCCACCTTGACAACAATTTCATTTCCTGAATTCTTTGTTGCTTACATCTTGATTTTATTTTTTGCCTCGCTTAATCAGATATTTCCATCTCTGGCAAACGTTGATCCTGATACAAATTTTGGTGAAAGGATTTACCGTACAGCGCTACCTGCTTTCACGTTAACATTAGTGATCGTCGCTCACATGATGAGAATGACACGAGCAGCGATAATAAACTTACTTGCTAGTCCTTACATTCAGATGGCCAAACTATCAGGCGCCTCTCAAACAGAAATTATTCTTAAACATGCGTTACCCAATGCTTGGGCTCCTATCGCAACTGTAATAGCCTTCAATTTAGCGTATCTTGTTGTAGGCGTAGTCGTCGTAGAAGTCGTTTTTGTATATCCTGGCGTAGGTCAGTTAATGGTAGATGCTGTTAGGACACGTGACATACCTGTTGTACAGGGATGTGCTCTTATCTTCGCTGTAACGTATATTCTATTAAATCTTATCGCAGATATAATTGGTATTGTTACTAACCCAAGATTACTGCATCCTAAATGAATAAAGATACTAAAACATATTCCGCCGCTGGCGAAGTTGGCTCTATTCTAGAGACCCGTTCAACTTTTACGAGACTAAAGATTGAACTTACTAAGGCACCACTTACCGCAAAATTTGGCATTTTTATAATAATTGTTTTTGTCGGGTTAGCTATTTTTGCTCCCCTTATAGCACCTTATGGTGAGGCTGAAGTCTTTCCTGAGCCTTACGCACCTTGGAGTTCAAATCATATATTTGGAACCGACCAGATCGGCCGGGATATCTTTTCAAGATTGATATTCGGGGCACGAAATACTGTTGGTGTTGCTTTTGCTACAACAATTCTTGCTTTTTTAATAGGGGGTGCATTGGGCTTGGCTGCTGCTATTAATAGATCTTATCTGGATCTTTTTTTGAGTAGAACAGTAGATGTTTTAATGGCTATCCCTCAGCTCATTTTTGCATTGGTTTTGCTATCCATCTTCGGCTCTACGATTATAAACTTGATCATAATAATTGCGGTGTTGGATTCTACCCGCGTCTTTCGCCTTACGAGAGCAGTTTCTCTTAATGTTGTCGTTATGGATTATGTAGAGGTTGCTAAATTGCGTGGAGAAAATATAAGCTGGGTGATGCGAAAGGAAATTTTACCAAACATTCTTCCGCCTTTGATAGCGGAGTTTGGTCTTCGTTTTTGCTTTGTATTCCTATCCATCGCTGCACTCTCTTTTTTAGGAGTTGGCATTCAACCACCAACTGCGGATTGGGGTTCTATGGTTAGAGAAAATGCATCTCTCATACAGTTTGCCCAATATGATTTAAAGGCAGCTATGACACCACTTTTACCCGCTGCAGCAATTGCTCTTCTTACAGTTGCCGTTAATTTTGTGGTCGATTGGTTTTTACATAAAACCAGTGGAATTAAAGATGAAAAATAAAAAAGAAAATTCTACTTTACTTCAAATCAAAGACTTAAAGATTGAAGGTTTTTCCGATGAAAGATGGCATAAAATCATTAAGGGAGTGAATTTAGAGCTTAAAAGAGGAGAGGTGCTCGGACTGATTGGTGAGTCCGGAGCTGGAAAGTCCACGCTGGGCCTTGCAGCCATGGGCTATACACAACCTGGATGTCGTATTACAGGAGGTCAAATTAATTTTGACGGTGTTGACCTTACAAAGCGTACTGACTCGGAAAAAAGAAAGTATTGGGGCAACAGAATGACGTACGTCGCTCAATCAGCTGCCGCTTCATTCAATCCAGCTCATCGTTTAATTAATCAAACTACTGAGTCAACGATCAGGGCTGGCCTAAAAAAGCAAAATGAGGCATTTGATGAGGCACGCGCTCTTTATGATGCTCTTAATCTGCCCAATCCAGAAACTATTGGTGAAAGATATCCACACCAAGTATCGGGTGGGCAGCTTCAGCGAATAATGACGGCTATGGCTATGTCCCCTAATCCTGATTTAATTGTATTTGATGAGCCTACCACTGCACTAGATGTAACTACCCAAGTTGAGGTTCTTGCCGCAATGCGTGATATCGTTAAAACCTATGGTACGGCAGCAATATATATAACACATGACCTTTCCGTCGTTGCGCAAATGGCGGATAGAATTAAGGTTTTGAGATACGGTGAAGAAGTTGAGGAAGCAATGACACGAAAAATGTTAAAGTCTCCAAAAGAAGATTATACAAAAAGCCTTTGGTCTGTTCGATCTATTCAAAAGCCTGAGAAAAAAAGTAAAGACATTATTTTAGAGGTTAAAAATGTAGATGCGTTCTATGGAAGTTTTCATGTATTGAAAAATATAAATATAAAATTGCCCTTGGGCCGGACGGTGGCATTGGTCGGTGAAAGTGGGTCAGGGAAATCAACGGTGGCCCGCGTGATTACTGGATTACTGGAACCAAAAATAGGTTCTGTAAAATTCAAAAATCGTGAATTGCCTCCATCTCTGAAGGGAAGAACTAAAGACCAACTTCAAAAAATTCAAATGATCTATCAGATGGCTGATGTTGCAATGAACCCTAAGCAGACCGTTTATGATATTATCAGTCGGCCTGCTAGCTTTTTTGCTGGCTTAACGGGTGCTAATTTACGAAAAAGAGTAATTGAACTCTTAGAGCAAATAGATCTGGATGAAAGTTTTATAGACAGATATCCAAGTGAACTATCTGGGGGACAAAAACAACGCATATGTATAGCAAGGGCTTTAGCCGCTAATCCAGAGGTTGTAATATGCGATGAGGTGACTTCAGCATTGGATCAGATCGTCCAAGAGGGAATTCTTAAGCTTTTAGGACGATTGCAGAAAGACTTGAATCTCTCCTATATTTTCATAACTCATGACATCGCTACAG
>CACAAX010000028.1 GCA_902530595.1 uncultured Alphaproteobacteria bacterium
ATTTATACTCCGTATCTACAAACACCAGAGCCTGGTGTAACTCGAGCATCTGGTCTTTTGGCCCCAAGTTTTCTAAGTTCTGATTTACTTGGTACAGGGGTCAGACAACCTATGTTTCTAACGATAGGGAATAGCTCAGATATTACTTTTTCTCTCATTAAAACATCGAAAATAAATCTTCTAATTGAAAGTCAATATAGAAAGTTATTTGATCTGGGAGATTTAATATTAGAGTCAGCATTTCTACCTTCCAGTGGAAATAATTCAATCAAAGGCTTTTTGAAAATAAAAGGCACCGCTAGATTAGATCGATCAGCCTTTTTAAACGTTGATACAACGTTAATAAGCGACACTTCTTTTTTAGGCAAATATGGATACGATGACAGAGATAGATTTCTAAACTCCATTAGTTTTGAGAAGTTTTCAAATCGTAGCTCTCTACGGGCTTCAACTTTGTATCACACATCTCTAAGAGACAGTAATACTGTTGAACCTTTAGTGTTACCCGATTTAAGGTATAGAAAATATAGGAAATTTAAAAAATCTGGCCTTTTGCTAAGTGAAAAATATTCTTTGGTTGGGATATCACGTCAAAAAGGAACCGGCTACAGCAGACTTTCAGCTGACTTAGAGCTAAGCAAAAGTTGGCAGACAGAAAATGGACTTATTGTTCGAGGCACCGGGAATATTCTTAGCGCTGCCTATAGTGAAAATAATATTAATACTGAAAGGTATCTGTTAAAAGTTTATCCGCTGGGCGCTTTGGAGTTCAAATACCCATTCTTTAGAGCTAGAAATAATAAATCTGAGGTTTTGATACCCGTTGCACAAGTAGTTTATTCTACTGACGCTTCATCTCCTAAGCAGCCCATTGATGAGGATAGTTCAACTACAGAGTTTGACAGCACGACTCTCTTTAAATTAAAAAAAATACCAGGTATCGATAGGCAAGAAAATGGTCTTAGGTTGAATGCTGGTTTACAATATTTTTATCAACACAAAAACAAGTATGAATATAATATAAATCTTGGACAAGTATACAGAAATAAAAACTCGGAAGACTTTCTACCATCTTCAGGCCTGAACGGCTACGAATCTGATATCTTATTATCAGGCAACTTAAGTTTTAGAAAGAATTTAGAGATATCGAGCAAACAGGTTTACAGCAAGAATTTTACTTTAAAAAGATCTAATACGTCACTTAAAATTACAAAACCTCGTTATCAAATAAAGACTGGTTTAACGAATTTAGTTTCAGATCCATCGGAGGGAACGAGTACGGACTTAAAAGAATTAACACTTAACTTGAATTCTAGCTTTTCTAAAAATTGGTCCGGCAAGCTTGGGTTGAGGAGAAATATGGTAAATAACGAAGATATCAATACTTCCCTAGGGCTCAACTTCAAGAATGAGTGTATAGATATAGATTTATCTTTATCTAGGAGAAATACGACTACTGATCTATTACCTAAAGACTCAAGGATTGACTTAGTAGTAAATTTCGGAAACATTGGATCGAAATATTACAATAACAAAATGTCTAAGTGTGTTATAAAATGATGGCCTTTGTCAGGTATATAGAACCAAAAGTTTGCATTACTTTAATGTTGCTAATGCTTGTTCCAGGCTATGCATTTTGCAAGTCTGACTTTAGTGTAGCATATCAAGTAGATGACCAAATAATAACCAACTACGATATTGACCAGATTAGAAAGCTAAGCAATTTATTAAATAGTTCAAGTATTGAACGTTCAGAAGTAGAGCAAATTGTAATTAGTAATAAAATCAAGGAAATTTATGCCGATAGATTAAAAATAGTGGTTTCTAATGCAGAATTAAATTTACAAGTTGATGACTTTATTCAATCAAATAAAATCACGATTAAGGAGTTGAAATCTTTATTAAGATCAAAAGGTATAGATACAGAAACGTTCTATAATTTTGTAAAAGAAAATATTAGGTGGCAAAAAGTGTTGGATAGTAGATTTGGGTACAAAATTAATAACCTTGCAATAAAAGACCTTATGCCTTTAACCTCAACCCCTAAAAGAATAGAAAAAGAGTATGAGTTTTTTGAAATATTTATTTCCAACGAGCGGTGGGATCCCCAAAATGCAAACCTTATTGCAAAGAGGTTAGAAATAGAATTAAACAACGGTGCTGATTTTGACAAGGCTGTTGAAAAATTTTCTTCAGCCACTTCAAAAACAAACAAGGGTAAAGTTGGACCGATAAAAAAAAGTAGTTTATCTAAACAATTTAGAGAGGTATTGGACGGATTAAAAAGAAATGAAGTTTCAAAGCCATTTCAAGTCAATGGAGGATTAATTTTATTAAAACTCTATAGAACAAGGTCTTATCAAACTGTAAAAACACCAAAATTATCTGTAACCTTTTCCGTTTTTATCGAGTCCTCCAATAAAAATGCAGCATGTTCAGATGAAAAAGAAATCAGAGGACCTATTTTACTTTCTAAGGTTGAAAAAAATATAAGAGATATACTTACGAAACTAATGCCTGGAGAAAGCTATAAATTTTTAGATAGCACTGGATTAGCAAGAACAGTAACACTTTGTGAAAGCTTCGTAAGTGATACGAAAAGTAGAGCTTCTAGCTTTGAAAATATTAAGAAAAATGAAGAAGCTCAACGATTGAGCAATGCATTAATGCTTGAATTAAGAAGAAATACTACTGTAGTGAAAAAGTGACAAAAAATACTATAATCTTGACCATGGGAGATCCTGCTGGAGTTGGACCAGAGGTGCTTTTGAAAAGCTATAAAAAGGCTAGAGCAACACAAAATCTGGTTGCTATCAGTGATTTTGATAAAATTAAATCCTTAGCCGAGAGGTATGATGTACCACTGAGAAAAATAAATCATATTGACGAAGCAGAAAATTTCAAAAATCAGCTAAATATTCTTAGTTTGAATTATCCTGGAGAGTTCTCTCCAGGTGAATTTGATGTTAAAAATGCAGCTTCGGTAATAGAATCGATTCGAATTGGTACGGAACTTTGCTTAAAAAAGAAAGTTAGTGCGATGGTTACCGGACCAATAAACAAATCAATTCTTAGAAGTAAGGGATTTAAGTTTTCTGGCCACACAGATTATCTTGAGTATCTTTGTAAATGTGAAAAAGACACTGCGGTGATGATGATGCTTAATCGCTATTTAAAAATAATCCCCTTAACGATTCATGAGCCTTTGAACCAGGTATCATCAAAAATAAAGAAACTGGTAATTGAAGAAAAAATTACCTTAATAATATCAGAAATAAAAAAGTACTTTCACTCAATGCCAAAGATAGCAGTTTTAGGATTTAATCCACATGCCGGGGAAAACGGACAGATTGGGAATGAGGAGGAATTTGAGATATTACCAGCTATATTGAAATTTCAAAGAAATAACAAATGTGTTGTAGATGGACCTTTCTCAGCAGATGGTTTTTTTGGATCAAAAGAGTATAAAAAATATGATGTAACACTAGCGATGTATCATGATCAAGCGCTCATACCACTAAAACTTTTGGCATTTTCTGACACTATAAATTTTACATTAGGGCTTCCAATTATAAGAACAAGCCCTGGACACGGGACAGGTATTGATATTGCAAAGGATTTTAAAGCAGATTGTAATTCGTTCTATCAAGCAATTTTGTTCGCAGGGAGAATGACTACGTTAGTTAAACCAAAACTTACGGCTATATTCTAATGAATAAAATAGTACCAAAAAAAAAGTTTGGTCAAAATTTTTTAACTGATCAATCAGTAATAGAAAGAATAGTTTCAACTGCCGGCCAACTAGAAAACAAAAGTATTTTAGAAATTGGTGGAGGGTCAGGTAATTTAACTAAACACCTTATAAAGGCCAAACCCAAGGATCTAATTGTTGTTGAGATAGATAAAGATTATGTCGAAACCCTAAGTAAGATTTTGCAAAGTAGCAGTGTCCAAACAACATTGATTTCTGAAAATATTTTAAAAACTGATATCTACAGTTATTTCTCAGAACCTCCAGTTATTTTTGGTAATTTACCTTACAATATTTCAACAAAAATTTTAGCAAAACTACTGGCTCCTTCGAATGATAAAAACAAGTGGGAAAAGCTTTTGTTAATGTTCCAGCTAGAGGTTGCAAATCGAATAGTTGCAAAACCAAATACAAAACAGTACGGACGACTGTCTCTATTTTCTCAGTTTTATTCTTTTCCTTCTTTAGAATTTAAAATCCCTAAAACCTCCTTTTTCCCAATACCAAAAGTGGAAAGTGCGCTCGTGAAATTTCAAAGTAATTATAAATACTACCACAAACACAATAGTGCGTTATTTAGAGATATTATTAAGAAAAGTTTTCAAGGTCGGAGGAAAATGATCAAAAACACCCTTAAAACTAGTTATAAAAACATAGTCGAGCTGATGGCCATTAGTGACATCCCTGAAAATAGTAGGCCTGAAAACATCACTCTCCAACAGTTTTGTCATCTTACAGATGCAATAGACAAATTAAGAACTTAATCTAACGGCCCAACTATGTTGTATCTATGTTTTGCTCTAAAGAAATCTTTTCCTTTTGCTCTTTTAAGGAAGAAACATCAGATAAATCTTTTACTTCGTTGTTATCAGATTGTGCTTTCTCTTTAGAAGAGCCACCATCCTCAGCCACATTTTCTTGAGAAGCAGATTTCTCAGCTATTGCTTTCTGTGCCTCTAAAAGAAGTCTTGCATAATGTTCAGAATGTTGTTGAAAATTTTCTGCCGAAACTCTGTCTCCTGAAAGTTGCGAGTCGTGAGCAAGAGATTGATACTTATCAATAATCTGTTGAGGAGTACCTCTAACTTTACCTTCAGGACCTGCACTGTCAAAAACCCTATTTATAACATTACCAGGATTAGGTCTACGGCTGTTATTTCTATTCTTATTGCGTGATTTTCCTGACGATCTCATTTTCACTATATTTTCTGTTGATGCTTTATGGTTGAACTATTTAGTTCTAACATCGTGAAATATAAACCATTTAAAGATTAAGACAACTGCATACGCAATCTTTGTGATTATTTTCCCTAATTATAAATTTATGTGTCTTTTTTAACACATACCAGTCGATTCACGTTATTGAGATCTTTATAAAAACTAACTTTATTAAAATTAGATCTTATTAACTCTTCCTTTAACAAAAAATCTTGCCCCTTACCAAATTCTATCACAAAAATTCCATTTTTATTCAAATGTCTATTAACACCATCTAAAAATAGCTTTATCATATCTAATCCATGTTGCCCTCCGTAAAGCGCTTCATGTGGTTCATAAAGGATAATTTCTTTTTGCAAATAACAGAAATCGTCTTTTGCAATATATGGAAGATTAGTTACGATTAAGTCAAATTTACTATCAATATTTGAGAATAAATCTGAACGAATAAATTTGCAATCAGCCTGTAGCTCTTCAGCATTCTTCTTTGAAAGGCTTAAAGCTTTCTTCGAAAAGTCTGCTAGAAAGAGAGTGATGTTAGGGTTTTCTTTGTACAATGATATTCCTATACAGCCACTTCCACACCCTATATCAAGTACCGTCATTCCATCAAAAAGTAGATTTTTAGTAACATCTATAATCAATTCACTCTCAGGCCTTGGATCCAATACAGTTCCATCAACATAGAAATCATTCTTCCAAAACGACCTTGAGCAGACTATATGAGAGGTTGGCACGCCTACTGCTCTGCAGCTAACCATT
This sequence comes from uncultured Alphaproteobacteria bacterium, assembly GCA_902530595.1. Taxonomy (GTDB): domain Bacteria; phylum Pseudomonadota; class Alphaproteobacteria; order Rhodobacterales; family Rhodobacteraceae; genus CACIJG01. The sequence goes on from CACAAX010000028.1 coordinate 5,732, forward strand.
TCCGAGAATAGAGAAGCCTTTTCATTTGACCTTTCATGGATTTGATCTTTATAACTCTGAACCGGGGACATTCCAAAAGCTTTTGAAAACAACCGTTTTGCTGAGTCTTCGTAATCATCACAACCCGCTTCTTTTAGTAATTTTTTTTTTGAAAGGAAAAGGCTTTGTTTATTTTTCATTGTCTTTTTCGTAAGAACTCATTGCTTCAAGTCTCTCAGCAGAAATCAAACCATTTATTATTTCCTCGAGATCTCCATTAAGTATTTCTTCTAATTTATATAATGTAAGATTTATTCTATGATCTGTAACTCGCCCTTGTGGAAAATTATAGGTTCTTATTCTTTCTGATCTATCCCCAGAACCAATCTGAGACTTTCTTTGAGATGCAATCGCATTAGATTGATTTTTTATATGTAAATCATACAACCTGGTTCTTAAAACCTCCATTGCTCTCGCTCTATTTTGATGCTGAGATTTTTCAGAACTTGTAACGACTATTCCCGTTGGCAGATGAGTAATTCGAACTGCAGAGTCTGTTGTATTGACATGCTGTCCTCCAGCTCCCGAAGCACGCATAGTATCTACACGTATTTCATTTGGTGATATCTCTATGTCTATTTCTTTAGCCTCTGGAAGCACTGCAACGGTCGCGGCAGACGTATGAATTCTTCCGCTGCTTTCTGTTGCAGGAACCCTTTGTACCCTATGAACGCCACTCTCAAATTTCAACTTTGAATAAATTTCATCCCCCTTTAAATGGAAAGTCACTTCCTTTAAACCACCTAAATCAGTGTTTGATTGTTCAATCACATCTATCTTCCATTTATTTTTATCTGCACAACGCTGATACATTTTAAACAAATCCGATGCGAACAATGAGGCTTCATCTCCTCCAGTTCCTGCTCTTATCTCAATAATTACTGATCTTTCATCATTAATATCTTTAGGTATTAGTAAAAGTTTAAGATCCTGTTCAATAACGTCTTTCTTTGCTTTTAATATCAGCAACTCACTCTCTGCTAAACCAGCAAACTCTTTATCATCTAGCAAAAGTGAAGTATTTTCTATTTCAACTATTGTTGAAAAAAATTGAGAGATTATATCTTTTATATCTTTCAATTCTGAATACTCTTTTGAGTATTCTTCAAATGTTGTTCTATCTAAATTGCGCTGCATTTCTTTTTCTAGAAAATTAAAGCGATCAACAATTTTTTTAAGTTTCTCTTCAAACATAAAAAAATTACTATTTTATGGAAAGTTCTTTTGCTCGTTGTTCAACAAGACCAACAATGTGATCGATCATCTTATCATTATCTAATTTATGATCTGTTTTCCCCAACCTATAAATCATTCCACTTCCCGCACCACCTCCAGTAAATCCTATATCAGTCATTAAAGCTTCTCCTGGGCCATTAACAACGCAACCTATTATAGAAAGAGAAATTGGGGTTTTAATGTGTTCAAGTTTCTTTTCAAGGATTCCAACTGTTTTTATTACATCAAAACCTTGTCTTGCGCACGAGGGACATGAGATAATCTGAACACCTCTGTGTCTAAGATTTAACGATTTTAAAATTTCGTACCCAGCCTTTACTTCTTCAACAGGATCTGCAGACAATGAAACCCTTACAGTGTCTCCTAACCCTGCCCATAATAAGTTTCCAAGTCCTATTGCAGACTTGACTGTTCCAGAGAAGAACGAGCCAGCTTCAGTTATTCCAATATGAAATGGAGCATCAGTTATGGTGACAAGGTCTGAATAAGCTGCAACTGCTAAAAAAACATCAGATGCTTTAACAGAAATTTTAAATTCAAAAAAATCATTATCTTCTAAAATACCAATATTTCTTTTTGCACTTTCTAGTAAAGCGTCAGGACAAGGCTCCCTATATTTTTCTAAAAGGTCTTTCTCTATACTTCCGGCATTTATTCCTATTCTGATTGAGCACCCAAAATCTTTTGCGGCTTTAATCACCTCTCTAATTTTTTCGTTATTACCTATGTTCCCAGGATTAATACGTAAACATGCGGCCCCTGCTTCAGCTGCTTCAATGGCTCTTTTATAATGAAAGTGTATATCGGCAACTATTGGAACTGGACTCATTTTACATATTTCCTTCAACGCCACAGTGCTATCGGTATCAGGGCATGACACTCTTACAATCTCGGCACCTGCATCTGCACAACTTTTGACCTGAGCAATAGTTTGTCTGGTATCGGCAGTGATTGTGTTGGTCATCGTTTGAACTGATATAGGGTTGTCACCACCTATTTTTACATCACCAACACTAATCTCTCTTGATTTTCTTCTAGAAATTTGACGCCATGGCCTTACACTGTCTAGAGACACGTTTAAATCCTTTTATTTAAATTACTAAACTGCAAAGGCACTACAAGGTCCTTTTTTTATTCAACAAGCTATTTAAGTAGCTATCTTTCAATTCATTGATCTTTAAGGAATTAAATATATTTTGAGGATCTATCTTGAAATTTTTAATCACTTTTCTTTTGTCAGATACTGGCCCATAGGTGACGCCATTTAGTGAAAAGAACAAATCTTTAGCGTTGCCAGCCCTTAAGTTTCCGTTAAACCAGTTATTTTTTATTTCAAGAACCTCTCCTGCTTTTAAGATTTTTTCAACTACAACATTTCTGCCTTCATCTTTAATGCGTATCCAAGAAGGGTTTACTGCAAAAATATTAAGCGTAGTTTCACTTCGCTTTACAACTGCATCATTTTTCTTTATTGAGCTTACTACGCCTTGATCGAGGCCTTGGTAATCTAATGCAATTTTAGAGCTTGCCAATTGCTCCGATTTTAGGCTAGCATCTACAGTTTCAACTGAAGCTACCACACCAAATTCAGGGACAGAACCAAAATCAAACTTGTTTATTGATACTTCTCTAGTAGATCCCTCTGACGAGCTTACTAATGGTAATGATCTACTCAGCTTTGTAGAGTTCGTTCCTAGCACACCAATGTCCTCAATCTGTAAGTTCATTATTGGTCCATCTCTGTAGGAAACTTTAGGTGCAACTAGTTTACTTGTTTCAGAAACCTTATACTCATTTGCTTCAAACTCTTTGCGAGCGAATTGATACCTATTTAACTTATTTTCGCTCAAAACTTCTGAAGATTGTAAATTCATTTCGCTCATTATTATTGGCAAATTATCAGCAGGAACTATTTTTAATTTCTGAATATCAATAAGGACTTTCCAAGCCCCAAAACTTATCCCAAAAAGTATTAACAATGCGACCAAAAAAGGCCAAAAAAACCAGTAACTTTTACTAAATAGTGAGCTATCTACCTCTTGGATTCCGACGTATGATGGCTTCCAATCGACCTGTGTTTCAATTATATAATCTTTTAAACCTCTATTTTTATAACGATCAGTTCTATCTAGTTTACGAGATTCATTTTGTAACGAGAACCCTGACTCTGCACAAAACCTTTCATAGATCTCCTCTGGGTTAAGATTTAAATACCTTGCATAGGACCTAATATAACCGGCTACAAAACCTTTATTTGGAAATGCATCTAAATCACAATTTTCAATAGCGGATATATAGGCAGCTTTGATTTTAAGGTCTTTTTGAACCTGAAGAAGAGACTTACCCAAAGTAGCCCTTTCACCTCTTAGCTCTTCTCCAAGAAGAAGAGTGTA
>CACAAX010000029.1 GCA_902530595.1 uncultured Alphaproteobacteria bacterium
AAAGTTTCTAAAACGACTTGTTATATGTGTGCATGTCGCTGTGGCATTGATGTGCATATAAAAGACAATGAAGTTGTCCATATAGAAGGTAATAGAGATCATCCAGTAAATAAGGGTGTTTTATGTGCAAAAGGCGCTTCTGGTATTTTTCAGCATAAAGCAGCCTCTAGGCTAAAAAAGCCACTACGTAGGGTTGGTGAGCGTGGAGAGGGGAAGTTTGAAGAGATATCCTGGGATGAGGCTCTTAAGATAGCGGTTGAGTGGTTATCTCCCATTCGTAAAAAATCGCCAGAAAAACTTGTCTTTTATACTGGTCGAGATCAATCTCAGTCATTTACTGGTTGGTGGGCACAAAAGTTTGGCACACCCAACTACGCAGCTCATGGCGGTTTTTGTTCTGTAAATATGGCTGCTGCAGGTATTTATACTATTGGAGGTTCATTTTGGGAATTTGGTTCTCCTGATTGGGATAAAACAGAGCTAATGCTTCTTTTTGGTGTGGCAGAAGATCATGATAGTAATCCTATTAAAAGAGGGTTAGGAAAGTTGAAAAATAGAGGTGCAAAAGTTATCGCAATTAATCCAGTTAGGACTGGCTATAATTCAGTTGCAGATCAATGGTTAGGGATACGCCCAGGAACCGATGGCCTCTTGGTTCTTTCGATTGTGCATACACTGCTTAAAAAGAAAAAAATTGATTTAGATTATTTGCAAAGTTTTACAAATTCACCATTCCTTGTGAGCATTACATCAACTAATGAGAGTAATGGATTGTTTTTAAAGGATAAAGAAGGCTGCCCTCTTGTAATAGATCATTTTTCCGGTGAATTAAAGAGATTTTCAGATAAGGGAGTGAGGCCGTCTTTGACCAAGTCTTATAAAAATGAAAATGGTTCCTATAAGACTGTATTTAGTTTGTTAACTGAAAAATATTTGGATAACGCATATTCTCCAAAATTAGTTGCACCGCAGTGCGGATTGAAGGAAGAGCAAATATTAAGGTTGGCCGATGATATAGCTATAACTGCGTTTAACAAGTCAATATACATTGATCAAAGTTGGGTAGACTTTAGAGGGGAAAAAAGGTCGGGGTTCACCGGCAGGCCGGTTAGTTTCCATGCGATGAGGGGTATTTCAGCGCACTCCAATGGATTCCAAACCTGCCGAGCTATACACTTGCTTCAAATTTTAATTGGTAGCGTTGATGTTCCAGGTGGATTTCGGTATAAACCGCCTTATCCTAAGCCGTTTGATGCGCACCCTAGACCACATTTTAAATTTAGTCCTGATAGTGAATTAGATGGACCTCATCTTGGGTATATAAGTGGACCCGAAGACTTAGCTTATACTGAGGATGGTAAGCCAGCAAGAATTGATAAAGGTTTTACATGGGAAAACCCTATGTCTTCACATGGATTAATGCATACTGTAATATCTAACTGTCACAGTGGAGATCCTTATAAAATAGATACGTTATTTCTCTACATGGCGAATATGGCATGGAATTCTTCTATGAATACTGAGGAAACAATCAAGAAATTAACAGAACGAGACCCTGAAACAGGCGCGTATAGAATCCCTAGGATAATATACTCCGATAGCTATTACTCAGAGACTGTTGCCTACGCTGATCTTATTTTGCCGGATACGACATATTTAGAAAGATATGATTGTATATCGTTATTGGATCGGCCTATAGGTGAGCCCGATCAAGTTAGTGATGCAATACGCTGGCCAGTTGTTAAGCCAGATAGAGATGTGAGAAGTTTTCAAGATGTTTTGCTGCAACTTGGCGTTATGCTGGAGCTACCAGGAATGGTAGACAGCGACAAGCGGCCATTATATGAGGATTACGCTGATTACATGCAGAAACATCAGAGACGCCCGGGCATTGGGCCCTTAGCAGGATTTAGAGGTGAGACTAATACAGATGTTGGCCGAGGAGACATTAGCTTAGATCAAATTGAAAATTATATAAAGAATGGAGGTTTTTGGAGTGAAAAAATCCCCGACGAAGCCCAATATTATAAACCATGGAATAAAGCATATCAAAAGTGGGCTGTTGAAATGGGTTTCTACGATAAAGAAGAGCCTTTTGTCTTTCAAATATATTTAGAACCACTAGCAAAGTTGCAAAATTACCAGCATTTGCCAGATAATTTGAAACCTCAGAAGCATTTGTTTAATAGAATTGACGAAAAAATGGATCCATTACCAATTTGGTGGTCAAATCATGATCCAAAAAAAGTCAAACAATATCCAATACATGCAATTACACAGAGACCCGCAGCGATGTATCATAGTTGGGGCAGTCAGAATGTTTGGTTGAGACAAATTCATGGTTCTAACAAATTATTTGTGTCTAAAGGTATTTGGAAAGAAAAGGATTTCAAAGATGGAGACTGGGCAATATTGACGTCGGAAAATTCATCAATAGTTGTTCCGGTCGCGCTTATGAAGAGCCAGAATGAAGATACAGTATGGACATGGAACGCAATTGGCAAAAGAAAAGGATCTTGGGCTCTAGATGAAAATGTGGAGGAGGCTAATGAAGGTTTTATAATAAATCATCTCATTTCTGATCTTTTGCCCAAGAATGATAGCGGCTACAGATATAGTAATTCTGATCCTATTACTGGACAAGCTGCATGGTATGACCTATTGGTTAACATTGAGAAGGTGGATAACCCCAGTAAGGTATCTCTCCCGCAGTTTCCAGTATTGAGCTCTCCTGTAAATGTTGGGGTAGATAAAAAGAAATGAGTAAGAATTGACAAAATTACCTAAATGCGAAGATAAAAAATTAGGGCTTCTAATTGATCTTGACACTTGTGTTGGATGCCACGGATGTGTAGTGAGTTGTAAAGAGTGGAATTCATCAGGAGACGAAAAGCAGTTAAGTGATATCAACTCTCATCAGAAGGATCCAGTTGGTACTTTTTTAAATCGAGTTCATTCATATGAGAGAGAAAACAGCAGCACGAATGAAGCTGAGACGTTTTACTTTCCAAGATCTTGCCTTCACTGTGAAGATGCACCTTGTGTGACTGTTTGCCCGACAGGAGCAAGTTACAAGAGAGAAGAAGATGGGATAGTTCTTGTTAATGAAGATGATTGCATGGGCTGTGGGCTTTGTGCTTGGGCGTGTCCCTATGGAGCTCGAGAGCTAGATTTAGTAAGCGGTGTGATGAAAAAGTGTACTTTGTGTGTTGATAGAATTTATAGTGAAGAGCTTCCACCAGAGGACAGAGTGCCCGTGTGTGTAAAGAGTTGTCCCACTGGCGCAAGAGCATTTGGTGATTTCAATGACCCTAATTCAGACGTTTCAAAGAAGGTCAGAGAGAGAGGTGGAGTTGATCTTATGCCTGAAATGCAAACAAAACCGGTTAATAAATATCTACTTCCTAGAATAAAGTCTAAGGATGCTGTCAGCTCTGTTGGGTCAGTTGTTGAGGAGGAAACAGATGCTACAGGGCTACTTGGTTGGGTGGATAGAGCTCTTAGTAAATTCTAATGCATCCTGCTCCATCAATAATCCTTTTTACTGTTCTTTCTGGTTTCGGTTTTGGGCTGATTTCAATTGTTGGACTGCTACAATTTTTGAGCCAGATCAGCGCAGGTGATATTGTGATTTTTTCTGTAATTGGTCTTTTTTTTTCAATTATTGGATTGATTTCCTCTTTTTTTCATCTTGCAAACAAAAAAAATGCAATCAAATCCATGTCTCAATGGCCAACTAGCTGGTTAAGTCGAGAGGCAATTTCCTCGATCTTCTGTCTATCGATTGTTGTAGGAAACATTGGTTGGGTTTTTGTACAAAATCGATATATCAACGAGGTTGGCATTATATTATTTCTTTTATCTTTATTTACTATTTTTACTACTTCCATGATTTATGCACAGTTAAAAACCGTGCCATCTTGGAATAATATGTTAACGCCTGCTCTTTTTATTTTTACAGCTTTGGCAGGTGGCTCAATTCTATTATTGGATTACGCTAGCTTAGTTTTGCTATTGATTTTTGCAGTTCTTCAAGTCTTGTTTTGGTATATTGCTGACCAAAGTTTTATATATAAAGAAACGAGTGTTGGTACCGCTTTGGGATTTAGTAAAAATGAAGATATCAGAGCTTTTGATGTTGCTCATACTAATAGAAACTATTTGCTTAATGAGATGGTTTATAAAGTTGCTAGGAAACATGCGATAAAAATAAGATATATCTCTTTCTTTGCGGCATTTGTTTTGCCTATGTTATTAATTTTAATGTTTCCTAGTAACTTTAGTGTAAGCGTTTTTGTGATAGGCATTCATTTTGTAGGAATTTATTTTTCAAGATGGTTATTTTTTGCTGAGGCTAAACATTCGGTTAGTTTCTATTACAATTAAATACTGATTGAGTATGAGGGTTGCTTTATTAATGTTTGTTTAGATAAACTAACTTCATTTACTTAATAAAAAAGTTACTTTAAATAAATTTGAACGTATAAAATATTAAGTTGTCTAGGATAGATAGTAAGAAGGTTGGTTAAATAATGGAAAATGATCAAAAATATCTAACAGAAAATAGAGAAAAATTTAATAATGATTTGTTAGATTTTATATCTATACCTTCGATTGCTGCTTTGCCAGAACATTATAAAGACGTTCAAAGAGCTGCGGCCTGGTTAAAAGAGCGAATGTTAAAAGCTGGCATAGAGAATGTGGAGCTAATGGATACTGGTGGGCAACCTGCAGTTTATGGTGATTGGTTGCATGCCGGAAGTGATAAACCTACGGTACTTATATATGGTCATTATGATGTTCAACCTGTAGATCCGCTTGAATTGTGGGATATTGATCCCTTCAAACCGATTATTAAAGATAACAAAATTTTTGGGAGAGGAGCTTCTGATGATAAGGGTTCCATGTTCATACCTATCGTTGTGTTTGAGTCAATATTTAAAACGTCGGAGACTTTCCCGTTCAACATCAAATTCATTTTTGAAGGGGAAGAAGAAGTGGCCTCACCAAACATGCCTGAATTTGTTTCCAAAAATGTCGACAAACTGACCTGTGACATGATTTTTTCAGCTGATGGTGGTCAGTTTTCTGAAGATGAGTGTGAATTGGCAGTGGCTTATAAAGGTATATTAGGTTTTGATATTGAGGTAACTGGCCCAGATACCGACAAGCATTCGGGAATATATGGTGCGGCGATTGCAAATCCTGTAATGGCATTATCACAATTGATCGCTTCCATGAAGAATGATAACGGAGAGATCGCTGTTGAAGGTTTTTATGATGAAGTTATTCCTCTTACTTCTAAAGACAAAGAGGAGATATCAAGAGTTCCTTTTGATGAGAAAAAATTTGTAGAACAGACAGGCGCCGTTTGTTTAGATGGTGAAATTGGCTATACACCATTAGAGCGAGTAAGCGCACGTCCTACTATTGATTTAAATGGTATTTCGGGTGGTTATCAAGGAGCAGGTACTAAAACGGTTCTACCTTCGAAAGCCTTTGCAAAAATAACTTGTCGTTTAGTAGCAGATCAAAAACCAAAAGAGATACTTAAAAAGATTGAAAAACATGTTGAAAAACATCTGCCATCGGGAGTCATTGGTAAGGTTATACCGCTTCAAGATGAAGGCGATCCCTTATTAATCCCCAGTGACTTGAATTCAATGAAATTGGCAAAAGAGGTACTTAAAAATATTTATGGAAAAGATCCATATATTATAAGAGTTGGAGGCTCAATTCCCATTCTTTCTGCTTTTTACCGATTTTTAGGCGTCTATACAACAACATTTTCTTTTCAACTTAATGACGAAAACTGGCATGCGCCTAATGAATTTTTCCGATTATCTAGTTTTTATAAAGGGCAGGAGGCATATCGGCAATTATTTCATAAGATTGGGAGCCTTAGTTCCTAATGCTTATGAAGCTTAAATGTATCTCATACACCATCTTATTCGTAGTTTATGTTTTTGTAACCATACCTTTATTTGCTCAAGATAAAAGAGACAACAGCTTTTCAGAAAATGAGATGGCAACAATAAAAAAGTTAGCACTGGAAGCATTGCTCGAAAATCCTGAAATACTGCGAGAGGCTTCTAGAATTCTACAAGCTAGAGAAGAACAAAAAAGGAATGATATTGTCTCTAAGCAAATTAGAGAATATAGCTCAGAACTAACTGACACTGAAGATACGGTTGTTATTGGTAATCCAGACGGAGATATAACAATTATTGAATTCTTCGATTATAACTGTCCTTATTGCAAAACTGCCGCAAAGGACCTTCAAGATTTAATAAAATCTGATGAGAATATAAAGTTTATACCCCGTGAGTGGCCCATTTTGAACAATAATAGCATTATTGCCGCAAAAGCTGCTTTAGCAGCGATCGCACAGGGTAAGTACAAAGAATATCATTGGAGGCTTATGAAAGAGGGCAGCTTAACAGAGGCTAAAATTTTTGAAATAGCAAAAAATTTAAAGATTGATGTCTCCAGCTTAAAAAAAGACATGGAGAGTGAATTCGTTATAAACCATATAGCAAAGTCAAATGCACTAGCAAGACGAATAGGTTTTTCTGGCACACCTTTATTTATTATCGAGGATAAATTTTTTCCGGGCTTTGTGCCTTTAGAGGAGCTTGAACTAATAATTTCTGACATCAGAGAAAGTAGAATGTAAGCGATTAGATGCATAAACATTGATAATTTATCAAATGCCTAACGTTGAATAGGTGCTAGCTACTCTACTTATCGAAACCATCATAGCGGCAGTGCGCAGGTCAGGAATATCTGTATCTGAGTTCCAACGAGCACTTATTACATCATATGTAGTTCGCATAGTATCTTCCAGTCCTGATCTTACTAAATCAAGCTCTGAGTCGCCTTTAACAATCTCTCTTTTAAACTCGTCAGAAAACTTTTCCTTAGTCATAGACTCAATTCCACTGATTAAAGAAGACAGTTGGTTTTCTTGCGCACGTCTTTGTAGTCTACCAAATCTTATTCTGCTTAAATTTTTGATCCATTCGAAGTAGCTAACTGTAACTCCTCCAGCATTAGCATACAAATCTGGAATAATAATTTTACTATTTTTATTTAATATCTTATCAGCATTGGACGATATTGGTCCGTTTGCTGCTTCGATGATTAAAGGAGCCTTAATTCTTGCAGCATTGTCTTCAGTTATTACCAACTCCATTGCTGCGGGAATCAAAATATCGGCATCAGCTTCCAGAAGCTCTGGCCCTTTATCGGTAAACCCCGGATAGCCTTTTATTGAGCCATTTTTTATTATATGGTCTCGTAATTTCTGGATATCGATCCCTTGTTCATTTATTATAGCTCCATCCCGTTCCAAAACATGAGTTATTTTTGCACCATCCTCTTTCGATAAAAATAGTGCAGCATGATAGCCAACATTACCGAGACCCTGTATTATTACTCGCTTTCCACTTAACCCTGGTGAGAGCCCAGTTTTTTCTAAATCAATTTTACAGTCAAAGAATGCGTTTAGTGCGTATTTTACACCACGCCCCGTAGCTTCAGTTCTGCCAGCAATCCCTCCCTTGCTTACAGGTTTTCCAGTAACGCAGGCCCATGCATTTAAATCCGTGGGGTTCAATCTCCTATATTCGTCTGCCATCCAGGCCATTTCTCGTTCCCCAGTTCCCACATCAGGTGCTGGTACATTCTGTGATGGATGAATTAAATCTCTTTTAGCCAGTTCTTGAGTAAATCGTCGGGTAATTTTTTCTAGTTCTTCCGCACTCCATTCTTTCGGGTCAATGATTAGACCACCTTTTGATCCCCCGAAAGGTACCTCAACAAGCGAACACTTATAAGTCATAAGAGCTGCTAAAGCCTCAACTTCCTCTTGATTTACATCTAAATCGTACCTTATGCCTCCTTTAACAGGTTCAAAGTGATCGGAGTGTACTGATCTATAGCCTTGAAATGTATAAACTTTATTCCTTAATCTAACGCCAAATCTTACTAAATAAGTTGAATTTGCTTGCATAATTTGTTCTGCAAGATCGTCAGTTAAAGTACTCTCTGATTTATTACTGTTTAAAAATTTTATAGCTTGCTTGAAATTGATTTCAATCGACTCTAAAAATTCTTTTCCTGCCATTTCAATTCCCCTTACGGAAAGAATAACATGTTTACTTTATTACTTAAAGCTATTAGAGATTCTTTGTCTATATGAGAAAAGATTAATGAGAATATTGCAAATTTTAGAAGACTATGACAGATAAGAGTTTTGGTATTCTTTTAGCTGTTACCGCAGGAATACTTTGGTCCACTATAGGATTAAGTATCAAGAGCATTGAGCAGGCCAATGCGTTTGAAATATTATTTTTCCGTTCAATTTTTATTTCAATTTTTATTGGGTTTTTGCTCCATTTTTTTTTCAGGTTTAACTTTTTTCTTCTTTTAAGAAACTGGTTGTCTTACTTGTCTGGTGGTACTGCACTATTTTTTGCATATATAGGAGGAATTTACGCTTTATTAACTACATCAGCAGCAAATGCTCTTCTATTATTTGCTTGTGCCCCAATATTTACAGCTATTTTGTCACCAATATTTCTAAAAGAAACAATATCAATCAAAACATTGCTGTCTATTGCCATTGCTTTTTCGGGCGTCGTTATTATGATATGGGGTGATTTTGGTGGCGGTGATTGGAAAGGAAACTTATCCGCTATTATTTCAGCCATCGGCTTTTCTTTTTTTACCATCAATCTAAGACTGAACAAACATATGCAAATGTTGCCATCTGTTTTCGCTTCTGGGATCATCTCATCCTCTGTTGCTTTCTTAATTATATTGTTTTCAAATTATAGTTTTCAGCTTATCAGCAAAGACTTCTTCATTATTTTCATTTTAGGTGTCTTCCAGGTAGGTGGTGGCCTTGTTTTA
>CACAAX010000030.1 GCA_902530595.1 uncultured Alphaproteobacteria bacterium
GATACTAAATTAAACCAAGAAGATGCCCCATGGGCATTTAATATGATAACCCACAACAGTTATGGACGCTTTGATCAAGAAATTACACTTGTTGAAGAATTTAAACCAAAAATAGTTATTACAGCTCTTGGAGGACCGCATAGGGTGACACAGCAGGTTCATGCATATGGTGGTCTAGTATTTGCGGATGTTAACTCTCCTTCTTTTGCAAGAAAAGCAATTGATAGGGGTGCCGATGGCTTGGTGCTTGTTTGTACCGGCGCTGGTGGCCACACAGGTGAGTATGCCTTGATGCCCTTTCTCGATGAAGTAAGATCGTTTTTTGATGGCCCTATAATGGTAGGCGGTGGAATTAGCAATGGTAGGAGCATACGTGCTGCTGAAACCCTTGGTGTTGATTTTGCCTATATAGGCACAAGATTTCTGGCAGCTCAAGAAACTTTAATATCAAATGCCTACAGACAAATGGTCTGGGACAGTAAAATGGAAGACTTGATCCAATCACGTGCCATCACGGGAGCACTTGGAAACTGGATGAAAGCAAGCGTCGAAGCTTCTGGTCTATCTCTTGACGATACAAAGAAAATAGCAAAAATTGATTTTTCAGGAGATATGCATGCGGGATCAAAAGCGTGGAAAACAGTCTGGAGTGCTGGGCAAGGCGTTGGAAATGTTAAAAAACCAGAAACAATTAAAGAAATTATAGACATTTTGAAAAAAGAGTATGAAACAGCAGTTGAGCTTCAATCTGAAGGAAGTCAGTATTTATAGGGTATTTATTTAATGCTTGAAGCTTATGATTTGTAGTTTCAAATAAAGTGTAAGTTATGATATTATCTGAGTTGAAGATAGGTCTTGAAGAATAAAAAATGGTAACAAAAGAAGAAAAAAAAATTATCGAGCAAATACTTGAGTATTGTGAAACCGGCAAAACTTCTATGACTGATGAAATAATGCATAATCCCGTTTCTAATTACAATGATCCAAAAAAATTAAATGCTGAAATTAATACGCTTTTTCGTGAGTTTCCAATTATTGTTGCTCACGTAAGCGAATTATCTGAGCCAGGTCAATTCATCACCCATAATGACACCGGTGTACCAATATTAGTTACAAGAAATAATGACAATGAGTTAAAAGCTTTCATGAATGTTTGCCGACACAGGGGCGCAAAAGTCGAAGGGCGTGAGTGCGGAAAAGCTAAGACTTTTTCATGTCCATATCATAGCTGGACCTATGACCTTAATGGAACATTAAGAGGAATGCCACAACCATTTGGGTTTGATAACTTAGATAAAAGCAAGTACGGACTCAAGGAGTTGCCAGTATACGAGCATTTTGGAATGGTGTGGGTTCGACCATCTGCAGATGCAAAGCGGGTAGATATGGCAAAATGGTTGGCTCCCATGGAGAGTCAATTTAATGCTTTGAACTTAGATAATCATATAATTTACAAAAAATGGACACTGCCAAGAAACATGAGCTGGAGATTAGCTTTAGAGGGCTTTCAAGAAAATTATCATTTTTGCTCAGCACATGAACATACTGCGTGTTCTGGTTACCTAGATAATCAAAGCGTTTTTACCAATCACTATCCTCACGTGCGTCACTCAGTTCCATTATGGAATATAAGGGAGCTTAAGGGCAAACCACAAGAGGAATGGACATATAGAAAATATTTTATGACACAAAATTACTTATTTCCCTGTAACTTTGTACAAATTATGACAGATCATGTCTATGTGCATTCAATAATCCCGACGGGTCCAGGCACTTGTGTATTTAAATGTATGATGCTTATATCTGAACCAGCAAATACAGATAAAGCTAAACAATATTGGGAAAAAAATTATAATGTTGTCAAAGAAGTGTTTAATGAGGATTTTGAGATAGGCGAGGCCATTCAGGCAGGCTTGTCAACTAATGCAAATGATAACTTTGTTTTTGGCAAATATGAATGTGGGTTGCATTGGGGACAGCAAGCTATCGATGATGCTCTCGACGGACGCTTAAAAGCAAGCTAAGTACTCCTTCATTTTTTAAAAGCAGCTACTATTCTTTAGAAAACTCCTTAATGATTTCCAAACATAAATATGTAGCTTTTTCCATATCTTGAGCAGAAATCCACTCGAGAGGACCATGAATGTTTTGCATGCCCGTGAATAGGTTTGGCGTAGGCACACCTAACTCAGTTAATAATGATCCGTCTGTGCCACCTCTTATAGGTTTTGAGAAAGGAACAATGTCTAAGTTTTCCATAGCTTTCTTAGCTATCTCAACAGGCCTCATATTCTTCTCAAGCCAATAACGCATATTCCTGTATTGTGGTGTAATTTTACAGGTAATTTCTGCTCTCGGCTCTGACGAGTTTATCACCTCACATACCTGCTTCAAAAGATCACCTTTCTCTTTTAAGCCCGCAAGCTCAAAATCACGCAAAATAAAGCGAAGCGTCATTTCAGAGGACCCTCCAACCATATCTGTAGCATGAATAAAACCTTCGTTATCTTCTGTGGTTTCTGGGGTAAGAGTGGTTTGAGGCAAAGTACTAATAAGTTTTGCTGCAATGTGGATAGCATTTACCAACTTATCTTTAGCTAAACCGGGGTGTATCGATACACCTTTAATTTTGACCTCCGCTTTATCTGCAGAAAAGGTTTCATATTCTAAGTCGCCGATTTTACCTCCATCAAAGGTGTATGCCGTGTCTACGCCGAGATCAGTGGCCAGTTGCTTTTTTACACCACGACCTATTTCTTCATCCGGAGTAAATGCCACCTTGATGGGACCATGCTTTAGTTCGGAGTTTTGTAAAAGGTGATTAATTGCTGTCATTATTATCGAGACGCCAGCTTTATCATCAGCTCCAAGTAATGTAGTTCCGGACGCGGTTATGATATCATCACCCTTTTTATCCTTTAGGTATTCAAACTCATTTGGCGAAAGGGTCAACTCCGGATCATCAGGAAATGTGATATCTCCCCCATTGTAACCTTTAATTAACCTCGGCTTAACACCCGAAGCATTGAATTGTGGTGCCGTATCCACATGAGCTAAAAATCCAACTGATGGTGCTGATATATTTCCAGGCACAGTTGCTAAAACCACTCCATAATCTGTGAGCTGAACATCCTTAGCTCCCAAAGCAAGGAGCTCTTCCTTCAATAAGTTCAGCATATCAAATTGTTGATCAGTGCTTGGCGTTTTATTGGAAAGTTCATCACTCTGGCTGTCGATAGCAGTATACCGTATCAACCTTTCCGTTAACTCGTCTTTAAATTTACTTTCCATAATTACTCCTAATCTTCTTAGCCATTATCATGATAAATACGCGCGATTACTTCCTTTAATAATTTCGCAGCAACCATTGCTGTCATATTATGAAAGTCTCTTTTTGGATTATACTCCACAATGTCGGCACCAATCAGCCGTCCCTTAAACCCAGTAATATAATCTATTGCTTGACGTGTTGATAATCCACCCGGTTCAAAGTGAGAAACCCCTGGGGCATACGCTGGATCTAAAGCATCAATATCGATACTGCAGTATACAGGTTTTGAAAAGCTTAATGAACTAAGCTTACTGAGATCTTTCATTTGATACATCTCGACTTCAAATTTTTCTGCCTGTTCACGCTGATGTTTGTTCAAGGTTCGGATCCCTATTTGAACTAATCTGTTAACCCTACCTGTCTCCATTACTCTTGCAAAGGGTGACGCGTGACTGAGTTTATTATCTAATAAGCTATCATAAAGATCTGGATGTGCATCAATATGAAGAATATCTAAAGTATCCCATGCATCCAAATGGGCATCTAGAATAGGCCACGAAACCGAGTGATCTCCTCCTAAGGAAACAAGTTTTTGATCTGAAGCCAAAATATCTTTTACAAAAGTTTTAATCTTTTTAAAGCTCTCTTCTTCTATCTCACCGGAAAATTCAATATCGCCAAGGTCTTCCCAAATACCAAATTGATCCAAGTCCAAACCTGATTCAGAAAATAAATTTGAAGAGGCAGAAAAGAGCGCCTCTCGAATTAAAGGTGGAGCAGCACTCGACCCTCTCATAAAAGAAGAGTTTATATCCTTAGGAACCCCGATTACTTTTATGGCTGGCTTCATTGAATTGCCTTATCAATTTTTGCTATTTAGATATATGTTCCCATCCAAGTAGCGCGCCGTATAGCCTCCAATAAATACCCTTTCCCCTTTAAGCTCACAAATGAGCGCGCCTCCTCTTTCAGAACATTGATAGGCCTTTAAATTATTCTTTTTTAATATATCTGCCCAATAAGGAATGAGCAGAGTATGAGCCGAGCCAGTTACTGGGTCCTCATCTATTTTGGATTTTGGGTAAAAACATCGTGAAACAAAATCATACTCATCACCCTGAGCACTGACAATCAATCCTCTTGCGTCGAGCTCGGATACTTTGCTCATGTTAACGGATATATTTCTAATACTTGCTTCATTATCTAAAATTGCTAAGAAATCATCACAGCCCCTAAACAATTGCTGGATATTAGCCCCTATACTCTCTCTTATAACATTATTAATTTTTTGTTCGATTGGTTTATCAGCGGGAAAGTCTAAAAAGATTTGCTCGCTTTTTTTAATTGTTTTTAGAAGGCCTCTCTGTGCAGAAAAAGTAATCTCTTTTTGACCTGTATCCAAATATTCGTCGAACAAAACCCGAGCACTTGCCAATGTTGCGTGGCCACACAACCCCATTTCACATTCGGGCGTAAACCACCTAATACCAAAGGGTTTAGTGTTAATGTTTATAAATGCAGTCTCAGATAAATTATTTTCGGATGCGATATCCTGCATTACTTTGTCGGACAACCAATTATCAAGGATACAAACCGCCGCGGGATTACCCGAGAATACTTTCTTAGAAAATGCATCTACCTGGTATATTGGAATAGATTTCACGATAATAGGATCTTTCTCATTGTAAAAATTATAAATCCTTAAGTTTACTGTTTCAAATAGATTTCTCTATCCAAGAATAGTTAGATTTTATATAACAAGTAGATCATAACTTTAACTCCAATTAACATGAACTCAATATATAGAAAATCACTATTTAATATCCCATCAGGTATGATCTATCTAGACGGTAACTCCTTAGGCCCTCCACTGAAAGGCATAGAGTCTATATCAGAAAACGTAATTGCTAAAGAATGGGGTGGAAAGCTGATAAAAGGTTGGAATGAATCTAATTGGATGGAACAGCCAATAACTGTTGGTAATAAAATCGCTAATATAATCGGTGTGGATAAGGGTTCGATAGTAGCTGGGGACACTCTTTCCATTAAGACTTACCAAGCTTTGGCGGCAGCAATAAAACTAAATCCCAAAAGAAATATAATACTTACTGACATTGATAATTTTCCTTCAGACATTTATATAGCTGAAGGCATCGTTGACAGTGTGACCTCAAATTTTGAGCTTAAGAAAGTAAAAAAAAATGAGCTTATATCCTCGCTAAATGAGCAGGTTAACACAGTATTACTTACCCATGTCGATTATCGGACTGGGGCCATGTTTGATTTAGAAAATATTACTAATAAAGTTCATGAAAATGGATCAACCATAATCTGGGACTTAGCACATAGCGCGGGAGCTGTTCCTTTAAATCTTAAAGAGATTAATTGTGATTTTGCTGTTGGATGTACATACAAGTTTTTAAATGGTGGGCCAGGTGCACCTGCCTTCATATATGTAAGACCCGACTTGATAGAAAAATGTTACCCAATAATCAGAGGCTGGCTTGGTCATAAGGCACCATTTGATTTCAATAATACATTTGAGAAATCAGCTTCAATTGAAATGATGCGCGTTGGCACACCTCCTGTTATTCAAATGTCAATCTTAGAAAAATCTTTAGATATTTTTTGGAACCTCGACCTTCATAAGCTAAGAGAAGAGAGCATAAAACTGTCAGATTTATTCATTAATATGGTTGAACAAACGTGTCCAGATCTTCATTTAGAGAGTCCTATAAAATCCTCTGAGAGAGGGTCACAGGTGTCTTTTTCTCATCCATCTGGTTATGCGATAATGCAGGCACTAATAGACAGAAATATAGTTGGAGATTTTAGAACTCCGAATATTATTAGATTTGGCATAACTCCACTCTATATCAATGAGGAAGATATAATCCAAACGGTTAAGGTCTTAAAGGATATACTGTCCAAGAGACTTTGGGATACCCCTGCATATTTAAATAGAAAAAAAGTAACCTAGCTTTGAGAAACACGTACCTAAAATGATAGCCTTTGCTTTTGCCGTTTTTTTTATGATTGCTACCCCTGGACCAGCAGTTTTAGCGCTGGCAGGAGTAGGTGCCGCGTACTCTTTTAAAGTTGGTTTAAAGTTTCTTATTGGATTAACGATAGGTTATCTGTCAGTTTGGGCCCTCGTTATTACCGGGTTTGCTTCAGTGATTTTTTCTATTCCAATAATGAGAACTATTTTTCTTTTTATTGCATCAGGATACCTAGTCTATCTCTCACTTAAAATTATGTTTAGAGGCTCTGAAATTGCTTTCGTAAGCCCTCAAAAAGAACCTACACTGGTCGAAGGCATTTTTCTCCAGTTGGTAAATCCTAAAGCGTATGCCTTTCACTCGATTCTTTTGACTGGTTTTGCAGTCTTTCCAGATAATTTTGTTTTAGAAACAACGTGGAAATTTATCGTTATGAACTTAATCTGGATCCCACTACATGTGGCTTGGTTAGCTTTGGGTTCAACAATAGAAAAAGTAAATTTAAAACCTAGCACACAAAAATATATCAACATAATAATGGGTTCTTCATTATTAGTAGTTGCTGTTCTCAGCTTTCTTTCCATGACAAAAATTTGAGTTTACAAAGCATGAATAATGAATGGTTGTACCAAGTAAGAATAAAGCTTTCACAAGACTTAGCGGATGATTTAAGGAGTGAGAGCAGTTTGGATATATCTAAGAAAATAAATAACATTGCTAGAAAACATCAGACTAGACCCGTGTGTACGCTCGATGGATTTTTAGATTATGTGAAAGAGGCTGAAAGAAATAATATTAAAGATTACCCATTATACCATTGGACTAAGTCAGTAGTTCAAGATCCGGATAAACAGATAAAACACTCAAAATCATTCGCTTTTTACTTCGGAGATGAACAGATATATGAGAAGGAACTTGCTGTTTCTCTATACAATGATTTAGTAGAATTTAATGATAAAAATAAAATTGAGGAGATTAAGCTGATTGATTCAAACCCAAGAAATAATCCCCAACCCCCCAAGAATAAAAACTAACTTATGAAATATTGGCAGTGAACTTTTTAATTTTAATTATCCTCGGACTCGGATGGGGCCTAAGCTTTACACTTGGTAAAATTGCTATAACAGCTGGTGGAACTCCCATTGGTTTGACCTTCTGGCAAAGTCTTTTTAGTGGCCTCATTCTATTAGCTTATGTATTTTTTAGGCACGGAAAAATTATTATCCCAAAAATAATGTTTCTTCCTATAGTTATAATTACTTTTCTATCTGTAGTTATCCCCAACATAATCTTTTACGCTTGTGTTGAACACCTTGACGCTGGTGTATTATCGATTTCGGTCTCAGTAATTCCCCTCTTTACCTATTTAATTGCCATGGGGCTACGAATGGATAAGTTTAAGGTGAAAAGAGTGATAGGCCTTATCACTGGTTTCTGTGCTCTTCTAATTTTAATACTTCCAGAAAACAGTTTGCCAGATAAAAGAGATATTCCCTGGGTCTTACTCGCTCTAAATTGCGCTCTTTGTTATGCCCTAGAAAATATCTACATTGATAGGCTAGCCTTACAAAATTTTGGACCTATTCGCTTAGTTTGCGCGGTTTCCTTTGTCTCCGCAATAATCACCTTTTTGCTTTCTTTAGTAATGGATCAATTTTTCATACTGCAGCCAACAAATTTACATTTGTTTATCTCAACTTTAGGTCTAGGGTTCATCAGCGCTACTGCATACTCAATATTTATTTATCTCATTGGAAGAGCAGGATCGGTCTTTTC
>CACAAX010000031.1 GCA_902530595.1 uncultured Alphaproteobacteria bacterium
GTGGCCCTGAAGAAAAAAGACTCAGAGAAAAATACCCGGACGTCAAATTCTTTGGCAATAAAAGTCATGAGGAAATCGCAAAGATTTATCAAGAGTGTGATTATTTTGTCTTCCCATCAAAAACCGATACTTTTGGATTGGTATTGCTCGAAGCAATGGCATGTGGTCTCCCTGTTGCTGCATATAATGTTTCCGGTCCGAAAGATGTTATCGGCAAATCGAAAGCAGGAATCCTAAGAGAAGATTTGGCTGAAGCAGCACGAGGATTAGAATCGCTTAGTGCATCGACTGCTATAAAACATGCAAAGAAGTTTTCGTGGGAAAAAGCATCAGAAAATTTTTTTTCTTATCTACATATAGGATGAGAAGTCGCTAACTATAGTTTTCATTAAGTGAATAACCTGCACTTCTTACAGTTCGTATAGGATCCTTTTTCACTTTACCCCTATTGAGCGCTCTTCGTAAACGCCCCACATGGACATCAACAGTTCTTTCCTCAACGTAGATCTGATTGCCCCAGACTTTATCTAACAATTGCTCCCTGTTAAATACTTGTCCTGGCCTCATTAGAAAAACTTCAAGTAACTTAAATTCCACAGGCCCTAACTTTATTTCCTTTTTACCTCTAAATACTCTTTTGTTATCACGGTTTAATTCAATGTCATGAAAATTTAAAGTGTCTGTAAAACTGTCTTCACTCACGCGTCTAAGAAGAGCTTTCGTTCGGGCAATTAATTCAGAGTTTGAAAAGGGCTTGGTTATATAGTCATCAGCTCCGGTGTCGAAAGCTCTCAATTTATCACTTTCTTCAGTTCGCGCTGTGAGCATTATGACAGGTATTTTTTTTAATTTCTTGGATGAACGTATTTGCCTTAATATTTCCGAACCAGATAGATTTGGAAGCATCCAATCCAAAATGACAAGGTCCGGTGTCTCATGCCTAACTAAGTCAATAGCGCTTTCACCATCAGAGCATTTAGTTACCTCGTAGCCTTCCTTAGAAAAATTGTATTCTATAATTTCTTGAATGTCCTTATCATCTTCAACAAGCAAAATTTTATGTTTCATTATTAAAAAAACCTCTATACAGGCAGGTTAACTTTTGGTCTTATTGCCACTAAATTCTCACCTGTTATTGCAAAGTGTGTCATTTCTCCAATATGAGTAGCATGATCTCCAATTCTCTCATAATTTTTTGCTATAATCATAAGGTGGGAGCCAGAGGCTACTCGTTTTTTCTTTTTTAAATATACGAGAAGATTATTAAAAAGATCGGTATACATCTGATCAACTTTATAATCATTTTTCCACACTTTTGTAGCTAATTTAGTATCTTGATTGGTATATGAGTTAATGGATCGAGTGAGCTGTTTTTTTACCTTTTCACCTAGCTCGAATATTTCTCTTCTTATTTCTATCTGGTTTTCATCGATTAGAAGTTGGGTGCGCTTTGCTATATTTTTGCAAAGATCACCGACCCTTTCAAAAGCTCCAGAAATCTTTATTGCAGAGAATAAAACCCGCAAATCATCGGCAACAGGTTGTCTCAAAGCAATTGCCTTTATCACGGACTCGTTGATTTCGTTTTCTAGAAAATCAAGCTTCTCGTCCAAAAGAATAGCCTTTTCAGCAAGTTGAACGTTATTATCCTTTATCGAAAGGTTCGTGTTATCTATAATCTGCTCGCACAAGCCACCCATCTCCACGATTTTGCTGTTAATGTGAATTAAGTCTTCGTTATATGCTGATGAAATATGTAAAGTCATCCTATTTCCTTATCATCCAAATCGCCCGGTAATGTAGTCCTGTGTTTTTTGATTCTCGGGTTGAGTAAAAATTTTATCTGTGTCGTTATATTCAATTAAGTCTCCTAAATGAAAAAAGGCCGTTTTCTTTGATACACGTGCCGCTTGCTGCATTGAATGGGTTACAATAATTATGGTATAAGACTCACATAGTTCACTCATAAGTTCTTCGATTTTTGCAGTGGCGATCGGATCAAGTGCAGAACAGGGTTCATCCATGAGAATAACTTCAGGGCTAACGGCAATGGCTCTGGCAATACATATTCTCTGTTGCTGACCCCCTGAAAGCCCCGTTGCTTGATCATTTAACCGATCTTTGACTTCATCCATAAGTCCTGCTTTTTCCAAACTATTGTGGACTATATCTTTCAACTCGCTGTCATTACTAGCCAAGCCATGAATTCTTGGGCCATAGGCAATGTTGTCAAAAATAGATTTCGGAAACGGATTTGCCTTTTGAAAAACCATTCCAACGCGTGCTCTGAGTTCGACAGGATCTATGTCTGGCCCATAAATATCTTGTTCATCAAGATGTATACTCCCTTTTATTGAGCAATTCTCTATGACATCATTCATTCTATTTAGACAACGCAAAAAAGTTGATTTTCCACACCCAGAGGGACCAATTAGCGCCGTAATTATATTTTTTTCTATATCAAGGCTTATATCTCTTATCGCTTTTTTGTCGCCGTAAGATACCTCAACTTTTTTTGTTCTAAATTTGCTAGTCATTATTTCACCATTTCTTCTCGAATTTTTTCCTCAATACAACGGCTAAGAGATTCATTGAGATTAAAAACGCCACTAAGAATAGTATAGCTAAAGAACTCCTTTCATAAAACGCTCTTTCTGCGCTGTCAGACCACATATATATTTGAACTGGCATGGCTGTGGCACTAGAGGTAAAGGTTGTTGGAATATCAATTATAAAGGCCACCATCCCAATCATTAAAAGAGGTGCTGTCTCGCCCAATGCTTGAGCCATACCTATAATTGTGCCCGTTAAAATGCCAGGGGTTGCTAGGGGTAATACATGATGTAGTGCTGCCTGCATTTTTGAAGCGCCCAGCCCCAAAGCAGCCTCTCGTATAGATGGAGGAATAGAGCGTATAGATGCTCTTGAGGCTATAATTATCGTAGGTAGCGTCATCAAACCTAACACAAGTCCACCGACAAGAGGTGCTGATCTAGGAAGACCAAACGTAGATAGAAAAACTGATAAACCAAGCAATCCAAATACTATAGATGGGACTGCCGCTAAGTTGTTAACATTTACTTCAATAAAGTCTGTTATCTTTCCAGGTTTTGCAAAATACTCGAGGTATATCGCGGCCATAACAGCCAGTGGAAGTGCAAACATTATCGTGACGAAAAGGGTTAAAGCTGAACCAATAACCGATCCGAGAATTCCAGCGCTCTCAGGCTCTCTGGAGTCAGCAGATGTGAAAAATGTTTTGTTAAATTTAAGTTTTGCAATATCTCTCTCCACCAAGCTATTTACCCATGCTATTTGCTTATTATTAATCCTTCTATCTTCCTCTGGAATATCAATGCTTAATCTACCTTTTAAATACTGATCTGCGTCGTCAGATAAATGAAGCCAAACTGACAAAGTATGAGAGCCACTACCAAGGGCTTTCTTTTTAATAATTTCCTTTAGATCATAGCCAGCATTAGCAGAGATAATTGCAAACAATTCTTTTTTTTCATCTCTATCTTTTACCTCTGGAAAAAATTCTCTTAATGCGCTTTGCACTAAACCATCCCAGTTAAAAAGATTCATCTTATTGTTGTCAGGAGCCCCACTGTCATCAACGAACTTTTCCGTGTTTACAGATATATCTAACTTAAAGTAGGCTTGCTGAAGTGCGCTATACCCATTAAGCCCTATCGATATAAGTAGCGTTGCAAGCATAATAAGAGCAAAACAAATGGAGGTAATACCATAGATCTTTAATCTGGTTTCACGGGCTCTTCTTGATTGTATACTTTTTCTAATCATATCTTTCAGCTAACCTCCGCGATATAGAGAGTGCAAAAATATTAAGCAACAAAGTGAAAAAGAAAAGTGCTAGCCCTAGGCCAAAGGCTGACAAGGTTTTAATATCATCAAACTCTGTATCTCCAGTAAGGAGTGAAACAATTTGAACTGTGACGGTTGTTACGGACTCTAATGGATTGACTGTCAAATTTGCGCTTAATCCCGCGGCCATTACAACAATCATTGTCTCTCCGATAGCACGACTAACGGCCAAGAGAACCGCGCCGACCAAACCAGGAATAGCAGCGGGCAGTATCACGAGGTAAATTGTTTCAGCTTTTGTGGCACCAAGTCCCATTGAACCGTCTCGCAAGCTTTGCGGAACAGCTCTAATAACGTCGTCGGATAAAGAGGAAATAAACGGAATAATCATTATACCCATTACAGCACCAGCTGCTATAGCTGACTCAGATGAAACATCTAAACCCAGTGAAAAACCAATTTCCCGGAAAAATGGAGCGGCAGTCAAAGCAGCAAAATATCCATACACAACAGTTGGAATACCAGCTAAAATTTCCAAAGTTGGTTTTACGAAATCTCGAATTTTAGGCGTAGCAAACTCCGCAAGATATATTGCAGAGAAAAGGCCAATTGGGATAGCCACACACATTGCTATGAAAGAAATTAGTAATGTACCTAATAGCACAGGTATCATGCCAAATGAACCTTCAGCAGCCACTTGATCTGTTCTTATAGCTACATTTGGAGCCCAATGAAGTCCGAATATAAAATCAAAAAAATTATATAAATTAAAAAATCTCAACGCTTCAAAAAATAGACTTAATATAATGGCTACCGTTGTAAAAATAGCAATAACTGCTGAAGCGAAGAAAATATTAACTATAAATTTTTCAACCTGTTCCCTTGCGTTTGAGCCAGGTTTCTGTCTATAGGAAATAATCATTCCCAATAACGCAGCGCATAAAATAACCACTAATCCACGATAAAAGTGCAGTTGCTCGAAAGCTATTTTATAGTCCTTTGCGAGCATTATTATATTCTCTTCACCAGTGGAAATTTTTCCATTTGAGACATTAATAACTTTTGCCAAGATAAGACTTACAAAAGATTCATTAAATGTGGGATTTAATTCTTGAATTTTATTATAGAAAATTTGATCTATATAGTTTGGCCCACCGATTGTTAGAACCAATAATACTAGGAAAGAGGGTATGAAAGCCCAGAGGAAGGATTGTTGTCCATAGTGAGACGGAAGTGCTTTTGTACGATCGCTAAGTAATGCAGCTTTTCTAACTATACCGCTTTTTGCGTGATAATAAAAATATACAGATAACCCCAGAAGCACAAAAAAAACGAAACTTAGAGGAAGGGTCATTGAAGTGAAAATCCTGTCTGTAATTTAATGTGCCATAAAGCCGATATGGTAATCGGCTTTATGGTCTAAGTAAATAGGTTAGTACACTATGGCTTTGGAATAAGGCCAGCAGCTTCTAAGGGGCTACCGCTCACTGCTAAGCTCATAAAATAGTCAGAAAACTCTTGAAGTCCTGGAACTACCCCAACGTGTTCTTTTTTAACATAAAAGAATAGTGGCCGAGAAACTTTGTACGAACTATCAGCAATTGTACCCATTGATGGAGCTACACCGTTTATGACAGAACCCTGAACCTTATCTTTATTTTGGTCAAGAAATGAATATCCGAAAATACCAAATCGATCCTGATTTGCAGCAAGCTTTTCTATAATCAGGTTGTCATTTTCTCCTGCCTCGGTAACAGCACCGTCTTCTCTTAGTGCAGAACAAAGGGCCTTGTACCCGTCATCACCTTTTTTAGGCATTTTATAAACCTTCTTGCAAGTATCGTGCATGACCAACTCTACGAAAGCATCTCGTGTGCCGGAAGATGGTGGAGGAGCCAAAACATCTATTTTAACACTCGGCAAGGACGGATTAATGTCGCTCCATCTCTTATAGCCATTGTCTACCATTTTCCCGTTAGACATTATTTTAGCTGACACAGCTTTGAAAATCTCTTCCTTAGTTAAAGAATACTTCTGTGCTTTATTGCTGTTTGAGAAAGTTATTCCATCAAAGCCGATCATATACTCAACCGGCGTTATACCGTTTGCAGTACAAGTCTCTTTTTCGCTTGATTTCATTGCCCTACTTGCATTGGTTACGTCTGGATGATCAAGACCGATCCCTGCACAAAATAGTTTCGCGCCCCCACCGGTACCCGTTGATTCTATAACTGGGGCTTTAAAGTCAGTGTTTTTGGCAAAACGCTCTGCAACGATGGTTGAAAATGGGAATACAGTTGAGGATCCAACGATCGATATTTGATCGCCTTCCCTAGCCATCAGCGAGCCAGTGCTTAAGACTGCCCCTACAACTGCAGCAGTAAAAATTTTTAAAATATTGTTCATTATTGACAACTCCTTTGTTAACTCAAAAGTCTAATTACATCGAACAATGTCACTAGATCCTCACTTAAATGTGTCAAAAATATTAAAATTTTATGAATAAATAAGATATTGAAAACATAAATTTTTTTTAAATTTTTAATTCACTTTATTTTTTTTTTGTTTACCCAAATTCCCTTTTGGTAGCCAAGCAGTAAATTGACTGCCTTTGTCAAGTTTGGAATCAATCTGGAGTTTTCCGCGGTGTCTGATTAAAATATGCTTCACTATCGCCAATCCTAAACCAGTACCCTCTTTTTCAGCTTCAGAATTTGTGTTAGCTCTATAAAATCTCTCCGTAAGTCTAGGTAAATGTTCTGCAGAAATTCCACGCCCGTTATCCTCAATCACTATTCCAACCATACCTTTGTGTTTTTCTTTGGACAGAAAAATTTTTACTTCACATTCAGATCCTGAGTATTTAATAGCATTCTCTATTAAGTTTGAGAATAGTTGTCGCAATTGATCAACTTCCCCCATTATTGGCATCATTTTTTTAGAAATATTATTAACTAGTTTAACATTATTGTCTTGTGCGTATTGTTGTAAGCTCTGCGTTAAATCACTGATAAGTTCACTTAATGAGCAGACAGACGTAATAGGTTTAGTCTCTAGTATTTCCAATTTGGAAAGAGACATCAAATCTTTAATTAAAAGTTCCATTTTACCAGCCTGTTTGGCCATAAGATTTAAGAAAAGATCCTTTGCCTTCGGATCATTTTTTGCTGGCCCTTGCAATGTTTCGATAAAGCCTGTGATCGACGCTAATGGAGTTCTAAGCTCATGACTAGCGTTTGCAACAAAATCCGTCCGCATTTTTTCGGCTCTTATATGAGTTGAGTCATCTGTTAGTTGGATAAAAATGTCATTGAAATTGTTTGATATTTTATT
>CACAAX010000032.1 GCA_902530595.1 uncultured Alphaproteobacteria bacterium
TTGAAGAAATCGGGTCTGACCCCTCGGCATGTTGACCTTAGACCATTTGCTCTTGTCTCTCCTAATAGTATCTTCGTCACTCCTGGTGGTCTTACTCGAGTAGCATTGAAAAAAGGTTCACTCGTAGTAAATTCTTCACAAGGAGGTGGCACTAAAGATACTTGGGTTTTGGAGGAAGAATAGGATGCTTGGACGTAATGCAGCCGGAATATATTGGATGTTTAGGTACCTTGAGAGATGTGAGAATAGTGCTAGACTATTAAGAGCAGGATTACGAATATCAATAACCCAAAGCGACTATGGGTCTCAAGATTGGGATTCTGTTCTTACGGCAGCCTCAATTAAACCGATATTTGATAAAAACTATAGTGAATGCAATTCTGCTAACGTTACTAACTTTATCTTGAGAGATAAAGAAAATCCTTCATCAGTTCTTTCTTCTGTTAAACAAGCCAGACTAAATGCCAGGATGATAAGAACCGTACTGACAAAGGAAGTCTTTGAGTCTGTAAATGAAATTTACTTCAATCTAAAAGATCTTTTGAAAAGGCCAGTCACTGAACCAGCGTTACCAAAAACACTCGACACTATTCAACGTCAAAGCGCGCTTGTTAGAGGTTGTTTGCACGGTACAATGTTAAGAAATGATGTCTATGATTTTGCTAGACTTGGAACTTTTATTGAGAGGGGCGATAATACGGCAAGAATACTGGATATGAAGTATCACATACTACTTCCAGCGGTAAGTTATGTAGGTTCAAGTGTAGATATAAGCCAGTGGGAAAATATTTTGAGATCAGTTTCCGCTTATCAATCATATAGATGGCTCAATGAGAATGAGCTTAATCCTATGGGAATATGTAATTATTTGATCCTTGATCCAAGACTTCCAAGATCTCTCAATTTTTGCAGCAAAAACATAAGCAACAACCTAAATAGTTTATCAAATTTTTACCTCGAAACCTTTCCAAGCTTTGAAATAAGCTTGGAGTTTTCGAGGTACCTTGAAAGCATGTTAATAGAAAACGTGTTTAAAAAAGGACTCCACGAATTTTTATTAAACTTTATAGCTAAATTTAATTCAATATCAGCACAAATAGAAAAAGATTTTAGGTTTTACAAATGATAGAAGTGGCAATCAAAAATTTTGTCGAGTTTGAATTTTCAAAACCACCATTATATGGGATACAACGTCTAAGGCTGACCCCAAAGGAAAACGAGAAACAAAAAATAATCACTTGGGATATTATTTTCAATGGAGCAAGAAAAGAAACTGAGTATTTTGATCATCATGGAAACTTCTGCTGCCTATTAACATTTGAAAAAGACATTAAAACAATTTCGATAAATGCAGAAGGAGTCGTTGGCATCAGAAAAACAATAGGAGTGGTTAATGATGTATCGGAAATTCCTTATTGGTTGTTTAAAAGGCATACAGATCTAGCGAAGCCAGGGAGAAGTATTAGGGAATTTTGTAAACAATTTTCAGTTGATGTTGTGCCTGATCTAGACCTAGTTTATAACGTGGCGAAGAGTCTAAAAAATTTGTTAACTTACAGTATTGGGACTACCAAGATCGATACTACGGCAGAGGAAGCTTTTTTGCTAAAGACAGGAGTATGCCAAGATTTTTCACATATTTTTATTTCTTGTATGAGAGAACTAAACTACCCTGCTCGCTATGTGAGTGGATATTTAAAAATGAATGACAAAGAGGATCAAGAAGCAACCCATGCATGGACTGAGGTTTATGTCGATAACTTAGGTTGGGTAGGTATTGATGTTTCAAATAATATTATTGTCGATGCAAATTATATTGTTCTTGCAACTGGTTTTGATTATAAAGACGCCAAGCCGCTGCATGGCATACAATTTGAAAGTGAGAATAATAGCATTAAAACAGCAATTAAAGTCCAGCAACAAAGCTTAAGGGTTGAAATTTGACTTACTGTTTAGGAATTAAAATTGATAGAGGCTTACTCTTCATGGCAGACACCCGTACTAATGCTGGGCTAGATAACGTTTCTACATTTAAAAAAATATTCTCTTGGAGTTATAGAAATAAAATTTTCATTTCTATATTAGCATCAGGAAATTTAGCTACGACACAATCTTTAGTTAACTCACTTAATGATGTATTTGGAGAGAAAAATAGAGAGAAGACCAAAGTTTTTTTTCAGAAATTAAGCCTGTTTGATATCGCAAAAAAGGTTGGTAAAGAGTTAAAAAGAACAATTGGTCAGAATGGAGATGAGGGTCAAAAAGCAGATACTTCGTTTAATGCAAATCTAATTCTAGGAGGCCAGGTTGAAGGTGAGAACCCTAGATTATTTCTTATATATCCGCAAGGCAATTTTATTGAGTCCTCTACCGACAATCCTTTTTTTCAAATAGGCGAGACGAAATACGGAAAACCAATTCTTGTAAGAGCTTATGATCCATTTTTAAGTTTTGAGGAAACAATAAAGTTGATGCTACTTTCTTTTGACTCAACGCTTAAAGCGAATTTATCAGTTGGCTTGCCGCTTGATTTCCAGATATATGAAAATAATACATTTGTTCAAGGCCCAAGTGGTCGCTTTGAATCAGGAGATCAATACCTAGCTGATGTTTCAAGCGGTTGGAGTAAAGCTCTAAAAAATGCATTTAAGCAAATGCCCAACTTGACGCTTGGAAAGAGCTAGTAGTTCATAAATCATCAAAATGACAAGCTAATAATGAGCTATTTGTTAATTTAATATAATGGTTATTATTCATTAAAAACAGATATTTACAGCATTAATGTAAAGGCTTTATGAAAGTCCCATTTCTAAGTTCGTTAAAAGCTTGTGCTAACTCCGCTTGCGTGTTCATCACTATAGGGCCATGCCATGCTACAGGTTCTTGAATTGGTTTTCCTGATATCAATAAGAAACGAACGCCATCTTTTCCAGATATTAAAGAGACTGAGTCACCAGCGTCGAACCGAATTAATGTTCTGTTTCCTGATAAATCCCTAATATTTAACTCTTCACCCTTTAATTCTTTTTCTATTCTTATACCAATAGGTTTAGAAGAATACGCAAAATCAGCACTTCCCTGAAAGATATAGGCAAAGCAATTTCTGTATGCATCGATTTTGATCTCTTTTTTTGTAAAAGGGGGAATATAAATATCAAAGTATTGTGGTTCTGCTGCAATTCCGTCCACTGGTCCCCTAATGCCCTTATAATCACCAACAATTATTTTTATTTTTGAGCCATCATCATCCTCGATCAATGGAATATCTGAGCCACTGACGTCCTGATAACGAGGAGCCACCATTTTTTGAGAAGAGGGGAGGTTAGCCCAAAGCTGAAACCCATGCATTTGGCCTTTTTTGTTACCGAGCGGCATTTCCTGATGCAATATACCTGAACCGGCTGTCATCCACTGTACGTCTCCACCAATCAAGCTACCCCTATTTCCAAGACTGTCTTGGTGTTCTACAGTTCCATCAAGTACATATGTAATTGTTTCTATTCCTCTATGAGGATGCCATGGAAAACCAGCCTTAAATTTTTCAGGATCATCATTTCTGAAGTCGTCTAGCATAAGAAAAGGGTCACATTCATCTGGGTCACTAAATCCAAATGCTCTAAAGAGACTTACTCCTGCTCCTTCGGTGAATGGTTGAGCTAATTTTTTTTCCTTTATAGGTCTGAAAGACATGGTGTGTTCCTTAAAAATCGCAAATCTGCTACATTGTAAGTTGCATAATATAACTGAACTATTTTGAATTACGATATAGTGCCTATATCTCGTAATTCCAAGACCTTTTATAATGGTGTTTGTATAAAATTAATCTTGTTCCTGGAGTGCTATTAAAATAAACATTACAGGTTATTTAATACAATTCCTATAAACAGGGTTAAAATAAAAAAAGAAATAACAGTGGTGACAAAAATTGCCTTAACTATTTCGCTTGGATTTACATTATAAGCTGCACATAGGGCTAAAGAAAAGGCCCCGCATGGGCCAAGTGATACTAAAAATGTTCCTAAAAAATTGTTTGGATAATTAAATTGGTAGAAAAAACCGGTTATTATTAGTAATGCTAAGGGCGCAAAAAGTAACTTAAGAAAAGAAATAGTAATGGTGAGGCTTGTTAATACTCTGTTTAAATAATGCGATAAAATTATCCCCATTGATATCAAACCTATCGGCATTGTAGTCTGGGCAAGCTTAGATGAAATAGTTTCAGCAATACTATCATTTAAATTTATTCCCGAAGACTTTACAATAACAGACACCAGTACTGCTATTACCAGAGGGTTTTTTAATAAATCTTGAGAATATTTTCGTAAATCAATTTTGATTTTACTTACATATTCAAGGCCAAGCGTCACAATAGATATAAGTATTACAGAGTCCATTACGATTATGCTAGAAACATGGAGTGATATACTGTCATCAAAAAAAATCTGTGAAAGAGGTAATATAATCAACACATGATTTGATAGGGCGACAGAGAGACCCCAAATGATTGCTTCAGTTTTGGTTCTAAGAAAAAATTTATGTGTTATGTAAAAAGCTAGTAAACCAGCTATCGTTTGCATTACAAAATACGACGCTAAAAGACCAAAGTTTATATTCTCCTGATTGCTTTTAGTAACTGCTTCAAAGATTACGCAAGGAATGGCAACATAAAAAATAAATAGGTTAAATGTTCGAGCATTTTCAAGACCGAAAATCTTGAATACACCGAAAAACATACCCAGTAGAATTAAAAGAGGAAAGGGAGCAAGTCCTGAAAGAGAACTAATCATTATTATTTATAGAAAAACAGAAGTTATGGTATTTTTTGGTAAATTTGGCAGTGTCAATTTTTTATAATTTTTCGGAAGTCCCATCTTCTTTAACTTTATTACCCTTACCATCTGTTTTTATATGTCCTTCTTGAATTGAGAAATCACTCCACTGTTGCTGATTTTGTTTAAAATTTACTTCTTTTCCGTACTTATGTAACAGATTTAAAAAATGCGTGTCTTCACTCCACTCCGAACAAAAAAGCGTGTCTTGAAAATTTTTGGTTGAACCAAAATCAGCTTCAATTTTAGTTTCATCCAGTTCATAGTGCCTTACGTCTTGAACTTGATAGCTCTCAATCAATGAAATTTTCATGACATCTATATTATGCTTTAGTCTTTTCTTTACTAGATTGGACAGTCAGAAAATTTACTTCCCACAGTTTCCTTAACTTTTTCAATTTTTTCAACTGCATTACATACTTCCAAAATTTTAGGATATGCTTGAAAAGGATCATCTCCACAAACTTCCCTAAGTATCCCAAAGCCTCCTGTTTTTTGCGTTGTCCGAACGCAAGTATACAAAAATATATCTGCGTATGAACAGTCTCCTCCCGTGAGAAATGGGCCTGAAGACGATTTCTTTAGGTCTTGCTCAAGTCTTTCTGCTCTTTTGCCATGAAGTTCAGTTAAGTTTTTGATTCCTGTTTCTTTACCTCCTTCGGCAAGAGTATCGGTAAGCCTTAAATTTCGCCAAAACGGTTCATTATGCCCAGTTATGATGTCATGAAAAGGTGATAGTACAAAAGAATAATAATCTTGGCACCAAGCCCAGTAATTTCCTATTATTGCCGCCTGATCAGGTGACTTTGGTGTCAATGGCCCTTCATATTTTGTTACTAAATACTGAACGATAGCCATAGAGTCATTAAGCTCTAGACCGTTGGAATGGTCCTTCATCCACGGCACTGTTCCAAAAGGTGCTTCACTGTCTTTATCGAAATCTTCACCCATAGGCTTTGACATTTTAAGGTTCACTTTAATGCCATGCATTGCGCATACAATATTAATTTGTTCTCCGCGACCCACTATAGGTAAGTAAGCAATATCTATTTCTGGCATATTTCCCCCACAATTATTTATTAGTCAATGATATAATAATTTAAAAGAAGTTCAAAATGAAAACTTGTGTATTTTTTTAGGGAGCCATATCCTTGATTGGGGGTGACGCGGAAAGCGAAATAGGTAACACGTAGCCTTCTTTTTCAATTGTTTTATTATGCTCGCTCCAAGCATCATCAAGAATCGTTTTATTTAATATTAAATCAGAACCTGTAGCTGCCATTACCATTGCGGCGTGGGTCATTCCTTTAATGGCTATAGATGATTTGCCTTGCGCTGTCATTTGCCATGAATGGAAAGGTGTACCAATAGCATAGTTTGCTCCCCACAGTGACACCGTGGGAACAACCCAGCTAACATCAGCTACGTCTGTAGAGCCCCCCATGTCGACTGGCTTCACATCACCTGCTACTACTGTTTCTGCCAAAACTTGCCCCTCAACCAGATCTATGCCAGCGTGAGAATAAGCACTTTCTATATCTTTTCTCGTTAATGTGTCTTGATACTTCTTCGCGTATAAATGCTCTTCTTTACTGAATTCTGGAGCACCTAATTGGTCTAAGTTACCTTGCATAATATTCCCAAGTGTTTCGTTATAAACTAGATTAGAGACACCAGCTAATATCTTGGTCTTGACTTTTGTTTGAGTCATAAGAGCTGCACCTTTTGCTATTTCTTTTACTCTTTCAAGTAATTCCATCATTTTAGGTGTAGTTTCATCTCGTACAACATACCTGACTTTTGCTTTTGCTTGGACCACGTTAGGGGAAATGCCCCCACCATCAATCATAGCGTAGTGAATGCGAGCTTTATCAGGCATATGTTCTCTCATATAGTTAACACCAACGTTCATTAATTCCACAGCATCCAAAGCTGAGCGCCCAAGGTGAGGGGAAACAGCTGCATGACTAGCTTTGCCTTCAAATGTGAAGTCTACACGACAGTTTGCTAGACTGGATCCTTTAAC
>CACAAX010000033.1 GCA_902530595.1 uncultured Alphaproteobacteria bacterium
GGTTGCCTTATAGTTTTGTTTAGGAGTGTTTTTTCAACACCAGCAAATATAGAGAATATCACGGTATCATCTGGGAAAATGGAAAAGTCGGCTATGTCACTATCGTCAGCATATATTATTGCATTAACCTCATTGCTTCTGGAAATGTCTTCTACTATGTTATAGTTCAAAGATTGGGCTTCGATTTCTTTTGCAAGAGCCTTCTTGTATTCTGCCGTTTTAGATCCAGTTGAAATAAAAATGTTCAAATCAGAAGCCAACATTCTTGTGCACGTGTGCACTTTGAATTAGTCCAAAGCTCAACATGATTACAATCATTGAAGATCCTCCATAGGAAACTAGCGGCAAAGGGATACCCACAACTGGCAATAGGCCCATAACCATTGCGATATTAATAGAGAAATACGTAAAAAAAGTCATGCAAAGACCGGTTATCAATAATCGAGAAAATTTGTCTGTAGTTGCTAGTGCTGAAAAAATACAAAAAGCAACAATGAGGCTATATATGATGAGAAGACCAATTGTACCAAAAAATCCAAACTCTTCTGCCAGAGTAGTAAAAATAAAATCGGTATGCTTCTCGGGTAAGAAATTAAGCTGACTTTGTGAGCCTTGCATATAGCCTCGTCCAAAAAGGCCCCCTGATCCTAAGGCAATTTTTGATTGTGTAATATGATAACCTGCTCCTAATGGGTCCACTGATGGATCTAGAAACGTATCTATTCTTCTAAAGTGATAATCCTTAAGTAGTTGCCAATCTGTGCCTCTACTCTGAAATAGGATAAAAAGTAGAGTACAGAAGCTAAGTCCTCCAAATAAAAAATATCCAAAATGTACCCCAGCAATGAACATTACAAAAATACCTATCATAATTATAACCAACGCTGTGCCAAGGTCTGGCTGTCGAAAAACTATTAATGCAGGAATTATTATTAGTAAAAGTGGAACTATAACATAAAACGGATGTGATACCTTATTGACAGGAAGCTTATGATAATAATAAGCAAGGGCCATTACCATTGATATTTTGAAAGCTTCCGATGGCTGTAATTTTATTATTCTTAAATCCAACCACCTTTTTGCACCCATTCCCGTATCACCATAAAAATAGACAGCTATTAGTAATGCTAAACCTAGTATATAGCAAAAAGGAGATATCTTCTGCCAAAAGGAAATACTGATAGCTGACATTACAAAGATTAATATGAAGCTTATAAAAAACCTATTTATTTGAGGTTTAGTCCAAGGGTCCCAACTCCCACCACTAACAGAATACAGCATTAAAAATCCAAATAAGGCTGTTGCCAAAATTAGGATCTGTAGTGGCCAATTAATGTAAATTATCTTTATGAATGGGTTCATCTTAAATATTTGGATTTATGTTAGTTCTAGAATTTATTTTTTTTTCAATATCCATAAGCCTTTTACGTGCCTCTACTTGTTGTTTTTCTGGATAAGCAGTGACAGGAGGAATACCTCCGTAAAGTTGAAAAAGCATTATATCCCGTGCAATTGGAGCAGCTACCTTGGAACCACTTCCTCCATGCTCAACTACTACGCTAAGCGCGTATTTAGGATTTTTAAATGGAGCAAAACATGTGAATAGAGCATGATCTCTCATTTTCCATGGCAAATCTTCATTTTTGATCACGCCTTCCTCTCGCTCCTCTCGCGTTATTCTCCTTACTTGAGAGGTACCTGTTTTACCTGCAATTAAGAAATTATGATTAGTAGTTCTAAAGTTAAATGCTGTACCGTCTTTTTCATTTAAAACGTCAAACATTCCCTTTCTAATAGCAACAAGAGTATTTTCTTTTATCGAAAGAGCTTTAGGGTTATCTGGGTTTTTATTAGAGTTTTTAATAATGTTTGGGGTCACCTCTTTCCCAGATGCCAGTCTGGCTGTCATAACAGCTAACTGTAAAGGCGTTGCTAAGCTAAATCCTTGCCCGATGCCCACATTGAGAGTATCTCCGACAAGCCAGCTGGTGCCAAATCTTTCCTTTTTCCATTTTTTTGTGGGTACAAAACCCTTACTTAAACCAGTCAATGGTAGGTTGTATGCTTGACCAAGACCTAGCCGTCTTGCCATATCCCCGATTCTTTTCACTCCGACCTTACGAGCAAGTTCATAAAAATAGACGTCGCATGACTTTTGAATAGCTTCTTGGAGGGTTAGTTTCCCGTGCCCACCCTTAAGCCAGCAGTGAAAATTTCTGCTTCCTAACTCATAGAATCCGGCACAAAATATTTTGTCATTTAATCCAATAAGCCCTAGTTCGAGAGCTGCTGCAGCTACTACCATTTTAAATGTTGAGCCTGGGGGATAGGCTCCAGAAGTAGCTTTGTTCAGTAGAGGTTTTCGCTCGTCATTCAGTAAAGCGTTCCAATCAGACTGCGATATTCCTAATACAAAGTTATTTGGATTATAGCTTGGGGTTGATACTAGTGATAATATATCTCCACTCTTTATATCAATAAGAACCGATGAAGCGCTCATCCCCTTCAATCTTTCTGATGCAAACTTCTGAAGATTGGTTGCTATAGTCAGGTGGATGTTTTCCCCAGATTTACCTTGAGTTCTGCTTAGTTCTCTCATTACTCGTCCTGAGGCGTTAACCTCAACTTTACTGACTCCTGCTCTTCCTCGTAAATGGGTCTCTAATTTTTTCTCAACCCCTACTTTCCCAATTTGAAACTTTGGGATTTGAAGAACTGGGTCAACTGGTTTCTCAGATTTGAGATCTTTATCAGATATCGGTCCAACATAACCTACAATATGAGCGTATGACTCGTATTCTTGGTAGTGGCGGGTTAACCCCACCTCTGGAATTATGCCGGGGAGACTTGGTAAATTTACTGATATGTGCGCAAAATCTTTCCAAGTGAGGTTTTCGGCGACGGTAATCGGTATAAAAGAGCTTCTTTTTTTCATATCTTGCAATATTTTCTCTTGACGCTTTTGGTCTAACTCTATGATGCTTGCAAGTTTCTTTAATACTTTTCTAGGATCAGCAGCTTGTTCTCTAATGAAAACTATTTTGTAATTTTGTTCATTTAAGGCAATCGGCGTACCCAATCTATCAAAAATAAGCCCTCTTGAAGGTGGAATAAGTCTTAGGTTCACTCTATTGGCATCTGCTAGTAACTTGTAATCCTCAGAGTCTTCAATTTGTAGTTTTCTTATGTTCCATCCCAATAGCGCTACCGTGCTCGCTTTTAATAATCCAGCAAGCACTATCCTTCTATGTACTCGCCTGAATATCTTTGATTTCAGGGTGGTATCTTTAAATTTTGACATTATCTTTTATTCGCTCTTACCAGTTTATAAGGTATATCAAATAAGGGATAGCAAATTAAAGTAAAAATTGTCTGATTGATAATTGTAAGCAAGCTAAGTCTTGGTAAAAATAGTAAGTGGTGTAGGAAAAGATTGAGTGTTTGAACACAAGAGAGCAAGATTAAAAATATCAAATAATGGATGTAGAACGGTGACTGCTCTATTTGTAGTTTATAGCGTCTTATAATTACAACACTCGTAAACATAAGAGTTGTAAATAGTCCGATAGGCTTCATATGTAAAACATCTGAAAAGAGCAATAGTACCAAAATTGCATATAAGTTTATTACCTTTGGTCTATTTAGAGTGGAAGCAAAGATTAAGCATAAAAAAAGATCTGGGTAAAATGAATATGTATTGCTAAACCCCGTACTTGTTAATGCGGTAGGGAAAATAATGAATAAAAGTCCCAAAGCAAAAACAATAGTATTAGTCAAAAGATTCGATTGGTAAAATTTCATTTTCTAATACTAAAAATTTTCCATTCCTACCAAGTCCGGTTCTGTCCAGTCCACAACTATTTTTTTTGTATTCAAAATTCGCAGAAATTCCAAAGACTCAAAATTAGCAACTGGCTTTACTCTCAACTTTTTTTTATTATCGATCAAGATAGTTCCTATAAGAATATCGGATGGGAAAACATTGCCGTCACCTGACGTGAATACCCTATCCCCAATATTAATAAGACCTTTTTCCTCAACAAACTCTAACAAAGGCCATGGACTATTATCTCCGATCATAAGACCTTTTTGGTTGCTTCGCTTTATCTTTATGGGTATTGCAGAGGAAATATCCGTTAAAAATAATACCCTAGCGACCTTCTGTCCAACGCCAGAAATTCGACCAACGAGCCCAAGCCCGTCCACCGCCGCAGAGCCATTTTTTATCCCATCCTTCGATCCAATATTTATAACACCCGATTGATAAAAGGGACTACCACTGTCAGCCATCATTTCTCCCGTTATCCATATGAGATCTTCACTCAGCTTTACATTATTTAACGCTCTGAGCTGTGCATTTTTTTGTTCCAGCTGTAAGGCTTTTTCTTTCCAACCAGTCATATTCTGTAGGTCTCTCTTAAGTTCTTTATTCTCTTCTAAAAGTGTTGAGTAAGTTTCAAAATACGTTACTAAGTCCCCAACCACTTTAATCGGGTAGTTTAGAGGTATTGTAAGGGGGGAAACAAAATCAATGATTTTTGTTCTTATTAACTCTGTTCTAGTATTATCTACTCGCCACAAAATAAAAATAAGAGTGAGGCATACAAATGTAAAGGTAGTAATTGGTATGCTCCATGACTTAGATCTATAGGGTTTAGACTTATTAGCCATTTTCCTTAATAAATAAGCTCTTAACTACCGTAATCTATCACATGAGCCAGCTGCTTTTCAAACTCTAAAGATTTTCCGGTGCCTAAAGCAACACAATTTAGTGACTCATCAGCCACTGAAATCGCTAAACCTGTCTGCTCTCGTAATGCCAAATCCAAATCACCCAAGAGTGCACCACCTCCTGTAAGCATGACTCCTCTGTCGACTATATCTGCTGCCAAGTCTGGAGGTGTACTCTCCAGAGCGGTCATCACTGCTTCACAAATCTGTTGTACAGGTTCAGATAGCGCCTCCGCCACTTGAACTTGAGTAACTTCAGTCTCTTTTGGCACTCCGTTTAAAAGATCTCTTCCTCTAACCACGTCAGTAACACCAAAATCTGAGTCATCAATCACAGAAGCTAAAGTATAGAGGAACTGACCATTTCCCTTAACCAATATAGGGTCTGAAACTACAGAAGTCCGGACATTTATTTCTCCTGCAATTTCATCTCTCCAAGTCACAGTTTCACCGCTCAATAAAAATCGCCAATAACTGTCAGTTTTATCTCTTAAAGCATTTTTCTCCACAACATCCAATTTTAAGGCTGCTCTATCATATACTGGAGGCTTGCCTTGATTATGCTGCTTTTTCCTTTTAAGCTCCAACTCTAAAGAAGTTTCAAAACACTCATAAACTACTTTTTGCTCTTTGAATTTATTCAACACCTCTCTATATCTTTCTATTCTAAGAGACTGCTGTTCAACTCTATCCCAATTTATGCCTAACCACTCCAAATCTCTCTTTATTTGATCAATAAAATGCTGAGAAGATCGTTCCTTATCCGTATCATCCAATCTTAGAATAAACTCAGCACCAACTTTTTTTGCTTGCAAGTAATTGAACAAAGCTGTTCTGATATTTCCGACGTGCAAATAACCTGTCGGAGACGGAGCAAATCTCAAAACTCTTTTTGTCAAATCTAATCTCTCCAATGGTTTACTATTGGTATACGTCTACCAAGCGAAAAGGGCCTCCTAGATATTTTGGGTCCAGGACAGGCTTGGTATCTTTTGTATTCACTCAAGTAAAGAAGATTTTTAACGTTTACAACTGTCTTTTCTAAAAAGCCTTTTTTAACAACTTCCTGAACCGCTAGATCATCCTCGATAAGATACTCCAAAATGGTATCAAGTTCATCATAACTTGGTAAAGAGTCAGTATCTTTTTGATCAAAGGCTAACTCAGCTGAAGGCTCTTTAAGTAAAATATTTTCAGGAATGGGTTTTTCAACTCTAAACTCATCGGTTTTAGCAACAAAATTTCTCCATTTACTCAGTTTGTAAACTTTTGTCTTGTATATATCTTTAAGAGGATTGTAAGCGCCTGCCATATCTCCATAAATAGTTGAGTAACCCACCGCAATTTCAGACTTATTACCGGTAGACAAAAGCAGGTGCTTTTCTTTATTTGAAAACGCCATCAA
>CACAAX010000034.1 GCA_902530595.1 uncultured Alphaproteobacteria bacterium
TCATGAAGCTTTAGGGATCTGGTATCCCAGTCATCAGGCTATTTGGGTTTAATGAAAGCACCATCCTCTGAAAAAAATATGAAATTGAAAAGTTTGGCAGTCAAAAAGGCTGATTTACACAAACGCAGAGATTACATATCCTAGCCATCTTTGAGCTGTTAGAGCGTTGGGTGCTCAACTGAGCTTAAAAATATATTTCGGAGCTGTTTATATTAGTAGAAAACTACCAACACCAATAAGTAAAAGTCCTAAAACTTTATCTAACCAATAAATATTTTTTAATAATTTTTCGATGGCAACATACAGAGCAAGCCCAATAATCCAAAAAAGGTTCATTACTCCTCCAACAAAAAGTAAAGCCATTAATGCCCAGCAACAACCCAGGCAGAATAAACCATGATGAGCTCCCATTAAGAGTGAACCACGATATCCTTTTCTGTTGTTTGATGACAAAAAGTCGATGGGCGAGCGGCATTTTTCTAGGCAAGCATTTTTTAACGGCGTAAACTGATAAGCACCAGCAACAATCAATAAAGCACCAGATAATTTAGTAGATTTTAACTGCATCATCATTCCACTAATTAATCCAAGATATTCCAAAATAACTTGTGAAATACAAGCAAAGAGGCTGAAAACTCCCCAACAAGTGAGATAACCTACTAGAAACAAATACGTACTGAACGTTGCTACATCACGCTCCGGCCCCATCTTCTTCAAATTGTGGAATAGTAATAAGGTGGGTGACGCACTGGGGGTCATCATAGCGATCATCATAAACCACCACATAAAAAACATGAAAAAAATATTCCAAATAGCAAGAGGTGACTTTCGTCCCTCATCCATTTTCATTGATCCATTCATACTTTCAGAGGAAGATCCCATATCCTCCATTTTTTTTGCATTGTTACGGTTTTCAGATAGCGTCTCCGACTCGCTATCCATCATCCGCATCTTTACATCTGAATTTGAGCTAAATGATATCGGTCCGCTCATTCGGGTCATTTCTAAGGCGCTCATTTTCATTCCTACGCCAAAAAAGGTATATAAGGAGGTTACTATAACAATAATAGCGGTCGTAACGATCACAATCAGATCAGATTTTTCTAATGTGACCAACAATGCATCTTTTTTTTTCACAGATACTAGCTCTAGCTAAAACTAATTCACCATACCGTGGTTGTTTAGTTTGTTCCTAGATAATTGAGAGTGCGTTTCTGTATTTTTAGGTAACTGCAGAATAGAACCCTCTTTTGTTTTAGTTGTACCACATGCTACTTCCGCATATCTAAAATCTTGGCCATTTGGTAATGCCATTGCAGCCCTGTGGGCCATACCTGAAACTGGATTTGATAATGGTTTTACTGTAAGGTCGAAAATGCCGTTAACAGATGCGTTACCTACTCTCTCATCTTGATCAATGTTTGCATCTATTTTAGTAAAAAGGGTCTCGTGTTTTGTTGGACACATCGCATTGAATATGTACCATCCAGTGGCCATTTCATCGGTATCTTTCCCGCCTAATATCGCCTCAAGACCTTTGCGCTGTTCAGGGGAAGCGGATTCATCTATAAATATCTGCATCTCACCGTTTCCTTCGTAAATTGCACCAGGCCACTTTGCTATAAACGCAGCCTTTGTTCCAGAAAGATCGGTCTCACCATAATGGCCAGAGTGAATTTGGTAAACAACAGCTGCTTCACAAACATCATCTGTAGGCCTAACCGTATATTGGCAAGGGCAGCCAAAATTGCAATTACAATTTTGCATTTGAGTAATATCGATTTCCCAAGGTGTCATCATGATCTCCTATATAGTGCGTTTTTATTTTAACGAATAAAGAGGCAGTATAACGCAATTTTTTTGAAAATCTACCAAGTAGAGTTCACTTTTACAACTTTTTTACTTTAAAATGATTTTAATTATGTAGGCCGTAGAAAATTGGTGCCATTATTCAACTTTCCGTGGTAAAGAAAATCTCAAGAAACTTGAACTGTCTACTATCAAAATATAGTGGCTGGGGTGGTAGGATTCGAACCTACGGTACACGGGATCAAAACCCGCTGCCTTACCGCTTGGCTACACCCCAACACTATTGTTGTAATATCTTAGTGCATATGATTCAAGAAAATTAATTGCAGCTCATTCAAAAGATTTTACGACTTTATCAATTGCTTTAATTTTACTTAATAGTCCTGATAATTGTTCAAGAGGAAGCATAGAAGCACCATCTGAAGGCGCTGTCTCAGGCTTCTCATGGGTTTCAATGAACACACCTGCGATACCAACCGCTGTACCTGCTTTTGCTAAGGTTTCAATGAACTCTCTTGATCCACCACTCTCTGAGCCTTTTCCTCCTGGTTGTTGAATAGAATGAGTAATATCTAAAATGGTTGGGAACCCACTTTTTCTAAGAACCTCTAGGGAACGCATGTCGCAAACTAAATCGTTGTATC
Organism: uncultured Alphaproteobacteria bacterium; assembly: GCA_902530595.1. Taxonomy (GTDB): domain Bacteria; phylum Pseudomonadota; class Alphaproteobacteria; order Rhodobacterales; family Rhodobacteraceae; genus CACIJG01. Next base: position 2,454 of record CACAAX010000034.1, read on the forward strand.
CAAAGGTAGTACCTCGTTCACAAAGAAGTAAATTTTCATTGCCGGTAGATATGAATTTTTCAGCCACCTGCTGCATCTCAGCAGGGGATAGAAATTGCCCCTTTTTTATATTGACGGGTTTATTTGTTTTACTAGCTGCGATAATTAAATCCGTCTGTCGGCATAGAAAGGCGGGTATTTGGAGAATATCGACTTCTTTTGCTACAAGCTCGCATTGTTCGGGTGTGTGCACATCCGTTAATGTGGATATATTTAGACTGCTCTTCAATTTTTGAAAGATTTTAAGACCTTCGTCAATTCCAAGACCACGCTTCGATAAATGTGAAGTTCGGTTGGCCTTGTCAAATGATGATTTAAAGACAAATTTTATATCATTACGAATACAGATTTCTGTTAATTTTTCGGCAATCATCATAGCATGCTCGAGGCTTTCAAGCTGGCATGGACCAGAAATAAGTGTCAATGGGTACTTATTTGAGATTTTGAGATTATTTAGTTCAATTGTATGACCAGCAAGTTTAGTATTATCCATATAAATCTCTTGTTTTAATTTACTTATTTATTATTAATAATTTAACTATATGTTTAAGGCATTTATTTATTTTTGAATAGGTTAAAATTATTTTGAAAATATTTGTATTAGCAATCTTATATGGTCTGATTTGGATTTCCTTTTCAGGACATTTTGATTTTCTGTTGTTATCTTTTGGTGTTATATCAGTTTTGATCGTCTTATATATACTTCGACGTATGCGAGCAATTGATGACACCCCGATTAAGTTCCAAATGAATTTATTTAGCTTTATGAGTTATTGTTTTTGGCTACTAAAGGAAATATTGAAATCCAATATTGCAGTGACTAAGACAATATTAAGCCCACAGATAAAGATTAGACAAAATATGTTTGATGTACCCTTATCTCCTAAAAGCGAAGCGGCTCAAGTAATATTTGCAAACTCTATTACACTCACCCCAGGGACTATAACGGTTGAAACTGAGAAAAATAGTCTTTTGGTACACTCCCTAAATTTCTCCAGTAGCACTGAAGATGAAATAGAAGACATGGGTAAGAGAGTAAGTAGGTGCGAGAGAAGAGGTTCATAAAAAATGTTTTATGTAGCGACCATCTCAATCGTCATTTCATTTATAATGGTACTCATCCGATTATTCTTAGGCCCAACATTATATGACAGAGTTCTAGCGTTAAATGCATTTGGCACGCTAGCTGTCCTGATGATAAGTATCGTTGGTTTTTTATTTGGCAGGCCCGATTTTCTCGATATCGCTTTATTATATGCACTACTAAATTTTATTGGCACAATCGCAATCCTTAAATTCTTTAGGTATAAAGAAATTGGTGACAAAAAAGCCTTGAGTAGAAAGAAAGCGCAATGAGTTTGTTGATCGAAATATGTAGTTGGATTTTTATACTCTTAGGATCGTTTTTGCTTTTAACTGGAAGCTTGGGCTTAATAAGGTTACCTGATTTTTGGTCAAGGCTACACGGTGCATCTATCAGTGATACAGGAGGTGTACTATTTTTAATTTTAGGAATGATGTTGCATGTCACGACCATATGGGTCTTTTTTAAACTTTTAGCTATAGCTATCTTTATTTTTATTTCCTCACCCACGGCCTCGCATGCCATTGCTAATGCGGCATTTGTCACTTTAGGATACAAAAAAAAGAAGGGGGAAAGAAAATAGAATTATTTATTATAATATGCTTCTTCATAATTTTGGTTACGATCGCAATTATGGCATTGACGTTAAAGCATCTCTTTGCAGTGATAATGTTATCGGGTGCCTTTAGCTTGGTGTCTGCAATGCTTTTTGTAGTAATGGATGCGGTTGACGTCGCCTTCACAGAAGCAGCTGTCGGGGCAGGGGTGTCTACTGTTTTGATGCTCGCAACAATGGCACTCACGGTTCGAGTTCAGAAAGAGACAAAGAAACCTATTTTACTACCGCTTGTAGTTGTTTGCCTTGTTGGTGTTTTGCTAATTTATGGAACTCTTGATATGCCGAACTTTGGAGCTTTTGACTCGCCAGCTCAAGCACATCTTGGATCAACGTATCTAAATATTACTTATAAAGATATGGGAATACCAAATGTCGTAACAGGTATATTGGCGAGCTATCGAGGATATGATACGTTAGGCGAAACAGTGGTTGTGCTGACAGCAGGTCTTGGAGTTATCCTGTTATTAAGTGGTCTCAAAGGAAGAAAAGATAAAGAGTGAGACTATGAAACATCATTTAATTTTAAAAGTTATTACAAAATTTATGGTTGGAGTTATCGTTTTGTTCGGACTTTATGTGCAATTTCATGGTGATTACTCTCCTGGAGGAGGTTTCCAAGCCGGTGTTATTATCGCTGCTGCATTTATACTTTATGGTATAGTCATGGGCCTGGAGAATGTACAAAAAGTAATGCCTATTTGGTTTGCACAGAAGGCGGCAGCATTGGGCGTTTTAGTATACGCACTAACGGGTGTTTTCTCAATTATCTTTGGATTTGAATTTTTAAACTATCACGCAATTAGCCCCGAACACCCAAAACATGGGCAACACTATGGGATTATATTGGTTGAGCTGGGTGTTGGGATCACAGTAACTTTTGTAATGATTGCTATTTATTATAGCTTTGCTGGTCGCACTCCGCGTTTAGACGATAAAGAGTGGTAAGCCATGGACAGTAATTTAAACTTCATATTTGGACACTTGCCATACTGGTTATTCATTATACTCATGCTTTCAGGTCTCTTTATAGTTGTTTCACGAGGAAATCTCATTAAGAAAATTGTGGGATTAAATATTTTCCAAACATCAGTTTTTATGTTTTATATATCAATAGGTAAAATGAAGGGTGGCACGGCCCCAATTCTGCTTGATAAGTCCGCTAATAATTCGGCAGTAATTTATTCTAATCCGCTTCCACATGTTCTTATTCTTACCGCAATTGTTGTCGGTATAGCGACTACTGCTTTAGGTTTAGCTTTAATAATAAAAATTCGAGAAGAGTACGACTCGGTTGAAGAAGATGATATCCAAAAAATGGATCAAAAAGACCTAATGAAATACAATAAAAAGAATGTTCTGGAGACCAATAGTTAATGGCTTCAGAAATTAAACAGGGTACCTTAGAGTTAGTTAACCATTTGTCGATTTTACAGGTTATTACTCCGATGTTGATCGCACCTATATTGGTTGTGCTTAACAATAAAACTTTGTCTTGGTTACTCAGCTTTCTAGGCGCATTAGCGTGTCTATTTATATCAATCTTACTGATGCAAACTGTTAGTGATGGCAGCATTCTCACTTATTACCTGGGCGGATGGGTGCCACCAATCGGAATTGAATACAGAATAGACGCCGCCAACTCTATATTATTGTTTCTCATATCGATTATAAGTGCCATCGTTCTGATCTTTTCGTATTCTTCACTCCACGCAGAAATTCCTGAAGAAAAACATACTTTGTTCTACTCCTGCTTTCTTTTATGCCTTACCGGTTTGTTAGGTGTAGTAGCAACAGCAGATATTTTTAACGTTTTTGTCTTTTTAGAGATTTCAAGTTTATCCACCTATGTTTTGGTAGCACAAGGAG
>CACAAX010000035.1 GCA_902530595.1 uncultured Alphaproteobacteria bacterium
ATGGTGAAATACTTCAACAAACTCAATCCGTGATATATCTTCTTGCTCGATAAGTTCTGCATAAATCTCTTCTTTTAGATTGTGAATTTTATCAACCAAGTCTTCTGCTATGTCTGGTATTGTGAAATTTCTTATTCTATCTTTGCCGCCGGGGACTTTAAGCATTTCGCAATAGTTTGCAACGTTCCAGTAACAGTCAATGTTTAATCTTTTAAAAGCTAAATTATAACTCCGCCTTTGTATCTCAGATGTTTCAGCAACTGTTCCAATAGATCCAAATAAGACTGCTTTTAAGTTTTTATTCACTCCATACCTCCACTAGATTTTGTACCCCTTAACATTTTTATTTGATATCCCATGATGCCTGGAATGCCTTTTTTAATTTCTCAATATTAAAATCTTTTTGTCTAGCCGCCTCCAAAATTGGAACCTCTTTCTTTACAACAAGGTCCAACGCATCAGGCAATGCATCCAAATACTTTTTCGGCACTGTCATAGCACCATGCTGATCAGCATGTATAAAGTCTCCAGGCTTTATTTCTAATCCCAATATATTTACAGGTGTGTCTAACTCAGTGAGGTGTACAAAGGCGTGACTAGGCCCTATGCTTCCCGCGATAACTTGATACCCAGAATCCAGCATTCCTAAATCTCTTAGCAGTCCATTAGTAACAGTGCCTTTAACTTTCAATCCCTTATGTACAGCAACATTAAGCTCCCCCCAAAAAGCCCCAATACAGTTAGGAAAGTCCGTGTCCTCTATAACTACTACAGGGTTTTCTTCATTTTTGACGATGTATTCGTAATATTCCATACGGATATTGTTAATTTCTTTTTGAGATATGAGTGGGGGTGAAGAGGCACGTATTTTAGCCGTTTTTGCAAAACCAACTACGGGCTGGGTAGAATTTTGCGCTGTAACCATAGAGCTTTTAGTAAATCCTAAAGCGGATCTGGTGCCTAATATAATATCCATAGCATTACACATTGTTGGCGTATCGTATTTAGAAGTTGTTTTAATAAGTTGATCAATATTCATTATCTATTCTTTACTCAATTTTCTGCTGCCATCAAGGTGATATTTTTGTTGTCCTGTCCAATATGTCGATATCCTGCGTCTTCCAAAAATGAAGAAGATCTATGAATACCCAGTTTTCCTTAAGCTTTTTTCCTTCTCTCCTATAAATATCAATTACCCGCATATCGCCTCTTTTCCCTGTGGATGGCATCCCCATAAATCCTCCTGAATGGACCAACGAAAGATTTGGCCAACCAAAAAACCCTCCAAAAAATCCTTCTGTTATCCTACAAATATGCCCATTAAACTGGCGTTCCTTAAAACTTTCTCGGAATGGTCTGCAGTGTTGCTCGGCATATCTTTCTATTGTATACGTGGCTCCTATACCTGATGGACCCCACCATAACATATCTTGGTGCCAGCTTTTTTTAAGCTCCTTTATTAAGGAAACTCTATCAGTTGATTTCCAAACCTTTAGATCATCGATCATATCTTCAATAGCTTTTTTAGTTTTAATAGTTTCTGCCGCATCTTGATCTTCAAACAATAAACCATTATGTGATGACGGACCGGGTTGAACAAGATTAGCCCCTGTTTGATAATGGAAAGGGTATACCCCAGCTTGAGACATAAAGTGGGGAATATCAAAAAACATTGCTGTCTCCACGATTTTATTTGAAACTATTTTGTTGAATTCTGCATATCGTAGAAAAGTCAGTTTTTTATTTGGCGATATTTTTAGCCATGGTTTATCAAATAGACCCATCAAGTGACCCATTGAAACAACCCAAACGCCCTCATGGCCAGGAATAGTATTAGCACCTGCAAAAAAAATATCCATTCTGCGTGTTAAGGAGGAAAGACTTTTTTTTAATGGTTCCCAAAAGAGTTTGTATACAGTTTCTGAGTTATAAATTTCATTGAAGGGATGAAATCCACGCCATATGAGATCGTCAGAAACATATTTCTTGAACACAGATTTTGTTTCTGGCTCTTTGTCTAAAGCGTCATAAAAATCGAGTAGCACCTGTTTCTCAGACTGGAAATTCATATAGGAAAAAAAAGTTTTAAAAAATCTCTATTTAGATTATCATCAAAAAATACATTTGCAAGCGTATGCAATATTTATTCTATGGACAAAAATGATAATGTTTAAATATACAGAAAGCTCTATTAATGTATACCAGCCTGAAGCTAATAAATTTCACCTAGATAATTTATTAAAATATACTAAATCTCAATATATTAAAATCCTTCATCCAGTTCACGGTTTTTATTACGTTTCCAATTCCATGGGCTGTCAAATATAGTGGGATTAAAATTTTAAGGAGAAAAAATGAAACTTAAATCAATTATAGCAATACTAACTGCTACATTTATTTCAACAAGTGTGTGGGGTGGCCACCACGCTTGTGATTATAAAAACAAAGAAGAATTGACAATGCTTTCTAACAGTTACGATGCGTGGAAGGCAGTCACCAATGCTATGGCTTCGTGTGGGAACTTTACGGCAACACTTGATAAAGATTTTCAGCAAAAGCATAGCGATGCTTTGGCGGCTAACCCATCACTTTATGATATTGTAGGCATCTCTAATGGTTCCATCACGCCACTTATAAACGCTGGGACGGTAAGACCCTTAGACGATTTAGTAAAAAAGTATGGTTCTCAGTTGCTGCCAAACCAATTAATAAAGATTGATGGTAAAATTATGGCTATAGCAATGTCAGTAAATAACCAACATATGATGTATAGAGAAGATATTTTCAGCAAGCTTGGAATATCAGAGCCAAAAACTTGGAGTGATGTACTTTCTGCGGCAGAAAAAATCAAAGCATCCGGAATGGTTGAATACCCCTATGGAGGAGCATTCAAATCAGGATGGAATATCGCTGAGGAGTTTGTAAATATGTATTTAGGAAATGGTGGATCGTTTTTTGGAAGTGGAAATGCTCCAGCTATAAATAATGCAATGGGTGTAAAATCACTGGAAACTTTAAAAAAGCTCACAGCATATATGGATCCAGAATATCTAGCATCCGACTCAACTTATGCTCAAAAGCAAATGCAACAAGAAAAAATAGCAATGGGCGTTTTATGGGCGACTAGAGCGGCAGCTATGGATAATGCGGAAGAAAGCAAAGTTGTCGGAAAGATCAAAATGGTGAGTGCTCCCATGGGGGACGCAAGACCAGCCTCAAGTTTATGGTGGGATGGAATAGCAATAGCCAAAAATATTTCAGATGCAGAAGCTGAAGCTGCTTTTCAGGTAATCATGGAAGGTATTGATAAAGAAATGGTGAAAGCTAACAATGATAAGGCGGTTTGGCTTATCGATGGCTATAAAGCTGGAAAATCTGCAATGGGCGCTAAAATGACCGCTGATAACGGTGCTGTACCCTATCCATCAGGAACAAGAATGGGTGCTATGCATGGGGCTCTTGGCACCGTAGTACCAGACTTTTTAACTGGAAAAAAGTCTGCCAAAGAAACTTTAGCGGCTATCGAAGATGCATATATTGCAAAGGCTAAAGAACAAGGCTTGATGTAATATATCTTGGGGGCTCACAAGAGCCCCCAACTTTTCTATGGAAAATAGAGATTTTATATTTTTTGTTGGCCCATCATTAGTGGCAATGTTTATTTGCATTGCGATCCCTTTGATATTTGTTCTAGAACAAAGCTTTTTTGTCAACAAAAAGGTATATAAAGAAGTAGAGGTTGAGTCTTGTGTTGCTGGTTTCACAGGCCAGATATGTAGCGTTGAGATGCAAAGCAAACCACAACTAGATGAAAAGGGAGAAATTATCACTCAAAAAGAATTTGTAGGTCTAGAGAGCTACGTGAGGCTCATTAATTTCGATGCAGTGAAGAAAGCTTTTTGGCAACAAAATTTTATAGAGTTAGAAAATGTAAAGTTTTTTAGCGCTTTGCGTTTCACGGTAACTTTTTGTTTAATAACACTACCATTTGTAATTATTCTTGGGTTAGTTATTGCTTTAACGGTTAATAATTTATTATCATCTCTAAAAGGCCCAATCATTTTCGTTTCTCTTTTGCCTTTTATTATTACACCAATAATCGGTGCATTATCCATTAGGTGGTTATTCGTTGGTGATGGAATCATAACCGCATTCCTCGAATGGTTAACAAATTCGAATATCTCAATGTTTTCAAATTCTTGGACGCTTGAATTGATGATGATTTTATATCGTATTTGGCATGTTTGTCCCTTTGCATTCATTGTATTTTACGCAGGCTTGCAGACAATTAATAAAGAGATGCTTGAAAGTGCGATAGTAGATGGAGCAAATAGGTATCATCGACTAAGATTTATAATAATCCCTCATTTAATGCCTCTCATAGTATTTGTATCACTTATCCATTTGATGGATAGTTATCGAGTTTTTGAGGAGATTATTGCCTTTTCTTCCGATGCATATGTTATTTCGCTCCAATGGCTTACTTATGATTTTCTTAGGCTTGATGATACAGGTAATAGGTATATAAGTAGTGCTTCGGCAAGTTCAATTTTAACAATGATTGGAATATCTATTTTACTTTATCCTCTAATTAAAAAGACTTGGAATGACTACAGGGAGGGTAAATTATGAGTTTTTTAGATGCGTCAAATCAGCCATTTGCCCTAAAGGCATTCTCAACACTTTTTATACTCGTATGGTGTGTGATTGCCTGCTTCCCTCTTCTCTGGATAACAATAATGAGTTTAAAATTGCCTTTAGATGCATTTGATTCGAATTTTTTCAATGTTTTAGTAGGACCGGTTACTTTACAACTTAAAAATGGAGTTTCTGTAGCTAGCATTCTAGCTATCTCTCTGTTTTCTATGTATTTTTATTCAAGACGTCAAAGGCTTCGGAATTATTTAAGAGCCTCAATCGGATATTCTGAAGATGTGACATTGTTTTTGATCATATTTTTATTATACATATTTTGTTGTATTTCCATATCAATAATATTCAGTAAATTTTTTGATGCTTATTTAGGATTGTTTGGAGCAAAAATTTTTGGTTTTACGTTTGAGCACTATCATGCAGTCTGGACAGAAAGAGGTTTTTCACTATTTTTTAAAAACTCTTTAATTGTGACCTCTGGAGTAGTTATTATTTCTTTATCATTGGGCACTCTTGCTGGGTATGGTCTTGCCAGAAAAGAAAGCTCAATTGCTTTTTGGATTCTGATTATTGCTCTAATATTTAGGGCTTTACCCCATTCGGTTCTAGTAGCGGGCTACTTACCATTTTTTATGAAATCAAATGCAATTTTATCACCAATTTTTGGAGAGTTCGCACCTATATTATACGGACAACCCTTGGCAGTAATCTTGGTCTTAGTTGCTATTAATCAACCATTTACAATCTGGCTTATGCGCTCATTTTTTCAAAATATTCCAAAAGAGCTTGATGAAGCAGCAAGAATTGATGGATGTTCGCACTTTCAGGCCTTTCGAAAAATAATTATACCCGTCATGTGGCCCGGTGTTATAACAACCGGTTTATTTAGCTTCATGCTAGGTTATAACGACTATTTAGTATGTTCGCTATTATTAGATGGTCAAAACCAAACAATGGTGCCATCTATCACTGGGCTATTTAATAGAGATACTAGTACGACTGATGAAATAGTTGCAATTGC
>CACAAX010000036.1 GCA_902530595.1 uncultured Alphaproteobacteria bacterium
AGATTCTATATTTAAATCAGTTTTTCTTTGAATAATTGCTGGCACTTGAGATTGTACGAAGCCATAAAAAATGACCCATAGAGCCATGAAGCTGCCTACCAAAAGGAAAACAACTTTACCGTTTGATCCCGTAACAAACATAGTTGAAAACACTTCCAATAAAAACAAAGGAATTCCAATTACGAACCAAATGTCTCGTGCACCAAACAAGAAAATTCTCGACAAAGAAAGATAATTTATACTGGAAATGTCAGAAAAAAACTTTCCTTCTGATTGTACTCTATTTGATTTTGTATTTAATTCAGGCGTTTTTAACACTGGGTTCAACGCAATCATTAGAGCTATAAACAAAATGAAGGCAAGAATATATAAAGAGATTGAGAAGGGATGAATGGTAATCAAAAAAGCACCAACAAAAAAACCTAACCCTTTAACAGTATTTTTGGATCCTGTGAGCCAACTGACGTTCCTAAAAAGCTTCCCTTTAATATTTTCATTGCTTAGAAACTTTACGGCTGTCTTACTTCCTATTTTAGTCAAATCTTTAGCGACACCACAGAGACCTTGAAAAAAGATAAGGCAAAAAATCATAAACCATTCTGGGCTATTAATCGATAGAAGGCCAAGTGATGTTAGGCTTAATACCTGCAGGCTAGTACCAGCTATCAAGAGGGTGGATAATCCAAAGCGACGACCAAAAATGCCAGCCACAAAATTTGTAATAACACCCATAAATTCGTAGAGTAGAAATATATAAGCGAGAGTAAAAGGAGAATAGCCTTTATCATGAAAATGCATTAGCACTAACATTCGTAAAGCACCATCGGTCAGCATCAAAAACCAATAAATAATCGATACATTTAAAAATGGATTGAATATCAACAGGAGGAAAGCCTAGTCTCGGATTAATTTAGATAAGATGTCAACCATTCTACAGGCGTATCCCCATTCATTATCATACCAGGCATATATCTTAAGCTGGGTTTTATTTACGACCATAGTTGAAAGAGAGTCGATAATTGCTGAGTGGGGATTATTAACATAATCAGATGACACCAAGGGTTTTTCTTCATAAGATAAGATATCTCTCAAATAGGTATTTGAAGCTTCGTTAAAAAGTTGATTAATCTTATCAACTTCTACATTCTGTTTCATCTCAAAAACACAATCAGTCAATGATGCGTTCAAGAGAGGAACTCTTACAGCATGACCATTCAGCCTTCCTTTAAGCTCTGGATAAATTAATGAAATTGCCCTAGCTGAGCCCGTGGTCGTGGGGATTAATGAGTTAATTCCGGATCTCGATCGCCTTAAATTATTTTTTGGAGCATCAACAATAGTTTGAGAGTTTGTAATGTTATGGATAGTTGTAATTGACCCATGCTTTATTCCAATATTTTCTTCGAGAACTTTTACAATAGGCGCGAGGCAATTAGTGGTACAGCTTGCGGCTGTAAATATTTTATAAGCACTAGTGTCTATGGATTGATGATTTATTCCATAAACAATATTCTGGACATTGGATGATTCTATAGGGGCAGAAATTAATACGTATGATGCCTTTCTTTCGAAGTATGGCTCAAGTAATTTTTCTGATTTATTCACGCCAGTGCAATCTACTACCAGAAACTTTTCAGATTTAGGAAAACTAATACTCTCTATAGACCCCTCTGTCATCACAGCTATAGAATGATCTTTGTAATTAAGACAACCATTTTCAAAACAAAGGTCATCACCCCAAGTCCCATGAACGGTGTCATATCTTAAAAAATACTCTTGGTCAGAAGCAGACCCTGCTTTCTCATTCACCATTAAAATATTTTTATGGAGGTTCTCATCGCATAGTCTTCTAAAGACAAGCTTCCCAATTCTTCCTAACCCGTTAATAATTATTTTCATAATAGACCTCGGATAGACGTTACAAAAAAATTATGACAAAAATATGTAAGAAAATACAATTAATTGTCTATAGTTGAGGATAGAAAAATCACGGATTAAAAAAATGGAAAAGTTAAAAAAATTTTTTATTAATGGGACGTGGGTAAACCCAAGATCAGACGAAACAATGGCTGTGATAAGCCCATCGGATTTAAGACAAATCGGGACTGTGTCACTAGGAAATGAACAGGATGTCGATGATGCAGTTCAGTCGGCGAAAAAAGCATTTACAAGCTTTTCCAAAACGAAAAAGAAAGAAAGAATAGATCTCTTGAAGGATCTCAAGAGAATAACAGAGAGAAGGTTCGAAGATTTAGCCCAGGCCATGCGCGAAGAGATGGGTGCACCTATATCAATGGCACGATCTGCCCAAGCGGATGCAGCTGTAGGGCACTTGGAATCATTTATTGGTGCGCTGGCAGAGCTTAAGGAAAGAACACTTTTGGATAGTGGGGATATTCTTTTAAAAGAACCGGTAGGGATTTGTGGACTGATAACACCTTGGAACTGGCCTGTAAATCAAATCGCACTGAAGGTTATACCAGCTTTAGCAACTGGCTGTACCTGTATCTTGAAACCGTCAGAGTACACACCCTTATCTGCGATGGTTTATACCGAAATCATTGAGGAGGCCGGCTACCCAGCCGGTGTTTTTAATTTGGTTAACGGTGTCGGAGATACGGTGGGAAGGGTAATGTCAAAGCATCCAGAAATAGATATGATGTCTTTCACTGGATCGACAAGAGCTGGAATCATGGTAACTAAAGATTCTTCTGAGACCATTAAAAGAGTTACTTTGGAACTTGGTGGAAAATCACCTAACATTGTATTTTCGGATGCAAATCTAGAAAGGGATATAAAATATTCGATCAATGAGTGCATGTTCAATACGGGTCAATCTTGTGATGCACCGACGAGGCTACTAGTTGAACACTCTTGTTACGAAGAGGTTTTAAAAATAGCAAAGAAGTCAGCAGAAGAAATTTTAATCGGAGATCCAACTAAAGAGGGAGATCACATAGGGCCCTTATTTGATAAAATACAATTCGATCGAGTTCAAAATATGATTGATTTGGGAATAAAAGAAGGAGCCTCCGTCTTAACGGGAGGTTTAGGTAAGCCTCACGGTTTAGAAAAGGGTTGGTTTGTTAAACCAACAATTTTTTATAATGTTAGAAATACTATGAGGATCGCTAGAGAAGAAATTTTCGGACCAGTTTTAGTTATAATGCCATTCAAGAATGAGCAGGAAGCGATATCTATAGCAAATGACTCGCCCTATGGCTTAGCGGCCTATGTGCAAACGTCTGACATTAAAAAAGCAGAGCGTGTTAGTTCACAATTGAGAGTCGGGGCAGTTCACATAAATGGAGGTGGATACAATTATGGAACACCTTTTGGTGGATACAAACAATCCGGCAATGGCAGAGAGGGTGGTTTAATGGGTTTGGAGGATTATTTGGAAACTAAATCGTTACATGGGCTTTGATATGTATTTTGTCGACTTGCTAAATAGTATCTCAATAAAGCCGGCTATAACAATTGCAAGTGCTCCAAGCCATTGAATTAAAGTCATTCTTTCCTCTGGAAGTAAAATACTAGCCGTAACAACAGCAACTATGATCTCTGACATAAGGAGAATAGCTACGCGTCCAGGAAACAAAGTCTGTGAGACTTTAAAGACAAGCATAAAGCTTGGCATAAATATAATTGTAGACCATAGAAAAACATAAGGGAAAAAATCAATTACAGTCTTTTTTGGTATTTCAGTCTGGCCGACGAAAAAAAATACCAATGCTAATGCGCCTGCACTGGTGAATGCATAAACGAAGAACGTTAGAGGAAATATTTTTATTCTTGGCGAGCGCTTCAACAATCCCGATCCAATAGCAAAAAGAAGGCCTGATAAAAAACCGAAAAAGTCACCTATCTTCAATGTAAAATTTGAAGTATCTTTATTTGATAGAAGCAAAAAAATCCCGAACAAAGCAAAAATAATTGCAATTGTCCGTCTGACGGTAAATCTCTCCGATAAAAAAATCGTGCCGAAAATAGTTCCCCAGATCGGGCTAAGATAAAACAAGAGGGTTGCCCTGACAACGGTAGTCTCTAAAATCGCGCCTGCGTAAAGCGTGAAAGCAAGTCCTATAGTAAGACCAGATAATAGAGTGGACCAATCTGTAAATTTAAATTGATTGATCTTGAAAAGTGCCATTGGGGATAGAACTAGAAGTGGGCAAGCATTTATAAAAAAGATACTCCAATAGCTATCCAATCCTGCCAATGACAGTTCCCTTATTGGTATCCAATAAAGACCCCATAAGCCTCCGCTAATTAAAAGCGCTAAGCTTAAAGATGTATCTGAGTATTTTGGCTCTACAGTGATTCTTTCAAGTATCATTAACAGCTTCTCAATGTTTTAGTGTTCCATAACAACTAAAAGTTTTTTACAAACCTTTCCTAAAACAATCTATTCTGTAAAAAGAAAACAGTAAATTGAGAAAAAATGTTTATAGAGGATGAAAAAATTTTAACACCACAGGATTGGGTATTCCCAATACCAATAGCTTATGGACCTGGACGCATTTGGGAGGTAGGTGATTATTGCACAAAATATGGCATTTCAAATCCTTTAATTGTCACTGATAAAGGAAGCAAAAACCTATCATTTATAGATATTTTAAAAAAGGCTTTGAAAAAGAAAAATGTTTCTTTTGGTTTTTACAGCGGTATAGCGCCTAACCCAAATGATAAAGATTTAGAAATGGGGTGCGACCAGTTCTCAAAAGACAAACATGATGGGATAATAGCAATTGGTGGAGGCAGCGCATTGGATGGAGGTAAAGCCATTGGCTTGACTGTTAATAGTGGTAAAGATCTCTGGAGATTTGACTACGAGAAAAATCCTCCCAAAATAGACAATAATAGTGTGTTCCCAAAGCTTATTACCATTCCGACAACAGCGGGTACTGGAGCGGAAACCGAAAGTACCGCGATGGTAACGCATTCAAAAAAACTAATGAAGTTCTGTGTTTGGCATCCGATGTACAAGCCCTGCCAAACAATATTAGACCCAATGGTAACACTGGATCTCCCTTTTAATTTAACCGCATGGACTGGATTGGATGCTCTTACGCATGCAATTGAAGCGTATTTGGTTCCTGACTTTAACCCTATCTATGATGCAATGGCATTGGAATCGTTACACCTCATATGGAAATATTTGCCAAGAGCATGTGATAATCTTAATGACTTGAACGCAAGATCGGGAATGCTTATAGGGTCATGTATGGCCGGTGTGTCATTTTTAAAGGGTCTGGGGTTGGTTCATGCAATATCTCACATGATTGGCGCGGAATTTAACACTCATCACGGCTTGACCAATGCTATTATTTTGCCAACGGTCTTAGATTTTAACTTGGTGAATATGGGTGAAAAGACAAATAGAATAACCAAATCACTTGGTTTAAAGGAAGATACCCAGCATCATTTAATTTCATGTATTAAACAATTATTAACACAATTAGAAATCCCGGAGTCACTCTCAGAAATTGGA
>CACAAX010000037.1 GCA_902530595.1 uncultured Alphaproteobacteria bacterium
ACAGGGATCAGACGATGAAGAAAATGATAATTCAGAAAATAGTGAAACTGATGATGGGGAGCCGCAACAAACCGCAAGCGCCGATGAAAATATAGAAGATAGTCAGATTGACGAGGCTATAGAAGGTGAAGATCAAAGTGAAAACCAAATTATCCACAATATCCAGAGTAACCCATCTAAAGAAACGTTTTATCAAATATTTGATGCAGCTAGCGATCAAGAAATCAGTGCAAATAAGCTTGCGGATACAAATGAATTGGAAAAGTTGAGAGAATACTTAGATCAACAGTTAGATGGTCTAAAAGGTGCCGTATCTCGACTGGCAAACAAGCTTCAAAGAAGGCTGCAGGCTAAACAAAATAGAACTTGGAAATTTGATTTAGAGGAAGGATTATTAGACGCTGCTAAACTCTCACGAGTAGTGTTAAATCCAACCACGCCTTTAAGCTTTAAACAGGAGAGTAGTACGAATTTTAAGGATACTATAGTTTCTTTATTGATTGATAATTCAGGATCGATGCGAGGCAGACCAATATCTATAGCGGCAATATCCACTGAAATACTAGCTAAGACCTTGGAAAGATGTAATGTTAAATGTGAAATCCTAGGGTTTACTACCAAGGCATGGAAAGGAGGAAATTCAAGAGAAAAATGGTTGTCAAAAGGGCGACCAAAGAATCCAGGTCGACTTAATGATCTAAGGCACATTATATATAAAAACGCTGATGAGCCTTGGAGAAGGGCAAAGCTAAACCTAGGTCTAATGATGAAAGAAGGGCTTTTAAAAGAAAACATTGATGGAGAAGCATTAGAATGGGCACATAAGAGGCTTATAAAGAGAGAAGAAAATCGAAAAATCTTACTGGTGATATCCGATGGAGCACCTGTCGACGACTCGACTCTGTCTGTAAATCCTGCGAACTATTTAGAAAAACACCTCAGACATATTATAAATAAGATAGAAACAACCAATCGAGTACAGCTACTTGCTATTGGCATTGGACATGACGTAACACGGTACTACAAAAAAGCCGTCACGATTACGGATGCTGAGCAACTTGCTGGCGCCATGACTGAGCAGTTAGCTGACCTATTTGAAGAACAGAAACCCAACTTAGGAAATTCATGAGTGTTAACTCAAAAGAAGCATAAAGATAGTAAAAAAGAGTTATCAATAAGAGAAAGGCTTGCTCTTCTAAGAAAAAAACTTAGGGAGTGTAGGATAGATGCCTTTTTGGTTCCTCACAATGATATGTACTTCAACGAAATTACTGCACCCTTTCATAACCGTTTGGAGTGGATTACAGGATTTACTGGTTCAGCAGGATTTGCAATAATATTCAAAAACTCTGCTATCATATTTACGGATGGTCGTTACAGCATTCAGATACGACAGGAAGTCAACCAATCTTTTTTTACAATTGAAAACATAACTAAGAACTCACCATTTTCATGGTTAAAAAAAAATGTGAAAAAAAATATAACAATAGGTTTTGACCCTTGGTTGCACTCAATAAAGGAGGTAGAAACGCAAAAAGAAAATCTACAAAAGTTTGTCAGACTTAAAGAAGTTAATAACTTAGTAGATTCAGTTTGGTTGGGAAAACCAATTGAAGCCTTGGCGAAACCCTTTTTAAGGCCGTACAAACTCTCAGGTGAAACGACCACGCAGAAAATCAAAAAAATACAGAAGAAACTTAACCTTTATGAAGAACAGGGCTTTATACTTACGTGTTCTGACTCAATTTGCTGGCTAGCAAATATACGAGGTGAAGATATTCCGAACTCTCCCCTTATGAACTGCTATGCTATAGTGCACCATAATCATGTATGTATTTACTCTATGAAAGACACTTATAAAGATTCTCCCAGAAAGCTTAGAAAAAATGTGGTGTTGAAACATTTTGATGTTTTTTTTAAAGATATAAAAAAATTAAAGAAGGTTTTATTTGAGCCAACCACTACCCCTTTTATTCTTAAAAAGAAAATTAAAGGACACAGTATAAACTCTGAGAGAGTATGTAATCCTGTATCTTTGTTCAAGGCAAAAAAAAATCGAATTGAATTAAAAGGTTCTATTAAGAGCCATGAAAAAGATGGCGTGGCCGTATTAAGATTTCTTAGGTGGTTTAAAAGTACAAAAGTCAATACCCTTGATGAAATCAGGCTTGTGAAGAAACTCGAACAATTCAGAAAAATTAATCCTTCTTTTTATTATAATTCTTTTGATACCATAAGTGCAGCAGGATCTAACGCCGCTATAACTCATTATAGAGTGTCACCGAAGAGTAATAAGAAGATTAATCCCACGGACCTAATTTTGGTTGATAGTGGGGGGCAATATCTTGAGGGCACAACAGATGTTACTCGAACCATAATAAAAGGACGAGTATTACCAGAACAGAAGTTTCTCTACACAAAGGTATTACAAGGCCTAATATGCTTAAGTAAACTCAGATGGCCTGCAGGATTGACAGGAAAGGAATTAGATCCTTTGGCTAGATACTTTTTGTGGGAACACAGTTTAGATTACGACCATGGAACTGGTCACGGAGTAGGGGTATTTTCAAATGTGCATCAAGGCCCTCAAGGAATTTCAAGACTAAATACGATCCCGTTAAATCCGGGGATGATTTTGAGTGTTGAACCCGGCGTCTATTTGGAAGGCAAGTTAGGAATAAGATTAGAAAACCTAGTGTATGTTAAAACGAAGTGTGGATACTCTGGACAGAAGAAAGAATTTTTAGAGTTCGAGACCTTAACACTAGTCCCTTTCGAGAAAAAGCTTATTGAAAAAAAGCTGCTTAGTCGTGAGGAGTTACATTGGCTTAATTCATATCACCATAATGTTTACAAAAAACTAGGTCCTTTTTTAAATGTCTTTGAGAAAACATGGCTTAGAGACGCATGTAAGATTTTATAACTTATTTTTTTAACGTGATTTTATTTCCTATTTCTAAAGGTATTTTATCCTTGTCCAATGATGACTTAAAAAGCTCGAATAATTTTAACACTCTGTCCGGATATTGTTTAACTTTGCGGGCACTCAGGTCCATATTCATCAGAACCGTCTCAAAAACAGCTGATAATTCAAGAGACTTATCTTTTCTCATCTCACCAAAGACATGAACCCTTTTGGAGTCAAAGTCTAAAATACTTATATCGACGAAAAAGCTTTCACTTTCTAATAACTCGCTGAAATAATTATAACTAGCTTTAAGAGCAAATGGTCCCTCTTTGTTTTTTTTAACAAAAGAAGGTCCAATATTAAGCACATCCTCAAAAAAGAAATCTAAAGCCTTATCAAAAGCCAGAGTGTAATAGGCAACGTTCATATGACCGTTATAGTCTATCCACTCACCAAGCACAGTTTGATTTTTTGTCCTGAATGGGGAACTCAAAGTTTTTTCAACTTGATTTTGTAGTGTCATTTATATTTTATTTTTTTTTATAAACTGTTACTCTTATTGTGTATTTGAGAGGCCAAACATGTCAATTGAAAATGCCATAGGTGAGTTAAAAACTTTGATGGGAGACCGTCTGTGCATTTCAGCAGCTGAAAGAAAGCAGTATGGGCAAAACGAAACCTATTACAAAGAAATGCTTCCTGACGCGGTTGCATACCCAAAAGATGAAAAAGAAGTTTCTCAAGTCATGGAAATATGCAACAAACATAAGTGCCCTGTTATACCTTGGGGAACAGGAACTAGCCTTGAAGGAAACTCAATCCCGGTAAATGGTGGTGTAACTTTATCCTTTGAAAATATGAAAAAAATCTTGAACGTGAGTCCTGATGACATGGATGTCACTGTGCAACCTGGAATAACAAGAGAGGAACTTAACATCAACCTAAAGGAATTTGGGTTATTTTTTCCAGTAGACCCTGGAGCTAACGCCTCTATTGGGGGGATGGCAGCTACACGGGCTTCAGGCACAACAGCCGTAAGATATGGTACAATGAAAGAAAATGTAATCGGTCTAAAGGTCGTAATGTCAGATGGACGAATAATTAAGACCGGCTCTAGAGCAAGAAAGTCTTCAGCAGGATATGACCTCACGAAGTTGATAGTCGGATCGGAAGGAACACTGGGCGTAATTACAGAATTAACATTACGCCTACAGGGTATACCAGAGGAGATTGCATCGGCAATTTGCTCATTTCCAGACACAGCTAGTGCGGTAAAAACAATAATTGAAACAATTCAAATCGGCATACCAATTGCAAGATCCGAGCTTATGGACTCAACCTCTATCGAAGCTGTGAACGAGTACTCGAAACTTGACTTACCAATAAAAGAACACTTGTTTTTTGAATTTCATGGAAGTTCAAGCTCCGTAAAAGAACAATCTGAAACTGTACAGGAGATTGCGGCAGGAAATGGTGGTGGCGATTTTAACTGGAGTACCGCAACCGAAGATAGAAACAAACTTTGGAAGGCAAGACACAACTATTATTATGCAATAAAAGCCAAAAACCCTAACCATACATTTTTAGTAACTGATATTTGTGTGCCAATATCAAACTTGGCTGAAATGATAGACCAAACAGCTAAAGAGATGAAATCGAAAGGAATGGCGCCCAGCATAATGGGGCATGTGGGTGATGGAAATTTTCACTCTGGAATAATGGTTAGACCCAATAATGATGATGATATAAATTTGGCAAAGGATCTGACCAGGAGAATAGTAGAACGCGCCTTAGAACTTGAGGGTACTTGTACGGGAGAGCATGGAGTAGGCATAGGTAAAATTGAGTTCATGGAAAAAGAGCACGGCGAAGCTTACCACGTCATGTCCTCGATAAAAAGAACGTTTGATCCAAATGGGATATTAAATCCAGGCAAGGTAGTAAAAATTAACTAATCCCTCTACTAGAATTTCTTAGTTTGGCTGCTGCTGCTAAAGCTTCAGAGGTCACCAATTCTCCAGATAGCATCCTTGCTATTTCCCTAACAGTCTTTTCTTCATTTAGCGTTGCAACATTTGTGATTGTTGACTTGTCAGAATTAATCTTCTCAACCTTAAGGTGATTGTCAGAGTAAGCGGCAACTT
>CACAAX010000038.1 GCA_902530595.1 uncultured Alphaproteobacteria bacterium
AAGGAAATATTTGAAGGAACCCAAGATCAAAAAATAAAAGACAAGCTTGTAAAAAATACAAGCGAAGCGGTTGAAAAAGGGGTATTCGGTGCTCCGAGCTTGCTAGTTAATAACGAGCTATTTTTTGGGAAAGAAACCCTACAAGATGTTGAGGAATTGCTAGTAAAAGAAGCAGGATAAATGTAATGAAGCAGCTCATTTTAAAAACTTTGCCTAAGGCTAAATTATCCAAGGATGATTTTGAAGTGCTAGAGGTAGATAAACCGAAAATTGAAAGTGGAGAGGTGCTCATTCGAAACATACTTTTATCAATAGACGCAGCAAATAGATCGTGGATGCAAGGTAGAACGTATAGAGATGCCGTGAGAGCTGGTGATGTCATGCCCACATATGCTATTTCCGAGGTAGTAGAAAGCAACGACCCTCAATTTAACCAAGGACAAATAGTATCAGGCGAAAGTAATTGGTCAGAATTCACTGCTGTTAAAGGATCAGCAATTATAAAATGCCCTAACGTAGGGTCTCTTTCTAACCTTCTTTCTATATATGGGATAGCAGGGTTAACAGCATATCACGGCCTAACGAAAGTTGGACATATTAAACCCAGTGAAACGGTACTTATTTCTGCTGCAGCCGGTTCTGTTGGCATCTTAGCTGGGCAAATTGCAAAAGCAATGGGTTGCCGAGTAGTTGGTTTGGCTGGAACAGATGAAAAATGTAAGCGCTTAAAAGATGAGTTCCGGTTCGATGATTGTATCAATTATAAGAACGTAGACCTTCTAAAGGAAATAAAGAAGGCTTGCCCCGATGGAGTGGATGTCTATTTTGACAATGTCGGCGGACAAATTCTCGAAATTGTACTTTTCAGAATGAATATGAAAGGTAGAATTGTATGCTGTGGAGCCGTAAGTCAATATGACGGCACAACCCCCATTGGCCCTCGAAATCTTCCAGGTCTTTTAATAGTAAAAAGGCTAAAAATGGAGGGATTTATAGTGATGGATTATGCTAAAGAGCATGGAAATGCTATTAAACATCTTTCCGAGATGAATGCAGCAGGGGATATCAAGGTTACTGAAGATATCACTGAAGGATTAGAAAATGCGCCAGACGCTCTGATTGGTTTATTAAATGGGGACAATTTTGGAAAGCGAATGGTACGAGTAACCGTTGATCCTTAAATTAAAGTAAAAGAATATGGATTTTAATCAAGCTGTACAGAAGGTCCTTGATACTGATGAATTGTTTCAGACTGAAGATGTTGAGATAAGGGGAACTTTTTACAAAGCATTTAATAAAGTGCCGGCAGACTTAAAGGAACTACTTGACTACGGAAAGACAGTAAGAGAGTGGGAAGAGTTTATCGTTTATGAAAAGGAAAAAATATCATATTTAGACTTTTGCGATCAGGTTAGTAGGGTTAGCTCCTTCTTACAAAAAGAAGTAGGTATCAAAAAAGGTGACAAAGTGGCGATTGCGATGCGCAATTACCCTGAGTATTTAGCCATATTAATGGCAGTGGCCTCTATTGGGGGCATCGTTGTCTTTGTAAATGCGTGGTGGACAACGAAGGAAATGGAATATGGGTTTGATGATAGCACGGCAAGAGTTTGCTTTGCTGATAAAGAGCGTCTAGCGACAATAAAACCATTTGCGAAAAAGAAAAATATCAAGTTATTTTCCGTTAGATATATAGATGATCCTGAGATCGAAAAATATGATGACATTGTAAATAATTTTGAACGAGTTGACCTGATTGATGTGGACTTAAAGCCAGATGACGACTTTGCTATTATGTACACATCAGGCTCTACAGGGCATCCAAAAGGGGTTGTGTTAACCCACAGAGGTGCGATAACAGCAACTTTTTCATGGCTAATGGCTGAAAGAGTTGGAGGTCTTTTGGCTGATCCCGAAAAGCTTGCGAGAAGAAGAGCTTCAAGTGTTCTACTCCTATCACCATTGTTCCATGTTAATGGATCTCACCCAAATTTTTTCTATTCTATTGCAAGAGGATCCAAGATTGTTTTGATGTATAGATGGGATCCTGCGAAAGCAATCAAAATTATTCGTGACGAGATAATTACTAGAATAACCGCAGTACCGACTGTAGTAGCAGACCTTGTGCAACAGGCGAAAGACCAAAATGTATCTCTGGAAACCCTTGAATTTCTAGGTGCGGGTGGAGCTAAAAGACCGGCTGCCCAGGTTGGAGTTGAAAAACAAGCTTTGCCTCTTGCAGATATTGCCTCTGGATATGGAATGACTGAAACAAACGCTTTGGGGTTAGGTATATCAGGTGATGAGTATGTTGAAAAGCCGGAGTTAGCTGGAAGACTCTATCCTCCACTACAAGAAATTAAAATCGTAGATGATAATGATATTCCATTGCCAAATGGACAACTTGGTGAGATCTGTCTAAAAAGCCCGGCAAATATGAGGTGCTATTTTAATAAGGAAAAGGAAACAGATGCTGTCTTAAAGGATGGTTGGATGCATACTGGGGACTTAGGAATTCTAGATAATGAAGGACTTGTAACAATAGTGGATCGAAAGAAGAATATCATAATTAGAGGTGGAGAAAACATATCATGTTTAGAAGTAGAGGGCGCTCTACAGAAGTTCCCTGGTGTTATTGAGTCTGTTGTTTTTTCTGTTCCAGAAAAAAGATTTGGGGAAGAAGTAGGTGCTTGTATCAATATGTCTGGAGATGCGAAAGATAAAAACGAAGAAATATCTTCTTTTCTGAAAGATAAATTAGCACATTTCAAGATACCTGTTCATTATTGGTGGGTAAATCAATCTCTACCAAGGGGTGCAACCGATAAGTTTGATAGGATAAAGATCAAAGAATTGTGTCTGAATAATAGTTGGAGTGATGAAGATGGATGAACAGAACTATATTTTGGAATCAGAGAAAAAAGTTCTGGATATTATAGGTTTACCAGAAAGTTTGCCTAGAAGAGAAATTAATGCGGTCGGAATAATTGGGGCTGGTACGATGGGCTGTGGTATAGCAATGAATTTTGCAAACGTGGGAATTCCGGCTCATATTATTGAAACAAGCCAAGATCAACTAGACAAAGGGATACGTACCCTAAGCAGTAATTATGAACGATCAGTTAACAGAGGTAAAGTTTCAAAGGAAGAAGTAACCGATCGCTTGAAACTGATCACCTCATCAACGCGATTAACTGATTTAGGGCACTGCGATTTGATTGTTGAAGCTGTTTATGAGGACTTAGATTTAAAAAAAAACATATTTAAAGCGCTAGATAAAATTGCTAGGCCGTTCTCAATCTTAGCCACAAACACATCAGCGTTGGATATAAATAAAATTGCTTTGTCTACACTTAGACCGGATGACGTAATTGGACTTCATTTTTTTTCGCCGGCAAATGTAATGAAACTTGTAGAAATTGTGCGGGCTAAGTTTACTAGTGATGTGGTTGTAGCAACTAGTCTATCATTGGTAAAGAAAATTAATAAAATACCAACAATTGTAGGCGTTTGTCCTGGATTTGTTGGTAATAGAATTTTATTTGCTCGCCAAAAACAAGCCTTAAATATGGTTTATAATGGCTTAATGCCCTGGGATATTGATAAGGCGTTAAACGATTTTGGTTTTAAAATGGGACCTTTCCAAATGTCTGACTTGGCGGGGTTAGACATAGGTTGGAAAAAAGGAGAAAAGACAACAAATCCTATCAGAGATGCGCTATGTGAATTGGACAGAAGAGGTCAGAAAACCAGTGCTGGGTATTATGATTATGATGAGAACAGAGTTCCAAGAATATCCAAAATAACGCAAGAGTTAATAAAAGATATTACTGGAAAAGAAAAAGCAGAAAATATGGAAAGTGCTGAGATAATTGAGCAGTGTATTTTGCCAATGGTAAATGAGGCACTATTAATTTTGGAAGAAGGAATGGCACAAAGACCTTCTGATATTGATGTGGTATGGCTGAATGGCTATGGATTTCCAAGAGATAAAGGAGGTCTATTGTTTTGGGCAAACAAAATTGGTGGTGCTCAAATTTTGGAGGGTCTTAAGAAAATGGAAGATAGTGGCTTGGAGATTAATATATCTGAAATGCTAAAAGATATGGTTAAGAAAAATGAAAACATTTTTGATACAGCAGATCAAAAAATCAGAGTATAGGAGGTGCTAAATGGAGTATGAGTTTGTAAAAGTTGAGAAAAGAGACCACATCTCAATAGTAACAATAAATAGACCTGAGGTTTATAACGCCGTCCATCCTCCGCTAAGCTCAGAGCTGGATCAAGTGTGGAATGAGTTTATTGAAGACAGTGAGCAATGGGTTGCTGTTTTAACTGGAGCTGGAGACAAAGCTTTTTCTGCTGGAAATGATCTGAAATACTCGGCGCAACCAGGAAAATATAGAGTTCAGCAACCGAAAAGTGGATTTGCGGGTCTGACAAATAGATTTGATCGCACCAAACCTATCATAGCGGCAGTAAATGGGTTTGCTATGGGTGGCGGAATGGAAACAGCGCTTTCGTGTGATATTATATTGGCGTCAGAGAACGCTAAATTTGCTTTGCCAGAAGTAAAAGTTGGTTTTTTCGCAGCAGCTGGCGGGGTTCAACGACTTAGTAGACAAATAGGCAAAAAGGCGGCGCTCGAAATGATACTAACGGGGCGTAGTGTGGATGCTAAGGAAGCTCTAAAGCTCGGTATCGTAAACGATGTTTTTTCTCAGTCAGAATTATTAGATAAAGCAATTGAAAAGGCTAAAATAGTAGCTGGTAATTGTCCATCGTCTATAAAGTATTCTCTAGAAGCTTTAAATCACATGGATCAATTAGAAGAAATATCGTCTGCGCTTGAAAAGAGTTATGAGCTGATAGACTTATTGAGGCAAACAGAGGATCACAAAGAGGGAGTATCCGCATTCGTTGAAAAGCGCGCTCCACAGTGGAAGAATAAATAATCTTAGATAAAGAAAGGAATTTTAATGTCTACACTGTTTAGTCTTGAAGGAAAAAATTGCTTGGTTACAGGGGCGT
>CACAAX010000039.1 GCA_902530595.1 uncultured Alphaproteobacteria bacterium
ATGCACGATATAAAACTTATTAGAGAATGTCCTGAGATTTTTGATAAAGCTCTAGAAAAAAGAGGTGAAAGTTCTAAAAGTTCAAAAATTATTGCATTAGATACTCAAAGAAGAAAGACTATCGAGAAACTGGAAAAATTGCTTGCTGAAAGAAAAATGTTGTCAAAAAAATTTGGTGCCGCTGAGAAGAATAACGATGATACAACAATTAGTATCCGTGATGACATTAAAAAAATGAAGCATGAGATAGCCTTGCTAGAGACCTCTCTCAGAGATATAGAAGAAGATTTAGAGGCTTTACTTTTATCTATTCCCAATTTGCTGAGTGACGATGTTCCAATTGGGCAAAAGGAGACAGATAATGTAGAGGTTTACAGATGGGGAGAAATAAAATCCTTTAATTTTCAACCTAAAGAGCATTTTGAAGTTGCTGCAACAAAAAACGATATAAACTTTGAAGCCGCTTCAAAAGTTACTGGGTCACGATTTGTATTTCTTTCTAAGTCCGTAGCGTTATTACACCGAGCGCTAACACAATACATGCTTAACACTAATATAATAGAGAGTGAACTAACAGAATTCTGGGCACCAGTTCTTGTAAATGAACAATCAATGTTGGGAACTGGTCAATTGCCAAAATTCAGAGAAGATAGTTACCATACAAATGATGGACTTTGGCTTATTCCGACCGCAGAAGTCCCTCTAACAAACATTGGAAAAGATAAAATTTATTCGATCGAGGAATTACCAATCAGAATGACTGCCGCTACTCAGTGTTTTCGTTCAGAGGCTGGGAGCGCCGGGAAAGATACAACAGGAATGATTAGACAACATCAATTCGAAAAGGTGGAGATGGTTACTTTCTGCAAACCAGAGTTTGAAAATTTTGAGCTCGAAAGAATGACCGACTGTGCTGAGAGAATTTTAAAGAATTTGTTGATACCTTTCAGGAAAATACTTTTATGCTCTGGGGATATCGGTTTTGGATCAAAAAAAACATATGACCTAGAGGTTTGGCTACCAGGCCAAAATAGATATCGTGAAATTTCGAGTTGCTCAATATGTGGAGACTTCCAATCTAGAAGAATAAATATTAGATATAAGAATGATCGAGAATCGAAACCTCAATTTATATCTACTTTAAACGGTTCAGGACTTGCTGTGGGACGTTGCTTAGTTGCAGTCGTTGAAAATAACCAACAAGAAGATGGGTCAGTAGAAATTCCAGAGGTACTAAGACCATATATGTTCAATTTTAAAAAAATTGATAATAATGGAAACCTTAACTAGCATGCGTATCTTAATAACCAATGACGATGGGTTTAATGCTGATGGGATTAAGTCTTTGAAAAAAGTAGCCCTTGAAATGTCGACTGAAGAGAACATCTTTGTTGTAGCTCCCTCGGCTAATCAATCTGCAAAAAGTAGATCAATATCGTATAAAACAGAGTTTCATATTACAAAAAAAAGTGATAATCAATATTCAGTTGATGGAACACCCACTGATTGCATAATATTTGCTCTCGATCATCTTATGAAGAATAAAAAACCAGACCTTATTCTATCAGGTATAAATTGGGGATATAATCTAGCAGAGGACGTATTTTACTCTGGTACAGTAGCGGCAGCTATGGAAGGCGCCGATAGGGGAGTTCTATCAATAGCACTAAGTCAAGCGTATTCGGGAGCAGAGCGAGGATTCAATCCTTTCCTTTTTGCTGAAAAATGTTGCTCGAAGTTATGCTTTTCTATTTATCAAAACTTCTCACTTTCACGAAAAAAGATAGCATTAAACGTGAACTTTCCTGCAAACCCTAAAAAGCGCTATCCTGACTGCATAAAAATCACGCCAATAGGGCGAAGATACGACTCTAATTTTGCTATTAACCTACACATCAAATCTGAAAAGACGTATATGGCTAAGATAGATACCGTCGATAAAAACTCATCTTCAACCCCTGAGGATGACTATACTAACTGTTTAGATGGATATATAACTGTGTCGCCTATTTCTATGCATATTATTAAGGAGAGAAACTTCAGGAAACTAAAGAAAGTACAATTTTGACATGGATAAGTCAAAGGCCCTTCTTATTTTAAAATTGAGACAAATTGGGGTTTCTAACCCAGAAATCTTAGATTGCATGGAGTCAATAGATAGGAGCCATTTCGTCTCAAAGAGTTTTTTAGATCGATGCATGGAAGATATTGCGCTCCCTATTGATTGCGGCCAGACTGTAAGCCAGCCTTCGCTTGTAGGTTTTATGACCCAACAATTAGAAATTCCAAAAAGAAGTAAAGTTTTAGAGATAGGTACTGGCTCCGGTTACCAAACGGCAATACTTGCAAGACTTTCATCAAGAGTCTATTCAATTGAGAGATATAAAAAGCTAGTAGATATAGCAAAGGGGCGCCTCGCAAACCTCAATATATCAAATGTGATAATTCTCCTGAAGGATGGCTTTTTTGGTTATTCACATCAAGCACCCTTTGATAGGATTATCGTAACTGCTGCTGTTGAGGAAATTCCTAGTTTAGTTGTACATCAACTAAAGATTGGAGGTATTATGATTGTTCCCGTTGGGCTACCAAACCAGAAACAATCACTTTTGAAAGTAGTTAAAACTGAAAAAGGCTTGGACATTGAAGAGCTAATGAGTGTAAGGTTCGTACAAATGAAAGAAGGGTTAGTAAATATTTAAAATCTGGGTTCAGTTTTTATGAAAAAAAAGAAAGTGATCGCTTTACTCTTAGTTTTGCCAATTTTGGTTAATTGCCAAACTCCAGAGCATATGCAGAAATCTAATTTAGGCGTTGAGCCAATGCCTTTTGATACAAAGACGCAACCAGATGTTAGAGGTGTTATCTCTTATGATAAATATCAAGTTGTGGTAGCAAATGGTAATGAAACGGTTTTAGACATTGCTAAAAGGCTAGACTTGGACCCAAGAAAATTTTCTCTATTCAATGGGTTAGTCGAGTCTTATCGTCCAAGACAAGGGGAATTGTTAGCATTAAATAAAAAAATTGATCCAATAAAAACTACAAATAAAACTGCTTGGTCTCAAAAAAATACTAAAAGTGTATTGGAGAGAGCGAAGGAAACAAAACAAGCCTCTGTGCCAACAAAAGGCTTTGCCAAGCATACGGTTGAAACAGGAGAAACAATTTATTCCATAGCCCGACTATATAATGTTTCAGTGACTTCTTTAGCTAAATTGAACAAGTTAGATGCTGAATTTACCATTTATTTGGGACAAAATATTATTATTCCAATTACGCAGAACAAAATAAATCTTCCGAAGGAAAAGATAAAGACAGCCAGAAAAACACTGGTAGATAATCAAAAAAATAATTCTTCACCCTTATCAGATAAAAATAATCAAATTGGTGCGAAAAATACTTTCATTATGCCAGTTAAAGGAAAAATAATAAGCAAATATAATCCCAATAATGAGAAACAAAAAAATCAAGGCATTGATTTCCAAGTCTCTCCAGGATCTCCCGTTTTTGCTGCTGCTTCAGGCAATGTTGCTTTAGTAACAGATAACACTGAAAACTTTGGGAAAATTGTATTAATAAGGCATGAAGATAACTTAATAAGCATATATGGTAGAGTTGCAAAAGTATTAGTAAAAAAAAATGAAGTTGTTACTAGAGGCCAGAAAATTGGATCAATGGCAGAAAATGCAAATGATGACACTAATCAGACTATACTTCATTTTGAGCTTAGAAGAGGAACACAAAGTGTTAACCCAGAGAATTACTTTGAGTAATAAAGACTACTAATAACTACTCAATAAAGATACTACGAATTGTTTTGCAACTCTACCCGACCGACTACCTCTTTGCACTTGCCATTGTAATGCTCTTTTATCTAATTCCTCTATTTCAATATTGATACCAAACGATGTTGCATAGGACCTCACTATTTGCAAGTAAAGATTTTGATCACACTCGTAAAACCCTATTGAAATACCGAACCTATCGGAAATGGAAAGACGTTCATCAAGCTCCTCTTCCCATCTCATAAAATTATCATCATTTCCTGCTTTCCTACTTAATAGATGCCTTCTGTTAGATGTGGCATATACCAAGACATTCTGAGCGCCACCAATCAATCCACCATCTAGTAAAGATTTCAGTGATTTATAACTTGTTTCATTATCATCGAATGAAATATCATCACAAAAAATAATAAACTTTTTATCAAGGTTTTTAATAATTTTTAATAAACTATTCATCTGTCCTATATCATCTCTAGCAACCTCAATAATCTTTAAAGTATTATTTTTAGAACTAGTTGCTTTAAGAACAGATTTTATTAGAGTTGATTTACCCATGCCCCTAGCTCCCCACACTAAAACATTATTAGCTAAGTTTCCATCGGCGAATGCTTTGGTGTTGAGTGTTACCTGCTCAATTTCTTTATCCATTCCTTTCAATAATGAAATATCTATGGTCGATATACTACTTACTTCTGAAAAATGATTGCGGTCTGGCTCCCATATAAATGCATCCGCTTTTTCAAAAAATGCTATATTGGGATCTAAAGGGAATGCTCTTTCCAGAGCGTCTGCAATTCTTTTAAGATATTCTTCCATATTGGTTCTTATATATTTTCATCCATTTGCTGAAGAGCTTCCTCTTTTTTCTTTTCTACTAATTTTACCAACAATATAGATATCTCATACAACGAATACACAACAGAAAATAAAATGATTTGGGTTATAACATCTGGAGGCGTAACAATGGCAGCTATAATTAAAATGGAAACTATTGCATATTTTCTAATTCTGATTAGTGAGACAGAGGAAACTAAACCTGCTTTCCCCATCAAAGTTAACAACACCGGCAACTGAAAACATATACCAAATGCTAATATAAACCTCATAGTGAGACTAAGATATTCATTTATCGTA
>CACAAX010000040.1 GCA_902530595.1 uncultured Alphaproteobacteria bacterium
GAGCAAGCAGCCACAGATTGGGAGTCAATCCTCCTTTCAAGGGCTAAAGAACTGGCGTCAGGCGGACGCTTTGTATGCATGAATTTTGGAATTGATGAAAAAGGTCGTTATCTTGGCAACACGGGAGGACATTCGATGTTTGATAAATTTAATCAGCATTGGAGAACTCACTTGGATCAAGGGATAATAACAAAAGAAGAATATATAAACACTACTTTTGCTCAGCATTATAGAACGGTGGAAGAATTTTGTTCGCCGTTTAATGATAAAATGTCCGAGGTTTCAAAGGCTGGTTTAAAGCTTTTATCATGCAGCACCAAATTGACAAAATGTCCCTATCGTGAGACTTATGAAAAAAAGATTCGGACAATGTCAAAAAAAGAGTTTGCTGACAGTCTGATACCGACCACTCGAAGTTGGTCAGAGACCGTATTTCGAACAGCTTTATCTAATAGATCTGAAAATGAGAGCAACGAAATAATCGATTCTTTTTATGAAAATTATAGGGCAGAAGTTGAAAGAGACCCGGATGGTCATGCGATGGACTATATCCATATAATTATGGAAATTGAAAAGATATAGTTCTTAGTCGTATTGATTAAATTTATTTAGGTAGTAAACGTGTTCAAAATTTTAATCTTTTTTAAAACAGGCTTTTATTTCAATGAATAAGGTTGCAATCGTTACAGGAGCTGGGACAGGGGTGGGGAAAGCCACAGCTGTTAAGCTTTCAGATGCTGGTTTTAGTGTTATTTTGATAGGACGACGTAAAGATAAGCTAGAAGAGACAAAGAGAGTTTGTAATGATCAAGCACTAGTATTTCCTATGAATGTCAGTAACGAGGTGGATGTAAAAAAATGCTTTGAAATGATTGAGAAAAATTTTTCCCGTATAGACCTACTTTTCAATAATGCTGGTACGTTTCTTTCTTCAAAAACTATAGACGAAATAAATTTCAGCGAATGGAAAGAGGTTATTGAAGTCAATATTAACGGGATGTTTCTTTTCAGCAAGCATGCATTTTCACTTATGAAAAACCAGTCTCCCATGGGAGGCCGCATAATTAATAATGGAAGTGTCTCCTCTATTACCCCAAGACCTGGATCAATAGCATATACTGCAACTAAACATGCAGTTACTGGAATGACAAAAAGTTTAGCTCTTGACGGAAGACCATTTAAAATTGTTTGTAGCCAAATTGATATCGGAAATGCCGATACACCAATGACAGAGGGAATAAAGAAAGGAATAATTCAGGCCGATGGTTCAATTAAAAAAGAGCCTACATTTGATCCTGAACATATAGCTGATGCTGTATTACATTTAGTGGGACTCCCCTTAGATACCAATATTCTTAATATGACAATAATGGCTAGTAATATGCCCTTTATAGGGAGAGGTTAAAAAACACAAAATGCAAAGAAAGAAAGCTAGTGCAAATATTCAAATAGATAATGAAAGAATAAGAGTTACGGAATATTCATTTAATAGAAATGAAGAAACAGGATTTCATATACACCAATGGGACTATGTGGTCATACCGCAAACTAACGGGCAATTATTGCTGATTGATGATAAGGAGGTTGAAACAACCACTACACTCATAAAAGGGGAGCCTTACTACAGAAAGGCAGGTGTATCGCATAATGTAATCAACAACGGTAAAGAAAAGTTAGTTTTTATAGAGTTAGAGATAAAAGCTCATTCAATTAAAAAGTTCATTTAGCCGTTGAATACCAGTATTTTGCTTTTTGAACTTTATTCACGAAACCGTATCAGAAATAAACATCATGTAAAATAACACCTCTATTTGAAAATAGTTTCTGTGGTATTTCAGTTTTATTGAATCGTTGCTCTGCTTCCCTGAAGAGTAGTTGACAGTCTACAAAAGCTTTTTCATCTGTATATTCCCACAGATTACCTAATCGTTGAATACCATCTTTATTGAAAACTTGACTAACTGTTTGTCTTATAGCTCCTGCTTTAGCGAATTTGGATTGCATCTCTTGCACTACCTTTTGCCATTCTTCTCCTCCCACTATTAGATCACTCTTGGATTGGAAATCTTGGGTTATATAACTCATAATTTTGGACTTGATCATAATTTGCTCCTTAGAATCTAATCTATATTGGTAAAGAATATTGAAATTCAGATTTTATTCTATTAAAACCTAAATCATGCTAAAAATGGTATTTGATATAACAAGCAAAATATATTTGGTTCTAAGAAATCTTATTATCCTAGGCATATCAATATCAGTTTATTCGACGACAACACAATCCGCTGAGCTAACATTAGATATGACCTCATACATGTATCGTGAAGTTGATTCAAACGATAACTTTTTTATGGAAGATAAATCCGCTCCTTTTTTATATAGTATAGGACTTAGGAACTGGGGAGATACTAAAGCAACTTCAAATACAAAAAGTACTAATGTGGGTTATCTGTACACGCTTGAGTATAGTTTCGGAAAAGTTGATTACACCTCAGCAGGAACAGGTACTATGAAAAAAGAATATTTTAAGAGCAGATTAGAGTATTATTTGAGCAACAATTCTCTTTTGGGTGCAAACGATCTGAAGCCTTACATAGGCCTAGGTTATCGCTCCCTACTCGATGATAGCGGATTTGAAAGATCGTCAACAAACCACCTCGGTTATGATAGAGTTTCACAATATTACTATATACCAATTGGTGCGATCTGGTATATAAGTAAGAATATATCTTTAAAGTCTCAGTACAACTATTTCATAGAGGGTAAACAAATAAGCTACTTAAATGAGATTCTACCCAATGTGTATACCGTCAACCCTGAAAACATGCAGCGGATTGGCTATGGAATTGATTTAACCCTACGTTCGAAATTAAATGGCAAGTGGTCAACCTACGGCTTTTTTAGGTCTTGGAATATTGAAGCTTCCGACGTAGCTTCATGCTCTGCTCTTATATATTGTTACGAACCTAGAAACCAAACGAATGAAATTGGTGCTGGTATTTCATATCATTTTTAGTGACTAACAAAGCTATCTATGGATAAATGTTTATCGATAGAAAAATATTTTAATAAATCAGGTTTAAGAACAATGAAATTGGAATTACACCACATAAATTTGTCAACTCATGATGTGAAAAAACTTGAAACCTTTTATAAGGATATACTATTTCTAGATACCCAAAGTGATGATTTGCCTACTTTAGAAAAGAAAAAAGGTTACTCAGGTGATGTATCATTTGTGGGTGATGGTAAGGTTCAGATGCATTTAGCACAAAAAGACTTGTCGGTAAATTTCAAAACAGGCCACTTTATAAATCCAGTTGAAAAAGGTCATATTGCGTATCGTACAGATGACATTGAGGCCTTTAAAAAACATCTCAAAGAAAACAATATTGAATTTACAGACTGGGGTGATATCGGGGTTTCAGGATGGCATCAAATTTTTTTCTATGATACTGATGGAAACATTATAGAGGTTCACCAGAAAATATAGCTTGTTTTATTATTTTTTGAAATTACTGGCGCCAGAAAAATTATTCATTTAATAATAAAGGGATTTGCCGTTGAGGTTTCATGACTAATCCACACTGATTTTGTTTCCAGAAACTCCTTTATACATTCTTGCCCGCTTTCGCGACCCTGGCCTGATCTTTTGTAGCCACCAAAGGGAGACATGTAACTAACTGCTCTATAAGTATTCACCCAAACGGTACCAGCTTTAAGCTTATCAGCCATTCTCAGAGCTCTCCCGATATCACTAGTCCAAACGCCAGCTGCAAGACCAAAAAGTATATCATTACCAATCTTGATGGCTTCTTTCTCATCTTTAAAGCGAATAATTGATAGCACTGGGCCGAATACCTCTTCTTGAGCTATCCTCATACTATTATTTACATTTGTAAAAATTGTTGGTTCTACAAATCGGTTTCCTTTAGAGCCGGGCCCATTATATTTGTTTCCCCCTAATACACATGTAGCGCCCTCGCCCTTTGCTATATCTATGTAGTCAATAATCTTTTTAAACTGAGGTTCAGTAGTCACTGGTCCGACATTAGTGGTTTCCATCATAGGATCACCAATAGACGCTTCTTTGGCAACTGAAACCAACGTCGAAACGAACTCATCATGTATATCTTCATGAAGTAGCAGCCTAGAGCCGGCTATACATGTTTGACCGGTAGCAGCGAAAATCCCTGAAATCACACCCATAACAGCAGCATCCATATCAGCGTCATTAAAAACAATGTTTGGAGATTTTCCTCCCAATTCTAGTGTTACTGGCATTATTTTTTTTGCAGCACTTTCGTATATTTTTTGTCCAGAAATGTCTGAGCCAGTAAAAGCAATCTTGCTTACATCTTTATGATCTACTAGGGGTTGGCCTACCTCTAGCCCAAAGCCAGTAACACAATTAACAACTCCATCAGGGAACCCAGCCTCCTCAACAAGACTCATAAACTCAAGAGTTGAAGCGGATGTGAATTCGCTTGGTTTAATAACTGCTGTATTCCCCGCTGCAAGTGCTGG
>CACAAX010000041.1 GCA_902530595.1 uncultured Alphaproteobacteria bacterium
TACTACGGCGCAAGAAGTAGGAACTTTAGAACGGCTAAACAAGCTGTAGACAGAGCTATGCAGTATGCGACCAGAGATCGTAAAGTCAGAAAGCGTGTTTTTAGAGCGCTCTGGATACAAAGGTTGAACGCGGCTGTAAGACAAATTGACAGCAATCTCAATTATTCGAAGTTTATACATGGACTGGATAAAGCTGGCATCAAACTTGATAGAAAAGTTCTAGCAGACATTGCGGTACATGACCCAAAAGCTTTTGGACAGATAGTATCTCGTGCGCAAGGCGCGCTAAACTAGTAACATGGCCGATTTCAATCGGTACAAAATGTTCTTATGATAAATCTTATATCTAATCATGGAAATTTCATTAGAAAATAATATGTATTTAGAGCTAGTTAAGAATGCTCAGTCAGTTAATGATCTCGAACAGGTTAGGGTCAAGCTTCTTGGTAAAAAAGGGGAAATTTCTAACCTGCTGAGATCATTGGGTCGGATGGAAGCTAAAGAGCGACAAATAAAATCTCCACAGTATAACAATCTCAAGCAATCTCTGGAGGAGGCTATCAAAGAGAAAAAAGAAATCTTATTGAATAAGGAGATTGAAGGCAGAATGGATGCGGAATGGCTTGATATTTCGCAAGACCCCAGAGAGATGAATTCAGGCCTGATTCACCCAGTAAGCAGAGTTACAGAAGAAATCATATCAATTTTCTCAGACCTAGGATTTTCTGTAGCTGAAGGACCCCAAATTGAAAGCGACTGGTACAATTTTGATTCACTAAATATTCCTCCGGATCATCCAGCTCGTCAGGAGTTTGATACTTTTTATATCGATCCTGGAGATGAGAGCATTAGGGAAAATGTTTCACCTAACGTACTTAGAACGCATACTAGCCCAGTACAAGTAAGATTCATGGAAAAACACGGAGCACCCTGTAAAATTATCGCACCTGGACGGGTATATAGATCGGATTACGATCTAACCCATACACCAATGTTTCATCAGATTGAGGGTTTAGCAATAGGTGAAGATATCTCTATGTCAAACTTAAAATGGGTTTTGGTTGAGTTTTGCAAGGCTTTTTTTGAGCTAGATAGTATAGACCTAAGATTTCGCGCCAGTCATTTCCCCTTCACGGAGCCCTCTGCGGAAGTTGATATAAGGTGTTCCTGGGTCGAAAACTCCTTAGTTGTTGGCAAAGGAGATGACTGGATGGAAATATTAGGTAGCGGAATGGTACACCCTAATGTCTTGGAGGCAGCTAAAGTTGATAGTAAAAAGTTTCAGGGATTTGCTTTTGGAATGGGTATAGATAGGCTCGCGATGCTGAAGTATGGTATGCCTGATCTTAGATCATTCTTCGATAATGATATAAGATGGTTAAAACACTATGGCTTTGCTGCAGAAAAAAGTTCCAACCTCTATGACAAACTTAGTGGATAAACAGTAGAGTGGAAGTTTTAATATGAAGTTTTCTTTCTCATGGCTTAAGGATTATCTCGAGACAGATTTGTCCGCTGATGAGGTAGGGGACGTACTTACCGACACAGGATTAGAGGTTGAGTCCCTTATAGACCCAAGAAAGCGTTTGGGGCAATTGTCTGTAGGAGAAATACTAAAAGTTGAAAAACACCCAAATGCCGACAAATTGAAAGTATGTGAGGTTGATTCAAGCACTGGAATACTAAAAATAGTTTGTGGAGCACCAAATGTTAAGAATGGCATGAAAGTAGTGGTTGCAAAGCCAGGTGATTTTATACCTGGATTGAATATCAACCTAAAAGCCTCAAAGATCAGAGATGTAAAAAGTGAGGGAATGATGTGTTCAGAAAAAGAATTAGAAATTTCTGATGAACACGATGGAATTATAGAGCTACCTTCTGAAACTGAAGTGGGGACGCTGTTTTCTGAATTAGTTGGAGATGAAAAAATAATTTTCGAAATCGCAATTACCCCAAATAGACCTGACGCATTAGGTATTTATGGAATTGCCAGAGATCTCTCGGCTAGTGGTATCGGAAAATTACGTGTTAGCAAAATACCCAATGTTGAAGGAATTTTTAAGCCACATTTTAATATTAATTTGGACCAAGCGGTTTCTTTAAAAGAATGTCCTTTTTTTGTAGGGCGATATTTACGAAGCGTACAAAATAGGGAGTCTCCACAATGGCTCAAGAATCGCTTAATTAGTATTGGGCTTAATCCAATCTCAGCATTAGTTGATATTACAAATTATCTTACATTTGATAGAGCAAGACCTCTGCACGTCTTCGACGCTGATAAACTCTCTGGTGGTCTAACGGTTAGAAGATCTGTTGAGGGGGAGAAATTTCATGCTCTTGATGATAAAATATATGAGTTAAATGAAGGAATGATTGTAATAACAGATGAAAAGGAAATCGTATCTCTTGGAGGCATCATAGGAGGTATGAAAAGTGCCGTGTCGGACGAAACAAAAAATGTGTTGTTAGAGGCTGCTTATTTCGATCCAATATCAATAGCAGCAACAGGTCGGAAACTTCAGATAAATTCAGACGCTAGATATCGTTTTGAAAGGGGTGTTGATCCGAGCTTTACTTTATCTGGCTCACATATTGCTACAAAGATGATTTTAGATTTATGTGGAGGCGAACCTTCAGATATTATTATCGCGGGGTCAGTACCATCTTTTGAGAAAAAAATTATTTTTGATCCTAAAAAAGTAAATCAATTGATAGGAATAGAAGTAAATAAGGCAAGACAATTTGAAATACTAAAGTCCCTTGGTTTTTCAGTGAAGGAAGTGGAAAATAAAATTGAAATAATAGTTCCCGCCTGGAGACCAGATGTACATGGTGAGGTAGATATAATAGAAGAGGTCACAAGGATAAATTCATTAGCAAACTTGCCCAGTATTTCGATGACTAGAAAAGAGGGAGTATTAAAACCTCTTTTAACTGACAGTCAAAGCAGGCAAAACTTAGCTAGAAGGGTTTGTACTTCTTTAGGTTATATGGAGTGCTTGTCATATAGTTTTATCGACAAGAAGTCAGTTGAACGATTTAATAGCAAGTCAACAAAGGAAATTAAACTTATAAATCCAATTAGCAGTGAAATGACGCACATGCGACAGTCGCTATTACCAGGCTTAATAAAAATAGTAGAGAAAAATCAGGCTAAAGGTATTAAAAGTCTCGCAATATTCGAACAAGGCTATTGTTTTGAGAGCAATCAAGTTGGCGATGAAACCTACCAAATTTCTGCAGTCTTGTCTGGTAGTAAAAGCAACTTCAATCTTTACAAGGAAATACGACCTTTTGATATTTTTGATATAAAAAAAGATCTATTTAAATTATTAGGATATTTAAACCTAAAGGTGGACAGCCTTAAACTTCAAAGAGATACTCCAGATTTCCTTCATCCAAAAAGGTCAGCCAAGGTTATGCTTGGAAATAAGATTGTGGCAATATTTGGTGAAGTTAGCCCACTCATTGCTAAAAATTACGCTATTAGAGAACGAATAAATTGCTTCACTATCTATCTAGATAATATACCATTCCCAAAGAAAAAAAAGATTACGAGAGATGCTCTTATTTTGAGTAATTTGCAACCTATCGAAAGGGACTTTTCTTTCCTGATTGATGAAAAGACTGAATATGGAGCAGTAAAGAAAACTATTATTTCCTTGAAAAATCCTCTGATCGACAAAATAAATATTGTCGATGTCTTCCAAGGGGAAGTAGAAAAAGAGGAGAGAAAAAAGTCTCTTTCAATAAGGGTTAAATTTCAGCCTTTAGAGAAAACTCTTAATGACTCTGAGATAGAGAAAATGTGTAAGGATATAATTAGTGAAGTCAGGGAAAAAGTTAGTGGAATTTTAAAGTCATAACATATGTAATTAGTTATATTCGATCTTAATTATTTCATAGTTTTTGGTCCCTCCTGGTGTATTGACCTCCACTCCATCTCCTTCCTCTTTACCTATCAAAGCTCTGGCTAGAGGCGAATTTATGTTAAGTAAGCCTTTCTCTAGATCTGCTTCAGCCTCTCCTACGATTTGATACTCAACTTCTTTTTCTGTCTCCTCTAAAAATAGAGTTGTCTTAGCTCCAAATTTTATAGGACCACTAAGCTTTGAAACATCAATTACTTCTGCTAGCGATATTATAGCTTCCAACTCTTTTATTCTACCCTCAATGAACGATTGTTTTTCTCTTGCCGAATGGTATTCGGCATTCTCAGATAAATCACCTAATTCCCTCGCCTCAGATATAGCTTTAATAATATTTGGCCTATCATCTGCTTTAAGTTTACGTAGTTCTTCTTCGAGCCTACCGTAGCCGTTTTTGGTTAAAGGAATTTTTTCCATAT
>CACAAX010000042.1 GCA_902530595.1 uncultured Alphaproteobacteria bacterium
GCAGATAACCCAAGTCATTGTTGAAGTGGAAATAAATTCCTTTAAAAAACAAATATCTTTTTGTTGTAACATCCTATTCGAAATGAATAACAGGCCAGCATTAGGAATCTTAGTCTTGATAACTAAATTATTCTTGTTAAGCAAATTCAAATTTGTTTTAGATGTATCTGGTTGAACCTTCGTTCTACTTATCTGAACCCCAAGCCTTCCCAAACCCCTATCTAGCTTTTCGAGACGCACAGTAGCCATAACCACACTATCTAAACATAGGCACGAAATAGCTATTTTCTCTGCTAATGTTTCTAGCAGTGCAACTCTTTTCTGACCGATTTCATCCTCAATTACTTCAACTATATTGTCATATGATAATACTAAATCAACGTTATCATGCATTGGTTGATTTCCGGTATTCACTTCCAAAATAACATTGAAGGATACCCTTTGTTTAACACCATACTCTAGCTGAAAGGCGCCGATGTCTATCTCTCTAACATAGTCTCTCACTAAAATATGATCTACATTCGCCTTTTTTTTTCCTCCTAGGTCAAGGAGGTCTTTTTTCTTAAATTCTTCACTAAACAATGGATAATCCTAATAATTTAAAAATACATATTGCTAATTTTTGTAAAATATATGTCTACCTATTTTTCTAGTCTTTTTAAATTTCTTTGACCAACTGGGACTTACTTCCGACGCATGAAAAAATGTTGCGCCGTTTGTTACATCAGAAAAAGCACCATTTAATATCATCGATGAAAGTTTGACTATCCTTCTATAGGTTTTTTTGTCATAAATCAGTTCTAGTTGGCCATCACAATTGTATGAAAATTGACACGCATGTCTCTTATGTGCTCCTTCAGAAACGACCCCGCAAATAGTACCTGGGAATTGGCTAGAGTTTTTCCGATTGATAATTACATCGGCTACCGCAATTTGTCCCTCTATCTGTTCACCTCGTGCTTCAAAATACAAAGCCTCTGATAAGCATTTGAGTTCCCTATTCATCTTCGGCATTCGCAGACTGTCGAGGGCTCCCTTAGAGAAAAATTGTTTCTCACTATTGTTTGATAAATATGCTCTATCATAAGTAATCAGACCTGACAGTCTTGTTAAATAGTTATCATCAATGCTATCCAGCCGTATCATTTCTTCTTCAATTGTTGTCCCCAAATTCACAAGAACCAGCTCGATACCTAAATTATCTTCCTTTTTCACATTTAAATTTGTTTGAGAGAAAGCTAGATGACTTATTAATAGAAAAGGTATTAATAAAATTGGAAAAGATGTCCTTCTTTTAACAAGTGAGTGTTTCATTATTAGGTCCTAATCTAGTTTAAATTTCTTATTCTTGATTGAGCAGCGGCCAACCTAGCGATCGGCACTCTGTATGGCGAACATGATATGTATTCAAAACCAACAGAGCGACAAAAATGAATGGATGTAGGGTCACCACCATGCTCGCCACACAAGCCCGTTACTATCTTTGAATTTGTATTTCTAGCTCTTTGAACTGCTATTTTAAGCAATTCGCCTACTCCCTCGACATCAATAGTTTTGAAGGGGTCGCCACTATAAAGTCCTTTCTCTATATACTCCTTCATAAATCTATTAGAGTCATCTCTGCTCAAGCCATAAGTCATTTGTGTTAGATCATTGGTACCAAAACTCAAAAAATCACACGATTTCGCAATGTCACCGGCTCTTAACGCAGCTCTGGGAGTTTCAACCATTACTCCTAACTTATATTTAAGATCTACAAAATTGTTCTTGTTCAATTGTGAAAAAACTTCTCTAATTCTATCTCTCACCAAATCAACTTCTTTATTAGCAGAAATTAATGGAATCATAATTTCGGGATTTACTACTATTTTGTATTTCTTGAAAACCTCAATCGCCGCCAGAAAAATAGCCTGCACCTGCATATCATATATCTCGGGAACCATCACACCAAGCCTCACCCCTCTTGTACCCAACATCGGATTGAACTCCGATAAATCTTTAATGCGATCAGCTAGTTGCTGTTCCGTTATCGCCATAAGATTTGCCGTCCTCTGAATTTCTTGTTGTGAATTTGGAAGAAACTCATGCAGAGGTGGATCTAAAAGCCTTATTGTTACAGGAAGGTTCGACATCTCTTTAAACAGGTCAATAAAATCTTCTTTCTGTATCGGTAGGAGCCTTTCAATTATTGATCCTCTTTCCTTATCACTGTTAGTTAGAATCATTTGTCTAACTAGATTTATACGTTTGGAGTCGGTAAACATGTGCTCTGTTCGACATAGGCCGATCCCATCTACATCATAAAAAAGCGCTACCCTAGCATCTTCCACCGTATCAGCGTTTGCTCTTATTTGAATATCACAGAACTCATCAGCCCATTGCAAAAGTGTGCTGAACGTGCTTGTGGTCTCAGGTGGTCTTAGTTTTACTTTTTCAAGATATATGGCGCCTGTAGAACCATCTATTGTAATTTCATCGCCCTCGGATATTACATTGCCATCCTCTAATATAAGTATTTTTTCCTGTTCCTTAAAAACCACATTTCTTGTTCCTACGATACATGGTATTCCCATTCCTCTAGCTATAACGGCAGCATGGCTAGTCATTCCTCCCTTTACTGTTAATACACCTTTTGATAGAGACATAGCATTAATGTCATCAGATATAGTCTCGGTCTTAATTAATATTGTATCGGTTTCAGTCGAGTTATATTGCATAACTTTATTAGTAGACATAGCTACCCTTCCAGAGGCAGCCCCTGGGCTTGCTGGCACTCCCAAAAGTGCGACTTTCGGTTTTATATCTTCCGATACCGATGGATGAAGAAAAATATCTAGGTATTCTGGGTTAATAAGCAAGAGTCCATCTTCTTTTTCAATCATATTTTTCTGAACTGATGAAACAACAAACTCAATAAACTTCTTGTGGGGTAATGCTACCTCTTTTAGACCAATCAAAAATAATGTACCGCCATCTAACAGAAAACTTACCTCTAAAGGTGACTTAACCTTTTTTGTCAAACTTCCAATCAAACTATGCAATGAGTTAGGTTGGGATATTTTGCTGACCTCTTCTTTACCAACTGGGTTTAAAGAAGACTTTTCATCACTTTTATCTAATCGAAAGCATTGGTAGCTTGACTTTCCTGTTTTATCATCGAAATTCTTAACCTTAAAATATTCCACAGGCTTGTGTTCAATACCAGAGTGCATTTCTTGCAGAATTATTGGAATTAACTCCTCACTCTTCCTACCACTGACATCCCGTAGTATTTTCTGAGTAGGACTAATCCAATTTTTATAAATTGAATTGATTACCTCTATTAACTGCTCTGAAATACTTCCTGGGAAATTAGAACCTGTTTCCAGTGAGATTAATTGTTTTATCCTGCTAATTTTATTGGGATTGCCTTTATCAAAAACGGATTCTGGCCTTTTAGGGCTTTCTAATAACCGGCGAAGTTCGTCACAGTTTTCAAGATCTAAATTATATACAGTCAAAGAAAACATTCTAAGGAAGCTTAAGTAAATCTGTGATGCTTTTTTAATCCCTACCGTCTTTTTAAGAATCCCATAACTGCGATCGTCTAGCCCAATATAAAGAAATGGCTCATTTTTTGCGGAAAAGTTTATAACTGGACTCGGCCTGATTGCCAGTAATTTATTCTTAAAGTGCGAGAGAATTTCAACCGGAACGCGTTTTTTCTCAAATATTTCTTTAACCAATCCACCGGAAAGGAATACTGTATCAGGCACAGGAAACTGCCACTTTTTAGCTAAACTGAGATTGCACGCTTTGTATCCAAACTCGTCGATTTTTTTTTGCTCATCTGGTATCTCATTTAA
>CACAAX010000043.1 GCA_902530595.1 uncultured Alphaproteobacteria bacterium
GGCCTCAAGGAAAATCAGTAATTGACGAAGGTGTGTTACCCCAAATTCTTTCCAAAACCAGACTTCACCTTGGTTTCATTATTTCTATCTTTTTTGCGCTCTTTGTTTGGTTTATTTTGAGTAAAACTGTGATCGGGTATCGGATCAAGTCAGTTGGTTTAAATGCTGCAGCTGCTTCGCATGCGGGAGTGCCAATTTTTAAAACAGTGTTAATTGTAGCACTTCTCAGCGGTGGTATGGCTGGAATGGCAGGGGTGACTGAAACTGCAGGGTTGAAAGGTTATCTTACTTTAGATTTATCACCTGGCTTTGGGTACGCAGGAATAGCTGTTGCAATGCTCGCAAATCTCAATCCTATCGGGGTGATATTTTCAGGTGTCTTTTTAGCATCAATTTATGTCGGAGCAGATGCAATGAGTAGAGCGATGAACGTACCCACTTATTTGGCAGATGTCATAGTTGCGTTAACCGTACTGTGCATACTTTTAAGTCTTGTATTCGTGCACTACAAAATATTGTTTTTCGGAACTAAAAAAAATGATTGAATTTATTGAGATTATATTCACCGCCGGGTTTTGGGCGGCAACCATAAGAATAGCCTGCCCTTTAATACTAGCCACAATTGGAGAGGTATTATGTGAACGTGCAGGAGTTTTGAATCTCGGCATAGAGGGAATTATGTCAATAGGTGCAATGGTTGGATGGATGACAGTGTTTCTTGGAGCCGACCTATATACCGGAATATTGGCTGCTCTTTTAATTGGAGGTATTTTCGGCCTTCTCCATGCTATCTTTACTATCTATTTAGGTGCGTCCCAGCATGTTACTGGTATTGGAATAACAATGTTGGCATCCTCGCTAGGATTTTTTTGCTTCAAGCTCATTTTACCCGCATCTACCACGCCCCCGAAAATCAAACCATTCCAACCCATCGATTTCCCCTTTTTGTCAGACATACCATTTTTTGGTCCAGCTTTTTTTCAGCATACGCCCTTCACTTATTTAGCAATTTTAGTGGTAGTATTTGCGTTTTGGTTAATGAACTCCACACCACTAGGCCTTTCAATAAAAATGGCTGGGGAAAATCCTATGGCACTTGAAGCTCAGGGGATTGATGTGTTTTTGGTGCGAACGATTGCCGTAGTACTAGGCAGCGCTTTAATGGCAGTTGGTGGAGCTTACTTAACATTGTCTGCATTTGATGCTTTTTATTTTGGGATGATAAATGGAAGAGGATGGATTGCTATCGCTTTAGTAATATTTGCATCTTGG
Organism: uncultured Alphaproteobacteria bacterium; assembly: GCA_902530595.1. Classification (GTDB taxonomy): domain Bacteria; phylum Pseudomonadota; class Alphaproteobacteria; order Rhodobacterales; family Rhodobacteraceae; genus CACIJG01. The sequence continues at coordinate 1,273 of CACAAX010000043.1, forward strand.
AAACCTGAACGAGCTCTTTTGGGAGCACTTCTTTTTGCTGGACTGGATGCTTATCAAGTTAGAGCTCAACAATTGGCCGGAGCAGTTATTCCTTATCAATTTTTCCTAATGCTTCCTTTTTTGTTGAGTATTGTTGCAATGGTAATTGCAGCTAAAAGAACAAGGTATCCAAAGGCACTCTTGATCCCATTCCGACGTGGTGAAAGACATTAAAAAAGGGAGGATTTACATGACTGATTTATTAGTAAAAAACTGCTTATTATTTGAAAAAAAAGACCCTCAAGACATTTTAATTAAGGGAGGAATTATTAAAGACATAGCATCAAAAATTACAGCAGATAATATTCCCATCATAGACGCCGATTTTCACTTTGTTACTCCCCCATTTGTTGACAGTCACTTTCATATGGATGCAACACTAAGCTATGGCCTTCCCCGCGTAAATAAAAGTGGCACGTTACTGGAAGGCATCAAATTATGGGGAGAATTGAAACCAAATCTCACTGCTGATGCTATAAAGGAACGAGCCTTGAAGTTCTGCAAGTGGGCGATAGCTAGGGGAACTTTAGCAATTCGAAGTCATGTCGATGTCTCTGGTCAAAATCTAGTAGGTGTTGAAGCACTCCTAGATGTCAGAGAAACAATGAAAGATTTTATTGATATACAATTGGTTGCTTTTCCACAAGATGGATTACTCAGAGCCAATTGTTTGGACAACCTGAATGCAGCTCTGGACATGGGAGTTGATGTCGTTGGTGGAATCCCTCACTTTGAAAGGACCATGGAGGAGGGTCATGAGTCCATTCGTATACTATGTGAGATTGCCGAAAGGCGTGGACTTCTTACAGACCTACATTGCGATGAAACAGATGACCCAATGTCGAGGCATGTTGAGAAACTTGCATCGGAAACTACTAGACTTGGTCTTAAGGGACGTGTAGCGGGTTCTCACCTGACTTCTATGCATTCAATAGATAATTACTATTTCACAAAACTTATCTCGTTGATCGTTGAGGCTGATCTGAATATTATAGCCAACCCTTTAATTAATATAACGATACAAGGAAGGCAAGATAATTACCCTAAGAGAAGAGGATTAACTAGAATACCAGAGCTACTTAATGCAGGCCTCAAGGTTGCATTTGGACATGATTGCGTTATGGATCCATGGTATCCACTGGGTTCGCATGATATGCTAGAGGTTGCACACATGGCTTTACACTGCTGTCACATGACTGGCATTGATGAGATGAAATCATGCTTTAATGCAGTAACAGGCAATGCAGCCTCCATACTTCATTTAGATAATTATGGTATAAATAATGGATCAAATGGAGATTTGGTAGTTTTGCAATGTAAAGATCCCATTGAAGCCATAAGACTTAAGCCAGCAAGGCTATTTGTTGTCAGACGTGGAAAAGTTATAAGCTCTACCAGTCCAGTACACTATAAATTAAACTTAGACTCAAACACAGAGAGCGAAGATTTGCTTTTTAAAAGCTAATCTCCTTTTTGTTCAATGAATATTGGTGTTCTATTTGAGATTTGGCGAACTAAGGCCTTTACAATTTTATTTCTAGCAGGTTTCCTCACAAGCGTTGCCCGATGGTTCGAAGTATTCTTGTTTTCAGTAATTGCATGGAAACTCACTGGGAACTCTTCAATAGCAGCACTTTTAATAATGCTGAGGTTGCTCGGTGTTGCGGCAACAGGAGTAACTTTTAGCTTTGCTGGCGCATTTGTAGTAGGAAAAAAAGTTGTTTTAGGCGCAAGTTTAATCTGTTCTTTATGCTCATTGGTTGTTTTTGTCTACTCACAAACAGGCTCAAACATAAATGTTTTTTTATTGGGACTACTTTCGACTTTGAGTGGCTCACTATGGAGCATCGATTTTTCATTTCGAAGACCTATGCTTGCTGATACCCTCCCCGAAGATTTAATTTCAGTCGGAGTTTCTTTAGATGTTTTATCTAGTCACGCAACAAGAATACTAGGACCTTTATTTGGTGGTATTATTTTGACGTATTTTGATCTGAATGCAGGTGTTTTTTTTCTATTTCTTCTTTATGCCCTATCGGTTTTTTTAGTCTCTACCCAAAAAGGAGACACCTTAACGACTAATTCAAATAGCTATACCCAGTCACTTTTAAAAGTTATTGGACAGACAAGAGATAATGTTAATTTATTATCCGTAATATCTCTAACTTTTGTTTTCAATATTTTTGCTCTTCCATTCATTGCATTAATAAGTCTATTGCTTATTGAAAAATTTAATCCAAACGATTTCTATATAGGGATGTTCACATCCTTGGAAGGAATTGGAGCTTTACTAGGAGGAACAGCTATAACAGTTATTGCGATCAACAGAAAATTGATTAGCTTTATATCCTTCCTCGCAATTATTTTGCTATCTATATCTCTATCTGCG
>CACAAX010000044.1 GCA_902530595.1 uncultured Alphaproteobacteria bacterium
GCAAATAAAGCAATATTGAATATTTTTTTGAGGATACCCATGCTAACTTTGGAAGCAATGGCTCTAATTATTATGCTGAGCTCAATCCTGACTTTCTCATGGTTATCAAATTCAAATGAAATTCCTATCCTAAAAGCCTCTGGAAAGTCAGCCTTTAGAATTTTATTGCCGCCTGTGATAATTACTATTTTACTTGGATTAATAGTAACCTTTATTGGCGGTCCTTTGGTATCAGCTTCGATGCGTGCTTCAGACACAGTGCTGGAGAGACTTAACCTCACTAATAAAAACTCATTTTCTGTAAGTGATAATGATATCTGGTTAAGAGATAAAAATGAAAGTATAGATATGGTTATTAAAGCTTCAACAATGAACTCCACTGCGACAGTTTTTTATGATTTAATTTTTTTTGAATTCTATGGACAAGAAAAATTAAATAGAAAAATAAAAGCTTCAAAGGCTATTCTAAGAGACAACTTTTGGGAACTTACAAATGTAAAAATTTTGGATAATAATCTTAGACCTGAAATAAAATCAAAACCGATAACCATCAAACAACTTGATGTTCCTACCAGTTTGACCAATGAGCAGATAACAGATAGCTTTGCAGACCCAAGGGTCATTAGTATTTATTCAATAAAACAATTTATCTCAAGATTAGAAATGTCAGGCTACTCTGCTGCAAGGCACAAACTTTTCTTTCTAACAGAATTATCAAGGCCAATATTTTTTACTGCTATGTTATTAATAGCGGCAATGTTCTTATTGGGAAATGAGAATAAATATTCTAGAAGCATTAAAATTTTTATGTGTTTATTTATTGGTTTTTTATTATTCTCCATCCAAAAGATTTTTGAGTCATTTGCATTAACCGAAGAAGTACCACTGGCATTAGTAGCGTTTGGACCATCTACTTTTGCAATTTTAATTTTTTCAGGAATACTATTACACATCGAAGATGGATAAGCATGGGTCTAGGGAATATAAAAAAGTTCATATTAATTACCATTATACTCCTACCGGTAAGAGTATTACAGGCTCAAGATTTTTCCATTGAAGCTGAAACGTTGGTTTTCAATCGAGCTAGCAATATTTTTTCTGCTAAGGGAAATGTAAAAATTTTTTTTGCTGATGTAACAATTAAGACCGAAACTTTAACCTTCAACAGAAATTCAGAAAGAATATCCTTCACTTCTGACATCTTCATAAAAACTAATTTCTAGCTTGAGCGCGCTAAAACCCACTTATTTGCTTTATTAACCCAATATTTGCAATCAACATTTAGGGCGCTCAAATTTCTCCACATTACCCTTGCGTTTTCTTTTTCCCCATTTTCTTGATCATCAAAAAAGTAGTAAGCTTTAGTGAACTTTTGCCATTTTTTTTCTTCAATTAAAACACCGCTTAAAGCCAACAAGACATTATGTTTATGCTCTTCATCTATATCGGTCGTAATCAGCACAGGATAGATTAAGGATCGTTCTTTTTTCTCTATTGAGTGAGGTATAAACCCATCCTCTTTATACCTCCAAAGATATTTATCAATAACTTCGACAGTTTCTTGATCTTTACAACAAATTAAAATGCTATCCCTTTCTTTGTAAAGCTTTTCCGTTAACCAAGAAATATCGGCAACAACATTTCTATACGAACAATTATAGAAGTAAGCCTTTTCTAATTTATTTAGATTCACTTATGAAAATTCCCGCAAATACTCAAAAAGAGAAACTACACCCCATGCCGTAGCTCCATTCCTACTAAAAGTGGTTTCCGTATTTTTGGCAACTCCTGCAATATCTAAATGAATCCACGGCATCTCTTTTTTAACGAAATTATTCAAAAACATTGCAGCAATTATTGAGGAGCCTTGTGAACCTCCAACGTTAGTCAAGTCAGAAACACTTGAGGAGAGTGCATCCCCAAACTTTTGGTCAAGAGGTAATCTCCAAGCTTTCTCGTTCGTTTTTTCACAAACGTTTAAAAACTCGTTGCAAAATTTGTCATTATTTGAAAAAACTCCAGCATATTCTTTTCCAAGTGCGATTATAATAGCTCCCGTAAGGGTAGCTAAATCAAATATTCTTTTAGGTTTAAAGTGTAGTTGTGCATACCAAAGCAAGTCACCTAACAATAAACGCCCCTCTGCATCGGTGTTATTAACTTGTACCATATCACCCTTAAGTGATTTTAAGATGTCGCCAGGTCTGACGGAACTAGGTCCAGGCATATTTTCAACGAGTCCAATCAGACCCACTATATTCACTTTCAACTTGGATAAAGCAACGGACTTAAATACGCCTCCTACTACGGCGGCGCCAGCCATATCCATAGCCATATCAACCATTCCCGAAGGGGACTTTAAGGATAATCCTCCTGAGTCAAAGACAACTCCTTTACCGATAAGTGCAGTTGGTTTTGCACCTCGTTTCCCACCTTTCCACTCTAACACTACTACCTTTGATGGACTCTCTGAACCCTGCCCAACGGCGAAAAGTAAATTCATCCCTATTGCTGTAATCTCTTTCTCATTTAGAACTGTGACTTTAACGCCGATTTTTTTTAAACTTTTAAGTTCACTTTCAAATTTCTTAGTGTTCAAAATGTTTGCTGGTAAGTTTATTAAGTCACGGCATAAGAAAACTCCTTCAGCTAATGCATCATTGCTTGATAAATCTATTTTTGAGTATTTATATTTTTCGTCCACAAAAAAAATGGTTTCAGCGCTCATTTTTGTTCTATTGTTGTCAGACTTTAATTTATTGAAAACATATGATCTCAGCTGAATTGTTCTTGCAGTTGAATCTAGCGCCTTACCAATAGTCCATATAATTGAAAGAGTATTACGTTCTTTGAACTTGCTAATTGTCTTTCCAAACTCATAAAGATCTTTATCATCCACGCAGTTTTTGACCTTTATAATCAATATATAATCTGGATCTAATGTAAGTGGATTGTCGAGATAAATGTATTTATTAATAGGTAAATCTTTGAAGACCTTTTTGTTGATAAATTTCTTTATCATGTCTTTGATATCCCTATGAAGAGGCACCCCACTATCTAATCTTCTATTTTCATCAATAAA
>CACAAX010000045.1 GCA_902530595.1 uncultured Alphaproteobacteria bacterium
AAAAATATTTGTCTGGTAGGACTATCAATAGGGGGCTTGATTGCCCTCGAATTCATTAAGCAAAGACCAAATATTTGTAATAAATTAATCTTATGTGATACAGCACCAAAAATTGGTTCAAAGCAGATGTGGACCGAAAGAGTAAAGCGTGTCAAAGAAGGAGGGATAGAAGCAATTTCAGATGATATTTTGGCGCGATGGTTTTCTACTTATTTTTTAAAATATAGTGCTGATGAATTACAAATGTGGAGATCAATGCTCACAAGGACAACAAAATCTGGTTATATTGGATGTTGTGAAGCTATTTCCCGCTGCGATCTAACTGAACAGGCCAAAACAATTAATATGCCTACTTTAGTAATAGTAGGGGAGGAAGACGGCTCTACTCCGATTAATCTTGTTCAAAATGCTGCGAGTTTAATTAGAGGTAGTATTTTTAAAGTAATAAAAAAGGCTGGACACCTGCCATGTGTTGAGCAGCCAAATGAAGTGGGCTCTATATTTTTGCAGTTTTTAGAGAATAATAAGTGAACTATATATCTAATCCTTTTTTTCCTATTGGTTTAAAGAAGCCCTCCAATGTAAAAGATTTGAATGACAGTACAGATATTTTGTTGAAGCTTTTAGATTTCTGTCCAGAGTACATGCCAACAGACTTCTATGACCAAAAGACATTTGCAGAAAATCTAGGTTTAAAATCTGTCCTTATAAAAGATGAAAGAAAAAGGTTTAACTTAGGTAGCTTTAAAGCAACGGGCGCAACATATGCTATAGCAAAGATGGCTTATTCACGCTTGGGCGCAAAAGTCGAAGTTTCATTAGAAAATTTAAGAAATACGTTGAGAGGTGTTACTTTTGTGACAGCTAGTGCCGGAAACCATGGTATTTCAATGTCAGTAGGAGCTAAATTATTTGGTGCAAATGCGATTGTTTTTCTTTCAAAAAACGTACCCAAAGCTTTTGCAGATCAGCTTGAAAACATAGGGGCAGATGTCAAGTTTAAAGGGGATAACTACGAGGCAAGTATGATTGAGGCCGAAAAATATGCACGTAATAATAATTATGTTTTATTATCTGACTCAACTTGGGAAACTTGTCAGTCGGGCGTTGATGTCATGGAAGGCTACATGATTATAGGTGAAGAGGTTCGCAAGCAACTATCATCACATAATTTAAATCAAATAACACATGTTTTCTTGCAGGCAGGAGTTGGTGGATTTGCGGCTGCCATTGCGTTATCCCTTCGAAAGTTTTTAAGGCAAGATGCCCAGATAATTGTTGTTGAACCTAGTCAAGCAAAGACCTTGTTTGTGTCTTTACAAAATGAAAAACCAAGTGTTGCCGAAGGCCAAGTGTCAACAATGGGGCGTTTAGATTGCAAAGAGCCATCCTGGTCTGCATTTTATTCGCTTTCAAAGACAGCCAATTATTTCATGCACTTGGAAGATGATTATGTCGAGAAAAAACTGAAATTTATAAATGATTTTGGAATTACAACTAGCCCTTCCGGGGGTGCAGGCATTGCAGCCTTGATATGTGCCACAGAAAACCAAATTTTCGAGATAAATGAGGATTCGTTTGCTCTTGTGTTTTTAACAGAAGGTAAAATTTAAAGAGGATTAATTTAGAAACTTTTCATCGAATGGATAAGAGGTAAGATTTTCAAATCCACTATCTGTCACAAGTAATTGATCTTCAAGCTTAATTGAAAATTCGCCGTTTTCACGGCTGATTAATGCCTCTACACATAACGTCATTCCTGGCTGAAGGACATAGTCAAATGCACCCTCTTCATAGTCCTCTGGATATGTTATCAGAGGAAACTCGTCGCACAGCCCAACACCGTGAAACCTGCAACTGTATTGTTGTTTTTTATACATATCATCAAGTTGATGTCCTTTAAAGGTTAAATCTTTAAAGTGAACACCAGGAGCAACAAGTTCAGCATTCTTTTGGATATGTTCCAATGCTATTTGATAATCTTGTTTCATTTCCTTTGTTGGCTCTTGGTCTCCTATCCACCATGTTCTAGAAATATCAGTGCAAATCGAGTAACAACCAACTAGATCAGTATCAAAAGCCACTATTTCATTATTCTGAAGTATTCTAGAGCCACATTCCTGAAACCAGGGGTTTGTTTTGGTACCGGACGAGAGTAATCGAGTTTCAATCCACTCTCCACCTCTTTTAATGTTTTCCGAATGAAGAATTGACCAGATATCATTTTCAGTCATACCTGGCTTTGTTTCTTTCTCCATAACATGTATTGAGGTTTCACATGCCGAAATAGAGCATCTCATAGCTTTTATCTCTTCGCCTGATTTTATCGATCTCGCATGCTCCATTATTTTTTCTCCATTTTCGATTTTAAAGTCTCTACTTTCTAGACTTTTAAACCCATCGAGCATTATTTTATCTATCGCCAATTTCTTATTGTTTTTTCTTTTTTTTGCGAAGAATTGACTTACTTGATGAGAAAATTCTTCAGCGGCAGACTTCACATTATCTCCTTTTGCAAAATAAAACATAGATGCGCCAGTTCTAACTTCATCGACATACAAATAATTGGATTCTAAATAATGCGTGCTTTCTTGGTAATCCCAAAGAATACAGTGGCCGTCATCAAAAATTAAGCAGGATCTAAAAGGGTTATGTGTATTCCACAAAAGCATATTTGATGTGCCAGTTGCGTACCTAATATTTAATGGGTCAAAAAGCAAAATGGCATCGACTCTGTTCTTCTTTAATTGCGTTACGACTTGTTCTTTTCTATATGAATTAATTATAGATACGTCCGGCAATTGTAAGCCTTTATTATTCCATTCTTTTAGAGCTAGTTCTGTCGGTTCAGAAAAAACATTGATTTTTTCTGGGACCTTGCCAGGATTTATTTTATTATTAAAAGAAGGTGCCTGCATTTGACTCTCCCAATACAATTATTATGTTAATATTTTTTTTAAATCTTTTAAATATTTTTTAATTACGTTAGGTTGTAATTCATTTATTGAGGGGAAACACAATGGGAAGAGCTATTCTTTCGTCAGAAATATCAGGATCTATTTGGAAAATTAATTGTAAAGTT
>CACAAX010000046.1 GCA_902530595.1 uncultured Alphaproteobacteria bacterium
CAAAGGTACGAGCACATCAAGTCTCTTCGAATGACTAAGCAAGAAGTTAAAGACGAGTATAAACAAACAGAGGGTTCCCCTGAAGTAAGAGCGAAAATAAGGCGACTTCAAATGGAAAGTGCCACGAAATCTGCGAAGCAGCAAGAAGCTTTAGAAAACATGGGTGAGGCCACAGCTATTATAACAAACCCAACGCATTTTGCTGTAGCTCTCAAATACGAAGTTGGGCAGTTAGGAGCCCCCAAAATCATTGCGATGGGTAAAGGACTGATCGCAAAAAGGATAATAGATATCGGTACTGAGAAGAACATAACAAGTTTTCGAAGCCCACTACTCGCTAGAGCATTATTTTTTACAGGAGAAATTGGAGAAGAGATCTCTGAAAAGCTTTACAATGCGGTGGCAGTAGCACTAGCATATGTTTATAAACTAGACAGAGGGGAAGATATAGAAACCCCAGATATTGATGTTCCAGAGGATTTAAGATTTAATGAAAATGGAACGATTTTGAAGGAGAATGGATATGCCTAGAAGAAGCCACGAATCTCTTGGAGACTATATAAGTTCCGCTTGCTTTGGAGGAGTTGCTTTTCTATCCCTATTAAACGGTCTTGAAGCATTTTATGCGGGCAATATTTTTAGAGCTGTAGTTATTTGGATTGTCTGTTTTTTGTTGTGCCTGGCTGTCTTTAGATATGCAATAGCTCGCCTTTTTGACTCTATCAATGAGAAAAAAAATAGAAAATCATGACAACTTGTAATCAATGCATTCATTTGTTTATTACACATGATCCTAGACGAAGGTGGGGTTGTCGAAAGTTTGGTTTCAAGTCGTCAAAGATTCCTTACCAAGAGGTTATGGCAACAACTGGCATGAAATGTGCTTACTACAAACGTAGAAATGTTAAAAAAATAATTGAATCTCGCAGGAGGTCACATTAATGAGTTCAGATCTAAGTACAATCGAAGAAAGTATTAAAATCGCCCTAGATGCAGCAGACGCGGCGACTGATGTAACCTCTGAATACAACAAAGTAAAAAGAGAGCATAAAAAACTGGAGACACAAGTGAAGCAAATACATCGTTATACGACTATAATTTTTGGAAGCTCTATGATCGCAGCAATAGTAGCGATGATATTTTCATCAGTACTCTATTTTCGTTCAATGTCAGACTTGAGTGTGATGACGACTACAAATAGAGAGGCTCTTGTGATTTTTGCAGAAAATGTTGATGATCTCAAAGATAACGTCAAAGCTTTATCAGTGGCCATGGAGAGTCAGGTAGCACTCGAAAAACAGAATGCAAAATTAGTAGAGGAGTTATCTTCTTTGAGAAAAGAAATTTCTGTTGCAACAAATGCTCTTGCTAGCAGAGTACTTGAACAAAACAAAGGCTTACAGGACGCAATGACCAAAAATACAGAGCAAGCAGTTAATATATTTGCTGAAAAAATAGCCCAATCATTTGAAAAAAGGCTTAATGAGCTTAGTAAAGGAATTGATGCTTATCAAAATGAACTCCTCGCTTCTTTAAAGGATATGAATGCTTCTACATCTGACAATATGGTAATGGAAGAGATATCTAAGTCTCAAAACCAATTAACAAAAGAAATCAGATCTCTCTATAAAAAGAACGAAGAAATATTCAGTAAAATTAAGAGCTCAGATGGACTGATTAAATTCCCATGATTTTTTGGAAACAGCTACTATGCAAGATTTAAATAGTCAACAATCAGAGAGCGAAAACGAGGACTTCATTAAGTCAGAAATGTCCGACGAAAATTCTAATAAGTTGAACGAAAGTTCCTCTGAAGAAGCACAACTGCAAACTTTCTTAAAGCTTAAAGAGCATGGCCAATCTTCTAGAACTAAAGCTTTAAGACTGAAAGAAAATGATGTGATAGTTGCGGTAGATGGAAGCAGTTATCATGAGAGCATAGATAAATTGGTTGATCTACTGTCTAGTGGAGAAGAAGGTGACATGTGGCTCTTAACGGTATGGAGAAATGGTAAGTTTTTTGAGATATTTACCAGAGGTCCATTAGGTGGAATTTTTGAATTCACTCGTCCTGAAGAGTCTCAGATGATTATGGAATTGTTTCAGAAAAGGGAAATGGGACAGAAAGAGGAATACCGTATTTTTGAGGCACTGAGAGATGTTAAAAGAGTGGTAGATGTCTACGATACCACACATACTCAGCTCGCAGTTATCTTACCTCCGGTATGGTTGGTGCAACAGAAAATGTGGGAGCCGTTGTTAGCGATACTTTGTGTTTATCTTATCACCTTCAGCGTAAATATATATCTTTTTATATTAGCAGTCGTTTTAGTAGGCCTCTATTTAAGAAAAGGCCAAGTCACTCTTAGAAGAAGCTACGGGCTGTTTCAGGATAGGCAAGTATGGGCAATAGTTGCGGCGAGATCCGATAAAGAAGCTCAAGAGATGTGTCGGAACCTCGATGAAAAAGTTAATTTTATAAATTCCGTCTTAAAACCTTATAAAAAGGAAGTTCCTAAACCTAGGAAAAAGAATAAATCTGGGAATGTTCTCAAAGCCTCACAACAATACACGTAAGAACCCTGAATAAGTTGATCTACCCACTCAGCTATGCATATTGTTTTTGAGTAATAATTTTCCTAAATAGTATGTATTGGTCTCTCACTATATCTTCCTACAATAAATAGGTGAATAAATGCATGGACTTTCGAAGCAAGAATATAGAGTAACGAGCAATAAGATTTGGATGGCTAGCACTAATTTCAGTTAATCTCACCAATACTTTTTTTTTTTGGTAATTACAAGCTTGATTGATATTGTTTTTAATACAAAATGCCTATTTTCATTTAAGTATACTTGCTTCTTTCAAAGTAATTCTGGATGATTTCTCTAGTATTATCCTTCCCAAATCTAAATTTTAGAAAGTCTATAAAACTTAAACTT
>CACAAX010000047.1 GCA_902530595.1 uncultured Alphaproteobacteria bacterium
CATAGAGCTTAATAGAGAAATCATGGGAGCAACAAACCCCGATCAGGCAGAACCAGGAACTATCCGTAAGGAATTTGCATTATCGATGACCGAAAACTCAGCGCATGGCTCCGATTCCTCCGAAACTGCAAGAGAAGAGATAAGTTTTTTCTTTTCAGGTTTAGAGATTCTTCAGTTTTGACGTCCCTTCAGTGTATCGGTCAATAATACTTTTTTACCGTTCTCCTTAAGAAACTCTCTCAAAACACTTTTATATAAAAGATGTTCTTGGGGTAACAAATCTTCTTCAATCTTTTTTGCAGTACTGTTTTCGGCTATTTCTATTATAACTTGTCCCAGTATGGGCCCTTGATCCACTTCGTTTGTTATCTGGTGCACTGTGGCGCCATGTATTAAACACCCGGCGTTCAGTGCTCTCTGGTAAGTATTTAAACCTCGAAAGGAAGGTAAAAGCGAAGGATGGATATTTAGAATGGGCTTAGAAAACGATTTTATGAAATTTTCCGATAAAATTTTCATAAAACCAGCAAGACAAATAACTTCAATATTTTTTCTCTTAAGAACATGCAATGTTTTTTCTTCAAAAACTGAATCGTCTTGCTTTGTTTCTGTATTAATTACAAAAGTTTCTATTGCGTTTTGTTCTGCAAACACAAGACCTTCTGCATTAACATTATTTGAAACAACAAGTTTCGGATTACCAGGATGATCCCTCTCATTTTTCATATCATCGATAAGCGCCCTCATGTTTGACCCTCTTCCTGAAATAAAAATAGCCACATTTTTTTTTCTGTAAAAACTAGTCAATATTTAAGTTGCCCTCGAACTCTAGTTGGTTCCCTTGAATTATTTCCCCGATTTTAACAACAGGCTCATTAATTTTTTTACTTTGAATTTCAAACTCCCTACTCTTATTTACGGGAACGACAGCTATAAATCCTATTCCACAATTAAATGTTAGCAACGCTTGGTTTTGTGAAAGCCGAGCCCTTTTGATCGCCCACTTTAGGGAAATAGGTACATCCCATGAATCCAATTGGATTTTTGCTGTAAGGTCTTTAGAGAAGATTCTTGGAAGATTGTCTATAATACCTCCACCTGTGATGTGAGCAAATCCTGAACAAATGTTCAATATTACTGGGTCTTGAGCGAAATCTGAATATAATCGAGTTGCGGTCATTAAAGATTTTTTAAGTTCAGATACTTTATCTTTTGCCTCTAGTTCTAAAAGCTTTCGTATTAGCGTAAATCCATTCGAATGTGGACCAGATGATGGTAGACCATAAATTAAGTCACCGGGGTTAATTTCTTTAGGCAATTTTTTTAAGCGATCAACAAGACCTACGGCAAATCCTGCTAAATCAAAGTCATTTTTGGAGTAAATGTCAGGCATCTCCGCAGTCTCTCCGCCAATAAGAGATACTTTTGCTTTTTTACAAGCTAATGCAATACTCTCTATGACTTTTGAATGTTCTACAATGTTCAATTTAGACATTGATAGATAATCAAGAAAAAAAAGAGGTTTAGCACCTGTGCAAATTAAGTCATTTATATTCATTGCGACGAGGTCTTGACCAATGCCTGAATAGTTTTTTGTATCGATAGCCAGTTTTATCTTTGTTCCAACACCGTCACAAGCAGATACTAATAAGGGGTTCTTCAGCTCGTCATTTTCAAGTGAGTAAAGAGCAGCAAAATCTCCTATACCGTTAATAACATTTTTATCAAATGTTGAGTTTACGATTGATGGTAAATTTTTTATAAATTCATTTCCAGTATCAATATCGACCCCTGAATCTTTATAAGTTATCGCTTTTTCTTTTTTAGCCATAGATAATCTGTCCACTAGCAATTCTCTTTATTGCTCTAAATTATTAGACACTCTATATCTTGACAAGCTAAACAATCAAATTTAATGAAGAAGTGTGTAAGCAAAACCTCGTGGGGGGTTAGCTCAGTTGGTTAGAGCAGAGCGCTCATAACGCTTTGGTCACAGGTTCGAGTCCTGTACCCCCTACCACTATTTCCCTATATTTATCAATAACTTAACACCGTTTACTTGACCCTGCTGCCAAGTCCGCTGCCATTTTTGGGTGTTTTTTTGGCAGACGGGGTATAGGTTGCAGCCCTGCGACCACATAATTCGAAATTTCTGCCTAGAAAATATATTTCTTAATCAGCTTGTTTCATCGTGATTTTTAAAGCGTTAAAGCTTTCAGATTATTCAGTTTTGATAGTCTTGAATTATATGAGTCCTAACCCATAAAGAGTGTTCTTAAATTCTTCTTTGAAGCTGTCGTCCTCTATGTTGTATAGGCTGCCCATCACTATTTCCAAAGGCGACATTTGTAACTTTTTCAAATCAAGATTTTGTAATTTCTCAATAAATTGATTAGCTTTCTTTTTATTTCCTTGTTTAAAGCTAATAAAAGCCAGCATTGAGAAAGCAGCTGCCCTCGAATTAGATGCGAATTGATCAGCACTCGCCAATTCTATTGCTATAGGAATAGCTTCATCGTATTTTTCAAGTATCACGAGCGTATTTAAAAACGCTGTCTTGATCCACGACTCAGCATGTGGCGCTATAGCAATTGCCTTTCTATAATTGGGAAGTGCTTCTTTATATTTTCCAACCCCTGAAAGAATATTGCCAACAGATGCAAAGGCATGGGGACTGCTTTTATTTAGCTCTCCTGCAATTACAGCCCTTTTTTCTGCTAAAGCTAGTGCATCTGTTCTCAGATCAAAAAGCTTTTCTGCATGACCAAATTCGAAAAAAGCGGTTAATACGTGTGTTTCTGAAATATCTGGCCCTAACTCTATAGACTTTAAAGCCAGTTCATAACCCGTAATGGCTTCTTGCTCGTTTGTTACAGTATACAGTAGATGCCATCCTTTTAAAACTAGCGACATTGGATTGTCAGGCTCTTCGC
>CACAAX010000048.1 GCA_902530595.1 uncultured Alphaproteobacteria bacterium
TGGCCTCCAAAACCTGGGTTAACCGTCATCACACAAATTAAGTCTACCAAATCTACTAACTGGTCAGCCACTTCGTATGAGGTGCCTGGGTTTAAAGCTAATCCCGCCTTTACACCAAGACTATTTATTGCCTGCAGAGACCTATGAATATGTTGCCCTGCTTCGAAATGAATTGTTATCATATCCGCACCCGCTTCAGCAAAAGCTTCAAGATATTGATCTACTGGAGAAATCATCAGATGGACATCCATAAACGTTTTTATATGGGGTCTAATTGCCTTGCAGGTTTCTGGTCCAAAAGTTATGTTCGGCACAAAATGACCATCCATAACATCAATGTGGATCCAATCGCAGCCCTGCTCTTCCACAGCTTCAATTTCTTTGCCAAAATTTGCAAAATCAGCAGACAGTATGGATGGTGCAATTTTTATTGACTCTCTGGACAATAGTGGTTCCATTTATAATAAAAACATATTTTGATTTCTATGGGAGATAATGCAAATGTCAACTCAAAATGTAAAGGCAGCAATAATAGATGAAAATGGTGGAAGTGAGAAATTTAAGATAATTACACAAGAGGTTGGCTCTCCAGGAAGTGATGAAATTCTTATTAAACATAAGGCTATAGGTCTAAATTTTATTGACGTGTATCACAGAACACGACTCTCAGATAACTATGCAGTCGCACTACCTGCAGTGCTTGGCATGGAGGCTTCGGGAATAGTTGAAGAAGTGGGAGATGGTGTCACTCACTTAGTTTCTGGCGATCGCGTTGCATATGCTGCTACACCGCCAGGCGCCTATTGTGAGGCCAGGGTTATGCCCGCTAAACAAGTTTGTAAGCTTCCTGATGAAATATCATTTGAGGAAGGTGCTGCGATGATGCTTAAGGGGTTAACTGTAAAATATCTTTTTCATGATACAACAGAATTGGAAAGTGGAGACCAAATTTTATTCCATGCAGCTGCAGGCGGTGTCGGATTGATTGCCTGTCAGTGGGCTAGAAGTGAAGGTTTAGAATTGATAGGCACTGCCGGTTCTGATGAAAAGTGTAAGTTGGCAAAAAAATTTGGGGCATCTCAAACTATAAACTATTCTACGCAAAAATTTTCCAAAGAAGTTATGAAACTAACTAATGGTATTGGAGTTCCAGTTGTAATGGATTCTGTTGGTAAAACTACCTTTGATGATTCTTTAAATTGTTTAAAAGACTTTGGGATATTTATCTCGTTTGGGAATGCGTCAGGGAATATTGATCCTATTGATATAGGTATCTTAGCAAAAAAATCACTTAAAATAACTAGAACTGGTCTCTTTACACATATAGGTGACTTTACCCGCTGCCAAGAGATGGCAAAGGTTCTTTTCGGAAAAGTAGTTTCTGGTGATGTTAAAATACAAATAGACCAAACCTTCTCATTGAACGATATTGCTTTGGCTCACGACTCTTTAGAAGCACGAAAAACAACAGGTTCAACGGTTATAACGATATAAACTCTAATTAGCGACCTTATATCTAGTCCCTTTGGCTGGAGGGTCCTCTGGCGGGCCAGCAAAACACTGAGCATACTTCATCCACTCTACAGCTGGTTCACCAGTTATAGACAATTTTGTGTCGGCAAAATTTCGCACCTGAGTTACTACTTGAGCAAATTCAACTGCGGTTCCTTCAATCTTTGAAGAGCTCTCCTTATCATTCCACTCCCAGACTTCACCAGATGGTGAATTTAAAATAATGTAAGGTGTTGGCTCAGGGATTGCTAATTTCCTATTAATAAAAGTCCATCCGTAAGCAATAACGCCCATATGCACTATATTTTTTATTCTATCCTTTTCTTCTCTATCCTTACCCAGCGCATCGAAGACTTCCTGACCATGTGCCCAAGTTTCCATGTGTCGTGCCGTTATCTTAGACCGAGCGCTCATCTCAGGACCAGCCCACTTTACCCTTTTTTTAGGATCAGCATCCCTATAACCATCAAAAACATCCTCAACACTTTTCCACCAATCATCAATTAATTGTTGACCAGTTACTCCATCCAACCATGGGACTTGAGCCTGAACAAGTGATTTTCCTCTAATTAGTTGATCATTAATTGGTTTATAAAAGTTTTCATAATGATCTCCCCCTTTAAGTGTTTCCACGGCGCCGACATTGAATAAATATAAATGTCCAATTACATCCTCGATTGTCCAGTTTTTGAACAATGTCGCGGTTGACAAACAAGCCACACCCTCAGCATTCAACAACTCAAATAAGTCTTTACTTTCTTCGAAAAAATCTCTTGCCTGTTCCACCTTATGCCTCCTCTAGCGCACCATTTAGTCTCTCATAAGCTTCGATAAAATCTGTCTTAAAGTCTTGTACCACTTCCCCAGCAGACTTCGTTTCATTCATCAGACCAACTGCTTGGCCAACCCAATAGGTTGCAAGGTCAGCAGCTTGCTTGTTCCCAGCTAATGATAGCTTGTCAAGCTTTCGTAATGCTGGCTCAGCCACTAAAGGTTGAACTGGCGATGGTAGAGGCTGAACTTGGTCACTATTTTCCCATGCATCAGTCCAGGGCGATCTTAATTGTCTAGAGTGCTTCCCAGTTCTACTTTTTGATCTTACGGTGTCAGCAGAAGAGGCACTCAGCATTTTCTCTTTGACAATTGGATTCGTCTCGGCTTCCGTTGTTGTGAGCCAAACGGAGCCACACCATGCGCCTGATGCTCCCATTGCCATAGCGGCAGCCATCTGACTTCCAGAAGCTATGCCTCCTGCTGCTAATATAGGTACA
>CACAAX010000049.1 GCA_902530595.1 uncultured Alphaproteobacteria bacterium
CATGACTATTGGGGTTAATCAAGAAACTGAAAACCCGCTCTTTCATGGTGAAATATCTACGTTAAACAAATTTTTTGCCGAAAACAAAAATAGGTCCACAAACGATCTAATATTTTTGTCAACACATGAGCCTTGCCCAATGTGTTTATCAGCCATTACTTGGGCCGGTTTTAATACTATTTACTATTTTTTTAATTACCAAGATACAAAAAAGGCTTTCAATATAGCTCATGATTTAGACATACTGTCGGAAGTATTTGGAAGATCGGATGGAGCATATAGTAAAGAAAATTATTTTTGGAAATGTTATGCAATAAAAGAGCTGATCAATTTGCTAGAACCAGCAAGCAGAGATAATTTATTGAAAATATCAGAGCGTATATCGTCAACATATGAGAGTTTATCTGAAGAGTACCAAAATAAGAAAAATGACAATAGTATTCCGCTCAGCTAGATATAATTGTAGGTTGGTCTATTTATTTAAATGTTACAATAAATAGCACTTAAAAAGTTTTTAAGGAGTATGAAATATGTTTGATGAAAAAGAGTACTTTGACCCAAGAAAATCACAAAAAAATGTAGTAGGTACAACACTCGAACCCTGTTCTAGTGACCCATTAACTGGGTTTTTGAGAGACGGTTGTTGTAGCTGGGATCCTAGAGATATAGGAAGTCATACTGTTTGTGCAATAATGACAACAGAGTTCCTTGAATTTTCAAAAGAAAGAGGAAATGACTTATCTACGCCCAGACCAGAATATCAATTTGAAGGTTTGAAGGATGGAGATCGTTGGTGTCTTTGTGCAGCAAGGTGGGAAGAAGCTAGAATTGCAGGTAAAGCACCTAAAGTTGTTCTTGAAGCAACGAATATCAAATGCCTAGATATTTGCGATTTGGAACATTTGAAAAAACATACTGGAGGAAATTAGATGTCTGAAAATACTCATAATACCCAAGATTTTAGGGTCTTCTCGTTATCTATAGAGTTTTTAACAACACTTTATGGCTTGTTTATGGTCATTTGGGGTATTTCTATATCATTAATTTCTGGGAGTTCTTCTATAACGTCTATGATACCTGCCTTCATCGGGGTGCCACTTGCGTTCATTGGCTTTATATCAATGATAAAACCAACATTTAGGAAGGCTTTGATGCATATAGCAGTAGTTATCGGCATAATCGCTTTTTTGGGTGGGCTCGATTTTTTTAGAGGTATGTTTAATAATTATTATGCTGGATTATCAAAGCTTATGCTCTTGATCACAGGATTTGTTTATGTATATTTTTGCGTCCAAAGTTTCATATTTGTGCGACGACAAAAAAAACTGCAGTCTAATTAAAAAATAATCTCTTTGGGTTTTTATATTTTTGGTTGACACCACCCAAATTTACTCCATGTTACAGCTTGTGGGTTACATATTGTATAGGAGGATAATATGAGACTTTTTTCATTGACGGTAACATTGTTGGCTAGTTTTTTAGTATCTGTAGCTGCTTTCGCAGCTGACATAGAAGTAAAAATGCTGAATAAGGGCGAAGAAGGAAAAATGATATTCGAGCCTTCATTTATAAAAGCCGAAGTAGGCGACAACATAATTTTTCTACCGACGGATAAGGGGCATATGGCTGCGTCCATAAAAGGATTAATCCCCGAGGGGGCAAAAAAGTTCAAGAGTAAAATTAACAAAAAATTTAGTTATACGGTGGAAGTTGAAGGACTTTACGGGATCCGGTGCACACCTCATTATGCGAATGGAATGGTGGCTCTAATCCAAGTCGGAGACTCTGCAGATCCTAGTGATTTTCTTAAAGGACAGAAAGTTCCTAAAAAATCTAAAGAGCGGCTCGAAAAATATTTGAGTCAAGTTGGTTCTAATTAAGTATTTTGTCTAAAGGATCTCCTTAGGGAGATCCACACAAAATAAGCTGTGCTAATTAGCCATAGTCCAACATTCATCGCATGAAATTGATGCAACAATAAACTGTGTTTATGCAGTATAAGAAAAACGGCGCTTATCGACCATACTCCGACCATCATTATTGACGAAATACGAAGCTCTTTAACTCTGAATGGATGAATGATTTTTATCGGAATAAAGGTTAAAATTAAACATAAGCATATCGCGCCGAAATTAAACCAAAGACCGAGGTCCAAAATAAAGAGAAAGAAAACCAGTAAATTCCAAAGCGCAGAAAAGCCTTTGAAGTAATAATCCGTTGTTTTCATATTCTTATCAGAAAACGTATAACAACTAGCGAGCAAAATAGAAATGCAGGTTAGATAAACGAGATTATATGGAACCATTGCAAACCAATAAATCATCAATACAGGTAGTATTGAGTAGTTAAACATATCTATAATATTGTCTAAAGTACTACCATCTACTTCTGGAAGTGCTTCTTCCACGTTGACGTATCTAGCTAGAGTACCATCGACGCCGTCGATAACTAAAGCAAAACCCATAAATAAAAAAGCAAAAGTTTGTTCACCATTTAATATCGCTATTAAGCCTAGAAACCCAAAAATTAGTCCTGATGCAGTAAAAATGTGAGCAGCCCATGCAAACGCTTTATTTATTTTTTTTGATTTAAAAACAATATCTTTTAACTTCATGCCTTAAAAATAAATAAAAGTGGATATATGTCAAATAATTAGAAGTTTAGGATCTTTCCATTATTTCTGAAACCTGAAACCCGTCTTCCCTTAGA
>CACAAX010000050.1 GCA_902530595.1 uncultured Alphaproteobacteria bacterium
AAATAGTTTTATAATGGGGCTAGGGATCGCCACACTTAAGGTTATTATTTCGATGATGGCTGCTTATTCACTCGTTTATTTCCGATTTAGATTAGCCACACCCATTTTCTGGTTTATCTTCATAACTTTGTTAGTTCCCTTAGAGGTCAGAATATTCCCCAGCTACAAAATTGTATCTGATATAGGCTTGACAAACAGCTATACTGGCCTCGTACTCCCATTAGTTGCCTCGGCAACTGCAGTTTTTTTCTTTAGACAATTTTATAAGTCAGTTCCTGATGAACTTCTTGAGTCAGCCAAGCTTGATGGAGCTAATAGCTGGAGATTTTTTATTGACTTTTTAGTGCCCCTTTCAAAAACGATGATTGCAGCGATGTTTATTTTTATGTTTGTTTTTGGATACAGCCAATACTTATGGCCTCTTTTAATGACTACTGATGAGAAGTACTGGACAGTTGTAATGGGGATGAAATTAATCTATGTCGAATTATACGAAGGTGTGTCTTTACCTAGAGTGGGGCAAAGGTTTGCGTATATTATACTATCAATAATACCGCCCGTTCTCATTGTTGTTTTGTTGCAACGTTGGTTTATTAAGGGTCTTATACAAACGGAGAAGTGAATGAGTTTTATAAACCTTAAGAACGTTGTAAAAGTATATCCAGATGGAACCCAGGCTATTTTCAACTCTTCTTTATCGATTGAGAAGGGTGAATTAGTTGTCTTTGTTGGGCCCAGCGGTTGTGGAAAGTCAACATTACTTAGAATGATAGCTGGGTTAGAAGACGTAACGGAGGGAGAAATAGACCTAGATGGAAACAGAATTAATGAAATAGACCCCTCTGAGAGGGATATAGCAATGGTTTTCCAGAATTATGCCTTATACCCCCATATGTCAGTCTATAATAATATTGCTTATGGCCTAAGAAGTAGAGGAATAAAAAAACTGGAAATAGAAGCACAGGTTACAAATGTTTCAGAATTACTTCAAATTGGCGATCTATTGAGTAAGAAACCAGGTCAACTATCAGGAGGACAAAGACAACGCGTTGCCATGGGGAGAGCAATAGCTCGTGATCCAAAAGTATTTTTATTCGATGAACCACTTTCAAATTTAGACGCAAAACTACGGGTCCAGGTGCGACTGGAAATAAAAAAATTACAAAGAAAAATGGGAACGACTAGTATTTTCGTTACTCATGATCAAACTGAAGCAATGACCCTGGGTGATCGATTAGTTGTTATGAATAAAGGAGTGATGGAGCAAGTGGGTACTCCAATGGAAATTTATTATCACCCCAAAACTAAATTTGTAGCAGAATTTATCGGCACTCCTAGCATGAATTTCATCACAGGCAGTATAAAAGATAAGACCTTTAAAGCTTCGAGTTTCGCTGTACCAGCTAAATATGAAGATAAAGATGATGTTATCCTAGGAGTGAGGCCTGAAGATATATCAATCACTAAAGCTACAACCGGTGTCAAATGTAAGGTGGAGCTTATTGAAAAACTTGGTTCGAGTACCGTCATATACTGTGTTGATATGAAGGAAAATCAACTTTGCGTAAGTACTCAATCACGTGCTAGCGTGGAGGTAGGAGACACCATACACATATCTACAAATAATAAAGCCTTGCATTTTTTTGATAGGGAAACTTCTAAAGCGTTAACTAAATAGATTTCTGTAAGCTTTTTCGCCTTATTATTGAAGAGAGACAAGGGCATCTTAGTTCATTTGACAAACAACAAAAGAATTAAATGCTAATTGTTTAATCTATAAGCATAGTTTGTACCCATACAAATAGGTAAAAAATAAGGACGATGTTTTGCTTGTTCTTGCTTTAAGTTACATTCCGTTGTCTTAAAAAGCCAGCCCTCTTTCGCTGAGATAAGAAAATGCTATTGGTATTTCTCCATAGTTTTTGAGTTCTAGGATTAAATGTGGGTTGCTCTCTAAGAAACTTAGGGATTGGAAAACAGAATGCCAATTAATTGTTCCATTGCCGGGTGCTTGGTGTCGGTCTGCATAACCATCACCATCTTGAATATGAACATGCTTCAATAGATTGCCTGCGTCTTCAACAAAAATATCGACGGGTGGGGCTTTAGAAGCAAGCCCTGCTATATGTGCATGCCCAGTATCTATCGAAAGCTTTAGAGAATTAGATTCAATGCTCTCAACTAGCTGCCTTCTAGTCTGTGGATTGATATCCTTAATATTTTCCATAACCAACTCGACTCCTTCATTTTCTGCAATCTTTAGAGCTGGAGAAATAATTCTTGCTACTACGTCAAAGACTTGTTCCAATGCTCGCTTACCATTGTAGATATTGAATCTATTAAATTCGTGCCAGTTATCAAATGGTGAGTGCATAACCATTTGTATCGCACCGGTTTCTGCTGCTGCTTCTACCCCTTGACAAAGTCTTTTAGAGATTACTTTTGCAACCTCAGAGTCAAAGCAAGAAAAGTCTAAACCCCAAAATGGGCCATGCACCCCCAGTCTTC
>CACAAX010000051.1 GCA_902530595.1 uncultured Alphaproteobacteria bacterium
TTCAAAGATTGATTGGAAGAAGTTTAAGAGTTGCCGTTGACAGGGTTGCGCTAGGTGAGAGGCAAATAATAGTTGATTGTGACGTTATTCAAGCTGACGGCGGCACTAGATGTGCCTCAATCTGTGGGGGTTGGGTCGCACTAAAACTAGCAACCAACACCTTGAAAAGGAGTGGACAGATTAAGTTTGACCCTATTATCCGGCATGTTGCAGCGATATCATGTGGGATTGTGGATGGAGAACAAAAATTGGACCTTAATTATCAAGAAGATAGTGCAGCGGAGACAGATGCTAATTTTGTTATGGACGATAAGGGGGAATTAATTGAAATCCAATGCTCTGCCGAAAAAAAACCTTTTTCAAAAGAGGAGTTCGACATAATGTTTTCTATGGCTTCAGAGGGAATAAAGAAAATAGTTAAAATACAGAAATCAGCTTTAGATGAATAGAAAATTTCAAGAAAAGGATTTAGTTTTAGCGACCCACAATTTTGGAAAGATAGAAGAGTTCAAACATTTGTTTGGCAAGGTTAACTTCAATATTACGGATATAGGCCAATATTCTGGCAAAACACCCGAAGAGACTGGGGGGTCGTTTTGGGAGAATTCTTTAATAAAGGCGAGAGAAGCCACAAAATTGACTGGTCTGGTGAGCTTAGCAGATGACAGCGGGCTATGTGTTGACATATTAAATGGTGCACCGGGCATCTACTCAGCGGATTGGGCAATTAAGAGTGACGGGTCGAGGGATTTTAAGTTTGCAACCAATAAGCTCGTAAGGGAAATTAAAAAAAATAATTTTGTCGGGCCTTGCACTGGTTATTTTATTTGCTCATTAATTCTATATTGGCCAGATAATCATTTTGAGAAGTTTGAGGGAAAAATATATGGTGAGATAATTTGGCCTGGTAAGGGTGAAAGAGGTCACGGCTATGATCCGGTTTTTCTACCAAATGGATACGAAGAAACTTTTGGTCAGATGGATAGGTGGAAAAAAAATAGGATAAGTCATAGGGGATTAGCTGTGGATAAGCTATTGGTTTCTTGTTTTTAAAATGGAAGGATCTTCGCTAGCCTTGTACATACATTGGCCATTTTGTAAAATAAAGTGCCCTTATTGCGATTTTAATTCATACAAAAGAGAAAGCACTAATCAGTCTCATTGGTTAAAGGCCTATTTAAGAGCATTAGAATTGTGGTCTTCAAGACTGGATAAAAGAGAAATTAAGTCCATTTTTTTTGGCGGAGGTACACCTAGTCTTCTTGACCCTGATTTTGTGGCAATGGTATTACAGAAAATCGATAGTCTATGGAGTATAAATGGTAATTGTGAGATTACTATTGAGGCCAATCCAAACAGTATATCTGAAAGTAAATTTAAATTATTTAGGGATATCGGAATTAATAGGGTATCAGTGGGTGTGCAAGCTCTCAATAATAAAGATTTAAGTAATTTAGGACGCGATCATAATAAAAAACAAGCTATTGAAGCCATAGAAGTCATTAACACTTGGTTCAAAAATTATAACCTAGACTTTATATATGGAAGGCAGTATCAAAGTACCAGCAAGTGGAGCAATGAACTTTCAAAAATACTTTCCCTAGAAGCACCGCACCTTTCTCTCTATCAACTTACAATAGAAGAAAACACTAATTTCCATAAGCTCTTCAAAAGAAATTTATTAAAAGGTTTGCCAACACAAAAAATTGTATCTGATATGTTTGATATCACGAGGCAACTTTGTAAAGACGGTGGTTATAAGCAATATGAAATATCAAATTTTGCCAGAAAAGGCTTTGAGTGCAAACATAATACTTCATACTGGAAGTATAGTGATTATATCGGTATAGGACCAGGCGCACACGGTAGGGTGACAATGTCAGGAAAAAAATATGCAACAGAAGAAGAGAGGAACCCTGATATTTGGTTTGAAAATACAGTTTCCTTAAATTCAAGTACACCAAAGATAACCCCAATAGCAAATAGAGTTGTGCTAGAAGAAAAACTGATAATGAATCTTAGAATATCCAAAAACATACCGGTTTCCATTTTTGACTATGAAAAACTTACCCCCGTAGTGTTCCATCTAGAAGAAAACAAATTAATAAAAACCAAAGACAATAAAATTGTTATAA